>JBOIAQ010000014.1:0-85981 GCA_050739115.1 Steroidobacteraceae bacterium | reverse complement strand
CTGCTGCGCCACGTTCAGAATCGAGGTCTTCCCGAAGCGGCGCGGTCCTATCAAAAAGAGCTTCTGTCGGCCGATCATCGTCCGAACGACCTGGCGTACTTCCTCTTCGCGATCCACGAGCTGTCCAGGTTCGAGCTCCGAGCCGAAGACGAAGGGATTCTCCATTCGATTACACCAATTAGTGATACACCATTTAGTGTAACACCAATTGGTGTAATCATGAATGCCGACCCGACCGCCGGTCGGCTGCGGCACGGGCTCTGACGACCGAGCCCGAGCAGCACGCGAGCTTCCACAGCTTCCCAGGGCGACATGGTGGCCGTGCGCAGCCCGTCGCGGACGGACGCCTTTGGTACAATCCCGCCGCCCAACCGAACCAGCCCATCGCCGGTGGGGGTACGGTTGGGGGTAGATAGACGATCCAGCGGATGTACTATCGTTTTTTTTCAATAACCTAGCAGGGCGCATCGAGTCCCGTCCGCTCCGCCACCTGGACCATGCTGCAGAGAATCACCGACACCATCGAGACGCACAAGTGGCTGTGGTACAGCATCCTTGGTGCGCTCGCCCTGGTCTTTGCCGCCTGGGGCGCCTACGGCTTCGTCAACCTCAATTTCAGCTCCTCGAGCTATGCGGCCGAGGCCGACGGCCAGACGATCTCCCTCGATGCGGCCCACAACGCCTGGCTCCGCGCTCAGGGCCAGCTGCAGCAGCAGTATGGCGGCAATATCCCGGCGGCCCAGCAGAAGGCCGCCCAGGACCAGGTGCTCGAGCGCCTGATCGGTGAGGCGCTCATCGCCGAGCGCACCGAGAAACTGGGCTATCGGGTAGGCGAGCCCGAGCTGATCGCGGCCATTCGCAGCGAGCCCGCCTTCCAGATCGCCGGGCAGTATTCGCCGGAGGCGGCGAAGGAAGCGCTGGCCGAGAGCGGTCTCTCGCTCGACCAATTCGAGGCCGACGAGCGCACCGACCAGCGACGCCAGCAGCTTCTCATGGGCATCGCCTCCTCGGAGTTCGTGACGCCGATCGAAGCCGCCCGCGCGCAGGCGTTGCGGGACGAGGAGCGGGAGGTTCAGTACGCGATTCTGCCCGCCGACAGCTTCAAGAGCGATGCGCCCGTCGATCCGGCGGCCATAGAGGCGTACTACAAAATCCACCAGGCCGACTACCGCGTTGCGGAATCGGTGGACCTGCACTACGCGCAGCTGACCCTCGCCCAGGTGGCGAGCACGGAGACCGTCGCGGATACCGCCGTGCAGGCGGCCTACGACAAGGAGAAGACCCGCTTCGTGCTACCCGAGCGCCGCGAGGCGAGCCACATCCTCATTCCCTTCGGCAAGGATCCCGCCGCGGCCCTGAAGCAGGCCGACAAGGTTCTCGCGCTCGCCCAATCGGGACAGAACTTCGCCGCGCTCGCGAAGAAGTACTCGCAGGACCCCGGCTCGGCGCAGAACGGCGGCAGCCTGGGGTGGATGGACCAAGGCGGCTTCGTGAAACCCTTTGCGGATGCGCTCTTCAGCATCAAGTCGGTCGGGGACATCGTGGGGCCGGTGAAAAGTCCGTATGGCTATCACATCATCCGCCTCGATGGCATCCAACCGGGCAGGACCAAGACCCTCGCCGAGGCGCGTCCCGAGCTCGTGGCGCAACTGAAGCAGAGCGAGGCGAGCAACCGCTTCGGGGATATCGAGGACAAGCTGCAGAACCGGCTACAGGACCCGGGTGTGACGCTTGAGGGTCTGGCGAAGGAATTCAACCTGACGACCGGCGAGGTGTCGCAGTTCCTCAAAGGGGCGGGCGGGCCGCCGCTCGGCCAGGAGAAGCCGCTACAGAATCTGCTGTTCGGCGCCAATGCGATCAGCGCCGGCACGCTCGGCGGACCGGTGATCCTCGACAACGACAAGATGGTGGTCTTCGAGGCGGCGGCTTATCGCGCGGCGCACGTGAAGCCGCTCGCGGACGTTCGCGACAGCATCGTCGCCGCCCTGACGAAGCAGCGCGAGAGCGATGCCGCGCTCGCGGCCGCGCAGGCGGCACGCACGCAGCTCCTTTCGGGCACCCCCTTCGATCAGGTCGCCAAGAATCTCAACATCAAGGCGGACCCGCCGAAGTTCGTCGGCCGGGGTGATCCGTCCGTTCCGGCGCAAATCCTGTCGGCGGCGTTCGATGCGGCGAAACCGGTGCACAGGGCCGTGTATGAGGCCGTGACTCTGCAGAATGGCGGCGCCGCGCTCATCGCCATCACCCAGATCCGCAGCGGCGAGCAACAGACCAACAGGTACCTCGAGCAGGCTCTCGAGCAGGAGCAGCTGCAGCGCAACGGCGAGGCCGACGCGGTGGGCTACCTCGCGCAGTTGCGGGCGACGGCGAAGGTCCGCAAGAACCCTGACGCCTTCCAATGATCGGAGCGCGGCGTCACGCGCTCTAGCGCGCGGCTCTCAGGGCGACTGCGCCTCCTGCGGAAAGCTCATCCCGACCGTGTTGAAGCCGCTGTCGACGTAGACAATCTCGCCGGTGATTCCGGCCGCGAGGTCCGAGCACAGGAACGCGGCGGCGTTGCCGACATCCTCCTGTGTGACGTTGCGTCGCAGCGGTGCCACCTCGGCGACGCGGCTCAGCATCTTGCGGAACCCTGAGATTCCGGCTGCGGCGAGTGTCTTGATCGGTCCGGCGGAGATGCCGTTGACCCGGATGCCCTGCGGGCCGAGATCGGCGGCCAGAAATCGCACGTTGGCCTCGAGACTCGCCTTGGCGAGCCCCATCACGTTGTAGCTCGGGATCGAGCGCACGGCCCCGAGATAGGAAAGGGTGAGGAGGGCCCCCGATCGGCCCGCCATCAGCGGCGCGGCGCCGCGGGCAAGCGCGGTGAAACTGTAGCTCGAGACATCGTGGGCGATCCTGAAGGCCTCGCGGGAGGTATTCTCGAGGAATCCCCCCGCGATCGCCTCGCGCGGGGCGTACGCGACGGCGTGCACCACGACGTCGAGGCTGCCCCACTCGCGCTTCAGCCGCTCGAATGCGGCGTCGATCTGTCCATCGATCGTCACATCGAGGGGCATCGTGATCCGCGAGCCCACGGACTCGGCCAGGGGCTCGACGCGCTCCTTCATCTTGTCGTTCACATGGGAGAAAGCGAGCTCGGCGCCTTCGCGATGCATCGCCTGCGCGATGCCCCATGCGATCGAGCGATCGGTCGCGACGCCGACGATGAACGCGCGCTTGCCTGAGAGAAATCCCATGCCGAGGCTGCCGTGATGAGGAGAGGCGGCAGTGTAGACGAATCAGACCGTCCGGTGCGCCGTCCCGGGGCGCGCAGAGGCGCCGCCGTCAACCGCCCGAGCCCAGCCGGATGGTGAGCTTCTGGCCCGCGAGGATCGGAGTGTGCAGACCGATCGCGTTCCAGGCGAGAATCTGCGAAACCTTCACCTGGAAGAGCCGCGCGATCTGCCACAGATTGTCTCCGCGGCGGACGGTGTAGACCACCTTCCGTGTGCCTGAAGGGCCGGCCGGTGGATCCTCCGTGATACCCGCCGATCGGACGAAGTGCGGGGCGCGGGTGAAGAGGCGCAGGCGCTCACCCGGATGCAGCATTGCGCGCCGTCCGATGCCGTTGAGGGTCGCCAGAGTTCTAACGCTCATGCCATGGCGGCGGGCAATCGACCACAAAGTATCGCCGGTCCGCACGACCTCGAAGTGCAGCTCGCCGTGATGCTCGACCGGAACACGGGCATAGAGCCTGAGCTTCTCGCCGGGCCGGATGAGGTGATGCAACGAGATCCCGTTCATCCGCGCCAGAGTGCCGGGGTTCATGCGGTAGTGGCGCGCAATGCTCCAGAGCGTATCCCCGCGCCGCACCACCTGGAACTGCAGGTAGCTGCCCCAGCGGGCGCGATCGTCGACGCGGGCCGCCGCGAGGCGCACGTTCGCAGGCAATACATAGCTCGTCGCCGGCACCAGGACATCTTCCCCGACGGTGAGCCGGCCGTCGGGCAAGGTGTTGAGCTTGCGCAGGATCGCGACACTCGTCTTGAAGTTTCGGGCCACGGAGTAGATCGAATCGCGACGCCGTACCTCGTAGTGCTCGACACCCATGAGCTCATCCTGCGTGAGCTGGGCTACGTTTTGCTCGAAGATCGGGGCGGCAGTGACCGGAAGGAGCAGGTAGAAAGGTCCGGTGGGATCGGTGGCCCAACGGTGGAACGCGGGGTTGAGGTCGTAAACCTCTTCGGCGCTGATGCCGGCGATCTGGGCGGCCACCTGCAGATTGATCTGGCCGGGAGTCTTCACCCGCGCGAAATACGGCTGATTCGGGATCGCGGTGAAGGCGAGCCCGTACTTCGCCGGATCCTCCACCAGGCGCTTCATGGCGAGCAGCTTCGGTACGTAGGCCTCCGTTTCCCGCGGTAGGCGCAGGTCCCAGAAGTCGATCGGGCGGTGCTCGACCTCGTTCACCTGCACGGCGTGCTGGACGGCGAGCTCGCCGCAGTTGTAAGCGGCGATCGCGAGCAGCCAATCGCCGTTGAACTCATCGTGCAGTGCCTGCAGGTAATCGAGCGCCGCATTGGTGGAGGCCACCACGTCGCGACGGCCGTCGTACCACCAGTCCTGCTTCAGGCCGAAGCGCGTCCCGGTGGGTGAAATGAACTGCCAAAGGCCCGAGGCCCGCGCCCGCGAATAGGCGTAGGGCTCGAAGGCGCTCTCGATGACGGGCAGCAGTGCCAGCTCGAGCGGCATGTGCCGCGCCTCGAGCTGCGTGACGATGTAATAGAGATACATGTCCGAGCGGCCGAAGGCACGCTGCAGGTAATCCGGGTTGGAGGCGTACCAGTTGAGCTGCTCATCGATCGTGGGCTCGTCCGGGTCCGGGAGCAAAAAGCCGCTGCGAATGCGGTCGAAAAGATCGGCATACTGCGCCGGCATCAGGACCGCCGGCTGCGGCGCGGGGGCTGGCGGCGGAGCCGGAGGCTCGGGCGGTGGGGGGGTGACGGCGGGCGCCGGCATGATCGCCGGTGCGGCCTGCGGGCGTAACGGCTGGCGGGTGGCGCAGGCGGCAAGCGCCGCAAGCGCTACGGTCAGCAGTGCAAAGCGAGTGGCTCGAAGTGCTTCCGTCGCCAAGTTTCCGACCCTCTAAAAGGCGTGTTAAGTTCTTCTCGCACCGGAGCGAATCTCCGAGACCCGCCCGAGCGAGTGCGAGTCTCCAGGGAAACCCCGGGGCTTCCGACCTTACTTATTCGGAATGGGAAATTTAACCGGTAACTTCACACTATTGCCAGTACTTCATGGCACCTGCGCACAGATCTCATTTCCAGGAGCCGGCTGCCGCGCGCCTCGCGTGGTGGTCGAGCTCTCTCGGTAGCGCGCTCATCGGCGCGGAATCGCAGCTTCTGGGCGAGGCGCTCGAGGACGTGTTTGGCTGGGAGCTGCTGCAGATCGGCGCCTGGGGGCCGGCAAGGGAGCTGTTGGCCGGCGCGCGCACGCGCCATCAGGCCATCGTCGCCGCGCCCGGGCTGTCGTCAAGCGCCGACATCCTCGGGCGACCCACACAGCTGCCGATCATCAGCGACTCGATCGATGCGGTGCTGCTGCCGCACATCCTCGAGTTCGCCACCGACCCTTATGCCATCGTGCGCGAGGCGGATCGCGTACTCCTCGGCGAGGGGCGGCTGCTGGTGCTCGGATTTCGCCCCTGGAGCCTCTGGGGCGTGCGCGCGCGCTGGAGCCGCAGCGGATTTCCGCCCGGCATGCGCCGTGTGCTCTCCGAAAGAAGGATCCGCGAATGGCTTGTGCTGCTCGGGTACGAAGTGGTTTCAGCGCAGCATTATTTGTTCCGTGGACCCTGGAGAGGGGGACTTGCCGCGGGGGAGGGCGCAGGCAGGATGCTGCGGCGAGGTTTGACATATCCGCTGCCGGCCAACGCCTATCTGCTCAAGGCGCGCAAGCGCATCTACACCCTGACACCCATCCGGCCGCGATTCCGTGAGCGCCCGGCGGTCCTCGGCGGCCTCGTGAAGCCGAGCCCGCACGCGCGCGGGTGAAGGACAGCGCAGTGGCTGAAGGAACTCCGACGTTCGTCGACATCTATACCGACGGCGCCTGTCGCGGAAATCCGGGCCCCGGCGGCTGGGCGGCGCTACTCAGCTTCGCGGGTCGCGAGAAGGAGCTCGCCGGCGCCGAGGCGCTCAGCACCAACAACCGCATGGAGCTGACCGCCGTGATCCGCGCGCTCGAGGCGCTGAAGCGTCCAGTGCGGGCGCGTGTGTATACGGACTCGGAGTACGTGCGGCGCGGCATCCTCGAGTGGGTGCGTGCCTGGAAGGCGAGAGGTTGGCTCACGGCGGACCGAAAGCCGGTGAAGAATCAGGATCTCTGGCTGCGGCTCGATGAGCTCGCGGCGAACCACTCGATCGAGTGGCATTGGGTGCCGGGCCATGCGGGCGTACCCGGCAACGAGCGGGTCGACCGCCTCGCCAACGAGGCCATCGATGCGATGGCGTCCGATAGTTGCTAGACTTCCATCCATGCGACAGATCGTTCTGGACACCGAGACCACCGGTCTTGAGCCCGCTCTCGGACATCGCATCATCGAGATCGGCTGCGTGGAGCTCCTCGATCGGCGGCTCACGGGGCGCAGTTTCCACCGCTACTTGAATCCGGAGCGCGACATCGATCTCGGCGCCGAGGCGGTCCACGGCCTGCAGCGCGCGGACCTGGACCGCCAGCCCCGGTTCGCGGAAATCGTGGACGAGCTCCTCGAGTTCATCGGCGGTTCGGAGCTCGTGATTCACAATGCCGAGTTCGACGTGGCGTTCCTCGACGCGGAGCTGCGCCGGGCCGACCGCACGCTCGTGATGAGCGAGCTTTGCCGTGTCCTCGACACACTGGTGCTGGCGCGGGAAATGCATCCGGGCCAGCGCAACAATCTCGATGCGCTCTGTAAGCGTTACAACGTCGATAACTTGCGCCGGGAGCTGCACGGGGCGCTGCTCGATGCACGGCTCCTCGCCGACGTATACCTCGCGATGACGGGGGGGCAGGCGGCTTTGGCGCTCACCGAGAGTGTCCCGGGTGCCGCCACCCTGCCGGCGAGTCAGATCCGCGCGCTGGTGCGCCCGCCTGCGCCGCTGCGCGTGATCTTCGCCACCGAGGGCGAGCTGCGCGCCCATCGCGACATGTTGGCGCTGATCGCAAAGTCCAGCGGCGGACACTGCCTCTGGCCCGCCGCCGGGGACGAGCCGGTTGCCGAAGCGAATCGCGCCTGAGCAAGGTGCCTGTCGGACTTGCATGCTCACCGATGCACAGGCGGCCAAAGTCGCGCCTTTGGCTGCCGGCAACGAAGATGCGGTCCGCAAAACGGCCGCAGGCCAGTTTTGCCAATGAAGTAGAGGCCTCATGTTTCATCTGCGCAAGTGCCGCATCGGCATCGTCGGTCTGGGTTATGTCGGCCTGCCGCTCGCGGTGGAGTTCGGCAAGCACTTCGATACCGTGGGCTTCGACATCAAGCCGCATCGCATCGCCGAGCTCGCCAGTGGCCGCGATAGCACGCTCGAGGTTTCACGGGCGGAGCTCAAGGCCGCCGCGCGGCTCTCCTTCAGTACCGAGCTCGAGAGCCTCGAGCGCTGCCACGTGCTCATCGTCACCGTCCCGACGCCGATCGATGAGTACAAGCGGCCGGATCTGACGCCGCTCGTCAAGGCGAGTGAGACGGTCGGCAAGGCCTTGAGGAAAGGCGCGATGGTGGTGTACGAGTCCACCGTCTATCCGGGCTGCACCGAGGAGGTCTGCGTCCCGATTCTCGAGCGCGAGTCGGGACTCGAGTTCAACCGCGATTTCTTCGTCGGCTACAGCCCCGAGCGCATCAACCCGGGCGACAAGGAGCACCGGCTCACCACGATCAGGAAGGTGACCTCGGGCTCGACGCCCGGGGCCGCGGAATTCGTCGACAAGCTCTACGGGACCATCATCAAGGCGGGCACGCACAAGGCTTCCAGCATCAAGGTGGCGGAGGCCGCCAAGGTGATCGAGAACACCCAGCGGGATGTCAACATCGCGCTCATCAACGAGCTCGCGCTCATCTTCAACCGCCTGGGGCTCGATACCGAGGAGGTGCTGAACGCCGCCGGCAGCAAGTGGAACTTCCTGCCGTTCAGGCCGGGGCTCGTCGGCGGGCACTGCATCGGGGTGGACCCTTATTACCTCACCCACAAGGCGCAGTCGATCGGCTATCACCCGGAGATGATCCTCGCCGGGCGGCGGCTCAACGACAACATGGCCCTTTACGTCGCGGGGGAGATCATCAAGCTGATGACCGCCCGGCGCATCCACATCAAGGGCGCGCGCGTGCTCATGCTCGGCGTGACGTTCAAGGAGAACTGCCCCGACATCCGTAACTCCAAGGTGATCGATGTGGTGCGGGAGCTCGAGAAATATGGTGCCGAGGTCGATATCTACGACCCCTGGGCGAATGCTCGGGAATGCCGCCACGAGTACAGCGTGCGCCCGATCCGCAGGCTCGCCCCCAAGCACTATGACACCGCGGTGGTTGCCGTGGCGCACCGGCAGTTTCGCGACCTGGGTGCAGCGGGGGTGCGTCGGCTCTGCAGGAAGAACCACGTCGTCTACGACATCAAGCACCTCTTCCCGGCCGCGCAGGTCGACGGCCGCTTATGAGGATCCTCGTGACCGGAGCGGCCGGCTTCATCGGCTATCACACCTCGCGCAATCTCCTCGCGCGCGGACACGAGATCGTCGGGCTCGACAATCTCAACGAGTACTACGACGTCACGCTCAAGAACGCGCGGCTCGAGCGGTTGACGCAGCAGCCCGATTTCCGCTTCGTCAAGCTCGATCTCGCCGATGATGCCGGGATGGCGGATCTTTTCGCGCGCGAGAAGTTCAAGCGCGTCGTGCACCTCGCCGCTCAGGCCGGCGTGCGCTACTCGCTCAAGGACCCGCACAGTTACGTGCGCAGCAACGTCACCGGAACCCTGAACGTCCTCGAAGGCTGCCGCCACAACGGCATCGAGCATCTGGTGTATGCCTCGACGAGCTCGGTCTACGGCGCCAACACCGACATGCCGTTCTCGCCGCACCGCATCGCCGATCACCCGCTCACGATCTACGCGGCCACCAAGCGCGCCAACGAGTTGATGGCACACACCTACTCTTCGCTCTTCAACCTGCCGACCACGGGCTTGAGATTCTTCACCGTCTATGGCCCCTGGGGACGCCCCGACATGGCGCTCTTTCTCTTCACGCGCAACATTCTCGAGGGCAAGCCGATCGAGGTCTTCAACAACGGACATCACCGGCGGGACTTCACTTTCGTGGAGGACATCGCCGAGGGCGTGGCGCGCGCCTGCGAGCGCCTCGCGCAGCCCTCGCCCACCTGGGACAGCAATGCTCCGGACCCCGCCTCGAGCCGCGCGCCGTTCAAGCTCTACAACATCGGCAATCATCAGCCGGTCGAGCTCATGCGCTACATCGAGGTGATCGAGGCGTGCTTAGGCAAGAAGGCGCAGAAGCAGTTCCTGCCGCTGCAGCTCGGGGATGTCCCCGACACGTTCGCCGATATCGAGGATCTGGCGAAGGACGTGGGCTATCGGCCGGCGACGCCGATCGAGGTCGGGGTGCGGCGGTTCGTCGACTGGTTCTGCGAGTATTACGGCTATCCGCGTCCGTAGCCGCCGCCCAACGGTCGCCGCATGCCCGCCTCATCGCGACTCGGCGAACAGCTCACCCAGGTGACCACGGCGCTGCGGGAGATCGGTGTACGTTATGCGCTGATCGGAGGTCTCGCGCTCGCACCCCACCATGTCATCCGGGCTACGCAGGATGTCGACCTGCTCGTCGATGCGCTGAAGGCCGAGGAGGTCGATGCCAAGCTCGCTCAACTCGGCTATCGCTGCATACACCGAAGCGCGGATGCCGGCAACTACCTGCGCGCCGATGAGCGCATCGATCTCATCTACGCGCACCGCCCGATCGCCAAGCGCCTGCTCATCGGGGCCGCCGAGCTCAGCACTTCGTTGGGACACGTGCGCGTGATCAGTATCGAGGGCTTGATCGGCTTCAAGCTCCAGGGGCTCGTCAACGATCCCCGTCGAACCCAGGACCGGGAGGATATCCGGGCACTCCTCAAAGCCAATCGCGGCCAGCTCGACCTGACGGAAGTGCGCGAGTACTTTGAGTTATTCGATCGTGTACCCTTGCTCGATGAGCTCCTCCGAGAGACCTCCTGATCCCCCCTTCGCGGCTGACGCCGGCATCCGCAGCCCGGTCGCGCGGCCCGAGGACGGGCTTCGCGAGCTGGACGACCTCATGGTCGTGGTCGAAGCCCTCTGCCCGCGCTGGCCGGCGCGTGAGCCGTGCGCTCATTCGGGGATGATGCGGCTCTGACCGCGCCGCTGGCGCAGTGGAGCGATTCTCAAGCTACTTGAACTCTCCCTCCCACAGGGACTGCAGAAAGCGGGTGAGCGGCAGCACTTCGATCCCCTCCACGTGCCTCGGCCGATTCTCCAGGCACACGCACAAGTAGCGCTTCGCCACCGCTTCCTCCTTGAGGGCGTGCAGGGAGCGCAGGTCGTGGCCGCCGATCGCCTGTTTGGCCTTCACTTCGATTGCCGTGTGCCCGCCTAAGATGAAGTCGACCTCGAACCCGGAGGCGGAACGCCAGTGCGCCACCGGCTCATCGGAGATGTAATCGCGATAGCAGAAGAGCTCGTGAGCGATATACGTTTCGAGAGCGGAGCCGAACTCGGGAGTGCCGGGCTCGAACAAGCGGCCCTGCAACTCTCCGACCACACCCACGTCGAAAAAGTAGTACTTCGAGGACACGAGCGGTTTTCGCGTACGGGAGGCGCGCCAAGCGGGCACCTCCTCGAGCACCAGAGTGTCGCGCAGGATGTCGAAGTATTCGTAGACCGTGGTGCGCGGGACCTGAGCGTCGCTCGCCACAGCGGTAAAGTTCACGACCGTTCCGTTGCAGTGGGCGGCGACTCGAAGGAATCGGCTGAACGCGGCGATGTTGCGCGTGGCACCCTCGGCGACGATCTCCTCCTGCAGGTACGTACCGCAGTAGGCCTTCAGATCCGCTTTCGGCTCGTCGGAGAAGTAGATGCTGGGGAGCAGTCCCCGATTGAGCGCGCGGGCGAGGTCGAAATGCTTTCCGAGCTCCCGCTCACTCAGCGGCCGCAAATGCCGCACGCGGGCACGCCCTCCGAGGAGGTTAACGCCACCGCGGCGGAGCTTCCGCGCGCTCGATCCCGTGAGCAGAAAGCGCACCCCCCGGCTCTCGATCAAGCGGTGCACTTCGTTCAGAAGATTCGGCAGCCGCTGGATCTCATCGATGACCACCAGTGCAGGGCCCGTCGGCAGCTCCTGCTCGAGGCGGCGCGGATTTAAGCTGAGATCGAGGTAGATCGAGCTGTCGAGCAGGTCGTAAACGCGTGCCTTGGGAAGGGCATGACGAACGAGGGCACTCTTGCCCGTCTGCCGCGGGCCGAAGAGAAAGTGGGACTTCCGAGCGACGAGGCTCGACAGATCGAGAATCCGAGATACGAAGGGCGGATGGGAGTCCATCGGTGTAGCGTCGCCTATGTCGTCATATATCATGATAAATGACGACGTAGTCGTCAATTCCTGCGGACCAGATGCCCGGCTGCCGAGATGGTGCGGGAGCTCTTCGCGCGGCCGCCGGATCGGCTTGGGCAGGTACAATGCGAGCTTCATCCCGCCAGGTACCCGCCCGTGACGAGAGAATCTCCCGCCCCCGCCATGAAAGTCCCGCTGCTCGACCTCACGCCGCAGTACGAGAAGATCGGCTCCGAGGTGAGATCCGCCATCGAGCGGGTGTGCGCGAGCCAGCACTTCATCCTGGGGCAAGAGGTGCGGGAGCTCGAGCTCGGCATGGCCCGCTATACCCGGTGCCAGCACGGCATCGGGGTCTCCTCGGGCACCGATGCGCTGCTCCTGGCGCTCATGGCGCTTGGCATCGGGCCCGGGGATGAGGTGATCACCTCGCCCTTCACCTTTTTCGCCACGGCCGGGACCATCGCGCGCGTAGGCGCCCGCCCCATTTTCTGCGACATCGATCCTGAGACCTTCAATCTCTCACCCGCCCGGCTCGAGGAATTTCTCTCCCGGGAGTGCGAAATCCGCGGCAGTGGCCGCGAGCGGCAGGTGATCCATCGGCGCACGGGCGGGCGCATCAGGGCCATCATGCCGGTGCATCTCTACGGGCAGGTTTGCGAGATGGATACCTTCATGGAGATGGGGAGCCGTCTCGGGCTTCACGTCATCGAGGATGCCGCGCAGGCGATCGGCGCCACGGACGAGAAGGGGCGCATGGCGGGCAGCATCGGGCACATCGGCTGTTTCTCGTTTTTCCCGACCAAGAACTTAGGCGCGTTCGGCGATGCGGGGCTTTGCACCACGAGCGATGCGGCGCTCGATCAGCGCATGCGGATCCTGCGGGTGCACGGGGCGGAGCCCAAGTACCATCACCGCTTCATCGGCGGCAACTTCCGGCTGGATGAGATCCAGGCGGCTGTGCTCAACGTCAAGCTCAAGTTTCTCGACGAGTGGATGCAGGCGAGAGATGCTCATGCCCGACAGTACACCACGCTCCTCACGGCGAAGCTCGGAGCTGACCGGCTCGTGACTCCGAGGCGGCGCCACGGTGGGCGGCACGTCTGGAATCAGTACGTCATCCGCGCGCAGCGGCGGGATGAGCTTAGGCAGCATCTTTCCGCCGCGGGGATAGGGACGGAGATCTACTATCCGATTCCGCTGCACCTGCAGGAATGTTTCGCTTACCTGGGGTACCGGCCCGGGGAGCTGCCGGAGTCGGAGCTTGCCTGCCGGGAAGTGCTGGCGCTGCCGGTCTTCCCGGAGCTCTCACCGGCGCAAATCGAGTACGTGGCCGCTACAATCGAGCGCTTCTACGCCCCTGCCGTGGCCCCACCATTCGCTCAATCGCAGCACACCGCCTGAGGAGCTCTCGATGCCCAAGGCCGCAGGTCCTCGTACTCCCCTCTGGTCGGAACTGGCGACACATGCCTCGCGGCTCAATACCGTCGCCACGCGCGAGCTCTTCGCGCGCGATCCCGGACGCTTCGAGCGCTTCTCGCGCGAGGGCGCGGGGCTCCTCATGGACTTCTCGCGCCAGCACTTGGATGAGATGGTGCTCGGTAAGCTCCTGGAGCTCGCCGAGGCGGTGGGCCTGAAGGACTACCGCGATGCAATGTGGCGCGGCGAGAAGATCAATTCCACCGAGGGGCGCGCAGTGCTGCACGTGGCGCTGCGCCAGCCGCCGGGGGCCAACATCGGCGGCGCCGACATCGCCCGCGTGGTGATGACCGAGCGCGAGCACATGCTCACCTTCGCCGAGAGCGTGCGCTCGGGGAGGATCGTCGGCAGCTCGGGGAAACCCTTCACGCGGGTGGTGAACATCGGCATCGGCGGCTCGGACCTGGGACCTGCGATGGCGGTGCAGGCGCTGCGCGCTTACACCCTCGATGCGCCGAAATGCGACTTCGTCTCCAACATCGACGGCTGCCATCTCGCGGACATCTTGGAGAGCGCGGATCCTCGGGCGACGCTCTTCATCGTCTCCTCGAAGACCTTCACCACACTCGAAACGCTGACCAATGCGCACACGGCGCGCGCGTGGGTGAAGGAGAAGCTCGGTGAGGAGGCGGTGCGCGAGCATTTCGCGGCGGTGTCGGTCAATCACCGGGCGATGGATGAGTTCGGCGTGCATCCGCAGTACCGCTTCAAGATGTGGGACTGGGTCGGTGGGCGCTACTCGCTCTGGTCCTCGATCGGCGTCTCGCTCGCGATCGCGATCGGCAAGGACGGGTTCCTCGCGCTGCTGGCGGGCGGGCACGAGATGGACGAGCACTTCAAAAAGACTCCCTGGGCGGAGAATCTTCCGGCGCTGATGGGGCTGCTCGGCGTCTGGAACATCAACTTCCAGGAGCTGCCGACGCTCGCGGTGCTGCCCTACGATGATCGCCTGAGGCGCTTCTCGGCTTATCTTCAGCAGCTCGAGATGGAGAGCAACGGCAAGTCGGTGACACTGGATGGGCGGCGGGTCGACTGGCAGACGGCGGCGGTGATCTGGGGCGAGCCGGGCAACAACGCGCAGCATTCCTTCTTCCAGCTCCTGCACCAGGGGACGCCGCGGGCGGCGCTCGATTTCCTCCTGCCGGCGCGATCCTCCTGCGGTAATCAGCCGCAGCAGGATCTCGCCATCGCGAGTTGCCTTGCGCAGGCGGAAGCGTTCATGAATGGACAGTCCGCGGAGCAGGTTCGCGCGGACCTTACACAACAGCAGTTGCCGAAGGAGCGGATCGAAGAGCTGACTCCCCACAAGGTGCATCCGGGATGCCGACCGAGCACGCTCGTCGCCTTTCAGAAGCTCGATCCTGCGACACTCGGCAAGCTCATCGCGCTTTATGAGCACTCGGTGTTCACCCAGGGAGTGATCTGGGGGATCAATTCCTTCGACCAATGGGGAGTGGAGCTCGGCAAGAGGCTCACCGATCAGCTCGCTCCGGCGGTGCGCGATCCGGCGGGAGGGCACGGCGTCGCGCCGGGAGTGGGCAAGATCATCGCGCAGCTCACAGAGTGGAAGAAGAGCGATTGAATATCCTTCAGCGGGGGCTGCAGGAGCACCTCGGCCTGTTTCAAAGCCTGTCGTCGCTGTCGGCGGAAATCGAGCGGGCGGCGGAGCTGGTTTCCGGCGCACTGCGCGCCGGGCGCAAGCTCATGTTGTGCGGCAATGGCGGCTCGGCAGCCGACAGCCAGCACATCGCCGCGGAGATGGCCGGGCGGTTCGTGAACGATCGGCGGCCGCTCGCCGCCGTGGCGTTGTCGACCGACACTTCGACCATGACCTGCATCGCCAACGACTACACGTTCGATGAGGTGTTCTCGCGTCAGGTGATGGGACTGGGAGTGCGCGGGGACTGTCTGCTTGCCATCTCGACCTCGGGCAACTCGAAAAACGTGATTCGCGCGGCAGAGGTGGCGCGAACGGCCGGGGTTCACGTGATCGGATTGCTCGGCAAAGGCGGTGGAGCGTTGCGCGAGCTTTGCGAGGTCTCCATCGTGGTGCCGAGTCAGACCACGGCACGGATTCAGGAGGCGCATATCTTCATCGGTCATACGCTGTGCGCGCTGGTGGAAGAGGCGCTGGGCTTGGCATGAGCGGACGCGGAACAGCGGAGCCAGACCTCAAGGCGCGACTGCGCAGGGCGCGGGTACTGGTCGTGGGCGATGCGATGCTCGACCGGTATCTGTTCGGGGAGGTCGAGAGGATTTCGCCTGAGGCGCCGGTGCCGGTGGTGCGGGTGACCCGCGAGGAGCATCGGCTGGGCGGGGCGGCCAACGTGGCGCTCAACGTCAAGGCGTTGGGGCCGCAGTCCCTGCTCATCACGGTCGTGGGAGATGACGAGCCGGCCAAGAGACTCGAGGAGCTGCTGAAGCAACAGGCGGTGGAGGTGGTCCTGGGAAGGGATCCCAACCTCTTCACCTGTGTGAAGCTGCGGGTCATCGGGCGGGCGCAGCAGCTGGTGCGGGTGGATTTCGAGAACCAGCCGGACCACGAGGTACTGGCCGACATGCTGTCGGATTTCGCGCGGGTGCTGCCGCAGCGTGATGCAGTGCTTTTCTCGGACTACGGCAAGGGGGGGCTGACGCACATCCCGCGGATGATCGAGCTGGCGCGGGCGGCGGGCAAGCCCGTGCTGGTGGATCCGAAGGGCGAGGACTACGGCCGCTATGCGGGAGCCACGGCCATCACCCCCAACCGCGCCGAGCTCGCGCAGGTGATCGGCAGTTGGAAGACCGAGGCGCAGCTCGAGGAGCGCGTGCAGCGGCTTAGGGAGAGCCATCGGCTCGATGGCGTGCTGCTCACGCGCAGTGAGGAGGGGATGTCGCTCTTCGATGCGGCCGGACACCTTCAGGTGCCGGCGCAGGCGCGCGAGGTGTTCGATGTCACCGGCGCGGGCGACACGGTGATTGCGACGCTCGCCGCGATGATGGCTTGCGGCATGACCCTGCGGGAGGCGATGCCGATTGCGAATCGCGCGGCCGGCATCGTCGTCGGCAAATTCGGCACCGCGACGGTGAGCTACGAGGACCTCTTCGCTTGAAAGTGGTGGTGACCGGCGCCGCCGGAATGGTGGGCAGCAACCTGGTGCAGGGCCTCAATGCGATCGGCATCGATGATGTGATTGCGGTCGATGATCTCACCGAGGGCGCGAAATTCCGCAACCTCTTGGGCGCCAAGGTGAGCGACTACTTCGACCGCAATGAGTTCTACGATCGCTTCGCCCTCGGTGAGCTCGGGCGCATCGATGCGATCTTCCACGAAGGGGCCTGCTCCGACACCCTGGAGCCCAACGGCCGCTACATGCTCGAGACCAACTATCGCTGCTCGAAGGACCTGCTCGATTTCTGCCAAGCTCGGGGGACGCGACTCCTCTATGCCTCCTCTGCCGCCATCTACGGCGCCAGCACGGTCTTTCGCGAAGCGCCGGAGCACGAGCGACCGCTGAATGTCTACGGCTACTCGAAGCTCCTCTTCGACAACATCGTGCGGCGCGTGCTGCCGACGGCGCGGTTCCAGGTCGCGGGGTTGCGGTACTTCAACGTCTACGGGCCCCGCGAGCAGCACAAGGGCCGGATGGCCTCCGTGGCCCTGCATCACTTCGATGAGTTTCGCGAGAGCGGCAAGGTCAAGCTCTTCGGCGAGTACGGCGGTTATGGTCCGGGGCAGCAGGCGCGCGATTTCGTATTCGTGGAGGATGTGGTCGCGGTGAATCTCTGGTTCCTCAAGAATCCCGAGCGCAGCGGCATCTTCAATGTCGGCACCGGCAGAGCCCAGGCTTTCAACGATGTGGCCCACGCGACCCTCAATGCCTCGCGGGCGCTGCGCGGCGAAGCGCCCCTAAGCCTCGAGCAGCAGGTCTCCCACGGCCTCATCGAGTACGTTCCTTTCCCGCAGGCGCTCATCGGCAAGTACCAATGCCACACCCAGGCCGACCTGACCTCGCTTCGCGCTTCCGGGTGCGATGTCGAGTTCGTCGAGGTGGCGAGCGGCGTGCGGCGCTACGCGGAATGGCTGGCGGACGATAGATCGTGAGTGCCTTTTACAGGGTGGACGAGGTCTCATGGCTGGCGCTGGATGCCCGCTGAGGCACTCAAGGCTCCCACTCCCAGGGGTTCAGGATTTCAACACCGGTTGGTTTGAAATCGTCCACGTTGCGCGTGACCACCGTCATGCCATGAACCAGCGCGGTCGCGGCAATGAAAGCATCCCGCTCTGATTTGGGGTCCGGGACATGCAACCTGGCGCAACGCTGCGCGACGGCGATGTCGACCGGCAGGATGCGCTCGGCGAACCGGGGCAATATCTGGCCGTCCATCCAGGCACGCAGGACAGCGCCCTGGACGGGGTCTTTGCGCTCCATCAGCAGGATGCCGCGCTCGAGCTCGTGGAGTGTGATGCTGGAAATGAAATGGAGCACCACCGGCGTGCTGGCGGCCCATGCGGCCACCTTCCGGTCGGCTTTCTCCGGTCTTCGCAGGTGTGAGACGACGTCCGTATCGAGTACGTACATCAGGAGAAGTCCACGGGCTTGGTCAGCGGACCGCGCAGGCGAGGCGGATTGAATTCAAAGTCCGGAACACTCGACTGCGCCAGCGCATCCGCCAGGGTCATTGGGCCGCCGGTGAGCTTTTGGTATTCCTCGATCGTGATCAGCACATGCGCCGGCCGGCCGCGATCGGTAATAAACACCGGCCCTTTGCGGGCGGCTTGCTTAGCGCGACTGGTGTCCTGGTTGAACTCGCGGCTGGAGAGCGTGGTAATGGTCATGGGCAGCCACCTCCTTATATGTATAAATGTTACTACATTTATGCCATTGTGCAAGCGCAGCGACAACCTGCAGGACACCGCTGATGGCCGTCGGGCTCGAGCTATACGTCGCCTCTCAACGCCGATTCCGCGTCGAGACTTCTGACGCAGACGGCGCTCCGTCCCTGGCATCCGCGGTCGCGGCGCGCATCGAGCGCGCGTTTCTCGAGGGGCAAGGGCCAGGTTTGTTGCAGCTTGCGACCCAAGAGCTCAAGAGCTTGCTACCGCCGGGCCTCGCTTTTGCGCGCGCTTTTGCGCAGCGGTACGTGACGCAGCTTTGTCATCTTGGGGATCTGGAAACTCTGCCAGCGGAGGAGGCGCTCGTCGCCCCGCCTGCTGAGGAGGAGCTCGATGCTCTGACGCTCGATGCGCCGCCGCTGAGAGGCCTCGAGTACCTCGATAGCGAGGCGCTTCGCGCCGCTTGGAGTGACATCGATGCCTGCGTTCGCGACGAAGTTGGGAAAGCCGGCAAGAGCCTTCGAGCGTGGCTACACGAGAAGAACCCCCTCTGGCGGCTGATCGGCCGCGTGACGTTCCATCTCGCCGACCACAAGCGCGATGATGAGTATCCGTTTGCGTTTCTCGCCACCTATGTCGCCGGCGTGTCGGAGCGGGGCGAGGCCCGGCACCTCCCCCTCGCGCGCGCCTTGCAGGAATACGCAGGCGCCGCGCATCGCAAGCGCCTCGTCGGATTGCTGACACCCATCCGCGATGCCTCCGAGCGCCTGCCCTGGGTGCGGGAGCTCATCGAGAGCGGGGATGTCTACCATCCGCTTGCCTGGACGCCCGCGGAGGCGCACCGGTTCCTGCGCGATGTTCCAACGCTCGAGTTAAGTGGACTCGTGGTGCGGATTCCCGACTGGTGGCAGGCGGACCGTCCGCGACGTCCTCAGGTCAGCGTGCGCATCGGCACCAACACCGCCGCCGCGCTCGGTGCTGACGCGCTGCTTGATTTCTCGGCAGCGGTGACGCTGGACGGGAAGCCGTTGACGGACGCGGAAAGGCAGGAGCTGCTCTCTTGCGCCGGAGGGCTCGTGCGGCTGCGCGGACAGTGGGTCGAGGCCGATGGGGAGAAGCTCTCGGCTGCGCTCGCGCACTTCAAACAAGTCGAGCGCGAGGCGCGCGCCGGCGGGCTCTCGTTCTATGAAGGCATGCGCCTGCTCGCCGGCACCGGGAGCGGGGAGCGAGCGCTTTCGGAGCTCCCCGAGCCGCTGCGGGAATGGAGCGGCATCGAGGCGGACAGCGGGCTGCGCGCGCTTCTCGCGCGGCTGCGCAACCCACAAGGCGAGCGCGAGCTGTCGGCGGCGGGGCTGCGAGCCACATTGCGGCCGTATCAGGTCGTGGGATCGAAGTGGCTGGCGCTGCTTGCCGGCCTCGGTCTCGGCGCCTGTCTCGCCGATGACATGGGGCTCGGCAAGACGCTGCAGGTGATCGCGCTGCTGCTGCATCTTCGGGCGCAGGACGAGCCCGCACTGCCGAGCCTCGTCGTGGCGCCGGCCTCGCTGATCGCCAACTGGAAATCCGAGCTCGAGCGCTTCGCGCCGAGCCTCAGGGTCTTCGTGGCGCACCCCTCCGAGACCTCCGCGGACCTCGAGGCTGCTGGCGAGCTTAAGACAGCGCTCGCCGGCATCGACGTCGCGCTCACGAGCTACGGCAGGATCGCTCGCTCGCAGGCGCTGCGCTCCCGGGGCTGGCGCCTCCTGATCCTCGATGAGGCACAGGCGATCAAGAATCCCGGGGCGCAGCAGACGCAGGCCGTGAAGCAACTCGCCGCCCGCGCGCGGATCGCCCTCACCGGGACGCCGATCGAGAATCGCCTCTCCGACCTTTGGTCGCTGTTCGATTTCCTGAATCCCGGCCTGCTCGGAGACCGGCGCGCCTTCGCGGCCACTGCCAAGCGCCTCGCCCAGGGAGCTGACACCTCATTTGCGCCCTTACGCCGCCTGGTGCAGCCGTACATTCTCCGGCGCCTGAAGACCGACAAGCGGGTCATTGCCGATCTGCCCGAGAAGACGGAGGTGAAGGCGTTCTGCGGCCTCACGCGCGAGCAGGCCGCTCTCTACGAGCGCTGCGTTGCAGCGCTTGCCGAAGCACTCGGCCGGACGGAGGGCATCCAGCGCCGCGGTACGATCCTCGCGCACCTCATACAGCTCAAGCAGATCTGCAACCATCCCGCCCAGTGGTCGGGCCCGCTGTCGGACCCGTTGTCCGATAAGGGCGGCTACGCCGCGGGACGTAGCGGCAAGTTCGAGCGTCTGGCGAGCCTTTGCGAGGAGCTCGCCGCGCGCCAGGAGCGCGCGCTCATCTTCACGCAGTTCCGCGAGCTGACCGGGCCGCTCGCGGAGCATCTCAAAGAGATCTTCGGCCGGCCGGGACTCGTGCTGCACGGCGGCACGCCCGTTGGCAAGCGCCAGGGACTGGTCGAGCAATTCCAGCGCGAGGACGGGCCCCCGTTTTTCGTGCTCTCGCTCAAGGCCGGTGGCACGGGCTTGAATCTCACCGCGGCTACGCAGGTGATTCATTTCGACCGCTGGTGGAACCCCGCGGTCGAGAATCAGGCCACTGACCGCGCCTTTCGGATCGGGCAGCGGCGCAATGTGCTCGTGCACAAGTTCGTCTGTCGCGGGACCGTGGAGGAGAAGATCGATGCGCTGATCGAGGCGAAGGCCGGCCTTGCCCGGGGACTCCTCGAGGAGAGCGGCGAGCCGCTCCTCACCGAGATGAGCGATGAGGAGCTGCTGAGCGTCGTGGCGCTCGACATCCACAAGGCGTGCGATTCATGATCGCATCCGAGACCCAACGACCCTGGATCCGATGAACTGGTGGAACTACGCCCGTAAGCCCGGCGTCACCGAGCAGCGCCAGCGCGCCGCGCGGGAAGCGCAGCGTCTCGCCAAGCGTCTGGTGAAAGCTGGGCGCAGGCCCACTCCCGTCGTGATCGACGGCCGCACCATCGCCCGCAGCTTCTGGGGCAAGGCGTGGTGCGAGAACCTCGAGTCCTACCGGGATTATGAATACCGTCTGCCGCGCGGCCGCAGTTATCTGAGGAACGGGGCCGTGCTCGACCTCGAGGTTGGAGCGGGAAGGGTCACGGCACTGGTATCCGGTAGCCGCGCGAGTCCCTATGAAGTCGACATCAAGATCAAACCGGTGACCGGCGCGCATTGGACGCGCCTGAAATCGCAGTGCGCCGGCGGCATCGGCTCCCTGATCGAGCTGCTCGAGGGGCGATTATCCGATCAGGTGATGCAGGTCATCACCCACCGCGAGCAGGGCCTCTTCCCCAAGCCCGCGGAGATCGAGATGTCCTGCTCCTGTCCGGACTGGGCGACGATGTGCAAGCACGTGGCGGCGGTGTTGTATGGGGTCGGCGCGCGCTTCGACCGCGAGCCGGCGCTGCTCTTTACCTTGCGCCAAGTTGATCATGGCGAGCTCATCGCCGCGGCGACTGACGTCGACGTATCGCGGCGGCGGACGCAGCGCAAGACACTCGCGGGCGAGGATCTCGGCAGCGTGTTCGGAATCGAGCTCACCGAGGCGCTGCGCGTCCGGCCCGCGCCGATGAAGCGGGCGGCTCGCCAGCCTCCCGGTCTGAAGAAGCGCAAGAAGATCAAGGGGCGCGGGCGCAAAGGCGCGGTCGCCCGCACCCGCGGTAAAATCGCCCAATGAGCCAGACCGAGCGCGAGCACATCCTTGCCGCAGCGCGTGACGCGCTGCTGGCCGCGTTGCCGGATGCGTGGGCGATCTATGTCTTTGGGAGCTTCGCTCGGGGTGATGAGTGGCCGAGGAGCGATCTCGATTTGGCCGTCCTGCTGCCGCCGGCACAGAGGATCGAGAATCTTCTGGAGGTGATGAGCGGCGTATCGGGGCGGATCCATCGTGACGTGGATGTGATCGATCTACGCAGGGCGGGCGATGTGCTGCGTCGCCAGGTGCTCGAGGAGGGGCGGACGCTCCACGTGGCGGAGCCGGATCAGCTGCTCGCTTGGGAAGCTGCCGCCATGAGCCGATACGCACGCCATCGCGAGGAGATTCGCGACATTCTCGAGGATTTCCGCCGAACCGGCGTGGGGTATCACGGATGATGAACGAGGTCCTCGCGCAGAAGATCACTTCGCTCCAGCGGTGCATCGCGCGCGCGCGCGAGGCGCGGGCCGAGGCCGGCGCGGATTTCCGTGCCAGCTACAATCTGCAGGACGCGGCCCTCCTCAACGTCATCCGTGCCTGCGATATTGCAATCGACCTCGCCAACATGCTGATCCGCCGGCAACGCCTGGGCATCCCCGGGGAGAGCAGGGAATCGTTCACCATTCTTTCCCGAGAGAAGATCATCCCGCTCGACCTTGGCGAGCGGTTGCAGAGAATGGTCGGCTTTCGGAACATCGCGGTGCACCAGTACCGGGACCTGGACATGGAAATCGTTGAGACAGTGATCACGCGTCATCTCGACGATCTGCTGGAACTTGCCCAGACGATCCGGGTTCGCATGAACGATGAGCCGCCAACGAATAATGGATAGGGTCGAATGCACACCGGGACCCGGCGCGGCCGCTTGACCGGGTGGCGCGATAAGCCCCGTCCTTCAGGGCGGGGAAGGATAGCGCTGGCGACGAGGCGGCTCGATGCCGCCGGGGGCGGCTAATCCGGCGTCCATTGCTGTTCGATGCACTGGTGGACGGATGGAGATGGGTGCGCCGCCGCAGGAGGCGGCAAAGTGGCTTGGGGCGAGCAGAGAACGCCCTTCCAATAGAGGAGGTCCGGACGGGGCGTGCGCACGTGCGCAGCAGCCGACTTAGAACGTGCACATGATCGTCCTCGCCGTCCATCTCGATGAGAGTGGCCTTAAAGTAGCCTTAAAGTCCCGGCAGACACTCGCGAATATGCCTCGCAGGGCGTCGATAGCGGGCTCATCGAACGTTCGACGCCGATACTTCGCCACGAAGACCCCATGCACATGCAGCTTGAAAACGCGATGCCGGCTGCATCTAACCCTGCTGTTGGATTCAATGGAGCAGGGGTATCATAGCGCCATGCAGCGCCGGCACGCGTTCAAGTACGAACTGAGGCCCACCGGTGAGCAGCGACGGCAGATGCGTCGCTTCGCCGGCTCCTGCCGGTTCGTCTACAACGAGGCGCTGAAGCTGCAGCAGACCCGTTACGAGGGCGGGCAGAAGAAGCTCGGCTACGCCGCTCTTTGCAGGCTCCTCACGAGCTGGCGTGCCGGGGCGCTCACTCCCTCGGACCGGAGCGCGGCGTGGCTCACCGAGGCTCCCATCCATCCGCTGCAACAGGCGCTGAAGGACCTGGAGCGCGCCTATACGAATTTCTTTGCGCAGCGCGCCGCTTTCCCGACCTTCAAGAAAAAGGGCCGCAGTGGGGAGAGATTCCGCTATCCAGACCCCAAACAGATCAAGCTCGATGAGGGCCACAGCCGCCTCTTCCTGCCGAAGCTCGGCTGGCTGCGCTATCGGATGAGCCGCGCCGTGCTGGGCGAGGTCTGCAATGCCACGGTGGGCTACTCAGCCGGCAAGTGGCTGGTGTCGATCCAGACCGAGCGAGAGCTCGAGCGGCCGGTGCCCAGGAGCGGATCGGCGGTCGGGATCGATATGGGCGTGGCGCGCTTTGCCACGCTCTCCGATGGCTCCTTTCTCACTCCGCGCAATTCGTTCCGTCGTCACGAGGCAGCGCTGCGCAAGGCACAGCGCGCGCTCAGTCGCAAGGTGAAATTCAGCCGCAACTGGAGGAAAGCCAGAACCCAGGTACAACGCATTCATGCCCGCATCGGCAACGTCCGCCGCGACTTCCTGCATAAGGCCAGCACCGCGATCAGCCAGAACCACGCGATCGTCTGTGTCGAGGACTTGCAGGTCCGCAACCTGTCCAAGGCAGCGGCAGGTACGGCCGATGCGCCCGGAAAGAATGTTCGGGCCAAGTCGGGCCTGAACAAGGCCATCCTCGATCAGGGCTGGAGCGAGTTCCGCCGCCAGCTTGCGTACAAGCTCCCATGGGCCGGCGGGACGCTCATCGCCGTGGCGCCGCAGAACACGAGCCGGATGTGTCCGGCATGCGGCTGCGTTTCGGCGGGCAACCGGCTCACGCAGGCGCAGTTTCTTTGCGTCGCCTGCGGCTTCAAGGAGCACGCCGATCGAGTCGGCGCGATCAATATCCTCTCTCGCGGGATGCAACTCCTGCGAGACGAAGGGCAGGACAGTGCGGATGCTTCCGCACGGTGCGCTCGTACCTCAAGGTACGAGCGCACAGCCCGGATCGCCTGTGAAGTGAGCGGCGCTTGAGGCCGCCAGCAGCAGGAACCCGCCGAAGCGTATCCGCTGGAGTGCCCTCCAGCGGCGCCGTAGGAATCTTCGGCCTTCAGGCCGGAGAGGATGTCAACTGAATCGATGTCGGAACTTCCGGCCGCATTGAGTCGCAAACTCGTCCCCGCCGCGCAAGTCCGGGGCTGGGCTTGGCCGCATCCGCTGGTATTTACCAACGGCGTGTTCGACGTGCTGCATCGCGGTCACGTCGTGTATCTGGCGGCGGCTCGCGAGCTCGGGGCGGCGCTGCTCGTCGCGGTCAATAGCGACTCCTCGGCGAAGCAGCTCGGCAAGGGCGCAGGCCGGCCACTCAACTCTGAGACGGACCGTCAGCTCATCGTGGCGGCACTCGAGAGCGTCTCGTTCGTCACGACCTTCGATGAGCCGACGCCGTGCGAACTGCTCGAGCGCTGCCGTCCCGACATTTACGTGAAGGGCGGTGACTATGACATGGAGACTCTGGAGGAGACCCGTCTGATGCGAACCTGGGCAGGCCGGTCGGTGGCGATTCCGTTCGTGGACGGCTACTCGACGAGTGCCCTGGTGAGACGCATTCGCGGCGGTGCATGAGCCGCAGGGCGGCGTTCATCGACCGGGACGGGGTGCTCAATGAGGAGCGAGCCTTCGTCTACCGGATCGAGGAATTCGCGTTCGTGCCGGGCGCCATCGAGGCACTGCGGGCACTGCAGACCGCGGGCTATCTGCTGGTGGTGATCACCAACCAGTCAGGCATCGCACGCGGCCTTTATTCAGAGGCGGACTACCTGGCATTGACCGCGCAGATACGGAAGCGCCTGCAGGCGGCCGGCGTGAGGCTCGATGCCATCGAGTACTGCCCGCACTTGGCCGATGCCCCGGTGGAGCGCTATCGCCTCGATTGCGACTGCCGCAAGCCCAAGCCCGGCATGCTGGCAAAGGCCATCAAGGCGCTCGACATCGACCCGCAGGCCTCTTTTCTCGTGGGCGACCGTCTTTCGGATATCGAGGCCGGCCGTGCGGCCGGGGTCGGCCGCTGCTACCTGGTCCGCACCGGCTACCCGCTGTCTGAGGAGGCCGTGGTGCGGGCGGATGGCGTATACGATGACCTGCTCATATGCGCCAGAACCATCATCGTGGCAAGCTCGCGCTAACCGCTCGTAGAGGAATCGAGAACTTGAAAGGCATCATTCTGGCCGGCGGCGCGGGCACTCGGCTGCACCCGGTGACGCTGAGCATCAGCAAGCAGCTGCTGCCGATCTACGACAAGCCGATGATCTACTACCCGCTCGCGGTGCTGATGCTGGCGGGGATTCGGGAGATCCTCCTCATCTCGACGCCGGAGGATCTGCCGCTCTTTCGCCGCCTGCTCGGAGACGGCGCCAAGTGGGGCCTCTCGCTCTCCTACGCCGAGCAGCCGCGGCCCGAGGGGCTCGCGCAGGCGTTTACCATCGGGCGGCGTTTCGTCGGCGGGGATCGCGTGGCCCTCGTGCTCGGCGACAACATCTTCTACGGCCACGGGCTGCCGGAGCAGCTGACGGCCGCCGCGCGGCGACAAGACGGCGCGACCGTGTTCGCCTACCGGGTGCGCGACCCGGAGCGCTATGGCGTGGTGCAGTTCGATGAGGCCGGAAGGGCACTCGATATCGAGGAAAAGCCGGCCAGCCCCAAATCGCACTTTGCAGTCACGGGCCTCTATTTTTACGATAATCAGGTGCTCGATATCGCCGCGAGCTTGAAGCCCTCCGCCCGAGGCGAGCTCGAGATCACCGATGTCAACCGCAAATACCTCGAGCGCGGCGCGCTGCGGGTGGAGCTCCTGGGGCGCGGGGTGGCCTGGCTCGACACCGGCACCCACGAGTCACTCCTTCAGGCCTCGATGTTCATCGAGGCCATCGAGACCCGTCAGGGGCTCAAGGTCTGTTGTCCGGAGGAGATCGCCTACCGCGCCGGTTACATCACCGCCGAGCAGCTCGAGTCGCTGGCGCTGCCGCTCGCGAAGACCGGTTATGGGACGTACCTTCTCGAGATCCTGAAAGGTCAGGCCTGAGATGGAGTTCGTGCCCACCGACATTCCGGACGTCGTACTGATCCGGCCGAAGGTCTTCGGCGATGCGCGCGGCTACTTCATGGAGTCCTGGGAGGAGCGCAAGTTCGCCGCCGCCGGCCTCAACTTGAAGTTCGTCCAGGACAATCACAGCCACTCCGCGCGGCACATCCTGCGCGGACTCCATTATCAGATCCAGCAACCGCAGGGAAAGCTGGTGCGTGTCGTCACGGGCACCGTTTACGATGTCGCGGTCGACATCCGCCGCAGCTCGCGCAGCTTCGGCAAGTGGGTGGGCGTGTTGCTCTCGGCGGAGAACCATCACATGCTGTGGGTGCCGCCGGGTTTCGCGCACGGTTATCTCGTGCTCAGTGACTCCGCGGATTTTCTCTACAAAGTCACCGACTTCTGGGCCCCCGCCCACGAGCGGGCGATCCGCTGGAACGATCCCGAGGTCGGAGTCAAGTGGCCACTGCCGGCGGGGAGCGCGCCGGTGCTGTCGGGGAAGGATGCCGAGGCGCCGAGTTTCCATGACGCGGAGGTCTACCCTTGACCCCGTCCGCGCCGTTGGCGACGAAGGTCCTGATCACCGGGGCCGGCGGTCAGGTGGGGCGTATGTTGGTCGAGACGCGCCCAGCCAACATCGAGCTCATCCCCTGCACCCACGCCGACCTCGACATCGGTGCGGCCGAGGCGGTACGCGACCATGTGGAGCGTCATCGACCGGCCGTGATCATCAATGCCGCTGCGTACACGGCGGTCGACAAGGCGGAATCGGAGCCGGATGCCGCCCAGCGCATCAACGCCGAAGGTCCTGCGCACCTGGCTGCCGCGGCGCGGGAATACGGCGCCCGGTTGATCCACCTCTCGACCGACTTCGTGTTCGACGGGGCCGCATCCGTTCCCTACCGGCCGGATTCCGCGACGCATCCTCTGAGTGTCTACGGTAGAACCAAGCGGGACGGAGAGCGGGCGGTCCTCGATGCCCTGCCGGAGCGCTCCATCATCGTGAGAACCGCCTGGGTATATGCGGCGAGCGGCGCCAACTTCCTGCGCACCATGCTGCGGGTCATGCGGACCAACGGCTCCGCCCGGGTGGTTGCGGATCAGGTGGGGACGCCGACGGCCGCGCGGTCACTCGCCGAGGTCCTGTGGCAGATCTCCGGAAATCCTGAGATTCGCGGCATCCACCACTGGACGGACGCGGGGGTGGCGAGCTGGTACGACTTCGCGGTGGCGATCGCGGAAGAAGGCGCGGAGCTCGGGCTGTTGCCGCCCGGCGTCACCGTCATACCCATCACCACGGCGGATTACCCGACACCGGCGCGCCGGCCCGCCTACAGCGTGCTCGACCAACGCTCGCTGGCGACATACGGCCTCTCGCCCCTCCATTGGCGCAAGCGCTTGCGGGCCGTTTTGAAAGAGATTCCCAATGTCTAGTGCGGAGAAACCTTCGCTCGCGCGGACCGGAGATGCCGCCGGCACTTTCCCGCGCCGATCGCGCCTCCTCGTCACCGGTGGCGCGGGCTTCATCGGCGCCAACTTCGTGCATTACTGGCTCAAGATGCATCCGGGCGAGCGCGTGGTCGTGCTCGATGCGTTGACCTACGCCGGCAACCTCGCCAACCTCGAGCCCTTCAAGGGTCACCCGGACCTCGCGTTCGTGCACGGCAACATCTGCGACACAGCCGTCGTCGAGCGACTGCTGCGGGACGAGGGGATCGACACGATCGTGCACTTCGCCGCCGAGTCGCACGTCGATCGCTCCATCCACGGACCCGACGCCTTCATCGAGACCAACGTGCAGGGCACCCACTCGATGCTGAAGGCCGCACGCAAGGCGTGGCTCGAGGAGCGCACGGTCAAGCGGCACCGCTTCCACCACGTATCGACCGATGAGGTCTACGGCTCCCTGGGCCCCGAGGACCCCGCGTTTCACGAGCGCACTCCCTATGCTCCGAACTCACCCTACTCGGCGAGCAAGGCGGCCTCGGATCACCTGGTGCGCGCCTACCACCATACCTATGGGCTCGAGGTCAGCACCAGCAACTGCTCCAACAACTACGGCCCGTTCCACTTCCCCGAGAAGCTGATCCCGCTGATGATCGTCAATCTCCTCCACGGCCGGCCGCTACCGATTTATGGAGACGGGCGCAATGTCAGGGACTGGCTGCACGTGTCGGATCACTGCCGCGGCATCGATCTGATCCTCGAGAAGGGTCAACCTGGGGAGGTCTATAACATCGGGGGGGGAGCCGAGAGCGAGAACCTCGAGCTGGTTCAGATGCTGTGCGCTGTGGCGGATGAAGCGTTCGCCGCCAGTCAGAATCTCCGCTCACGCTTCCCTGACTGCCCCGCCGCTCGCAGCGGCAAGACCGCAGACCTCATTCAGTTCGTGAAGGACCGTCCCGGCCATGACCGCCGCTACGCGATCGACTGTGGCAAGATCGAGCGCGAGCTCGGCTACCGCGCACAGATCACTCTCGCCTCCGGGCTGCGTAGCGCCTTCGAATGGTACGTGCAGAACGAGTGGTGGTGGCGGGCCGTCATGGACGGCAGCTATCAGCGGTGGATCGAGACGCATTACCGGTAGGGGTGCTCAGCGGGGTCGCGTGGCAGGCCGCGCCCCGAAGGATCGAGTTGGCGCACGAGTAAGGAATTGCAAAGGGAGCCGCGCGCTCCGCGGCCCGGTCCGCAGAGTGCGGGGAAGCGATGGGGCTCCAAAGCGGCGGCGCTCCCGCTACAATCGCGCATTCGCGCAGCAGAGCCAGGAGATCCTGGTTAAGGATCCAGGGAAGACCGCAGGGCTCAAGCATGCGCCGCCTGATGGACTTTCGAAAAGGTTGATAATGCGCTCATCGCGTTCGTTCTGGCCGATTGCCGGCTGGGTATTTGCGCTCTTGGTTCTCTGGCTCCTCGCCAGCGCGGCATACGCCCAGACGAGCCCGCTGTCGGGCGGAGGGGGCGGCGGCCTGGCGCAGATGTTCCAGGGGCTATCGTCGGACGAGCAGCAGGCGCTCATGAACCAGCTCGGCTCGGGCGGCACCCTGGGGCCTGGAACCTCTGCTCTCAGTTTTGGGCACGCACTCGGAAATCTGAACCAATCGCAGCTGCAGCAGCTCGAGCAACGGATGTCGGTACAGGAGAGACGGGCCCTGCAGAATCAGCGGCCTCTTATCCCGGTGCTCCGGAGCGGAGACTGGATCATCATCGAGATCGGGTTTCACCTTCCACCACAGCTCGCGACCCAATCGACCACTGCGCTGCAGCAGGCTCTTACAGCCGAGCAAGGGTCAGTAACAGGACAGGCACAGACGATCTCGCCGCAGACGCTCCAAGCATTGCAGTCTCTTCAGGGGAGCACCGGCAACGGTGCGCCGGCGCTCGCCCAGGCGTCGACACCGGTAATACCGGCCTCTGAGCTGAGTTCGGCGGACCAACAGCGCCTGACTGCGCTCATGGACGTGATTCGTAACCGCAATCCCTATCAGCTTTCCCCCAGTGGCGAGCTGATGCTTCCCGGTTTCGCGCCGATCCCGCTCCTCGGTCTGACCGAGAGTCAGGCGACGTTGCGCCTCTCTGTTGTACCGGCTTTTCAGGACGCCGAGGTAAGAGTAACTCTCCTGCCGCTCAAGAAGACCGGAGAGGAGGCTCTCAAACCCTTCGGTTACGACATCTTCTCGGAGTATCCGGCTACCGTTGCCCCGATGTCGGAAGTTCCGGTGCCGTCGAACTACGTCGTCGGCCCCGGTGACGTGCTCGACGTGCTGCTCTACGGCAACCAGAATCACGCCTATCAGATGGTCGTCGGCCGAGATGGACACATCAATTTTCCCCAGCTCGGACCCATCAACGTCGGCGGGCAGCTCTTCAGCGGGGTCCAGGCGGAAATCGAATCCCGTGTCCAGCACCAGATGATCGGCGTGCGCGCCAGCGTGACAATGGCGCAGACTCGCTCCATCCAGGTGTTCGTGATGGGCGACGCCTTCGATCCCGGCAGCTACACAATTAGCGGCCTCGGAACGATTACTTCGGCGCTGTATGCGGCCGGTGGCATCGGCAAGACGGGCTCGCTGCGCAGCATCGAATTGAAGCGCGACGGCGTGGTCGTCGAAAGGCTCGACCTTTACGGCCTCCTGATTGATGGCAGCACCGCCCGGGACGAGAAGCTCCTACAGGGCGATGTGGTGTTCGTACCGCCCGTGGGGCCGACCGTCTCGATCGGCGGTCAGATCGAGCGCCCCGCGATTTACGAGCTGAAAGATGAAGACGCGCCCGCGCAGGCCGTCGCGCTCGCAGGCGGATTCACGCCGGATGCCGATACCGCCAAAGCTACAGTGACCCGGATCGAGCCGAATGGTCAGCGCGTGGTTCTTCCCCTCGATCTTGCGGCGTCCTCAGGACGCGAGGAGGGGCTTCGAAACGGGGACTACATTTATGTTCCGCGCCTCAAGCCTTCGCTCGACTCCGCAGTCATGCTCCAGGGCAACGTCTACACGGCGGGAGTGTACGAATACCACCCGGGAATGCGGCTCACCGATGTGATCGGCTCCGTGAGCGCCCTCAAGCCCAACTCCGACCTGCGCTATGTGCTGATCCGCCGCGAGCTGCCGCCTGACCGGCGTATCGAGGCGCTGTCCGCGAATCTGGCGGCCGCCTGGGCAAATCCCGGCACGAGCACCGATCCGGTGCTGATGCCGCGCGATCGGATCACCGTGTTCGATCTCTCGTCGAGCCGCGATCGGATCCTCCAGCCCATCCTGACGGAGCTACGTTCCCAGTCGGGCGCCGAGCAGCCTGATGAGGTGGTGACGGTGCAGGGTAAGGTCAATGTGCCGGGACAGTATCCGCTCGGGCCGGGGATGACCGTAGCGGACCTCGTCCGTGCGGGCGGAGGCCTTGCGGATGCCGCCTATGCAGGCAAGGCGGAGCTTACGCGCTACGTGGTCGGCAAGGAGGGGACGCGGCACACCGAGATCTTCGATATCGATCTGTCGGAGGCGCTGAGCGGCAATTCGGATGCCAACTTGCCGCTTCAACCCTATGACGTCCTCAGCATCAAGGAGGTCTCACAGTGGTCTAACCAGGAGAGCGTCACGCTTCGGGGACAGGTTCGTTTTCCCGGAACCTACACGATCCAGCCGGGCGAGACTCTGAAGTCCGTTCTCGAGCGGGCGGGCGGCCTCACTCGCTTCGCCTTTCCACAAGGGGCAATCTTTACCCGCGTCGACCTCAAGGAGCGCGAGCAGCAGCAGATGGATCAGCTCGCCGCGCGCATGAGAGTAGAGCTCGGCGTGCTGGCCTTGAGGGCGGTAGCGACGACCTCGGGTAACGGCGTAGGGGATGCCGGCAATGCCCTGATCGTCGGCCGCTCGCTCCTCGATCAATTACAGAGTGAGAAGGCGGTTGGGCGCCTGGTCATCAACCTGAGCAGCATTGTGCACGAGCCGGAAAACGCGCCTGCCGACGTCATGCTGCGAAACGGCGATGAGCTCCTGGTGCCGAAGTTTGAGCAGGAAGTGACCGTCATCGGGGAAGTCCAGGACCCGACTTCCCATCTGTACAATCCCAATCTCTCGCGGGATGACTATATTCGCCTGAGCGGCGGTTACACGGCGCAGGCGGATGAGAAGCGGGTGTATGTCGTCAGGGCCGACGGCAGCGTGGTCGCGAGTGTGGGCAGCCGCTGGTTCAACCGCGGTTCAAACGTTGAGATCGAGCCAGGAGATACCATCGTGGTCCCGATCAACGCTACGCAAATGTTGCCGCTACCTTTCTGGGAGGCCGTGACCGGCATCATGTACAACGTGGCGATCGCCGCCGCGGCGGTGCACGCGCTGTGAACACCTATTTTGCCCATGGCACGGCTGTGATAGACGAACCGTGTAGCATCGGTGCCGGAACGAGGATCTGGCACTTCTCCCATGTGATGCGCGACAGCTCGATCGGCGCGCGCTGCACGCTTGGCCAGAACGTGCTGATTTCCTCGAGGTGTAACGTTGGCAGCAACGTAAAGATTCAGAACAACGTTTCGGTGTATACCGGCGTCACGATCGAGGACGACGTGTTCCTCGGACCGTCGATGGTATTCACGAATGTCATCAATCCGCGGGCATACATCGAGCGCAAGGCGGAATTTCGCCCGACGCTCGTCAGGCGCGGAACCACCATCGGCGCCAACGCGACCATCGTTTGTGGGGTTACGCTCGGGGAGTACTGCCTCGTGGGTGCGGGTTCGGTCGTGACTCGCGATGTCAGGCCATACGCGGTGGTCTATGGCAATCCCGCCCGGCAGAGAGGTTGGGCATGTTGGTGCGGTGCCACCCTGCCGGCATCCGTTGCTGCTTCGCCCAATCCGACGCTCATTCGTTGTCGCGAGTGCGATCGCCGCTACGAACAGAACGGCACGAGCCTGGCGCGAGTCGAAGCGGACTGAGTCGGCTCCATGAAGGCGTTGCGTGTCGTGGAGGTCGTCGGGGCGCGGCCTCAATTCGTGAAACTGGCGAGCCTGTCCCGGGCGTTTGCGGCCGAGGCGCGCGGCCGCGTGGAGGAGATCATCGTCCATACCGGACAGCACTACGATCCGGAGCTCTCCGATGTTTTTTTCGACGAGCTCGAGATTCCGCGAGCCTCGGTCAATCTCGAGGTTGGATCCGGCCCGCATGGCAGACAGACCGGCGCCATGCTCGAGCGTCTCGAGGCTTATCTTGTGGAGCGGCGGCCTGACGCGGTCGTCGTGTTCGGAGATACGAATTCAACCGTGGCAGGGGCACTGGCCGCGGCGAAACTAGGAATCCCTCTGGCGCACGTCGAGGCGGGGCTGCGCAGCTTCAATCGCGTGATGCCCGAAGAACACAACCGAGTGATTGCGGATCATCTAAGCGATCTCCTGCTGGCGCCGACCGACGCCGCCGTGAGGAATCTGCGCAACGAGGGCTTACAGGAAAGAACCCGACTCGTCGGCGATGTCATGTACGACGCAGTGCTCGTGAATGCGGATCTGGCCAGGAAGCGTTCCGGGGTGCTCGAGCGGCTGCGTCTCGATTCTCGCCGCTACGGCATCGTGACGCTCCATCGAGCGGAAAACACAGCCGCGGCGGCGATCGGGCCGATGCTGAGGATTCTGGCGGGCATTGCCGAAGCGGTGATTCCATTGGCATTTCCCCTTCATCCGCGCACGCGCGAAGTTATAAGGGCCCATGCGCCCGAGTGGCGTCCGCCCGCCGGCCTGCTGCTGTGCGCTCCCCTGGGCCCGCTCGATATGCTGAGGCTGACGGAATCGGCGGCCGTGGTGATTACCGACTCCGGCGGCCTGCAGAAGGAGGCATTCATGTTGGGCCGCCCGTGCATCACGTTGCGTAGCGAAACGGAATGGATCGAGACGGTCGCGGCGGGCGCGAATGTTCTCGTAGGAGGAGAATTCGAGGCGGCGGTGGCCGCGGCTCGACGTGCAGTGGATAATCCACTTCTCCCGGAGCCGAATTCCTGGCGCGCGCACGAACTGTATGGGCAGGGGCAGGCATCCATGCGGTGCGCAGAGAAGGTGCTCGCCCTGGCGCAATCCGGACGCGGATGAGTCGTTGGCGTTGACCGCGGTAAAGATGAAGATTTGGGTGGTCAAAACTAGCGAGATGCTGGCCGGAGACAACTCCAACGGGCGACTGTTGCGCTCGGGACTGATTGCGCAAGTGCTCGAGTCGCGAGGCCATGCGGTGACTTGGTGGATGTCCACGTTCGATCACGCCAACCGGAGGCAGCGCGCGCACGGCGATATGGCTCGGCCGTTTGGCTCGAACGGAGTCATTCGCATGGTCGCGAGCCCGGGATACGGAGGATCGATATCCTTGCGGCGCCTGCTGGATCATCGGATCTGGGGACGGCGATTTGCGCGGGCGATCGGCGCTATGCCGGCGCCGGATGTGATCTTCTGCGCCTACCCGACGATCGAGGCGGCCTCGGTGTGCGCCGACTATGGTCGGGCGTGGCGAGTTCCCGTCGTGATCGATTTGCGGGACATGTGGCCCGACATTTTTGTGGGAGGCTCCCCGGCAGCGCTGCGGCCGCTCGCCCGCGCTGCGATCTCACCGCTGCGCGCGAGTGCGCGCCGTGCACTTAGCCAGGCGGCGGCTTTGTTCGGTATCACGGAGGAGTTCCTCGCCTGGGGGCTCGAGCTGGCCGGACGATCGCGCTCGAGTTTGGACAGATCCTTCCCGCTTGCCTATCCCGACCCGCGTCTCAACGCCGTGGCGGCGAGGGATCGACAGGAGAGCGCGACATACTGGGATGGATTGGGAGTGTGCAGGGATAGCGCCTTCAATGTCGTCGTGATCGGGGCCATGACCAAGCGCCGGTACGAGATGGACGCGGTGCTGGCGGCTGCCCGCGAGTTGGCCGCGGAAGTGCGGCCGGTGAGGTTGGTCATCGTCGGCGATGGCGAGGATCTGCCGGCTTACAGGCGTGCGGCGAAGAGTTGTCCAAACGTTCTCTTCCCGGGCTGGCTCGGCATGTCGAGAATCCGCGAGCTGCTCTCCCGAGCGCATCTGGGCCTCGTGCCGTACCGGAGCACGCCTGACCTCGTCATCTCGATACCCAACAAGGTCGGCGAGTATCTCTCTCATGGCGTTCCAGTGGCGAGTTGCCTGCCCGGGACGCTTGCGCGAGTGCTGCGGGAGAAGAGCTGCGGACTCAGCTACGACTCGTCTGATCCGCGATCCCTGGCGCAGGTGATCCGCACTCTACGCGATGACGAGCGCCTGCACGCGTCGCTACGAACGAGCGCCCGCAGAGCGTTCGAGGAAGATTTGAGTGCGGAGAAAGTGTACACTGGACTCGCCGATCACCTGGAGGAAATCGCCGTGTCTTGCGGCAGACGGGCGTCCATCGGATCGTGGATCGAAGCCACTCGCGCCCGCGGCTCCCGCGGGTCATGATGCGAGTCCTGCCGCGCGCCCCTTCGGCGAGCGTGGGTCGGAGCCATGAACCCAAACCATAAATCGGAGCTCGGAGAGCTCGTCGATCCGGCCGCGCCGGCGTTTCTCGGTCCGTGCGACCTCTCCGGCTTTTCTGCGTCCCAAGTGGAGCATTTCCATCGGATGATGTTGCTCATTCGGACAGTGGAGGAGCAGATCGCCGGTTGGGTCGAGGAGACGCGCGTGCATTGTCCTTGTCACCTCAGCATCGGCCAGGAGGCGATCGCCACGGGAGTCGCAACCGCGCTGCGCAAGGACGACCGCCTGTTCGGTAATCATCGCTCGCATGGACATTACATTGCCGCCGGCGGCGACGTCTATCGATTGTTAGCCGAAGTGCTCGGGCGCGCTGACGGTTGCGCCACGGGAATGGGCGGCTCCATGCATCTGCAGGACAGGTCGTCCGGCTTTTTTGGCTCCGTTCCGATCGTGGCGGGAACGATTCCGATTGCCGTCGGGGCGGCGCTGGCCGCCAAGATGGATGGCGGAGACGCTATAGGCGTCGCGTACTTCGGCGACGGTGCGTGCGAGGAGGGTGTGTTCCACGAATCGCTCAATCTTGCCTCTACCTACGGATTACCCGTGCTCTTTGTTTGCGAGAACAACCAATATTCCAGTCACCTCGATATTGCGCTGCGACAGCCGAGCGACCGCATGGCGCGATACGCGCAGGCTCACCGAGTACGCTCGGCGGTTATCGACGGCAATGATGTTGCGGCCGTGGCACGGGCGGCGACACAGCTCGTGGCGCTTGCGAGAAGTGCCCGACAGCCTGCCTTTCTCGAGGCCATCACCTATCGGTGGCGAGGTCACGTTGGGTCGAAGGACGACATCGACGTGGGCGTGCGACGCAGCATGGAGCACCTGGAGGCGTGGAAGCGTCGCGATCCGATCCGACGCCTGGAAGAGGCGATTGTGGCAGCTGGATGGTACGAGGAGTCGAGGTTGGGCGAAGTGCGTCGGCAGGTGAGCGAGGCGGTGAGGGCCGCCGCATCGCGGGCGCTCGCCGCGGAATGGCCGCCGGCGCGCAACCTCCCTGGACTCGTGTTTGCCGATTGACGGCAATGAATCCGCACATCGACGAGACGACCTACGGTCAGGCGATTCGCGACGGCTTTGCCTGGCTCATGAGGACCCACAAGGAAGTCTTTGTGATCGGCCAGGGACTTTGGAGCCCTTGGTACGTCGGCAACTCCATGACGGATCTCGACGTCGAGTTCGGGAAAGACCGGGTGCTCGATACGCCAGTGTCGGAAGCGGCCTGCACCGGAGCGGCGATGGGAGCTGCCCTTTGCGGCTATCGTCCGATCGTGGTCCATCCGCGCATGGATTTCATGCTGCTGGCTCTCGATCAGATCGTGAACCAGGCCGCGAAGTGGAATCACATGCTGGGCGGCCGCGCTTCGCCGCGTCTCACCATTCGCGGAATCATCAACCGGGGTGGAGAGCAGGGGGCACAGCACTCTCAGGCTCTGCACGCGTGGTTTGCGCACGTGCCGGGATTACGGGTGGTTATGCCGGCAACCCCGAGCGATGCGCGTGACTTGTTGATCGCGAGCGTTCTTTGCGATGATCCGGTGGTCTATATCGACGACCGGTGGCTGTACGATGAGCGGCAGGGACTCGAGCCGCCGCGCGCAGTGGATCTGCGTGCACAAGGGCCACAGAGAAGGCGGGAAGGCAAGCATCTGACCCTCGTCGGGGCGAGTCACACTGTAAAGATTGCGTTACAGGTTGCGGAGGAGCTTGCTTCGGTCGACGTCTCATCTGATGTCTGGGATCTGAGAGTCATAAATCCCCTCGATACCGCCGAGATCGCCCGTTCGGTGTCCCGCACGGGGAGACTCTGCGTCATCGACGGCGCCTGGAGGACCTGCGGTCTGGCGGGAGAGGTGATCACAAGCGTGTGTGAGAGCGTGGAGCCGACCGTATGGCGCTCTCGGCCGCTCAGAGTGACGCTGCCTGACGCGCCGGCGCCGAGCTCCGGGGCGCTCGAGTCGATCTATTACCTGCGAGTTTCCTCGATAGTGGATCAGATCAAGAGCTCGCTGCTGACGAGGAGCCTCTAGTGCCCTCTGAAGCACTCATCGCCGCTATGCGGGAAATCGAGCGTGGCAATGACGAGGAATGGTACCAGCGCCTCGAGTCCCGCAAGCAGCAGGAGAGCGAATTCCACGACAAAATGCGCGATACGGGGCAGATCGAGCGGGTGGGCAAGGATCAATACGAGGAGTTCTTTTCCAACCATCGCTTCTATCGGACTGCATCGCTCTCGCGAAGGTATTTCTTCGATTGGGTGAGCCGCCACTCGCCCGGCAAGGTCGTTCTCGACTTTGCGTGCGGTGATGGCGATGTGGCGCTTCGGGCCGCCGAAGCGGGAGCGGATCTCGCCATCGGGTTGGACATCAGCGGTGTCTCGGTGCTCAATGCCCGCAAAGCCGCCGAGGAGCGCGGCTTCACAACGCGCACGCGCTTCCTGCGGGCGGATTGCGAGAACACCGGTCTGCCGTCGAGTTCCGTCGATGTGGTGATCTGCGCCGGCGTTTTGCACCACCTGGACGTTCAGCGCGCGTTTCCGGAGATCGAGCGTATTCTGGCCCCTGGAGGGCGGGCGATCGCCTTCGAGGCGCTGAGCTACAATCCCTTGATCAAGCTCTACCGCAATCGCAATGCGCACCAGCGGACGGAATGGGAGAAGGCTCACATCCTGAGTCTTCGAGAGGTGCGGCTCGCCAGCCGCTTCTTCGACGTCGGTCAGATCCGCTATTTCCACATGTGCAGCATCCTGGGCGTATGGGCTCCGCATCTGTTGCCGCTCCTGAACGGTGTCGACCGGGTGCTGACGCGGGTTCCGATCCTGCAGCTCATGTCCTGGATGTTCACGTTCGAGCTGCTGTCGAAGAAAAAGCCGTCGCAATCGCTCTGAGATCATGGTAATGCGCGACGTCACCCGTTTGGGACGCTCGCCAGAGGCGGTAAGGCGGCTCGCCTTCGGATGTGAACAGCTCGGGGGGCATGCCTGGGGGACTGTCGAGCCCCACGAGATCGAGCGCGCGATCGAACTCGCGGTCGAGCGCGGCATCAGGATTTTCGATACCGCGGACTGCTACGGACGCGGCGAGTCGGAGCGGAGGCTCGCGCGAGCTCTAGCTCCGCATCGAAGTCGGGTGCTCGTGGCTACGAAGTTCGGCGTCCGCTTCGGGAGCGGCGGCAAGGTCTATTACGACAGTAGCCCGGAGTGGGCGGAGCAAGCGCTCACAGAGTCCCTGCAGCGCCTGGGCGGGCAAAGCGTGGACCTCTTTCAGATGCATTACTGGGACGGAATCACCCCGATGCGTGCGCTGTTGGATAAGCTCGAGAAGCTGCGCGAGCAATCGAGGATCAGGTGGTATGGCCTGACCAACTATGTACCGAGTGCAGCCGAGCTGCAGTACCCTGGGCTCGTCAGCGCCTCTCTCGAGTACAGTATCGCGCAGCGGGCCGCGGAAGAGACCGCGCGGCGAATGGCGGATGCGGGCATCACGTTTCTCTCCTACGGCAGTCTGGGCCAGGGCGTGCTGAGCGGCAAATACCGCTCGCCCGACTGCTTTGGTGAGGACGATCGGCGTTCGCGCGCGAAGTACCGAAATCTTCATGGCGCGACCTTGACTCGCAATCTGAGGATCGTCCACGCGTTGACTGCCGAGGCACGCGCGCAGGAGGTTACGCCCGCGCAGGTGGCGATAGCCTGGATTCTGCACAAGCTGCCCGCGAGCATTCCCCTGGTGGGAATCAAGCGTCCCGATCAGTTGCGCGATGTGTTGGGCGCGCTCGAGCTGAAGCTGGGGTCTGCTGCGCTGGCCGCCATCGACAGAGCATCGGCGATTTCCGATTCGGAGGTTCTGCCGACGTGAGCGTGAGCGGCGTGAGAACGCGCGGCCTCCGAACCGATCGGGGTAAGCGTGCTTTTGACCTTCTCGGGGCGATGCTGGCATTCGTCGCGACCTCTCCGATCCTCGGCCTGTCTTTGCTCGCCGTGTGGCTGACCGATCGTCGCCATCCGCTCTACGTGTCCATGCGCGTCGGCATGAATGACCGACCTTTTCGATTCCTGAAAATTCGGACGATGGTGACGAATGCGGCTTCCACGGCGGTCGACACGACGCTGGCGAACGACCCGCGGATTACGCGCTGCGGACGCTATATCCGGGCGCTCAAGCTCGACGAGCTGCCGCAGCTGCTGCACGTCATCGCCGGACAAATGAGTCTTATCGGGCCGAGACCCAACGTGCCGCGCGAGACCGCGCTGTACACGGCGACGGAACGCAAGTTGCTCACCGTGCGGCCTGGGATTACCGATATCGCTTCGATCGTGTTCTCGGACATGGCGGAATCCCTGTCGGCCGCCGGGGTTGCGGATGCCAATATCGGCTACAATCAACTGATCAGGCCGTGGAAGAGCCGGCTGAGCCTGCATTACATCGGCGTTGCCTCGCGAAGACGCGATGCGCTGATTCTCTTGTGCACGATCTCGGTCCTATTCGCGCGCCGTTGGACCCTGCGTCGGCTGTCATCCCTGCTGCGCCGCACGGGCGCTACGGAGGATCTCTGTGAATTCGTGCTGCGCCGCACACCATTGATTCCGCTTCCGCCGCCGGGCGCGAGCGAGATCGTCATGTCTCGGTCGCTGAAGGAGCCCGATGGAGAGGTAACATGAATCGTCGAGAAGTGCTTTCGTTTCTCGCCAGCTTTCCAGTCGCAGGAACGGCCGTCGCCCAGGGCGCGCGTCACGCCCGATCCTCGGGTGAGTTTCGCGCCGGTGTGGTGCCGGTCGACTACGCGTATCCGGTGGGCGATGTTCGCCGCTATGGAATGAGGCCCGATGCGCATCCCAGGGCGAATGCCGCTGCGCTGCAGAAGTCTTTCGCCGCGACCGCGGGCGAGACGCCGACCGTCATCCGCGGCCGAGGCACCGAATACCCGCTCGGCGGCCGGCTCGTGGCGCCGAAGGGCACATCGATCATCCTCGGGGACGGTGCGCGCCTGCGCTGGAGCGAGACGGAAACCGGCGAGGCGCGGTTGCTGAGAGGAGCGACGCGCCCCGGGATCGAGGTGCAGGGGGGCGATTTTCACCTGAGCGGTGACGGAGAACTCGTCGGTCCCTCGCGCAGCGTATACGTGGCGAATGAGATCGGCATCCTCTGTGTCGGCCGTAGCGCGGCGGATCCGTATAACGGACTTACCATCGGCCCGGGGGTGAAGCTTTCCAATTGGGGTTCCCGCGGGCTTGCCGCGCAATTCGTCTCCAACATTCGGGTGACGGGAGTAGTGATCATACACTGCGGATATGGAGGCATGCAGTTCATGTCCTGTCGCGACGGCAAGATCCTATCCAACCAGGTCGGTGGGATCGGCCCGGGCGCTTCGGGAAATGCCTACGGAATTTCGTGCACGCACGACTCGCTGGGCTACGCGGAGGATCCGAATGCGGTCACGGACGGGCGGCGCGCCGCAAATCCCTTCTGCTCGAATTTCGAGGTTGCAAGCAACTCCGTGCACGACATACCCCTGTGGACCGGCATCGACTTTCATGGCGCCTACGATTGCAGTGCGCACGACAACAGGGTCCATAACTGCCGCAACGGAATTCTGCTGCAGGGCAGTTCGGGTGAGGCCGCCGGATTCGCCGGCGAGAACAATTCCTTGATCAACAACACCATAACGACCGCGACGTTGACTGGTGGACCTACGAGCGTGCGGGAAGTCACGAGACTCGGCGTGAGCGTGAACGGAGGCAAGCACGTGCGTCACCGGTCCGTGACGATGCGCGGCAACATCATCGATGGCTACGGCGATAGCAGGAACACGTCTTTTTCCTTGGAGCACTCGTTCACGACCGATCTGAGCATCGACAGCAACACCATCTCCAACTGGCGCGGATACGGCTGCTACAGCGCGTTCTCTCAGGGCGTCATCCAGGACAACGAATTTGGGGCAGTCGCCGATCCGAGGAGCACGGCGTGCATTTACGTCGCGGTAGGGGGAGTCCTGAGGATCATCGGGAACCGGGAAGTGCCGCGAGGGGGCGCCGCGCCGCTATACGGGGTCTACATCAATTCGCCCGACGATCGCTCCTGTGTAATCCGCGATAATGACTTCCGGGCCGTCAGGCTGCTACAGTACGCAGGTCATGGCGCAACGAGGCTGATGCCCGAGTAGACGGGTCAGGTAAACGACTCTCGACAGCCGGGTGCGGTGACTACATGGTTCGCGTGGCTCCCAATGCATGTTCTGCTATCGCTGCGAGGTATCTGTCTGCGCTGCTCGCCGTGCTCACGGTGACGATCACTGGCTGCGGAGGTTCCTCCGAAACTCTAGCGGCCACTCCATCGACCACATATCCATCGATTGACTCGCTGATAGCGAGCTGCAACGCCTCGACCAGCTGCGTCGTCAACGTGCCGGTCGGGACCTTCACCTTCTCGACGCCGCTGGCTCCACAGGAGATGTTCTCCTTCAGCGGGGCCGGCGCGTCTTTCGACAATCCGGTCATCGAGGTGACCGAGGAATATCCGACCCCGGTGCCGCATTGCTTGACGAAGCTGATATGGGAAGGCGGCAGCCAGACGCCTTTCGAGATTACTTCCTATCACCTGCAAGGGTCGAGACTAGCAGGATTCTGCCTGGACTCGACCGGCTCACCGGATACCTTCATCAACATAGATAACTATGCTGGTGGCGTCACTCTCAGTGACGTGGTCATCGACACCCCCCAGGCGCAGGCGACCGTTGCCGCCATTCGCTTCGGGGCGACTGGGCCGGTGGTCGATGCAGTCTGCCGGGACGTGTTCGTCCGTGCCGCGGCTCCGACAGGATTCGAGCTGCTCGAGATCCAGGCCCACTTCGTTGGAGATCATTGCCGCGCAGTGTGGAATGGACAGAATGAGTGGGTCATCGGCGATGCCGAGCATACGGTCGAATCCTTCCACTGTGTCTTCTGCACGGCCGAAGCCCGACCGGGCAACGTTCCCATCGTGGTGAATAACGCGATTGGATTCTGGTGGACCCAGGGGTACTTCGAATGTGGGGGCGCGGCAAACGGCTATTGTGTCGATATTCCAAGCACCGCCACGGAGGCGCGCAACGTGGTCATTTCCGACAGTTTCGTCGGTGGCAATTCATCCCTGCCGGGCGCGGTCGCATTCGTCCATTCGGGTCTGGCGAGCGCAATCGTTACGATCACGGGAAATCAGATTGATTATGTTTTCGCGAATTCTGCTTATATTCTGCAGGACGATGCGATCGCTCACGCCAACATCATCGGAAATACCATGACCTCGCCGGGCTCCGGCGTCGCCAGCAACGCGGCGAACGTCTGCAGCCTAGGCAACGTCACCTCCGTGCCTCTGGCCACCACGGCCTGCTGATCGAGGTCTGCGAGCGGGCCCGAGGTCAGCTCATGTTCCCGACGACGGCTGCGATCCGGCTATCCCAGCCCTCGGAACCGTAGATCGAATCGTGATAAATATACTGTGGGCCGATGCCACCCGCGGTGATGATTTGCGTGATGGTCGGGTTCGAGACCAGGCCTGCGGGGTTGAGTTGGACGAGATTCTGCGCAGGGACCGGCTGCAGCAGAAAGGTTGCGGCGTTCTCGATGTCCGTAAGACTCTGTTGAGGTCCGGAGGCGCCGAAGGGGATCGCCAGGACGAACGAGTACATGGGATCGAGCAGCAGGTAGGCGTTGGTTAGTGCGTTCGAGATAACCAACTGCGAGTGATACCCGGTATTGAGCGGCACCGTGTCGAGCCAGACGAGAAAGTGAATGGTGGCGGGAGGAGAATTGACCTGGCTGCTGAGATCCGGCGGGCTCAGCGTGGCACGGCCGAGAAACGCCAGCAAGGTCACCAGCTTGCAATAATGACCGCAGCTCAGCACTTTTGCCCGCAGCAACTGGCTGAGACTAGCATCCATGGGTGGAATTCCGGGATCGCCAGGGGGTGCGCTGTTAAAGGCGATCAGGCTTGCGTATACCGCCATGCATCCCGTATCAGAAAGCGTAGCGAACGTCGGACCCAATGCGCTGCGGATGACCGAAGCCGCAGCGCTGCTGCTGCCGCCGAGCGCCTGGTACTCGACGAGGAAAGTTGCCGGCTTCGATACGATGGAGGCCATCGTGGTTGCCGAGACCACAAAGGACGCGTTGGAGGGGGGTAGTGAGGGCGCGTTCGCCGTTGGGGTCGTCTGCGTCCCGGTGGTACTCCCCGTTCCGCAGCCAGCCAGTGCGGAAGCCGAAAGTGAGGCAATCGTCTGTCGGATGAAGGTCCTTCGGCTTTCTCGCGTAATCAATTGTTTTTGGTCAGCCATGTGGTAGGCGCTGCAGTCGGAGCGAGACACATTGCGGGTCAGTTCATGTTGTCGATGATCTGCCCGATCCGGGCATCCCAGCCTTCGGAGCCGGAGATCGAATCGTGATAGATATACTGCGCGCCGAGGCCGCCGCTCACCATGACCTGAGTGATCGAATCGTGATAGATATACTGCGGGCCGAGGCCGCCGCTCACCATGATCTGAGTGATCGTGGGGTTCGACGCAAGGTTGGTGGAATTGAACTGGACGAGATTTCCAGCGCTGATCGGCTGCTCAAGGAACGTTGCCGCATTTTCAATGTCGGTAAGGCTCGATTGAGGTCCCGACGGGCCGTAGGGAATCGCCAGCGCGAAACCGTACGTGGGATCGAGCAGCAAGTAGCCGTTGGTCAGCGCGTTCGAGATCACCAACTGCGCGTGATACCCGGTATTGAGCGGCACCGTGTCGAGCCACACGAGAAAGTGAAGGGTGGCGGGAGGAGGATTGACCTGGTTGCTGAGATCCGGCGGGCTGAGCGTGGCACAACCGAGAAACGCAAGCATGGTCGCTAGCTTGCAGAAATGACCGTAGCTCAGGACCGCGGCCTGAAGCAACTGGTTGAGGCTGGCATCCATCGCTGGAATTGGGGGACTCCCGAGGGGCGCGGCGTTAGAGGCGATCACGGCCGCGTAGACCGCCATGCATCCCGTATCGGAAAGCGTGAGGAATGCCGGACCCAACGCGCTTCGTATCGTAGAAGCAGCCGCGGTGCCGCTGCCACCGCCGAGCGCCTCATACTCGAGCAGGAATGTCTCGGGCCTCGAGACGATGGAGGCCATGGTGCTCGGTGAGACCGCAAAGGGCGTGCTGGAGGCGGCAGACGGGGAGGCGCTCGCGGCCGGGGCGGCCTGCGCTACCGTAGCGTTTGCCGTTCCGTAACCGGCGAGCGCGGCTGCGGAGAGAGAGGCGATGGTCTGCCGGATGAAGATCCTTCGGCCTTCTCTTGTAATCAATTGTCTCTAACCGAATAAGTGGCCGATGCCACAGGTTATCACATGTTCGGTATTTGAAGCAGAGCTTCGTCACGCGATCCGATCACTCGAGACCGGCAAATTCAATGAAGTTGAATGGTTGCGCGTGCCTGGGTTTGCGACCTGCCTCGGGCGTGCAAAACCCGGGATGGTTACTGTAAAATCATTTTCTTGGCTGCGCACCGCGACCAGACGGCAGTGGGCACGACTGGCCTTTTTGCCGAAGCATCGCAGCCTCCATCGCGGGTCGATGCACGGCGCCGCTCCTGGTCGTGGTTACTCGTACGCCGTGAATTCTCTGGCCAATGGATCAAATGGTTACGCTGAACGCCAATCTCGAGACCCTTCGTCCCCAGGAACGCGGTGAGGGAGCTGTTTCCGCCGGCCAGCTACTGCGGGCGGCGCGCAGGCGCTGGACGTGGCTTCTGGCGCTCTTGATCGTCGCCGCCGGCCTGGGGCTGATCACCAGTCTATTGCTGGGCAAGCTCTACCAGGGGGAAGTCATTGCGATGCCGAGGACGGGCTATGACCATAGCGGGTTGCTCAATTCGCTGAGCGGTCAGCTCGGGGGCCTAGCGGAGCTGGCGGGTGTCGGTACGGGAGAAGGAAGCGCCCGCGCCGAGGCCGTCGCGACTCTGCGCTCGCACCTGCTCGCGCGCCAGATGATCCAGCAGGACGATCTGCTTCCGGTGCTTTTCAGCAACGATTGGGACGCCGCTACACACCGCTGGATTCATCGCTCGCACACACTCAACGAGGGGGTCAGGACGTTTGATCGCCGCATACTCAGCGTCATCGAAGATCATAGCACCGGGCTGGTCACCGTGAGAATCGAGTGGAAGAACCCGGTGCAAGCGGCCGCATGGGCCAACGAGCTCGTCGATCGAGCCAATGACCGGCTTCGCGAGCAGGCCATGGCGCGGTCGCAAGCGTCGATAGCGTTTCTGAAGCAGCAAGTGGGTCAGATACAGACGGTGGAGATTCGCAACGCCTTGTACCTTTTGATGGAGGCGCAGTACAAGGACCTGCTTCTGGCCAAGACGACTCCGCAGTACGCATTCTCGGTGATCGATCCGGCAGTGGCGTCTGATCCAAACCAGTACGCCTTTCCGAGTCACTCACTGTTTGCCTTCGGCGGCCTGCTTTTCGGACTCGTGATCGCAATCCTCATCGTACTCGCAGATGCTGCGAACGATGCCGGGCGCGCTTGACGCGACGACGCCCCGGTTTCTTTATCGAAAGGAGACTTCCTCAATGCCCCATGCGGTCATCACGGACAGGAAGATTCGGTTCGCGATCGTGGGATGTGGACGCATCGCGGTCAATCACTTCACGGCGCTCGATAAGCATCGCGATGACGCCGAGCTCGTGGCGGTGTGCGACACGGATCCCGAAGCTCTCGATCGGGCCGTGCGGCGGACCGGGGCGCGGCCGTATCCGAACCTGACCGAGTTGCTGAAGGGATCCGACCTGGATGCGGTGGTGCTGTGCACACCCAGCGGCTTGCACTCGCAACAGACCGTCAAGGCCGCCCAACGCGGTGTTCACGTCATTACCGAAAAACCGATGGCTACCCGCTGGGTCGATGGGATCGAGATGGTGCGAGCCTGCGACGAGCACGGGGTGCGACTGTTCGTCGTCAAGCAGAATCGGCGAAACGCGACGTTACAGCTCCTCAAGCGAGCTCTGGATCAGAGGCGCTTTGGGCGCATCTTCATGGTGACGATCAATGTTTTCTGGAGTCGGCCGCAGGAATACTACGACTCGGCGCGTTGGCGGGGAACTTGGGAATTCGACGGTGGCGCGCTGATGAACCAGGCGAGTCACTACATCGATCTCGTTGATTGGCTGATTGGACCGGTCGAAAGCGTTCAGGCATATCTCGGTACGCTGGCCCGAAACATACAGGTCGAAGACACCGCCACAGTTGGAATTCGCTGGCGCTCTGGGGCTCTCGGGTCCGTGAACGTCACCATGCTCGCCTATCCCAGGAACCTCGAAGGGTCGATCACCATCCTCGGTGAGACGGGCAGCGTGCGCATCGGAGGCGTGGCCGTCAACGAGATCCAGCACTGGCAGTTCGCCGACAGCAGGCCGGAGGACGCGGACGTGAAGACCGCCAGCTACAACACAACGTCGGTGTACGGATTCGGGCACCCTCTTTACTACGAGAACGTCGTCGCGGCTCTCCGCGGCACGGCGGAGCCGGAGACCGACGGCCGCGAGGGGTTGAGATCGCTCGAGGTGCTGATCGCGAGCTATCTTTCAGCGCGCGACGGCCATCGCGTCGCCTTGCCGCTGCAGTATTGAGGTTCGTTGCCGTTGGTGAGCTCCAACCAGGCCCCGCAATCGGAGGGGCGCCTCCTCATTCGAGACGTGCTTCGGGTTGCGAGGGGGGGCTTGATCGGTCAGGCGCCCTTCGTGCTGCTGTCGCCGGCGATCACCCGGCTTTATTCGCCATCGCAGATCGGCATTTACGGCCTGGCGATGGCGTTCGTCGGGGTCGCCGCGCCGGTGGCGGGTCTGCGGTTCGAGCTGGCGGCCATCTCCGCGCCCGAGTCGGCACTCTCGCGCAACCTGCTGTCGCTTTCTGCGCTGCTGTCTTTGCCGGTCTCACTGTTATGTGGAGCAGCCCTTTGCGCATTGAAATCGGCAGGGATTGCCTCCTACGGGAGTCTGTCCTGGCCGATGGTTCTCCTCACCGTGGCCGCCATATGGAGTTCAGGAATTTATTCCGCTATGCGCTGCGGGGCCGTCCGGCGGTACGAATTCCGGGTCGTTGCCAACACACTGTCCGTTCAAGGGGCTGCTCGTGCGACTGCGCCTCTCGCACTTGCGCTGTTAAGTCGGGGCGCTCTGATGCTGATCACGGGCGAGGTGCTCGCGAGATGTGCATCCATCGGGATGCTCTTGAGCAAGCTGCGTCTGGGGGAAGCTCTCGCCGGGTTTCGGTTTCGGTGGGGAGTCCTGGCCGCTACCGCGCGCCGTTACTGGAAGTACCCGCTGCTTCTGACACCCTCCGCGCTGATCGACTCGTTGGCTATCGCAATTCCGATCCCGATGGTCGCGGCGCTCTATGGGCTTTCGGCGGCGGGAACCTTCGCGCTCGTGCAGCGCCTGGTGATGCTGCCGGCGTCGTTCATGGTGAGCAGCGTGGGCGATGTTTATCACGCTCACGCGACGCGAATCGCCGCCGGGGCCTCCGCCGATCCCGGCGGATTGATGCGCAGTACGGCCGCGCGTCTTGCGCTCTTTGCGCTTGCGGTCTACGTGCCGCTCGCGCTGCTGGCGCCGTCGTGTGCGGGATGGGTATTCGGGCGGGAATGGGCCCAATCCGGAATTCTGATCACAGCGATGGCTCCCGCATGTATCGCCCAGACGGTGGTGAGTCCGCTCAGCAGAGGCCTGTTGGTCGCACGCAAGGAGGAACGGAAACTGGTCGCCGACGTTGCGTGCCTGTTCCTACCGTCGTTGTCGCTTTACTTCGCAAGTCGTCTGCCGTTGCCAGGCGCGATAACCGCATATTCCATCGGCTCGGTCGCCGCCTTCGGCATATACTTCTGCGTCATTGCCTGGTCTCAGCGAAAGGTCGCCCACCGCAGTTCCTGATGCGGAATGCGACCGGACGGGGCGGAGGAGCGGAATCAGCATGTGCGGAATCGGCGGATTCGTGGACCCGCATGGCAGATTGAGTGGAAAGGACCTGCTGAAGCGGCTCGCCGCCGCCTTGGCTCATCGTGGACCGGACGGGGAGGGGATGTTCCAGGAGGGGCCTTTTGGTCTGGTTCATCGTCGCCTGGCGATCATCGATCTGAGCGAGACGGGAGCCCAGCCGCTGAAAGTCGGCGAGGTTGCGGTGGTATTGAACGGAGAGATCTATAACTATCGCGAGCTGCGGGCTGAGCTCGCCACAATGGGGCACCGGTTCATCGGCAGTTCGGACACCGAAGTGCTGGCGCATGCCTTCCTGGAATGGGGATCGAGCTGTATCGGGCGGCTTCGGGGCATGTGGGCTTTTGCAATACTCGACACCCGTGCCGGCGTGCTCACGTGCTCGAGGGATGCGTTTGGCATCAAGCCCTTCTATTACAGCTTGGTGAACGGTGCATTCGTATTTGCTTCGGAGCCGCAGGCATTGATTGCAGCGGGTGTGCCTGCACGAGCGGCTCTTGGAGCGACGGCTCAGTACCTGGCGGTAGGCGTGACGGATCATTCGCGCGAGACTTTTTTTGCGGGAATTCGCCAGCTCGGAGCCGGAGAGTCGCTGGTGGTGAGTGTGGATGCCGAGCTCAAATCTCTCGGCTCCACCGATCCGTTTCAGTTCCCGCAAGGGGCGCCTTTCGCGCCCGCGCGGTTCGCTGCCTGCCTAGAAGAGTCTATCCGCTTGCACCTTCGCAGCGACGTGCCGGTCGGTACCTGCCTCTCGGGCGGATTGGACTCATCGACAGTCGCCGCGCTGGCCTCGAAGGAGCTACGCAAAGAAGGAGATTACAACTTCGTCGCAATCACCGGGGCATCGGGCGAGCAGGCGACGGATGAGCGAAGTTGGGCCAAGCTGGTGGCGGATCATTGTCGCCTCACGTGGCGGGTCGTACAGCCCACTGCGGCGGAATTCTCCGCGGAAGTGGAAGACTGTCTTCGAATCCAGGGTGAGCCAACGCTCAGTCCATCCGTGTACTTCCAATACCGCGTGATGAAGGAAGCGAAGGACGCCGGTCTGAAGGTCATGCTGGACGGTCAGGGAGCGGACGAAAGTCTCTGCGGCTACGACAGGTACGTCCCGCTGTACGTTGCGGATGTTCACAGGCGTAGTGGCCTCTGCAGCGCAGCGCGAGAGTGTCTTGCTCTCTCGCGCCGTTCACGTCGCGGCCTCGTCGGACTTGTGCCGCTCTCGGCCTACGTCCTGCTGCGTCAACTGCGGCGGTGGGTGGTCCGTTCGAGATTGAGCCTCATGCGTCGGGATTACATCGAGAGCGCCCTCGCGGTCGTCGGGGAGATCTCGGTCGCGAGTCGAGATCTGACGAGCGCGAGGAGAAGCGACGTCATGAGCTATTCGCTCCCCGCGCTCCTGCGCTACGAGGATCGCAACTCGATGGCTCACTCCATCGAGGCGAGAGTGCCGTTCGTGGACAAAGAGGTGCTCGCGTGTGCTTTCGCGCTTCCGCCCGAGTATCTCTTTCATCGAGGTTATTCGAAGTTCGCACTCAGAAAAGTTGCCGCAACCCTGCTGCCGCCGGAGGTGGCCTGGCGCAAGTCCAAGATCGGGTTCGAGCCCCCGGTGTCGCAGTGGCTGGCAGCGGTGGATGAGCGGATGCAGCGGGAGGTCGATGGCAGCTCGCTGGTGCAGAGCATGTTCAGGAGAGCTCCCCAGCTCCTCGAGCAGCCCGTTGCGCTCAGGTGGCGCATCTACAGCGTGGCCGTGTGGCAGCGGATGTTTGCCGTCGCTCCGAGTTGACCAGAAATGGAAACTCAGCTTGCGCACCCTGTGAGCAGCGTCGGTAGAAGTCTTCTTGGGAGGCTCCCGCATCAGGGCGTCATCGCGTCCTTGGCTCTTGGCTTGGTCTATGAATGGTTGCTGGCGGAAGTCTACCAAGGGCTGATCGTTCAGACGTTCGGGGGCGTCAGCGAGGCTCACCTGACGAGCACGTTGCAGGCCGTGATCTCTTATTTCATCACGGCTATCGCCTGCGTTGCGTGCTCGCTCTACTGCTCGAGACGCTCTGGGCCGAGTCGGGTCATCGTCGTAATACACCTGGTGGGGGTCGTGGTCCCGCTTCAGGCGCTCATCGCCGCCCGCTACGAATTCGAAAGTTCCGCGTTTGCATCGGTGGTCGCCCTTGCCTATGTCACCGCACTGGCCCTCGCCGCGATGCTGCCGCAATTGACACTCGCGCCCACGAGGAGAACCGGTCGGGTGATTCTGATCGTGGCGGCAGCGTTGATGACGCTCTACCTCTATGGGGCTCTGCTCGCCGGCGGTGGTATCAGTCGAATCAACTTCGATCTCGCCTCGGTCTATAAGGTAAGAGCCGCATTCCTCGAGAATGCCGCGCCCTTTACCGGCTATCTAGTCCCGTGGCAGGGATATGTCTTCAATCCGAGCCTGATGCTGCTTGCGATCCGCAAGCGCTCCCTGCCCCTCGGTGCTCTCGGTTTGGCGTTGCAACTCGTTCTCTTCGGAGAAACCGGCTACCGGGCGTTTCTGTTTCTCCCGCTGCTGCTGATCGCCTTCTATATGATCGCCATGCGCCGCGACCTGACTGCCATGGCGCTCTCGGGAGCGCTCGCCGTCATCGCCGTCGCGCTGGCTCTCTATGCCGCGCTCGGTGCGCCTCTCGTCCCTTCTTTGCTGATCGATCGGCTGCTGGTGATCCCGGCTCAGATCCATTACTGGTACTACGATTTCTTCGGCATCCATCACGCGCCTTTGCTGCAGTTATCCCAGTCCATCTTCTCGGCCCTCTCGGAGGCTCCATTTCATTCACCGATAGCCGAAGTCATCGGATGGACGTACATGAACAGCAACGGATCTGCGAACGTGGGCCTGTTCGGCGACGCATTTGCGAACTTCGGATTTCTCGGATGCGGGATCTTTTCCATTCTTCTCGCCCTGGTGCTGGTGGCGCTCGATGCCGCCGCAAGAGGAGTCCACCCGCGGGTTGCAACGGCATTGATCGCCATGCCGGCGTTCGAATTGATCAACTCCGGGCTTCTCACCACATTGCTGACTGAGGGCCTGGCCGTGGCCATCCTGGTTCTCTGGGTGATGTCGGAAGCACCAGGCCGCGGCGGACGACGATCGGCGAGGACCGGGTAGTGTGCGGGGTATTCGGCATTCTTTCCCGCGAACCAATTGACTCTGGAGTCCTGAAGACGGCCGAGCTCGTCCAACGGCATCGCGGGCCGGATGCGCAGTCGAGCATGTCCATACCGCTCGGCAGGTGGCACTTGGCCTTGGCTCATCAGCGGCTTGCCATCATCGACCTGTCGAGCGCAGGCGAGCAGCCGATGCGATCGCCCTCGAACGACTCGCTCATCATCTACAACGGTGAGGTCTACAACTACCTCGAGATGCGATCGGAGCTCGAGTCGCAGGGCGTGAGGTTCCGCACACGAACGGACACGGAAGTCGTGGCGGCTGCCTGCGAGGTCTACGGCATGACCGAAGCGCTCAATCGCATGAACGGCATGTGGGCGTTCGCCTGGGTGAACTTCAGAACATCGCGGCTCGTTCTTGCAAGGGACCGCTTCGGGGTCAAGCCGCTTTACTTGTGGCGCGACAAAGGGCGGATCGCGTTCGCTTCGGAGATCAAAACCCTGCTGCGCGCGCTCAATCTGAAGTGCGGGGTTAATCTGCAGGCGGTATCGACGCTTCTTGCGAGCTCGCAGGTCGACGTCAACGACGACACCTTTTTCGCGGGGGTCGAGAAGCTCACTCCCGGGCACTACCTGGAGCTCGATGCGAACGAAGATGAGCTTCGCCCGACCAAAACGAAATATTGGCGCTTGAACTATCAGCGCTCGGATGGGCGGGCAGCCGACGCGGTCGAGGCTACGAGGTCGCTGCTCGAGGATGCCGTCCGATTGCGTTTGCGCAGCGACGTGCCGGTGGGGCTGTTGCTGTCGGGCGGCGTCGACTCCTCGGCTATCGCGGCCGTTGCGGATCGTCGGTTGGGAAGAGAGGGCAATCTGACGTTCGTTTCCGCGGTTTCGCAAGACCCGGACAGCGACGAGTCTCCTTTCATCGACGCGGTTGCGGCACACCTGGGGCGGTCGGTGCAGAAGGTGGATCTGATGTTTCCCCGAGGGGCGGTGATTCAGCTGATCGAGCGGGTCGTGGCGCAGAACGATGAGCCCATCGGTGGATTCTCGTGCGTCGCGCAATACCTGCTGATGCAAAGAGCCCGGGACGTCGGCGTGACCGTGCTCCTGAGCGGACAGGGGGCGGATGAGGTGTTTTGCGGCTATCGCAAGTACGCAGGATTTCAGGTTCAGGCGTTGTTGCGTTCGGGAAAGTTCGGGGGCGCACTCGGCATGGGCGGCGGACTGCTCCGCCAGGCGCGGATCCCTGGCCAATTCAGACTCTCCGATGCACGCAGATACTTGCCCCCGTGGCTCGCCCCGGCGATGGAGGACATCCGCGGCAAGGCGCTCGAGGATGTGCCGGCCGCACACCCCTCTCTCGGCGCTCGCCGCGATCTGCGCGACAGGCAGCGCGTGGATATCGAGAGCCTGTCAATTCCGGCGCTGACTCACTGGGAGGACCGCAATTCCATGGCATGGTCGCGCGAAGTGCGCAATCCATTTCTAGATTATCGACTGGTCAACCTCGGAGTCGGTTTGGACGCGAACCTCAAGGTCGCGCAGGGCTGGACGAAACTGGTGCTGCGTCAGGCGGTGGCCGACATGCTGCCCGCCTGCATTGCCTGGCGCCGGGACAAGCGGGGATTCACGACGCCGGAGGCGGATTTGATCCTCGAGGAGCTGCACTCCTGGGTTAGCCAGTACCTCTCCTCCTCGGCGGAAATCGTGCGCAGAAGCCTGGTGAACCCGTTGGCCGCGGCAAGGCGGTTGAAGCGGTTCCTGCGCTCAGGCGGCTCTTCGGGTGCGGTCGGAAGCCGAGATGTCTTCCAGCTTCTCTCCCTCGAATTGTGGTTGCGCGCCTACGGGGAGCATCTGAGTGGGTAGGCCTTGCGACCCACCGCGAACGAGGCCGCTGAAGGTTGCTCATCTTTCGTCGGCTCATTCCCGCAACGACGTCCGGGTGTTTATCAAAGAATGCAGGAGTCTGGCGGGGCCCGATCATCGCGTTTCGCTCGTCATCACGGACGGCCAGGGATCCTCCACGGTCGACGGCGTGGAGATCGTCGATGCGGGACGGCGCTCCAGCCGCAGGCTGGGGCGAGCCATTGCCGGCGCCGCCAGGGTGTTCCGCGCAGCTCGTAGGCTGCGCGCGGACATCTATCACATACATGATCCGGAGCTCATTCCGTGGGCGCTTCTGCTGCGTGCAGGTGGGGCGAAAGTCGTCTATGACGCGCACGAGCACGTGCCGGATGACATTCTGTCGAAACATTACCTGCCGCGCCCGCTAGTGAGGCCGCTCTCTCGGATCGTGGGTATGCTCGAGCTCGCGGCGGCCAAGCGCCTGAGTGCAGTGGCCGCCGCCACGCCGCACATCGCCGAGCGTTTCCGGGGCGTCTGCCCAGCCGTGGAGGGCATATATAACTTTCCTTTGATCGACGAGCTGGCGCGCGCGGCTCCCTGGCAATCACGCGTCCGGCAGGCGTGCTACACGGGCGGAGTGAGCACCAACCGAGGCATCCGGCAACTGGCGAAAGCGGCGGAGCTTTGCCGCTCCAAGGTGGTGATTGCCGGTCCTCTGTGGGACGGACTCGATATGCAAAAGGCCCGTGAGCTGCCGGGCTGGCAGCACCTCGACTATTTGGGTCAGATTTCCAGGGACCAAGTCGCGGACCTCATGGCTCGCTCGCGGGTGGGAGTGGTGACCTTCCTGCCGACCGAAAGTCACCGCACAGCATTGCCGAACAAGCTCTTCGAGTACATGTCGGCCGGCATTCCTGTGGTGGCATCGAACTTCCCGCTGTGGCGAGAGATCGTGGATGAGACGGGCAGCGGCCTGTGCGTAGATCCGGAGGATCCGCGGGCGATAGCGGAGGCGATGGACAGGCTGACCGAAGACGAACCATTCTCCAGGCGATGCGCCGACAACGGCATTAGGGCGGTTGCCGAGAAGTACAACTGGGCGACGCAGGCCTGCAAGTTGGAACAGCTTTATCGACGGCTGGCACCCTGACGGGCGGGCGGCGGAGAGCGCCAACTAGTGGCCTGTAACGGCTGATTCGGGAGTGATTCTTTTGGTGGGATCGAAGTACTTCCATTTCACGGTTTTGGGGGCTTCGTTGTAGTGACGGATGTAGCGCATCAACTTTCTCCTGAGGTCCGGCACGGAAGTGAACACTCCGCGGGCGATGACATCGCGCTCGATCTTCGAGAACCACAGCTCAACCTGGTTGAGCCAGGAGGAGTATGTGGGGGTGAAATGCAGCCGGACCTTTGGGTGCGCCGTCAGGAAGTCTTTGACCAGCACGCTCTTGTGGGCCGAGAGATTGTCTGCGATCACGCGGATCTCTTTGCCGCGCGGTTGGTTAGCAACGATGTCGGCAAGGAAAGCGACGAATTCCGCGGAAGTATGGCGGGCCGCAGTTTTGCCGAGCACCTCCCCGGTCTTGGTGTTGAAGGCGGCATAGAGAGACAGTGTGCCGTGCCGGAAGTACTCAAAGCCGTGGCGCTCGGCGCGTCCCGGAGACAGAGGCAGCACCGGATCGAGCCGATCGAGTGCCTGGATCGCGGTCTTCTCATCCACGCAGAACACGGCCGCATGCTGCGGGGGATGCAAATAAAGGCCAATGATCTCGGCTGCCTTGGTCTCAAAGTCCGGATCGTTCGAGGCCATGTAGCCCTCGAGCCGGTGGGGACGCAGGGCGTGCTTGCGCCACACCCGTGCGACCATCATGTGGCTGACCCCAATCTGCGCGGCGAGCTTGCGGGTGCTCCAGTGCGTGGAACCATCGGAGGGTTTGCGCTTGACGCTGTACTCGAGAATGCGAGCTTCCACTGCAGGGGTGAGAGTCGTAGGCAACTGCCCGGCGTGACGGCTGAACAGCCCCGCCAGACGCTCAGCCAGGAAGCGCTTGCCCCAGCGATCGATGAAGCTGTCCGTGCAGTCCAGCTTCTCGCGGATCTGTGCCCAAGTGTGGCCGGCGTCCAGCAGCAGGATCAGGCGCGCACGACGAGCCTCATCCGCTCGACCGGCTTGACTCGTAGCTCGCTGGGTGAGTTCTGCCGTTTCCATTCTCGACAAAACAATCGTATTGCTCATGCACGCGAGTATACTCGCTTTTCAGTTGTTACAGTCCACTAGTACTAGTGCGGAATGGCGACGATCTGATGGCCGATCTCGAACACCACGCTCGAGCTGGCTATCGCGCCGAGTCCACCGTATGGTGCGGTCGGCACTCAGTAACATACCGGTGGAGCTGTAGATGGCGCTGCCCTGACAGTCGACCGGGGAGCCGGTTCCCGCGTATTGGTTGCGCTGCAGTGGCCAGTATTCGCCCCCGCAAACGGCGTCCGCGCCCTGTACCGCCCGCGGTTGAACGCACAAGGCGGGAACGGCGGCGAATTAGAGCTGGGCGCCGCCTGTTGGAATAGATCCAGACGCTGTCTGCCGCGTTTGTCATGAAGGCGGACCCATCGCCGAACCAAGCGTAGAACGCGCTCTGGAAGGCGGGGCTGACGGACGAGGTGCCGGAGGGTACGGACACCGATTGGATGACGTTCGCACCAGTTCCGTTGCCGACGCGAATGACTCCAGGACGCTGCCATCCGGCGCCCAGGCGATCAGGGCGGTCTTGGTACCGCCGCAGATGTAGCTGCCGTCGCTTGCAACGTGCCACCACGCGGGAAGGGTACCATGATAGCGCATCGGGCTTTCCACGATCCGGTGCTCCGCCGCTGCGATTTCCTATCGCCGGGAGTCGCTGTCAACTAAATGGAGCAGTGTGCGTTTGATCGCTGGCTACTCGGATGAGTGATTGACATTCCTATGCCCGCTCTAGTACAAGGCGATGTGCTGAGATAATGGGCGCTTATCTCATAGGGGAACTGACTCATGCAGGCGGGCGGGATGCGTCCGTTCATCATCGATGTGGTGGACGGTGATCGGTCGGCCCACGGCAGCGCAGGCGCGTGGCGCGTCGGTTGCCTAGGCAGTCTTAAGCAGGTCCAGAAAGGGTCGTAATGGTGTTGCCAAGGGACGGGCTCGTCGGCGCAAGCCTCGGGAGCACTTTGGGTCCGGCCGCGGGGGCTTCTCCTCGATTTCCCAGCGCACGGGTCCGGGAACGCGCAGCGACACGCGGTCTCGCCCGAATTCCGTTTCTGGCAGTGAATCTGCCTCGCTCGACCAAGCGGCTGCTGATGCTGCTGTCCGACGCCATCGCGCTCCCCTTCGCACTCGGGACCGCAATCGCGTTGCGCACCGGCGGTCCGGGTGGTCTGCAGCGATTCGGGGACGCATTCCTCTGGATCAGCATCTTTGGCATCGTGTCACTGGCGCTCTTTGGGCTCTATCGCACGGTCACTCGGTTCATCGGGGTGCGGATCGTCGGCCGGATTGTCGCTGCCATTACCGTCAGCGCGGTCGTGTTCGGCTCACTGGACGGCCTGAACGCGTGGCACGTGCGCTACTCGGCGATCGCGATCTATTGGGCCTTTGCCGTGCTCTTCGTCGCCGGCAGTCGAGCGGCGGTCCAGTACCTCTGTCTCTTCGGCCTCAGGACCGGCGCACGCAAGCGGATAGCAATCTACGGAGCCGGGGAGGCGGGTGCACGCCTCTCGCGGTTTCTGATCGGCGGGTCGGACTTCGAGGTGGTCGCGTTCGTCGACGACCACCCCTCGCTCCATGGCAACCAAATCAATGGCACCAATGTGTACCCGCCGGAAGACCTGCCTGCGCTGGTGATTACGCGCCGGATCGACCGAGTCCTCCTTGCTATGCCTTCGGTGTCGCGTCGGAGACGGCGAGAGGTGCTGTCCGACCTGGAGCCGCTCGGCGTACACGTCCAGTCCCTACCCGATCTGGCGGACATCATCTCTGGAAAGGCGCGGATCGACGATCTGCGCGATGTCGATGTCGCGGATCTGCTCGGGCGCGATCCGGTTCCTCCCGATGCCAAACTGATTGCATCTTGCATCAGGAACAAGAACGTCCTGGTGACGGGTGCCGGCGGCTCGATCGGCTCGGAGCTCTGTCGCCAGATTCTGCGGGTCGGGCCGAAGCGTCTGGTCCTGTGCGAGTTGTCCGAGCTCGCTCTCTACAACGTCGAGAGGGAGCTGCGCGAGGAACTCGCCCGCGAGCAGCGCCCCATCGAGCTCGTGCCGTTGCTCGGCGATGCTGGAGATCGGCGCAGAATGGTCGAGGTGCTGCGCACCTATGCGGTGCAGACGGTTTACCATGCTGCAGCCTATAAGCATGTTCCGATTGTGGAACACAACATCATTCAGGGACTGCAGAACAATGTGATCTGCACCTGGAATGCTGCCGAGGCGGCGGTGGATGAAGTCGTGGAGAGCTTCGTGCTGGTGTCGACGGACAAAGCGGTCAACCCGCCGAACGTAATGGGCGCGTCCAAGCGGCTCGCGGAGCTGGTGCTCCAGGGCATGCAGGAGCGCTCCGATACCACGCGGTTCTGCATGGTGCGGTTCGGCAACGTGCTGGGCTCCTCCGGCTCCGTGGTCCCGCTCTTTCGGGAGCAGATCCACCGTGGCGGACCAGTCACGGTCACGCATCCTCAGGTGGTCCGGTATTTCATGACCATTCCGGAGGCAGCTCAGCTCGTCATCCAAGCGGGCTCGATGGCGACCGGTGGCGATGTGTTCGTACTCGACATGGGTCAGCCGGTGCGGATCGACGATCTCGCCAGGCGCATGATCAACCTGATGGGTTTGACGGTTCGGGACGTCGACCACCCCGACGGCGATATCGAGATCCGCTATACCGGATTACGCGCCGCCGAGAAGCTGTTTGAGGAGCTCCTGATCGGCGACAACGTGGGGGGGACCGAGCACCCCATGATCATGCGCGCGATCGAGAAGCGGCTCTCCTGGAACCGGATGCGCGAGATCCTGGAAAGCCTGATCGGCGCGATCGATGGACTGGATTGCAAGCGTGCGCTAGCGACGCTTCAGGAAGCGGTCGCGGAGTACCGACCCGGCAACGAGATTCACGACCACGTCTGGTCGAGCAGGTCGGCGGTCCCTGCCGATGCCGACGGTAAGGTGACGAACCTTGCGACCCATCGCCGACACCTCGAGGGGCGCAGTCGGCACCGCTCGACCGAAGAAGCAAGTCCGCCATCCTGATTCGTAGCCGGGATGCCTCGCGCCCTCACCTCCGCGTAAATTAGGCGGTCGGCTTGCGTCGCCGAGTCACCTCGCGTCCGCCGTAGGTTAACCCGAGCTCGGGCTCATCTCTTGCTGCCGCCCGTCCAATTTCCCGGCACGCTGAGCACCGGATCTTTCTCGAGCAGCCGACAGTTAAGCGCGTTCAAGCGTGGTGCTGGCGGGCTGAGCTTGCGCCGCTTAGAACGGAACACGGGCGAAGAGGCCGCTGAATGGAGGTGAGGGTATATGACGGGCGATCAGGCGGTGATGGGGTATCGGTCGCTCGGAGCGCGGATTGCCGAGCCGATGCTTGCTCTTCCACGCAAGACGAAGCGACTCATCATGCTTGGCACGGACGCGGTCGCGATTCCCGTCGCCTTTTGGGCCGCCCTGGCTCTGCAGTTCGATCGGCTCGACCCCTCATTGGACCGTCCGCTGACCTCTACGGTTCTGGTCACGGTCTCGGCTCTGTGGCTGTTCTACCTCTGCGGGCTCTATCGGACCATCATCCGATTCATTGAACTGAGGGCGATGATGACATGCGCCGTAGGTGTGAGCCTGTCGGTGCTGATCGTGGCCGTTTTCGATCGCTTCGTCATTGATGGACATCTTGCACTCTCTGCGCTCGCAATCTACTGGGCACTTGCGCTGCTCTACGCAAGCGGAAGCCGGTTCCTCGCAAGATACCTTTTCGCCCAAGCCCGGCACCGTGCGCCGTCAAAGCCGGTCGCCATTTACGGAGCGGGCGATGCCGGCGCAAAATTGTCTTCGGTGCTTCTGGGTGGACCGGAATTCAAGCCGGTTGCATTCATCGACGACAAGAAGTCTCTACAGGGAAGCAGCATCAACGGTGTGCGGGTACATGGATCCGAGGCACTTCCGCGCCTCATCCCCAAGCACGGCATCGAGCGGATCCTTCTGGCGTTGCCGTCGATCTCGCGGTGCAGAAGGCGGGAGATTCTGGCTGCGCTCGCGCCGCTGGGAATCCATGTTCAGTCGCTGCCCGATCTCTCGGATCTGATCGCCGGGCGCGCACGCATCGATGAGCTGAGAGATGTGGACCTCCCCGACCTCCTCGGGCGCGATCCGGTACCGCCGAACCCGCATCTGTTTGCGTCCTGCATTCGCGACAAGTCCGTGATGGTGACGGGTGCCGGTGGATCGATCGGCTCGGAGCTCTGCCGACAAATCATGCGCCTTCGTCCCGCCCGACTGGTGCTGCTCGAGATTTCGGAGCTCGGCCTGTACAACGTCGAGCGCGAGCTGCGGGAGATTGCCGAGCGCGAGAGCCTGTCGGTCGACATCGTCCCGCTTCTTGGTGACGCGGGGCGCCGGCAGCGCGTCCGTGAGGTGCTCGGCTCATTTGGAGTTGAGACCGTTTATCACGCCGCCGCCTACAAGCACGTGCCGATCGTCGAGTACAATATCGTAGAGGGCGTGCATAACAACGTCGTCGGTACCTGGCATGCCGCCGAGACTGCGATCGAGATGGGTGTCGAAACCTTCGTCCTCGTCTCGACGGACAAGGCGGTCAATCCCGTAAACGTCATGGGGGCGACGAAGCGCCTGGCGGAGCTGGTGCTGCAGGCGCTGCAGGAGCGCACGAAAACGACCCGGTTCTGCATGGTCCGGTTCGGCAACGTGCTGGCATCGTCCGGATCGGTCGTTCCGCTCTTTCAGGAGCAGATACGCCGCGGAGGACCCGTGACGGTCACGCATCCGGACGTGATCCGGTACTTCATGACGATCCCCGAGGCGGCTCAACTCGTCATCCAGGCCGGTGCGATGGCCATGGGGGGCGACGTCTTCGTGTTGGACATGGGACGGCCGGTCCGCATCGATGCCCTTGCCCGGCGATTGATCAACCTGATGGGATTGACGGTCCGCGACGCCCATGCGCCCGACGGCGATATTGCGATCGAGTACATCGGCCTTCGGCCCGCGGAAAAGCTTTCCGAAGAGCTGTTGATTGGAACGAACATTGCCGGCACCGACCACCCCATGGTCCTGAGGGCGATCGAGCATCACCTATCCTGGGCTCGTCTGCAGAAGCTGCTGAACGAGCTGCTCACTGCGCTCGCCAGCTCCGATTGCCAGCGAGTGCTGGATCTACTTGCAGAGTGTGTCGCGGAGTACCGGTTGATTCCCAAAATCCATGATCGGGTGTGGCAACGCAGAGCGTTCCTCGCGCGCTCTACGCACGGATCCACACCGGAGGTGAAAGTTGCCGATCTGGCCGCGAAGCGACGCCTGGCCGATATGGTGGTTAGTGTCGGCGCGGCTCGGACCATTCACGGTCAAGCACCCCCCGGCTAGTCTACACGGTCCCGCCTGTCCCCTGATATGCTGCACCGGGACCTCAGCTCCTCAGAGAGGCCGGTAAGAGTACGACGGGGACAAGCGTTTGCGGGTCACGATTTTTGGTTCCGGATATGTCGGTTTGGTCACGGGGGCGTGCCTTGCGGACGCGGGCAACCACGTCGTCTGTGTGGACGTCGATGCCGACAAAATCGAGCGACTGAAGCGCGGCGAAGTCCCGCTCCATGAACCGGGGCTCGAGGCTCTGATCCGACTCAATGCGGAGGCCGGGCGCATCGAGTTCACCACCGATGCAGCGCAGGGGGTCGAGCACGGCCTTTTTCAGCTCATCGCGGTCGGCACGCCGCCCGATGAGGATGGCTCGGCGGATCTTCGGTACGTTCTGGCGGCGGCGCGAAGCATCGCGACCCACATGAGCCGCTACTGCGTCGTGGTCACTAAGTCCACGGTGCCGGTCGGGACCGCGGACAAGGTACGCCGGGAAATCAACGCAACGCTGAAGGAGCGGGGCGCGCAAGTCGAGTTCGATGTGGTCTCGAACCCGGAATTCCTCAAGGAAGGCGCGGCGGTGCAGGATTTCATGAAGCCCGATCGGGTGGTCGTGGGCACCGACAATCCGCGCACGACGGAGCTGATGCGGGCGCTCTACGAGCCCTTTACCCGCAACCACGATCGCCTCATCGTGATGGACATCCGCTCAGCGGAGCTCACGAAGTATGCGGCGAACGCCATGCTCGCGACCAAGATCAGCTTCATGAACGAGCTGGCGAACCTGGCGGAGCGCTTGGGCGCCGATATCGAGAAAGTCCGGGTGGGCATCGGCTCCGATCCGCGTATCGGCTATAGCTTCATCTATCCCGGGACCGGCTACGGCGGATCGTGCTTCCCCAAGGACGTCCGCGCGCTCATCCGCTCGGCCCATGAAGTCGCGCACGAGCCCAAGATCCTCGCCGCCGTCGAGTCGGTGAACGCAAGGCAGAAGGAGGTGCTGGTCGAGAAGATGCGGCAGCACTTCGGCGAGGGTCTCAAGGGCCGTACCATCGCCCTCTGGGGCCTGGCTTTTAAGCCCAATACCGACGACATGCGGGAGGCTCCCTCCCGCACCATCATCGAGCGGCTGCTCGAGGCTGGCGCCCGGGTGAGAGCCTACGATCCCGTGGCGGCCGCCGAAGCCAGACGCATCTACGCCGGCTGCGCAGATTTTGAGCTGGCACGCAACGCTTATGAGGCGGCGGAGGGTGCGGATGCCCTCGCGATCGTCACCGAGTGGCAGGAGTTTCGCAGCCCGGATTTCGAGCGCCTGAAGCAGGTACTGAAGACACCGCTCATATTCGATGGCCGCAACCTTTACGATCCGGCGGTGGTCGGCCGCTTCGGCCTCACCTACCATGCGATCGGGCGCGGGCAATCGGTCGAGCGGTGACTTTGAGCCAGGAAACCCCCATGCTCACTCCCGTCATCCTCTCCGGCGGCGCCGGCACGCGGCTCTGGCCGCTGTCGCGCGAGCTCTACCCGAAGCAGCTCCTCGCGCTCACGGGCGAGCGCACGATGATTCAGCAGACGGCACTGCGCCTGGAGGGCCTCTCGGCCGCGCCACCGGTGATCGTGTGCAATGAGGCCCACCGCTTCCTCGTGGCGGAGCAGATGCGCCAGCTCGAGATCGAGCCGCAGGCGATCGTGCTCGAGCCCCTGGGGCGCAACACGGCGCCCGCGATCGCTTTGGCCGCCCATGCGGCCCTGAAGGCCGCCGGCCCGAAGCCGCCTGCCGATCCGCTGCTGCTCGTCCTGCCGGCGGACCACGTGATCCGCGACGTGCCGGCGTTCCACAAGGCCGTGCACGCGGCTCTGGGTGCCGCCGAGGGGGGGCAGCTCGTCACCTTCGGCATCGTGCCGACGGCTCCCGAAATCGGGTACGGCTATATTCAGATTGAGAGGGGCCAGCGCGGCCCGGCGGCGGAGGATCAGGCGAACGGGGCGGCTTTTCGGATCGTGCGCTTCGTGGAGAAGCCGAGCGCGGCCCTGGCGAAGGATTTCGTGGCCTCGCAGGACTATTACTGGAATAGCGGCATGTTTCTCTTTGGCGCGCGGCGCTACCTCGAGGAGCTCGGGCGTCTGGCGCCCGCAATCGCGAGCGCCTGTGCAGCGGCCTACGCGGCCGCTCAGGCGGATCTCGATTTCACCCGCATCGACAGCAAGCTCTTCGAAGCCTGTCCGGCCGATTCGATCGACTATGCGGTGATGGAGAAGACCGCCGATGCGGTCGTCGTACCCCTCGCGGCAGGCTGGAGCGACGTCGGCTCCTGGGCGGCGCTGCATGAGGCGAGCGAGCCCGATGCGCACGGCAACGTCTCTCGTGGCGATGTGATCTACGAGGACTCGCAGGGGTGTTATCTTTACTCCGAAAGCCGGCTGGTCTCCGCGGTGGGGCTGAAGGATCACGTGGTGGTGGAGACCAAGGATGCCGTGCTGGTCGCACCGCGCAGCCGGGTGCAGGATGTGAAGAAGCTGGTGTTCAAGCTCAAGGAGCAGGGACGGTACGAGCATTCGCTGCATCGGGAGGTCTTCCGCCCCTGGGGCAGCTACGACAGCATCGAGAATGGATCGCGCTTCCAGGTGAAGCGGCTCAAGGTCAAGCCGGGAGCCGTACTCTCGCTGCAACTGCATCATCACCGGGCGGAGCACTGGATCGTCGTTTCGGGCACCGCGCGCATCACGCGAGGCGATGAGGTTTTCCTTCTGGAGGAGAACCAATCGACCTACATCCCGATCGGAGTGCGGCACCGGATCGAGAACCCGGGCAAGATCCCGTTGCACATTATCGAGGTGCAGTCGGGATCGTACCTCGGCGAGGACGATATCGTACGGTTCGAGGACAACTACGGCCGCAAGGGGACGACGACCTAGCGCTCGCCGGGCCACTCTGCGAAGGCGAGGAGCGCAGCGTCTGGAAGCTCGCCGGCATACAACCGGCGCGCGAATGCGAGGCGGCGCTCTGTGCGGGTCATGTTCGGCGGTAGAGAGGATTCTACGATCTTGCGCGCCGTCTCGAACATCGATGAGGCAATTCTCACCCGCTGCTCGGGTGTCATGCCCCGATATCGTTCGGCGATGATCCTTTCCATCTTGGGTGAGGTATCGTTCATGCCGAGATCTCCGCAAGAACATTGTCCACTCCCAGTTTGGGAGCCCACTGTCGCAGATAGTCCCAGTCGAGCGAGTCGTCCAGCAACGTCTTCACGTCGCGCTTCTGCAGCTCGGAATTCGAATCCTGAGCCCAAACGAGTTTCGAGAGGATCAGATCCTCGCGGCTGGTAATCCAGGTCGATACTCCGGCCAGATCTACCGATTTTCGGCGTGCAAACTCCACCTGTCCGTAGCCAGAGTTTTTGCGCACGATCAGGTCCACCTTTATACCGCTGGCCAGGTGCATGAGATTGAAGATTCGTTGCGCTCTGACTGCGGAGCGCACATCGTCCTCATCGATATAGAAGTCCGCGGAGAAGGCTTTCACCAGCACATCGACGTGCTGCTCCATCAGGGATACTACGAAATCGAGATCGCGCGTCATGCGAGGCTTGCCGTAAAAGCCGAGGGCAAATGAGCCGGTCAACATGAAAGGCACCCGTGAGGACTCGAGTCGCTCACTGATGATTTTCAGGACATCAAGCTCTTCTGTCATTGGGGATCAGAACCGAGTATGGGAAATTATACGGGAAGTCTCGATGGCGTCCCTGGCGCACCCGCCGCGGCGCTGCCCCGCAAGCGAGAGAAGGGGCGCCCCGACGGCGCCATGCGCTTCGCAGCCTGCGAGGCGGCACGGGGCGGGATGGCCAGCGCCGAGGCGATTGCAGGGCGGCAAGAATAGCCGATACTGGCGGGACCATGCCCAATCTGAACGCCTTCAAGGCTTACGACGTCCGCGGCCGCATTCCTGACGAGATCAACGAGTCGCTCGCCTATGACATCGGCAGAGCGTTTGCCGCGCTGGTGCACCCCAAACGCGTGGCGGTCGGGCACGATATCCGACTTTCCAGCCCGCAGCTCGCGTCCGCTGTGAAGCGGGGACTCACCGATTGCGGCTCGGATGTCCTCGACATCGGGCTCTGGGGAACGGAAGGGGCGTACTTCGCCACCTTCTCCGAATCGCTCGACGGCGGGATCATGGTCACGGCCAGTCACAACCCGCCGGACTACAACGGCATGAAGTTCGTGCGCGAGCAGGCGCGCCCGGTGAGCAGCGACACGGGATTGAACGACATGCGTGCCCTGATCGAGTCAGGGCGGTTGCCGGAGAGGGCGGCGAACCCCGGGGCTGACCGGCCGCTCGATATTCAGGGAAAGTACCTCGATCACCTTCTGAGTTATGTCGATCGCGCGAAACTGCGCAAGCTCAAGGTGGTCGTCAATCCGGGCAACGGCGGCGCGGGCCTGGTGGTGGATCAGCTCGAGCCGCACCTGCCGTTCGAGTTCATCAAGGTCAATCACCAACCCGACGGCACCTTCCCGAACGGCATTCCCAATCCCATGCTCGAGGAGAATCGCGCGGCCACCGCGGATGTGGTCCGGCGCGCCGGGGCCGATCTCGGACTTGCGTGGGATGGGGATTACGACCGCTGCTTCTTCTTCGACGAGCAGGGGCGATTCATCGAGGGCTACTACTTGGTCGGCCTTCTGGCGGAGGTCTTTCTCGCGCGGGAGCAAGGCGGGCGCATCGTTCACGACCCACGACTCACCTGGAACACCATCGATCTCGTGCGGCGGCTCGGCGGAGAGCCCGTGCTCTGCAAATCGGGGCATGCGTTCATCAAGCAGAAAATGCGCGAAGTCGATGGCATCTACGGCGGAGAGATGAGCGCGCACCACTATTTCCGCAGTTTTTCCTATTGCGACAGCGGCATGATCCCGTGGCTCATCGTGTTGCAGGTGATTGCGGAGCGCGGCCCGCTCTCGGAACTGGTGGGCGAGCGCATGCGCCTCTATCCCATCAGTGGCGAGATCAATCGACATCCGAAGTCGGATGCGAAGTCGATCCTCGCGCGCGTGCGGGGAGAGTACGAGCGCCGGGCGCTCGCGGTCGATTTCACCGACGGACTGTCGATGGAATTCCCCGAGTGGCGTTTCAATCTGCGCGGCTCCAACACCGAGCCGCTGGTGCGGCTCAACGTCGAGACACGCGGCAGCGAGCCCTTGGTGCGGCAGAAAACCGAGGAGCTCCTGCGCCTGATCGATGCTTGAGCCGGGCATGTGGCTTGCTCATTGCGCCGCGCGATCCACCTCTCGACAGGGAAACCCTTTGCCGGAACAAAAGCAGCCCTTGCGAGTGCTCATCGCGGAGAACCATCAGGATCTCAGCGAGATCATGAGCCAGTTGATCGATACCGAGCCCGACATGCACTGCGTCGGGCAGGTCTCGGATGCCGGCGAGGTGCTGGCCGCGGCGCGGCGCACCGAGGCGGACGTGCTCATCCTCGACCTCATGCTTCACGGGGGCAGCGGGCTGCCGCTCATCGGCGAGCTGGCCGAGGCACTGCCCTCCTTGCGGATCATCGTCTTCAGCGGGCTCGCCTTCAGCGAGGACATCGCCCACGAGGCGAAGCGCCGGGGTGCCGCCGCCTTCGTCACCAAGGGGGCGGACTTCGGGGTACTGCTGCAGGCGTTGCGCTGCGGGTCGCAGGCGGCCTAGGCCCCTGGGGAGGCCCCCGCGTTGGCCGCGTAGCTGATTGCACTGTCATGAACCATGAGGCGCGTGGGTACGCGCTTCAGCGGGAATGCGCTGCCGATCGCCTCGAAATCCCGGTCTTTGGCCAGTAACTCGTAACCGTCGCGCAGACAAAGCTGGGCGATGAGGCAGTCGATCGTGGAGCGGATCGTATAGCCCCGCGATCGGCAAGTGCGGTAAATCTGTGCCGCACGCTCATGGTCGGATGGAGTCGGTCCGGGGACATGAGGAAAGGCGGATAGCGATTGCGACACGCGAAGCGCCTCCGCCTCGCTGCGCGCACCGACCAGCACCTCCGTTTGGACCAGTCCAGGGATCACGAGAGGTCGGTCCTCGGCAATGCAGACCGCGAGGTAAGCGGCCTCCGCGGAATTCTCCCCGTTCAGGAAGCTGATCCACACGGAGCTGTCGACCAGAATGCTCAAGACCTGCCCCGACGGTCGGCGCGCAGCGCATCCAGATCCCCGACCCAGGGAACGTTACCGCGCAGGGCCAGCAGGTCCAACCGCTTGAGCTTGCGCAGGTAATCGGTAAGCGCAGTGTTGATGGCGGTTTTCTTGCTCGAGAACCTTCCCATCTTCATGACTTCGTCCAGTACCTTCTCATCGATATCGACGTGCGTTTTCATCGCCAGGGCGACCCGCGAGTTATCCCCCAAATGTGAGTTTCAATGTACATGAATTTATGGATTTCATGTACAATATGAGAGGCCCCTAGGCTTGACAGCGGCCCTGTCGGTATGCGGAGACACTGGCTCTTGGCGTCGGCGACGAGTACCTTTCGACGTTGCTCTCCCATCATTTGAACCGGGGGCCTTCTCATGGCGCTTTGGAAAGATACAAGTACTGGAACCGCGACCCCTTCGGCAGGAACCTCGCCGGGCTTCGGCGCAGCATCGTCGCCGGCGGCGCCGCCGGAGAAGAGCAACGTCGCCCCGATTTCCGCGGAAATCCCCCGTCGTCCCGCCAAGGAGCAGCGCCTTGACATGAAAGAATCCGTCATTGCCTCGGACCTGACCATCGAGGGCAAGATCGTAGGGTCCGGCCACGTGCGCATCGCGGGCCGCTTCAAGGGTGACGTGCACGTCGATGGCAACGTGACGCTCGATTCCGGCGCCCATCTCGAAGGCCAGGTGAAGGCCAGCGTGGTGGTCGTGGGGGGCGAGCTCGTCGGCAACATCGACAACGCCAAGCGCGTCGAGCTCCTCGAAACCGGCGTGATCAGCGGCGATGTCAAGGCCGGCTCCCTCATCGTTGCGGCGGGCTCGCGCATGCGCGGCCAGGTCGAGTTCGGCTGGGAAGGCGAGACCCGGACCAAGGCCGACACGAAGGGATACGGCAGCTAATCGTCTCGGAGCGGCATATGAACGTCGCCTCTCGCCCGTCCCCGACGGGCAAGACGCGCACTTGCCCGCATTGCAAGGCGGTCATCCTCGAGAGCCTGAGCATTTGCCCAGGCTGCATGCACCACCTGCGCTTCGATTCGGACGCGGCGAAGCGGCAGGTGGCGGCAACCTCGGCGCTCAGGGTGGAGGGCATCATCCGCCATCCGCCGCTCGAGGACGCGTGGGAGTACTACATCACCATCTCGATCCGCAATGATCGTGGCGAGGAGGTCGATCGCCAGGTGATCAATGTGGGAGCCCTTCACGGCACGGAGAAGCGCACCTTCACGCTCTCAGTGGAGGTGCTACCGCCACAGGCGCCCGACGAGCCCCAGGTCCGGCAGCCGACGGTCAGCGCCGCGCCGAAGCCCGCCCCCGCCACCGCCAGCCCTACCGGCGCGGCAGGAAGCGGGTCGAAGCCAGCCGCCGAGCCGCCGAAACCCGCGCCGACCCGGCCGGTGCCGCCGCCTGGAGGCAGCGGCATCCGGCTGCCGGATGGCACCGTCCTCGCCCCGCCGGGCTTGGGACCTAAACGGAAGTAAGGACCCAGCGACTCAGGCACAGGGCCGGGCAGGAGCCCGGATCGAGCGCTTCATATCAGAATTCCTGCTCGGTCTGCACCAGGAACTGCACGCGGTTGATGCTGGTCGGACCCCGGTCGAAGGGAAAGGCGAGGTCGACGTGAATGACGTTGCCGAGTCCGGTGCGGGCGTTACCGAAGCGTAAACCGAAGCCGGCATCCTTCAGCAGTCCGAGACCCGGTGTGGCGAGCTGCGGTTGACCCCAGGTGCGGCCCATGTCGAAGAAGACCGCGGCGCCAACCCGAAACAGGCGGAAGGGATACCAGTCGCTGAAGTAACGCTCCTCTAACGAGAGCAGGGCTCGCGAGGTGCCGTCCTGGTACCGCAGCGGATAGCCCCTGAGGCCGTTGTCACCCCCCAATAGGATCTGGTCCTCGAGGTCGAGGCGCTTGCCTTCTGTGGCCGCGAGGGTGGTGAAGAAAAGCCAGTTTCCCTCCCGGAACGGCCAATAGCCCGACTGTTCGGCGTAGAAGCGGGCGGCGCTGTCGAGCACGCCGTTCTCGAGGGATCCGTTCTGGACTCTGCCGGTAAAGACGCTCGAGACGAGCAGGGTGTCGCGCTTCGAGAGGGCGTAGCCATCGCCCGTGGCCAGCATGAGGGTAAGCGCCCGTTGGCTCGAGCCGAATGCTTTATCGGCCCAGCCCACTTGCGCCGTGGCGTAGGCGCCGAGGTCGAAATCCTCGGTGCGCCCGATCTGGTTGTGATTGTGCAGCTTCACGAACTGATCCTGCACGAGATCGAAGCGCAGCCAGGGGTAAACGAGCTTGCGGTCGGCGGGAAGTACCGTGGGCTCCGTCCAGAGATGGGAGGGCGAGAATGTGTGCTCGTCATAGCTCAGGCCGGCGCTGTAGCGGCGCGTCCAGCCGTTCTCGAGCCCTTGCGAGAAGCCGCCGTAGAGCTGAAAGAAGCGGGCGTGGTCGGCGAACTTGTCGATCTCCTGCCCGAGGTTATAGAGCGAGTCGTCCTCGGTCGTGTCGTTGAGGCTGATACCGCCGGCGTGACGCGTCTCGAGCGAATAGAACGGCCGGTCGAGGATGAAGCGACGCATCTTGCCATCGCTCAGGCTCCCGTAGGCGATGTCGGTCGTGAACCAGGTGCCGAGGGTGTGCGGATTCGCCACCTCGATATCCGACTCGGTGCGATCGACCGAGTTGGAATGCTCGAGCTTGACGTCGGTGCCGGTGCCCAGGGTGTTGATGTCCTCGATCTGCACGCCCGTCGTGCTCTTGCCACCGCTGCGTGAGAAGTCGAATCCCGGATTCAGTGTCCAGACGTCGCGGGTGAGCACGAGGACGTCGACCTTGCCGTCATGATAGGCAAGGGGTCGGATGGAGGCGTCGTAGAAATAGGGATTGCCGCGCAGGATGCGCGCGGACTCATCGAGCAAGTGTCGCGAGTAGCGCTCGCCGGTGTGGAAGAGAAGCTGCTGGCGGATGGTCGAGACGCGCGTCACCGGATGCAGGCGGTCGGCGAGGCGGAAGAGCCAATTGTTATCCTTGGGATTGGCGAGATCGAAGATGTTGTCGTTGCGGATCACGATGCGCCCGATCACGGCACCCGAGCGCTCGAGCTCGGCGTCCGAGGGGATTCCGTTCCCTCGGATCGGCTCGACCTTCTGATTCGAATGCGCCGCCGCGGCGGCGGCATGGGGCGCCGTGAGGAGCAGCAGTGCGGCCAGGAACGGCGCGAGGGACTCCGTTCGCATGCGGCCGAGGATACTGTAACGGCCACGGTTGCGAAGCGCGCTGCGTCCTGGTATCGCTACGTCCATTCCGGAACAATGAGGTCAGGCATGCGGCGGCGATGGCTGGTGGCGGCGATGTCGGCGGTGCTCTCACTGGCGGCGGCGGGTGCGCGGTCGGCGGACGCGCCTCGAGGCGTACTGGTGTTTGCTGCCGTCTCACTCGCGAATGTGCTGGGGGACCTTGACAAGGCCTTCACCGCCCGCTCGGGCATCCAGGTCACGTCCTCGCTCGCGGCCTCTTCCACGCTCGCCAAGCAGATCGAGGCGGGAGCCCCCGCGGATGTCTATTTCTCGGCCGACCTCCAGTGGATGGACTACCTTCAGCAACGCGGACTGCTGCGGCCGGGTTCCCGCCACGAGGTGGCCGGCAACGTGCTGGTGCTCATCGCGCCTGCCGGCAGGGCGCTGCGGGTGCCGATCGTGCCGGGCTTCGATCTCGCCGCGCTCCTCGGAGGAGGACGTCTCGCCGTTGCCGATCCGGACTCGGTGCCTGCCGGCATGTATGCGCGTGAGGCGCTCAGGAACCTTGGAGTCTGGAACAGCGTTGCGACGCGGCTCGTGCGTGCGGAGAATGTGAGGGCGGCGCTCGCCTATGTAGCGCGGGGCGATGCGCCACTCGGCATCGTTTACCGCACCGATGCGCTCGTCGAGCCGCACGTTCGGGTGGTCGGCGTGTTTCCCGCCGCCAGTCATTCGCCGATCATTTATCCGGTGGCGCTCACCCGAGGAGCCAACGAAGAAGCAGCGCGCTATCTCGCCTTCGTCACGAGCATCGCTGCCCAGCCGATCTTTCGCAGGTGGGGCTTCGAGCCGCTGCCCGACACGCGCAGCGTCGCCGGCCGCTAGAATTTCCGCGAGAGGTAGAGCGTCCAGCTGGAGATGCTGTAGAGCGCGTCCGGCTTTGCGCTGCCAAGCGGCTGCGGGTCGGTCGGCAGGTCTCGCTCCCGCTCCGCGTCGATCACGGTACGGTAATCGAGGCCGACATCCCAACCGGGCAGCACGTTGCGCCACTGCAGCCCGGCTCCCGCATACACCCCGTACGCCGGTGTTCCCACCGGATAGCGCGAGGCGCCGAAGAAAGCATTGATGGCGAGCGGCGAGTCAAAGCGATAACGGTAGTCGAACATGCGCACGCTCAAGAGCGAGCGCCCGCTGAGGTCATCCGCCTCGAGCGCAACGCCGAGATCCTGGTGGGTGGACACGCGGCGGCGCGCACCGATGGCGACGTAAGGCCCGGCGCTCCCCTTCGTGTCGTAGGGTTTGATCACATGCAGGTCGACCTGGGTGCGGAAATAGTCCGCGCCCGCGCTGACATAGAGCTCATCTCCCTCGGGGCGCTCGCCGGCGAAAGCGGCGGTCTCCGAATCATCGTCATCGCCCCGCAGCAGTGCATCCCCGTCGCGCAAATACCCCTCGAGGCGCAGGTAATGGCTGCCGAATACGTCCCGGCCGTCATCGACCTCGGCGCCCAGCGCGTAGCCTTTCCACGGATACGAATAGCTCAGTGACTCGAGGTACTCGTTCTTATACAAGTACGTGTCAAACAGCGTACCGTTCTCATTGGCGAGCGCTCGCAGCTGAAGCTGCAGGAGGCCGCCGAAGGAGGGCTCCCAGCCCAGGCGCAGCATGTTGCTCTGGCCGCCGACGTCACTGGCCAGTGTCGTGGGGGTGGCCAGCACGCGTTGATCGCCGAACCAGTTACCAATGGAGTCGCCGTAGTTGGTGAGGCCATCGAGGTAGCCGGTCTGCACGTTACTCGCGGTGTGCACGTACCAGGTGGGCGACCAGGAGTCGAACTCGTAGGTCAGGCTGAAGGGGCCGATGCGCGGGAAATCGATGCCGGCCGCGAGGGCGGCCTTGCCGACGAGCGGCGTATGACCTGCCAAAGTGTCGTTGCCGGCATACTCGAAATACACCGAGAAGGGCACGCGAGCAGGAAAGATGAACCGGCTGGTGACGGAGGCTTCCTGCTTGCCCACGACGTCGGTGGTCCCAAAGCCGGTGGTCTGCGCCTTGCTGGGATTGACGAACGCTTCGAAAAGGTTCGAGAGCGACTGACCGCCCGCTGCTCCACCGCCCCAGAAGAGCACGCGCTGGAGCGACAATGCCCAGCCGCTCACCGGCTCGATGCCCAACCGGATGCCGCCCATCTTCGGATAGCCGCGCGTCAGCTTGCCGTTGGTGAGCTCGATGCGGTCCGATTCCGACATGCGCGCCACGAAGCCCTCATACTGGAATCCAAACCGCGTGAGCGGCCGGTCATTCGACAGTGTGATGGAGGGCATCGTCGGCGCCTCGGTGCTGATCAGCATCGCGCTGTCGGTCATCGGTGACCACCAATGATCGCGCCAGCCGATATCGAGCTGTGCCCAGTCGAAACCGAGACTCAGCATCGTCCCGGTGGGCGTCGCGCGCCCCTGATAGGCGACGCCGCCGACATTGAGCAGCATGTAGGAATTGGGTTGAATATAGGCGGCCCCGGCGACCTGGTAGGGGCTCTGCGCCTTCTCCCCGTGCTGATTCGGCAGCGCGATGTTCGAGGAGCCCGAGGTTGCGGCGGCCGAAACGCTGGTGAATTCCACGTCCGTGGTGTGCATGTACCGGTCGAGATAATGCCGCACGCGCTCGCAGAGCGGACGATCCACCTTGCACGCCTTCGGAAGCGCATCGAGCACCAGCGCCGCCGGGATCGGGCGCGTCATCACCGGCTCATTCCCGAGAATCAGCACCCGCTCCACCTGATTCTCGACGTCGGGGTCGAGATTCAACGGCAGGTAGGGCGACACGCCGAGCGCCTGCGCCATCCCTTGGGATGCGATGCAGGTTGCCGCCAGCAGCAGCGCCGTTTTTCTCATCTTTCAGCGATCCATTCCATCACCGGCGGACAGGCACGGTATCGGGCCGTGCGGCAAAGATCAATTGTCGTAGCTCACCCGACACGCCGCGCCGCGCTCGAGGAGCTCACCGACGCCGCGGCTGATGACCGCGTTCTCACCGAAGGTGACCCCGAGGAGCTCGCGATCGAAGCGGAAGGTCCGCAGCACCGGCAGCGGATCGAACCCGCGGATGCCGCTGCGCTGGTCCGTGGAGGGGATGATGCAGCGGGTGCAGGGCTTGACCAGGGTCAGGATGACCGCACCGATCTCGATCGCGGCGATCCGGTCCTCGGCGAAGGGCGGCAGGCCCTCGAGCACGAGGTTGGGACGGAAACGCGCCATCGGGAGCGCTTCGGGAATCCGCCGGTTGAGATCCTCGAGCGAGGCGCGATTGCAGAGGAGAACCGGGTAGGCGTCGGGGAAGGCGAGCGGCGCGCGGTCGGAACCCGCGTACTTCGGATCCGCCCTGCGCCCGGGTGTTGCCGGCAGGCGCACGAGCCGCACCGGCTCACCGAGCACCGTGCTCACCCAGGCGGCGGCCGCATCGCCCTGATCCAGTCCTTCGCAGGAGTCTTTCCAGATGCGCACCGACCGACCGACCCCTTGCGGCGCAAGAGGCAACACCAGCGGTTCCAACCCCTCGGATGTCAGGATCAGCTCATCCTCGTTGAGCTGCGGCACGATCCGGGTCAGTGAGGGCTGGGTGCGCTGGGTGAGAAACGTGCCGTCCTCGCGGACCGTCATCCAGTGACGATCCCACTCGAAGCCGGTGCTTGCGAGCCGCACCCGCGCCTTCGGTAGACCGCGGGCCGACTTCAGCGGATAGATGTTGAGTTCCGTGACGATGACGCGCACGAGGCCTCGGTCCCTCTAGGTTACGTCCGGGCTAGAGCCGGCCAGACCAAGGAAAACGACCGGCCGCGCGAGGTCTCGTGACGATGGGATGAGGGCACGGGTGCGGCTCAGGAGTCGACTACGACAAAGCCTTCTCGTCGTGCCGCGGCGGCCAAACGGCTGTCGAGGCAGAGCATCTCGAGCGTTGACGGGTCGTGATTCGCCGCGATCAGCGCGGCAGAGAGCTGTAAGCTGTCCGCAGCGCGCAATGAGTGAACGCGAAGCAATCGTTCCGCCGTGCGCCGGATGGCGTCGCTCGGAACGACTTCGTGCCACGCGGCCACGAGTCGCTTCGCCGCCTTCAGCGCCGCATCCGCCTCGTCAGCGGAGATCCTGCCCTCACGCTCGCGACGAGCAACCGCCGAAGCTATCTCGACCGGCGTCGTCCACCAGGCCACGATCTGCGAATCCTGCTGATACAGCTCAAGCAGCCTCGCGCGGGCCGGCTCATCGACGATCAGCGGAAGAATTGCCGACGTGTCCCAGTATCGCATGAGGTTCAGCGGTCGTGAGCGCGCTCTTCCAGGAGCGCATCGAGGACGCCTGCCGAGCGCGGCAAAGGCCGGGGCAGCAGCGCCTGCAACTGCCGCGGTGACAACGGGCGTGCTGCCGGCCGCGTAATCCCCTGCGCCGCGAGCAGTGCAAGTCGGTCACCCCCACGGCCGCTCGACTCGATCCGCTCGATGCGCGCGATGGGCACGTCACGGTCGTATATCAATACGGGCTGGCCGGCCCGGACCTTGCGCAGATACGCACTCAAATGGTTCTTGAGCTGGGATACAGTAGCCTTTTCCATATGGCTATTATAGCCTCAATGGCTGCCAGGGTAAGAATAAAGCCGGACTTGCCGACTTCGCAAGGGTTGCGCGGCCAGTTCACGTTGCGTTCAGCGCCTCGAGCCCCCAATGGCCGCATGCTGCCCTCGAAACTGAACAGGGCCCGGTTCTCTCCAATGGGAGATCCGCATCAGGAGGACGGAAGCGGTGCGGGGAAACCGTCAGGACTTGGTCAGCATCCAGGGCGATGATGCGGGTCAGCATCGGAGGAAAGCGGTATGAGAATGCAACCCCGTTCGATGTTCGGCGCAATTGCCGTCGGGATGCTGATCGCCGTCGGCCTCATCGGCGAGGCACTCGCGCAGTCGGCCGACCCTCCCGGGCGCGTCGCTCAACTCTCCTATCTCGACGGCAGCGTGTCGCTCGAGCCCGCGGGCACCCGCACCTGGACGAGCGCCGAGCTCAATCGCCCGCTCACCGTCGGGGACAAGCTCTGGGCGGATCAGAACTCGCGCGCCGAGCTCGATATCGGTGATGCGGTCATCCGCCTCGGTAGCACCACGGGCGTCTCCTTCCTCAACCTCGATGATCAGACCACGCAGCTGCAGGTCACCGCCGGCACGGTCATCGTCCACGTGCTTACGCTTGCCGATGGAGAGAACGAGGAGATCGACACCCCGAATCTCGCGCTGACACTGCAGCAGCCCGGCATCTACCGGGTGGAGGTCAGCGAGAGCGGCGATACGACCATCGTCAAGGTGGATGAGGGCGAGGCGCTCGCGAGCGGCGGCGGGCAGTCCTATCCGGTGGCCGCGCAGCAGAGTGTCACGTTCACCGGCACCAATACGCTAGCCGCCGACTACGCGATGCTGGGTGCGCCCGATTCGCTCGATGATTGGTCGATGCAGCGCGACCGGCAGTTGCAGCAGCAGGCCGCTGCCGCCCAGGAGTACGTGCCCCCGGGGACCGTCGGGGCGGAGACCCTCGGATCCTATGGCACCTGGCAGGACACACCGGATTGGGGCTACGCCTGGTTCCCGACGGTCGCCGTCGGCTGGGCCCCTTACAGCCTCGGCAATTGGGCGTGGATCTCGCCCTGGGGTTGGACCTGGGTGGATGAGGAGCCCTGGGGGTTCGCGCCGTTTCACTACGGCCGATGGGGGTACTGGCATCACCGCTGGTGTTGGGTTCCCGGGCCCCGCCGGCTGCATCCGATATATGCGCCGGCACTGGTCGCGTGGGTTGGTGGCCGGCATGCGGGGGTATCAAGAACGACCGGCGCGCACGTGGGCTGGTTCGCGCTCGGGCCGCGCGATGTCTATGTTCCCGGATACCCCGCGAGCGCCGCGTACGTTCGGAACATCAACATCGCGAATACGCGCATCCTCAACACCGCAGACATCGCCAATGCGTACCAGGGACGCGCCGAGAACGTACGCTATGTCAATGGCGGCGTTCCGGGCGCCATCATCGCCGTGCCGCGTAACGTATTCACCTCGGCGCAGCCCGTCGGCCCGCATCGGCTGATCCTGCCGCACGGGAGCGCCGTCAATCTCCGGGCCAGCACCGCCGCTCCCGCCATCATCCCCCTGCGCCAGAGCGTTCTCGGAGGGCGTGCGGGCCGGATCGTCAAGGCTCCGCCGCGCGCGCTCATCGACCGGCCCGTCGTGGCGCGACTCGCGCCGCCGCGTGCTCCGGTCTCCTTTGCGAGAGAGCAGGCGGCGATTCGGGCGAACGGCGGGCGGCCACTCTCGCTGACGCAGCTGTCGCGAATGCGGCCGTACACGCCGGCGGCGATAGTGCGTCTGGCGTCGCAGAAGCGCGGCGCGCCGGCAGTGCGCATCATGTCGGCTCGTGAGCGCGCGCTGGAGCAGCCGACGCCGACCCCGGCACGCCCGTTGAGAGATGATCGGCCGCCCTGGGCGCAGGCACGGCCGCTGGAGCCGCGTACGCCCATGGAGCACATGACTCCCGAGCGTCAGGTGCCACGGCAGCAGCCCGCGCCGCAGGAGCGCTTCGCGCCACCGGAGCGGCAGATCCCGGAGCAGCGCTTCGCACCGCCCGAGCGTGCGATGCCGCAGCCGCGGTTCGCGGCACCGAGCCCGCCGCGCTCATCGCCGCCCCCCGCTTCGCATGAGTCTTCCGCGAGACCGCCGGAGCCGCGGTCGCAGGATCGCCCGCCGCCTTGAGGCGCGCGGCCCCGGGGCACTCCGCGCCGCTCAGGGCGCCTCTCGCGCCAGCAGCCTGCCCGCCTCGTCGCTTCGCGACTCGCGCGCGGGCGCCATGTCGCGCATCCTGACGAACACCGCCAAGGCTCCAACATAACACGCGAGCGCCACGAAAAGAGCGAAGTTGAATCCCTTCTCGAGGGCGAGGAGCACGCTCAGGAGTCCTCCCGCCACCGTGCAGATGCCGTTCATGCCCCAGGCCCACGCCACCGCGCCGCGCGGCTGGCGCTCGATCGCGAGGACGCCGAGGGGGAAGGGCATGCCGAGGAAAAACCCGAGCGGAAAGAGCAGCGCGACGGAGAGCGCGACGCGGCCGAGCAGCGGCTGAGCGAGGACGAGCCGCGCAATGGAGGGATAGCAGATGATGAGCGCGAGGCCGATGATGATCACGGCGAGGAACGGCTGCGACCAGCGCCGCTGCGGAGTGATCCCGAGCCGCTCGGAGGCGGCGCTGCCGAGGCCCGCGCCGCAGAGCATCGTGCAGATGACGGTCGAATAGGTGTAAAGCGGACTGCCGATGAGATTCATGAACTTCTGGATGTAGATGAGCTCCAGAATGATGAAGCCCGCGCCGAGGCAGGAGAAATAAAGGAGCAGCGGTGCCGCTGCGGCGCCTTTCTCCCGGCCCACCCGCGAGAAGCGCAGCGGCACGAAGACGAGCAGGATCACAAAAAGCACCGATGCCGCGGCCGTGAGAAAGAGATGGATTTCATCCATCGGTACGCCGCGGATCAGTGAGGAGTTGAGCACGTACTCCGTGCCGGGATCGAGGAAGTTGCCCGGCTTCGCCGTCACGTGGCCCAGGTGCTCGCGCATCTCACCGTAGTAGGGGCTGTCGTCGATCGTCGGCGCGAAGTCGGCGGGTATCCGCTTCGCGAGCCAGGTGGGGTAGGAGCCGGAGTAGAACACGGCGGGCAGGAAGCTCTTTGCCGGATCGAGTGGATCTTCCACCAGGTAGAGCCGCTGCCGCGGCGCGAGCTTCGGCGAACCCACGAAGGCGTTGAGGGCGGCAATCTGCGCTGGAGTCCACGGCTGCATCTTAAAGAGGAGCGTCGGCAGCGTGAGTTGGTCCGGACAGAAGTAGACCGCCACGTGCCGCTGGAAGTCGGTGAGTCCCATGCGCCGCCAGGCGAGGGCGGCGGTGCTGATCATCCTGGGGTAGGCGAAATTGTTGACTTGCAGCACGCCATTCGGCGTCAGGTGCGAGAAGTACTGCTCGTAGGCCTCGGCGGTCTGGAGGTACATCGGCGCCATCGCTCCGGTACCCTGAGCGATGCTCGAGCTGGTGTAATCGCTATAGATCTGGATGATGTCGTACTTGCGAGAGGAATGCTGCAGGAAGCTGCGTCCGTCGCCGACGTGCGGATGGACCGCGGGGTTGTGGAAGATGTTGCCTATGTAGGGGGAGTAGCGGCCGAGGGCAAGCCTCATGACCGTGGGCACGAGCTCGACGGCGTCGATCCGCTTCGCCCCGTACATGAGCGCCGCCTTGGTCTCCTCGCCGCCGGCGCTGCCGATGATGAGCACGCTCTGATCCGTGTCGCGCTTCAGGTAATGCGCGGCGAGCACGCCGATCTGCCAGAAGTCGACGTTGGCGAGCTCCGGATCCTGACGGATACGCGCGCGCAGCGCCGGCAGATTGCCGTCGAACTGGTAGAAATAGCTCGTCTGATTACCCCCGTCGTACTCGATGGCCTTGCGGTTGCCGGCCTTGTGCCAGGGGGTAATGGTTTCGGGGCTCAGCGTCTGATCGATGACGTCGATCTTTGATATCGGGTCCCAGCGGACGAGCTCGTCCCGTCCTTCCTGCACGGCTGCCAGAATGCCCCGCTTCTCCATGTGGTAGCGATAGTCAATGTAGTGCTGGCCACGGATCGCCGGTACCGCGGCAATGGCGAGCGCCGCCGCCACGCACCCGACGCCCATGGTGCGTGAGCCGGTGAAGAGCGCGGCGGCGATGAGAGTCAGCGCCGCAGCGCAGACGATCAGACCGCCTGGGCCGATCTTCAGGATGAAGGGTATGACGATTACGGTGCCGATACCGGCGCCGATCAGATCCCAGAAGTAGAGCCGCTGGATCCGCGCCGCGTACGTCGAGAATACGGTGATGAGCACGTAGCCCGCGAGCCCGAAGGGAACGAGTAACGCGAGGTAGAGCGCGCAGAAGGCACCCAATGTGGTGAGCGGCGCCTTCACGATCTGTTGATAGTCGAGCGGCAGGGCATTGATGATCGGGTTGAGAAGGAGCGCCGCGACCGTGAAACCCACACAGCAGACCACGAGGACTCCGCGAATGTCCCGCTGCGGGTCGAGGGGCTTCAGGGTGGCTAACAGACCCGCCAGCCCGAAGGAGAAGATCGCGAGCGAGACGACGAAGTACGAAAGGTTGGGCGTGAGGGTGGTATCGAAGGCGCGCGTCAGCATCAACTCCAATACCAGCGTGGCAAGGGCGACCAGCAAGACACCGAAAGAGATTCTGCGCATAGCGTTTCCTTGAGCTCTGGTGCAGAGGCGAGCCGGGCCGATGCGTAGCATTTCTTGGCCCTGAAGCTCAGCAATGGGGTATCTTCATTCCCGTGAAGCCCACGTCCCCGCCCGTTCCGTGCCCCGGCAGGGATGCCAGATGAAGCACACGGGGCTCCTTCTTACGCTCACGGTCGCGCTCGCCGCGGCGCTCGTGCCGTCCCGGGCGGTGGGCCTCGAGCGCTGGTCGGCGGAACACGCCCACGCGTGGTATTCCGGCCAGCCCTGGATCCTCGGCAGCGATTACATCCCCGCCGATGCCATCAATGAGCTCGAGATGTGGCAGGCGGCCACCTTCGATCCGAAGCGGATCGATCTCGAGCTCGGTTGGGCGCAGGGACTCGGCATGAATACGATGCGGGTGTTCCTGCACAACCTCCTTTGGGAGCAGGACCCCAACGGCTTCAAGCAACGCATCCGGATCTTCCTGGCGATCGCCTCGCGGCATCACATCAAGCCGATATTCGTGCTATTCGACTCCTGCTGGGATCCCGATCCGAAGCTGGGTCCCCAACACCCGCCGGTGCCGGGCGTCCATAACTCGGGCTGGGTGCAGGCGCCGGGAGCCAGGCGTCTCGATGATCCAAGTCAGTACGAGAAGCTCGAGGCCTACGTCAAAGACATCGTCGGCAGCTTTGGCCAGGACGATCGGGTGCTCGCGTGGGATGTGTGGAACGAGCCCGACAACCCGGGCGGGGGCAACTACGCGGCGCAGGAACCGAAGGACAAATTCGCACGCGTGGCCGCACTCCTGCCTGAGGTGTTCGCGTGGGCGCGGGAAGAGCATCCGCGGCAGCCTCTCACGAGCGGACTGTGGCACGGCCCTGACTGGAGCAGACCCGGCGGCTTGAATGCGATCGAGAGGACTCAGCTCGCCGACTCAGACGTTCTGACATTCCATAACTACGGCTGGCCGGAGGAATTCTTGCGACGCGTCCGGGAGCTCAAGACCTACCGCAGGCCGATGATCTGCACGGAGTACATGGCCCGTGGCGCGGGCTCCACCATCGATGGCGATCTTCCCATCGCCAAGCAATTGAACGTGGGGATGATCAACTGGGGGTTCGTCAAGGGCAAGACGCAAACCAACCTGCCCTGGGACTCCTGGGAGCGCCCGTACGTGCTCATTCAGCCGGCGGTCTGGCATCACGATCTCCTCTGGCCTGACGGCACGCCGTACCGTGAGCGCGAGGCGCAGATTCTGCGTGCCCTGAGCGCCGCACCCAAGGGCGTCGTTCCCGCCTCGATCGATCTCGGCGCTCCCGGCGGCTGAGATGCATCCGGGTGCGATCGACTGGACGATCATGGGGGTGTACTTCGCCTTCGTGCTGGGGATCGGCGCGGCGCTGAAGCGCTCTATGCGCACGAGCACGGATTACTTCCTCTCGGGGCGCGCGATTCCGGCCTGGATCACCGGGCTTGCCTTCATCTCGGCGAACTTGGGCGCCCAGGAGGTGATCGGCATGGCCGCCTCCGGGGCCAAGTACGGCATGGCGACCAGCCACTTTTACTGGGTGGGGGCGATCCCGGCCATGGTGTTTCTCGGCGTTTTCATGATGCCGTTCTACTACGGCTCGCGCGCCCGCTCGGTGCCGGAGTATCTGAAGCTTCGATTCGACGAGAAGACCCGCGGCTTGAATGCGATTTCCTTCGCGATCATGACGGTGTTCTCCTCGGGAATCTCGATGTACGCGATGGCGCTCCTGCTAAAACTGCTCCTCGGCTGGGACTTCACGATGAGCGTCCTGTTGTCGGCGCTCATCGTGCTGGTGTACGTCCTTCTCGGTGGTCTCACCTCCGCCATCTACAACGAGGTGTTGCAGTTCTTTCTCATCGTGTTTGGATTCGCCCCGCTCGTGTTTCTGGGCTTGAAGGACGTGGGCGGATGGCACGGGCTCGCGGCGGGCTTGAGAGAGGTGGCGGTCTCACGCGGCTTCGCGCCCGATGCCTGGACGAGTACCTGGACCGTGATGGGGAGTCCCTCATCGAACCCAATGGGGGTCGAATGGTTCAGCATCGCGATGGGGCTCGGTTTCGTGCTGTCCTTCGGCTACTGGTGCACCGATTTTCTCGTCGTGCAGCGGGCGCTCGCGGCCGACTCCATGGAGGCGGCGCGGCGCACGCCGCTCATCGCCGCGGTGCCGAAGATGCTCTTCCCCTTCCTGGTCATCCTTCCTGGCATGATCGCCATCGCCTCGACCCTGCACGGTGCCGCGAGCGGTCTCGCGCTGCCGCACAAAGCCGACGGCTCGCTCAATTACGACATGGTGATTCCGCTCATGCTCGGGCACTACTTCCCGAACGGCATGCTCGGCCTCGGGCTCACGGCGCTCATGGCGAGCTTCATGACCGGCATGGCGGGCAATGTGACCGCCTTCAACACCGTATGGACCTACGACATCTACCAGGCCTACATCCGCCACCGGGCGAGTGACCGCCACTATCTCGGTATGGGGCGTATCGCCACGGTCGCCGGTATCGGGCTTTCGATCGCGGCAGCCTATGCGGCCAACCGCTTCAACAACATCATGGACCTGCTGCAGCTGCTGTTCGCGTTCGTGAACGCGCCGCTCTTCGCCACCTTCCTGCTCGGCATGTTCTGGAAGCGAGCGACCGGACACGGAGCGTTCCTGGGTCTTCTCACCGGCACGGGGGCGGCGGCCGTGCACCACGGACTCACGCTGCCGGCGGGCAGCATGACGGGCATCAAGGGCGGCTGGATCGCGGTGCGGCACCTTTATCCCAGCCAGATGGCGCAGAATTTCTGGACGGCAATCTACGCCTTCGGTGTCTGCTTCCTCGTAACCGTGGTGGTGAGCCTGCTTACGCGGCCCCGACCGGCGGGCGAACTCACCGGGCTCGTCTACTCACTCACACCGCGTCTGCGCGTGGTCGGCGAGCGCTGGTACGCGCGGCCGGCCGTGCTCGGAGCCGGCGTGCTTGCGGGCGCGATCGTTCTCAACTTCATCTTCCGGTAACCGCCATGGCTCTCGACATCCGAATTCCGATCGGCAGCCTCTTCGTTCTCCTCGGCGCACTCCTTGCGGGCTACGGGCTCTTGAGCAATCCGGCGATCTATCGGCGCTCATTCGGCATCGACGTCAATCTGTGGTGGGGACTCGCGTTGCTGGTCTTCGGGTTCGCGATGCTGGCGCTCGCCTGGCGCGCTGCCGCGCGCGCCTCCTCCGCCGCGGAGCGCGTGACGGACAGCTCCCGCTCCCGATAGCTCGCGCGCAGCCCGGGTCTGATCTTTGGCAGCTGGAAGTTGAACCATGCGGCGCCGGCGATACAGAAGGTGCCGGTCAGCATGACCGTGTGGGGCGCACCGATGTGCTGCGCCAGCGCGCCGGCCATGAGGCTCCCGAAAGGTGCCGCGCCGAAGAATGCCATGGTGTAGTAACCCATCACGCGTGCACGCTTGTCGTCCGGAACGAGCGACTGGATGATGGTGTTGCATACGGCCGCGGCCTGAATGAGGCCGAAGCCGACCACCACCATCAGGGCGAGCGACAGCCATAGGACGTGGGATAGGCCGAAGAGGATCAGACCGACCCCGAGCAGGGCAACCGCGACCTGCAGCGTGCGGGTGAGGCCGACAATGGACTTGCGCATCGCGAGGGTGAGGGCGGAGGAGAAAGCGCCGACGCCGGAAGCGGCGGTGAGCCATCCGAGTGTGTGGGCATCTCCGTGCAGGACCTTGCCCGCAAAGACCGGCAGCAGCACCGAATAGGGCCACCCCATGAAGCAGGTCAGCGCCAGGAGCAACAGCACGGTGCGGATCGGCCGCGAGCCGCTGACGTAGTTCCAGCCCTCGCGTAACTCCTGGAGCAGCGTGCTTTCGGCCCTTGTGCGACCGTTCAGCGCCGTCAGTTGCATGAGCAGGAGCGAAGCGATCACCGCGAAGTAGGAGACGCCATCGATCAGATAGCACCAGCCCTCGCCGAATGCCGCGATGATGAGACCGCCGATGGCGGGACCGATGAGTCGAGCACCATTGACCATCGAGGAGTTGATGGCGATGGCGTTGGCGAGGTCGCCGCGATCCTCCACCATGTGAACCAGGAAGGATTGGCGGCCCGGCATGTCGAACGCGTTGATCAGGCCCTGAAAGATCATGAGCCCGATGATCTCTTCGAGCGTGATCACATGGGTGAGCGTGAGTGCCGCGAGCGACAGGGACTGTACCGCGGCGGCCGCCTGTGTGATGACGAGCAGCCGGCGCCGCTCCAGACGCTCGACCCACACGGCCGCGAACGGCCCGAGGAGGAAGGAGACGATCTGGCCGGAGAAGCTCACGACGCCGAGGAGCAGCGCCGAGTGAGTGAGCCGATAGACGAGCCACGCCGTCGCGAGCCGCGTCATCCAGGTGCCGATCAGCGAGATGCTCTGCCCGAAGAAGAACAGCTTGAAATTGCGGTGGCGCAGCGCCCGCCAGGTATGCGAGATGCCTGCCCTCACGGCTCGAGCAGCCGCTTGAGGATCTGCCCGGCTTTGGCGAGGATCCGCCGCTCCTCGTCCTCCAGACTCATGGTCGCCTGCGCCAGCCAGGCGCGCTTCAGGTCCCGGGTGCTGCTGCGCACCGCGGCGCCTTTTCCGGTGAGTGTGATGTTGACCTGCCGCCCATCGCTCGGATGCGGGCTGCGCCCGATGAGGCCCCGCTCCTCGAGCGTGGCGATCGCGGCACTCATCGACTGCGGCCGCATGCCCTCGGCACGGGCAAGCTCGGCGGTGGTGGCCGGGCCGTCGCGGTCCAGACGCGCCAGCACGGCCGATTCGGTGAGTGACAGCTCGTGCTGCGCGGCGGCGGCGCGCATGCGCCGGGTGAGGCGACCGATGGTGCGAGCGAAGTCGCTGACGTCGAACTCGCGGGAACCTGCCATGGTCCGCAGGATATCAGAAAGACAGGCAGACTGAACAGTTTATCTTTCTACTCCTGGGAGCGCGTCGCGGAGCTTGTGCACGCCATCGGCCTGGTCAGGCCGCCGCTTGCGCGGCAATGGCGGAGATTTCTTCTGCAAGACTTCAAGGACGGTGTCGGAACCTTCGTCTTTCTGCGCGAGATGTGTTTGGTCCGACATCACCGCGAGATCCTGCCGCCAGGACTGCGCGATACGCTCGGGAGCTGACCCCCGCGGGGCGGCGGCGCCGCTCTGGACAAAGGCGCGCGCTCATCGCTCGAGCGGCATCGGCTCCTGCAGCGCGCCTGACTCGATTTCCCGCAGGAGCTCACGAACCTCCTCGCTCGTGCACAGGCTCTCGTCGATGAGCGCGCCGAGCAGGCCCCCAAGGCATGCGCCCATCGCCACGGCGACAACAGCCGGCGAATAGCGGTCGAGGCTCATGATGAGCTCATCCAGCTCCTCGGTGCACTCATCGATCACGGCGTCATCGCCCGCGGTGTCCTCACCGGACTCGTGAATCAGGGACATGGGGATCTCCTTGCCGTACGCGGCTGAGCTGTCAACTTCAGAATAGCGCGTCGGCGCAGACTCCGGGACGACGGCAGAGGGCAGCCCGCGCATTTCTGCGCAAACACGCAGGCAAATGCGATTCGAAATCCAGGCGCTCGTCCCTAGACTGGTCTCCATCGGCTCGACCGGCAACAGACCAACATCAGGAGTCCGCCATGAACAGCTTCACGCTGACCGCAGTCGGTAATCTCTCCCGCAATCCCGAGCTCACCGTCAATGGCACGCTCACGTATGCGAAATTCTGTCTGATCGGCAACGACTACGCCGGCAAGGACGAGGACGGCGGAATCCGCGAGATCGCCACCGGCATCTGGTTCACGGCATTCGGTCCGCTCGGCGAGACGATTGCACGCAGCGCGCGCAAGGGTGATCAGCTCATCGTCGAGAGCCAAGTCCGCGCGGACAACTGGACCGACAAGGACGGCGAGCGCCATTACGACTACAACTTCGTCGTGCAGGGCTTTCGTTTCGGCGCCCCGGGCAAGAGCAAGCGTGAGGAGCGCGCGGGCCGGCAACCCGAGGAGTCGCAGCGGCTGGTTGCGGGTGCTTAGAAAGTCTCGAGGGGAAGAACCATGTTGCAGCGATTTGCTCGAACCCTGATGTGTACGGCGCTGCCGGTCGGCGCCGCGCTCGCTTTCTCACTCGCCGTCTCGTTGGCGCTGCCGCAACCGGCATTCTCTCAGGCCTCGCCCTTTCTCACGGGTGCAACCGCTCTCGAGACCAATATTTTGGCCTGGCTGACACCCATCGCCATCATCCTGGTCATGGTCCTGGGCGGCATGGCAATGGCCAATCGAATCGCGCAAGTCTCGAGTACGTACGGTAAAGGCGAGGCACAGACCCTCGTCGAAAACTGCGGCAACTCGCTTATCCTGCGCTGCTCCGCGAGCGAGCATGGCGGTACCTCTCAGTT
>JBOIAQ010000013.1:0-86888 GCA_050739115.1 Steroidobacteraceae bacterium | reverse complement strand
ACTTGCTTTCTAGGGGCTTGACGCCGCTTTTCAAGAAGAGATCGGTGCCCTCGCGGCGGGCGAGCTTGCACGTGGGACCTGTATATCGCGCCATGCTTCGACCTCAGACTCTGCGCTTCTTGGGCGGCCGGCAGCCGTTGTGGGGGATCGGCGTGACATCCGAGATGCTGCTGATCTTCAGCCCGCAATTGTTGAGCGCGCGGACCGCCGACTCGCGTCCCGGCCCCGGGCCGCCGACACGCACCTCGACGTTCTTGACGCCGTGCTCCTGGGCGGCGACACCGGCCTTCTCCGCTGCGACCTGGGCAGCGAACGGCGTGCTCTTGCGGGAACCGCGGAAGCCGCACCCGCCCGCGGTTGCCCAGGAGAGGGTGTTCCCCTGGCGATCGGTGATGGTGATGATGGTGTTGTTGAAGGAGGCGTGCACGTGCGCGATTGCATCGAGCACGTTCTTGCGCGCCTTCTTCGGCTTCTTGGCGGCGGCGGCCGCGGCCGGAGCCGCGCCACCCTGCTGCTGCTTCTGATCGGCCATTTATCTGAATTCCTCGAATCAAGCCTTGCCCGGAGGCGCGTTGAGCTTCACGGCCTGCTTGCGCGGACCCTTGCGCGTGCGGGCATTGGTGCGGGTGCGCTGGCCGCGCACCGGCAGGCCCCGGCGGTGCCGGATGCCCCGATAGCAGCCGAGGTCCATCAGCCGCTTGATGTTCATGGAAACCTCGCGCCGCAGATCGCCCTCGACGGCGAACTTGGCGATCTGCGAGCGGATGGCATTGACCTCCGCCTCCGTGAGGTCCTTGACGCGCGTATGCGGATTGACGCCCGCGGCCTCGCAGGCGGTCTGCGCGCGCGCTCGTCCCACGCCGTAGATGTGCGTGAGCCCGACCCACACGTGCTTGTTCATCGGGATGTTGATGCCGGCTATGCGTGCCATGGTGCCTTACCGCAGGGAAAACATTATATTTTAACAGAAAACTTCGCCATTTACCCCTGCCGCTGCTTGTGGCGCTGATCGGAGCAGATGACGTAGACCACGCGCCGGCGGCGCACGATCTTGCAGTTCTTGCAGATCTTCTTGACCGAGGGTCTGACTTTCATAGGTGCTTACCCGCTCGAGCCGCTGCGGCCGTACCCGAGCAAATTGGCCTTCTTCAGGAGTCCGGGATAGTGGTGGGACATGAGGTGCGCCGAGAGCTGCGCCCGGAAATCCATCACCACCACGACCACGATGAGAAGCGAGGTGCCGCCAAAGGCGAAAGGCGTGCCCTGCTGGGAAACGAGGAACTCGGGCAATACGCACACGGCCGCCACGTACAGCGCGCCCCAGAGCGTGAGCCTAGTCAGCACCCGGTCGATGTAATCGGCGGTCTGCTGCCCCGGACGAATGCCCGGGATGAAGGCGCCCGACTTCTTGAGATTGTCGGCGGTGTCGCGGGAGTTGAACACCAGCGCCGTGTAGAAGAAGCAGAAGAAGATGCAGAGGGTGGCGTAGATCACCAGGTGCAGCGGCTGACCGTAGCCGAGCGCGGCGGCGACGTCCTGCATGAAGACACCGACCGGCCCCTGGGCATTCGCGCCCATGAAGCTCGCCACCGTGGCCGGGAAGAGCAGGATGCTCGAGGCGAAGATCGGCGGGATGACGCCCGACATGTTGATCTTGAAGGGCAGGTGACTGCTCTGCGCGGCGTACATGCGCCGGCCCACTTGGCGCTTGGCGTAATTCACCGTGATGCGCCGCTGGGCGCTCTCCATGAACACCACGAAGAACGTGACCGCAACCACGAGGATGATGAGGAACAGGGCGAACGGCCCCTGCATTTCCCCGCTGCTGACCTGCTCGGCCATGCCCCCGACCGCCGAGGGCAGGCGGGCGACGATGCCCGCGAGAATGATCATCGAGATGCCGTTGCCGATGCCGCGCTCGGTGATCTGCTCGCCGAGCCACATCAGGAAGATGGTGCCGCAGGTCATGGTCACGGTGGCGACGAGCATGAACTGGAAGCCACCGACGAGGGTCATGCCACCTTTGACCAGAGCCCCCGCCGCGGCAAAGGACTGGAAGGCAGCGAGGATCACCGACCCGTAGCGGGTGTACTCGGTGATCTTGCGCTGACCCGCCTGGCCCTCCTTGCGCAGCTCGATGAGGCTCGGCATCACCATCGACATCATCTGGATGATGATCGAGGCCGAGATGTAGGGCATCACGCCCATGGCGAAGATCGACAGGCGCGACAGCGCGCCACCCGAGAACATGTTGACGATGCCGAGGATGGTGCCCGAGTTCTCGCTGAAGTAGCGCGCGACCTCGGCCGGATTGATGCCCGGCGTGGGGATGAAGGTGCCGATCCGGTAGACGATCATGGCGCCGACCAGGAACAGCACGCGCGAGCGAATCTCGCCGAAGCGCGCGACTTCGCCCAAGGCGGCGGCTGGATTGCTGAGTGTCGAATTCGCCACGCTGTTACTGTCTTGCGGTCCGTCTCGATGAAACGATGGCCTGCGGCGGTCCGCCGGTAGTCCGTCAGGCCTCGTCGATGATCTTGCCGCCGGCGGCTTCGATCGCCGCCCGCGCGCCCTTGGTGACCTTGATGCCCTTGAGCGTCACGGCCCTGGTCAAAGAGCCCGAGAGCACGACCTTGGCGCGCTCGGCCGCCGCCGGCACGATGCCGGCCTTCTTCAACGCCTCGAGATCGATGGTCTCGCCCGCGACGTGCGCGAGCTCACCGAGCCTTACCTCGGCGCGCGTCACCGCCACGGCGGAGCGGAACCCCACCTTCGGCAAACGCCGCTGAATGGGCATCTGGCCGCCCTCGAAGCCCACCTTGTGATAGCCGCCCTTGCGCGCGCGCTGGCCCTTGACGCCGCGGCCGCAGGTCTTGCCCTGACCCGCGGAGGCGCCGCGCCCGACGCGCAGACGCGGCCGCGTGGCGCCGGGGGCGGGCTTGAGTGTGTTGAGTCGCATGTGTTTGAAACCTTGTCTCTCTAGCTCGAGCGCTCGACCTTGAGGAGGTGCCCCGCGGTGTGGATCATGCCGCGATTCTCCGGCGTGTCGGCGATAGAGACGGTCTGACGGATGCGGCGCAGCCCAAGCCCGCGCGCGCTCGCCGCGATGTGCGCAAGCTGACCGTGCAGGCTCTTGACGAGCGTGACCTTGAGCTCCTGGCGTTGTGCTGCGTTCATGAGGGTTAGCCCGTGATCTCGTCGAGACTCTTGCCGCGCTTGGCCGCGATCTCCTCGGGCGAGCGGATCTTGGCGAGCGCGTTCACCGTGGCGCGCACGACGTTGATCGGATTACGCGAGCCGTAGCTCTTGGCGAGCACGTTACGCACACCCGCGCACTCGAGCACCGCGCGCATGCCGCCGCCGGCGATGACGCCGGTGCCTTCCGAGGCCGGCTGCATGTACACACGCGTCGCGCCATGCACGCCTTTGACCGCGTAATACAGCGAATCGTTTCGCAACGCGACGTTCACCATGCTCTTGCGAGCCTGGGTCATCGCCTTGGAGATGGCGACCGGCACCTCGCGCGCCTTGCCGAAGCCGTAGCCCACGCGTCCGGCGCCATCGCCCACCACCGTGAGCGCGGTGAAGCCGAACTGCCGGCCGCCCTTGACGACCTTCGCCGTGCGATTGACCGCGACCAGCTTCTCGAGGAGCTCGTCACCGGCCTGGTTCTTGTCCGCTCTTGCCATATGTATTGCTGATACCTTGGCGTGGTTAGAATTCGAGACCCGCTTCGCGAGCGGCCTCGGCGAGCGCCTGCACGCGCCCGTGATACTGGAATCCGGCGCGATCGAACGCGACCTTCTTGACGCCCGCCGACTGGGCGCGCTCGGCAATGGCGCGGCCGACCGCCTTCGCGGCATCGACGTTGCCCGTGCCCTTCAGGCCCTGGCGTACCCCCTCCTGCAGCGTCGAGGCGGAGGCGATCACCGTAGCGCCGGCGGGATCGGTGACCTGCGCATAGATGTGACGCGGCGTGCGGTGCACCGTGAGACGCGCGATGCCCAGATCGCGGATGTGCGCGCGTGTCTTGACGGCGCGGCGCAAACGCCGGTCCTTCTTGCTGGTGGTCACTTCTTCTTCCCTTCTTTGAGGGAGATCTGCTCGTTGGCGTAGCGCACACCCTTGCCCTTGTAGGGCTCGGGCGGCCTGACATCGCGGATTTCGGCGGCCACCTGCCCGACTTTCTGGCGATCGACGCCCTTCACGATGATCTCGGTCTGGCTCGGAGTGTCGATGCTGATCCCTTCCGGGATCGGGAAACTCACCGGATGGGAGAAGCCGAGCGTGAGATTGAGCGACTTGCCCTGCACCTGCGCGCGAAAGCCGACGCCCACGAGCTCGAGCTTCTTCTCGTAGCCCTTGGTCACGCCCCGCACCATGTTGGCGAGGTGCGCGCGCGTCGAGCCGGCGAGCATGCGCGGCAGACCGGGATCGGCGTACTTGACCTCGAGGCGCTTCTCCCCCTGCACCACGCTGACGCCCGGGGCCAGGGCAAGGCTCAACGAGCCCTTCGCCCCTTTGACGGTCACCGAGCTTCCCGCCACCGTGGCGGTCACGCCTTGCGGCAGCTCGACCGGCGCTTTGGCAATTCTCGACATGCGCTCTCTCTCCTCAGGCCACGATGCAGAGCACTTCGCCGCCCTGTCCGATCGAGCGCGCCTGCCTGTCGGTCATGACGCCCTTCGGGGTGGAGACGATCACGGTCCCCATGCCGCCGAGGACCTTCGGCAGCTCATCCTTGCCGCGGTAGATGCGCAGGCCCGGCCGGCTGACACGCTCCAGGCGGTCGATGACGGGTCGGCCCTCGAAGTACTTGAGGTCGATGATGAGAACCGGCAGCGTGCGCGCGCCATTCTCCTCATCCAGCCGGTAATCGGCTATGTAGCCCTCGTCCTTCAGCACCTTCACGACGGCGGTCTTCAGCTTCGAGGAAGCGAGGCGAACCTCGGCCTTGCCCGCGGTCTGGCCGTTGCGGATGCGTGTCAGGAGATCGGCGATCGGATCGGTCATGCTCATGGGGCGCCCCTCACCAGCTCGCCTTCGAGAGTCCGGGAATTTCGCCGCGATTCGCGACCTCGCGGATCTTCACCCGCGAGAGTCCGAACTTGCGGTAGACCCCGCGCGAGCGGCCCGTGATGGCGCAGCGGTTGCGCATGCGCGAGGGGCTCGAGTCCCGCGGCAGCGACTGCAGCTTCGCTTGCGCCGCTGTGCGCTCCTCGGGGGAGGTCTTGGGGCTGCGGATCAGCTCCTTGAGCTGTGCCCGCTTGACCGCGTGTCTTTTCACGATCTTGGCGCGACGCTTCTCGCGCTCGACCATGCTCGTCTTCGCCATAGGCGTACCGGTTCCTCTTACTTCCGGAAAGGGAAGCTGAAAGCCTCGAGCAGTGCTCTGCCCTGACGGTTGTCTTTCGCCGTCGTCGTAATGGTGATGTCCATGCCCCGGATCTGATCGATCTGGTCGTACTGGATCTCCGGAAAGATGATCTGCTCCTTCACACCGAGGCTGTAATTGCCGCGGCCGTCGAAGGAGCGCGGCGAGACGCCGCGGAAGTCACGGATGCGGGGCATCGCGATGTTGATGAGCCGATCGAGGAACTCGTACATCCGAGTTCCGCGCAGCGTCACCTTGCAGCCGATCGCAAGGCCCGCCCGGATCTTGAACGTGGCGATCGCCTTGCGCGACTTGGTGACGAGCGGCTTCTGGCCGGTGATCTTGGTGATGTCGGCGACCGCCGCATCCATCACCTTCTTGTCCGCGACCGCTTCGCCAACGCCCATGTTCACCGTGATCTTGGTGATGCGCGGCACCTCCATGGGATTTTTGATCCCCAGGTCCCGCTGCAGGCGGGTGAGGACCTGCTCGCGATAGTACTGCTGTAGCCTGGCTGCCATACGTTTGGTTTCCGCCCGGCGCTTACGCGTCGAGCATCTCTCCGTTGGACTTGAAGAAGCGCACCTTCTTGCCGTCGGCGAGGGTCTTGAATCCGACTCGGTCCGCCTTCTTGGCGCCCGGATTCCAGATGGCGACCTTGGCGGCGGCGAGCGGCATCTCCTTCTCGATGATGCCGCCCGGCTTGCCGGCCTGGGGGTTCGGCTTGGTGTGCTTCTTCACCATGTTGATGCTCTCGACGAGCACGCGGCCGTCAGCGAGCACCTGGATGACGGTGCCCTTGCGGCCCTTGTCACGGCCGCTCAGCACGACGACGTTGTCGCCCTTGCGAATCTTCTGCATCACAGCACCTCGGGGGCGAGCGAGATGATCTTCATGAACTGCGAGGTGCGCAGCTCGCGCGTCACGGGCCCGAAGATGCGGGTACCGATCGGCTCGAGCTTGTTGGTGAGAAGCACCGCCGCATTGCCGTCGAAGCGGATGAGTGAGCCGTCGGCGCGCCGCACGCCGCGGCGCGTGCGCACCACCACCGCGTCGTACACCTCGCCCTTCTTGACCTTGCCGCGCGGGATCGCGTCCTTGATACTCACCTTGATGACATCGCCCACGGTCGCATAACGGCGGCGCGTGCCGCCGAGCACCTTGATGCACATCAGGGTGCGCGCGCCGCTGTTGTCGGCGGCATTGAGCATCGTGCGGAGCTGGATCATGTCGGCATCCCCTTCAACGCGCCGCGGCCTTCTCGAGCACTTCGACCAGCCGCCACGACTTGTGTCGCGAGAGCGGCCGGCAGGGCGCGATGGTCACGAGATCGCCGACGTGGGATTCGCCGTTCTCATCGTGAGCGAGGAGCTTGGTGGTGCGCCGCACGTACTTGCCGTAGGTGGGGTGCCGGATCAGCCGCTCGATCTCGACGGCGATCGTCTTCTGCATCTTGTCGCTCACCACGCGCCCGGTGAGGGTGCGCGAGCCCTTGGCTTCGGCAGCCGCCGGCGTGGTGTTGGTCTCGTTCTGGCTCACTTCTTCTCTCCACCCGTCTTGCGCGACTGGCGCAGCACGGTCTTCACGCGCGCGATGTTGCGTCGCGCCGCGACGAACTGGTCGGATTTCGGCGCCTGGCCCGTGGCGCGCTGCATTCGCAGGGAGAACTGCTCCTTGCGCAGCTTCATCAACTCGTCGGCGAGATCGGCCGGCGAGGACTTCGCGAGCTTGTCGCGGTACTGCTTGATCGCTCCGAGCTTCATTACCGAACCTGCCGTTTGACGAAACTGGTGGACACCGAGAGCTTCGAGCCTGCGAGCCGGAACGCCTCGCGGGCCGTGGGCTCATCGACACCCTCCATCTCGAAGAGGACCTTGCCCGGCTGCACGCGCGCGACGTAGTACTCGACGTTGCCCTTGCCGCTGCCCATGCGGACTTCAAGCGGCTTCTTGCTGATCGGCACGTCGGGGAAGACGCGGATCCAGATCTGGCCGCCGCGCTTGACGTAGCGCGCCATCGCGCGCCGCGCCGCCTCGATCTCGCGCGCCGTCATGCGGGCGCGGCTCGTCGCCTTCAGGCCGAACTCGCCGAAGGAGACGTTGCTGCCGCGATGCGCCAGGCCGGCGTTGCGGCCCTTGAACTGCTTGCGGTACTTGGTGCGTTTGGGCTGCAGCATCGCCGCTCCTTACGCCTGCGCCGGCACTTCGGCCGCAGGGGCGGCCGCAGGGGCGGCCGGAGGGGCGGGGGCCGCGGCGGGCGCCTGGGGCTGCTGCTGTTGCCCAGCGGGGGTCTCGCCTTCGGCGGCCTGCTTCTCGAGTTCGGTCTTGTCGAACACCTCGCCCTTGAAGATCCACACCTTGACGCCGATCACGCCATAGGTGGTCATCGCCTCCGAGAGGCCGTAGTCGATGTCCGCGCGGAAGGTATGCAGCGGGATGCGGCCCTCGCGGTACCACTCGGTGCGGGCGATCTCGGCGCCGTTCAGGCGCCCCGACACGCGAACCTTCACACCGAGCGCGCCGCTTCGCATGGTGCTCATCACCGCGCGCTTCATCGCGCGGCGGAACATCACGCGCTTCTCGATCTGCTGAGCGATGCTGTCGGCGACGAGCTGCGCATCGAGCTCCGGCTTGCGGATCTCGGCGATGTTGAGACGCACGTCGGTGACGGCCATGCCGAGCAGCTGCGCGGTCTCCTGACGCAGCTTCTCAATGTCCTCGCCCTTCTTGCCGATCACGATGCCGGGACGCGCGGTCTGGATCGTGATGTTGACCTTCTTCGCGGCGCGCTCGATCTGGATGCGGCTCACGGAAGCCTCGGCGAGCTTGCGCCTGAGGAACTCACGCACGCGAAAATCCGTGTGCACGTGCGCCGGGAACTGCCGCCGGCCGGCGAACCAGCGCGAGCTCCAGTCGCGCGTGATGCCGAGCCGCATGCCGATCGGATTGACCTTTTGGCCCATGGGCTAATCCTTCTTGCCGTCGCTCACCGCGACGGTGATGTGACTGTTGCGCTTGACGATGCGCGCGCCGCGGCCCTTGGCCCGCGCGGCGAAACGCTTGAGCACCGGAGCCGCATCGATGTGGATGAGGGAGACCTTCAGCTCGTCGATGTCGGCGCCGTGGTTGTGCTCCGCGTTGGCGACGGCGGCCGCGAGCACCTTGTGCACGAGCTCGGCGCCCTTCTTCGGCATGTACTGCAGGGTTGCGAGCGCGTTGCCCGCGGGCTTTCCGCGCACGACGTCGGCCACCAGCCGGCACTTCTGCGGTGAGATGCGCGCGTGGCGCAGCCTCGAGATCACTTGCATGTCAGGTCGCCGCCTCGACCTTGCGGTCGCCGGAATGGGACTTGAAGATGCGGGTCGGGGCAAATTCGCCCAACTTGTGGCCGACCATGTTCTCGGTGACGAGCACCGGGATGTGTTGGCGACCGTTGTGCACGGCGAGCGTGAGGCCCACCATCTCGGGTGTCACCATGGAGCGGCGCGACCAGGTCTTGATGGGCTTGCGGTCGTTCCTCGCCGCGGCCACCTGCACCTTCTTGGCGAGGTGCAGATCGACGAAGGGACCCTTCTTAAGTGAACGTGGCATGTGACTCGAGGCTCCCGCTAGCGAATCCGGTTCTTGCGACGCTGCACGATCATGTTGTCGGTGCGCTTGTTGTTGCGGGTCTTGAGACCCTTGGTGTTCCAGCCCCAGGGGGAGACCGGATGCGGATTGCCCTGGCCGGACTTGCCCTCGCCGCCACCGTGCGGGTGGTCGACCGGGTTCATGGCAAGTCCACGCACCGTCGGGCGCACACCGCGCCAGCGCTTGGCTCCCGCCTTGCCGTAGCTGCGCAGGTTATGCTCATCGTTGCCGACCTCGCCGATGGTGGCTCGGCAGTCGATGTGCACCTTGCGCGTCTCGCCCGATTTCAGGCGCAGGTACGCGTAAATGCCCTCGCGCGCCGTGAAGGCGATGGAGCTGCCGGCGCTGCGGGCGAGCTGACCGCCTTTGCCCGGCTTCATCTCCACGTTGTGGACGGTGGAACCGACCGGAATGTGGCGCAGCTGCATGGCGTTGCCCGCCTTGATGGGCGAGTCTGCGCCGGAGCGGATCTCATCGCCCGGATTCACGCCCTTGGGCGCGAGGATGTAGCGACGCTCGCCGTCGGCATACTTCACGAGCGCGATGTGACCCGTGCGGTTGGGATCGTATTCGAGCCGCTCGATGACGCCGACGATGCCGTCCTTGTCGCGCTTGAAGTCGATGGTGCGGTACTTCTGGCGCGAGCCGCCGCCGTGATGGCGCGTGGTGATGCGCCCGGCGTGGTTGCGCGCGCCGGTCTTCCCCTGCGAGCTCGTGAGCGGCAGGTACGGGCCGCCCTTGTAGAGGTGCGAGCGGTTGACCTTGACGACCGCGCGCGTGCCGGGCGATGTGGGCTTGTATTTGATCAGCGCCATATGAGATTTCCCGATCAGCCTCGAGCCCGGGCTTCGTAGTCGATCGACTGTCCCGCGGCGAGGCTCACGTACGCCTTCTTCCAGTCCTGCGTGTGGCCGGCGTGCCGCCCGAAGCGGCGCGACTTGCCCGGCTCGTTCACCACTTGCACGCCGGCGACCTTGACTTCAAACATCAGCTCGACGGCCTTCTTGATGTCGGTCTTGGTGGCGTCGCGGCGCACGCGGAAGGTGTACTGGTTGTGGTTCTGCATCGCGAGAGAGGTCTTCTCCGTCACGTGCGGGGCGATGAGAACGCCCATGAGCTGTTCGCGGTTCACTGCAGGCGCTCCTCCAGCAGCTTCACGGCGCCGACGGTCATCAGCACTTTGTCGTGACGCGCGAGTGACACCGGGTTCAAGGCGGAGACCTGGAGCACCTCGACGTGCGGCAGGTTGCGCGCCGCGAGGCAGAGCTTCTCGTCCGTCGCTTCGACGACGATGAGGACGCTCGCGAGCGACCAGGCCTTGAGCTGACCGGCGAGGAGCTTGGTTCTGGGCGCCTCGAGCGAGAACCCGTCGGTCACCACCAGGCGCTCGGTGCGCGCGAGCTCGGAGAGCATCGAGCGCAGCGCGCCGCGGTACATTTTGCGGTTCACCTTCTGCTCGAAGCTGCGGGGCTTCGCCGCGAAGGTCCTGCCGCCCCCCACCCAGATGGGCGAGCGGCTCGAGCCGGCGCGCGCCTGGCCGGTGCCCTTCTGGGCCCACGGCTTTCTGCCACCGCCGCGGACTTCTGCGCGCGATTTCTGCGCCTTGGTGCCGGCACGGCCGGCGGCGCGATAGGCGGTGACGACCTGGTGGACCAGCGCCTCGTTGAACTCGTGACCGAAGGCCGCCTCGGATACTTGGAGCTCGACGGCTCCGCTGATCATCTTGAGCTTCATGGCGCCTTACTTCTTCGACTGCTTCATCGGATTGGCCGAAGGTGCCGAGCCGGCCTTGGTCGGCGCGACCGTCTTGCGCAGCGCCCGGCGCGCCGCCTTCAGCGACGGACGGACGATGACCTGGCCGCCCTCGGCTCCCGGTACCGCCCCGCGGATGAGGAGCAGATTGCGCTCGGCATCCACCTGCACGATCTTCAGGTTCTCGGTGGTGCGGCGCACGACGCCCATGTGGCCGGACATTCGGCGACCCTTGAAGACGCGGCCCGGCGTCTGCCGCTGCCCAATCGAGCCGGGCGAGCGGTGCGACACCGACACGCCGTGGCTGGCCGGCAGGCCAGCAAAGTTGTGGCGCTTCATGACGCCCGCGAAGCCCTTGCCGAGTGTGGTGCCGGTGACGTCCACCGGGTCGCCGGCCTTGAAGAGATCCACCTTGACCTCGGTGCCGGGCTTGAAATCACCGTTCTCGCCCTCCGCCAGGCGAAACTCCACCAGCGCCTGGCCCGGGGCCACACTCGCCTTCGCGAAGTGCCCGGTGACGGCCTTGGAATAAAGCTGCGGCCGCCGGGTGCCATAGGTGACCTGCACGGCCCGATAGCCGTCCTTGTCGGGCGACTTCACCTGCGTCACGCGATTGGGCAGAACCTCGATGACGGTGACCGGAACGGTCTCGCCCGCGTCGGTGAACACCCGCGTCATGCCCGCTTTGCGGCCGACGACTCCGATTGCCATTGCTTATGTCCGCTGTTCAGTTGAACCAGCACCAGGTGGGGGCGACAGCAGAGGCGCGCCCCTTGGAAAACAAGGGCTGCGCTGCTTCTCGAGTGGTCTTGGAGCCCAGCGGCCCCAACCTCGCCCGATGCGAAGGGGCGCGAAGTATATGCGCGGCCCCTACTCAAATCAAATGGCGAAAATCGCCTAAGCGATTTTTCGCGAGACCCTACACGGTTGCCGCAGGCCCGGAACGGTCCTTGGCCCGCTGTGCCTCAATTGAGCTTGATCTGGACGTCCACCCCGGCCGGGAGCTCGAGCTTCATGAGCGCATCGACCGTCTTGTCGGTGGGGTTCAGGATGTCCATCAGCCGTTTGTGGGTGCGCAGCTCGAACTGGTCTCGCGCATCCTTGTCGGCATGCGGGGAGACCAGCACGGTGAAGCGCTCCATCTTGGTCGGCAGCGGCACCGGGCCACGCACCGTGGCCCCGGTACGCTTGGCGGTCTCGACGATCTCGCGCGCCGAATTGTCGATCAGGCGGTGATCGAAGGCCTTGAGCCGAATGCGGATGTTCTGATTGGTTGCCATGTCAGGTTCACTTTAAAATCTTGGCGACGACGCCCGCACCGACGGTTCTGCCGCCCTCGCGAATCGCAAAGCGCAGCCCCTCCTCCATCGCAATCGGGCTGATCAGCTCCACGACCATCTTGATGTTATCGCCGGGCATGCACATCTCCACCCCCGCCGGCAGCTCGATGGTCCCGGTCACATCGGTCGTGCGGAAGTAAAACTGCGGCCGATACCCCTTGAAGAAGGGCGTGTGCCGTCCCCCCTCCTCCTTGGTCAGCACGTATACCTCACACTCAAAGTTCGTGTGCGGGGTGATGCTGCCGGGCTTGGCCAGCACCTGCCCGCGCTCGACCTCCTCGCGCTTCGTGCCGCGCAAAAGCACCCCGACGTTATCCCCCGCCTCTCCCTGATCCAGGAGCTTGCGGAACATCTCAACGCCCGTGCAGGTGGTCTTCTGCGTGGCCTTGAGCCCCACGATCTCCACCTCATCGTTCACCTTGATGATCCCGCGCTCAATGCGCCCGGTCACCACGGTTCCTCTTCCTGAGATCGAGAACACATCCTCCACCGGCATCAAAAAGGGCTTCTCCACCTCGCGCTTCGGTACCGGGATGTACTTGTCCATCTCCTCAACCAGCTTCACCACCGAGGGCACCCCGATCTCGCTCTTATCCCCCTCAAGCGCCTTCAATGCAGACCCAATGATGATCGGGGTCTTCTCCCCCGGGAACTTGTACACCGTCAGCAGCTCGCGCACCTCCATCTCAACGAGCTCAAGCAGCTCCTTGTCGTCCACCATGTCGGCCTTGTTCATGTACACCACGATGTAAGGCACACCCACCTGGCGGGCCAAGAGAATGTGCTCGCGCGTCTGCGGCATCGGCCCATCGGCCGCCGAAACCACCAGAATCGCCCCATCCATCTGCGCCGCTCCGGTGATCATGTTCTTCACGTAGTCCGCATGTCCCGGGCAGTCCACGTGCGCGTAGTGACGCTTGGCGCTCTGGTACTCCACGTGCGCGGTCGAGATCGTGATCCCGCGCGCCTTCTCCTCGGGAGCCTTGTCGATCTGGTCGTACGCCATGAAGGTCCCGCCGTGCGTCTCGGCCATCACCTTCGTCAGCGCCGCCGTCAGCGTCGTCTTCCCGTGGTCCACGTGCCCAATCGTCCCCACGTTCACATGGGGCTTGGTACGCTCGAATTTCTCTTTGGACATGACTGCTTGCTACCTTGGGAGTCTATTTCTTGATGATGCCGTCGGCGATGTTCGGCGGCACCTCGGTGTACTTCGAGAATTCCATGGTGAACGTGGCGCGGCCCTGGCTCTGGGAGCGCACCGTCGTCGCATAACCAAACATCTCCGACAGGGGAACCTCGGCGGTGATGGCTTTGCCCGCGGGCGTCTCGTCCATTCCCAGGATCTGCCCGCGCCGGCGATTCAAGTCGCCGATGACATCGCCGGAGTATTCCTCCGGAGTGACCACCTCGACCTTCATGATCGGCTCGAGCAACACGGGTTTCGCGCGCCTGAAGCCTTCCTTGAAGCCCATCGAGCCCGCGATCTTGAACGCCATCTCGCTCGAGTCGACGTCGTGGTACGAACCGTCGAACAGAGTGATCTTGACATCCACGACCGGGTAGCCGGCGATGACACCGGTCTGACACGCCTCCTGGATACCCTTGTCGACCGCGGGGATGTACTCCCTCGGGATCGAGCCGCCGACGATACCGTTGACGAAGGCATAGCCCTTGCCGGTCTCGTTGGGTTCGAGCTTCAACCACACATGGCCATACTGGCCGCGGCCGCCCGACTGGCGTATGAACTTGCCTTCCTGCTCGACCTTGGCGCGGATCGTCTCGCGATAGGCGACCTGCGGCTTGCCGACGTTCGCCTCCACCTTGAACTCGCGCTTCATGCGATCGACGATGATCTCGAGGTGCAGCTCGCCCATGCCCGCGATGATGGTCTGGCCCGACTCCTGGTCGGTGTGCACGCGAAACGACGGATCCTCCCTCGCGAGGCGCTGCAGCGCGAGGCCCATCTTCTCCTGGTCGGCCTTGGTCTTCGGCTCCACCGCAACCGAGATCACCGGATCCGGGAACTCCATCTTCTCGAGCGTGATGACCGTCTCGAGATCACACAGCGTGTCGCCCGTGATGACATCCTTCAGGCCCACGGCCGCCGCGATGTCGCCCGCGCGCACTTCCTTGATCTCGTTGCGGTCGTTGGCGTGCATCTGCAGCAGCCGTCCGATGCGCTCCTTCCTGGATTTGGTCGGCACGAACACCGTGTCGCCGGAATTGAGCACACCCGAGTAGACGCGGAAGAAGGTCAGATTGCCGACGAACGGGTCGTTGAGGAGTTTGAAGGCGAGCGCGGAGAACGGCTGCTCGTCACCCGCCTTGCGGGTGTCGGGCTCGCCGCGGTCGTCGACGCCCCTGACGTCGGGCATCTCGATGGGCGAGGGCATGAACTCGATGATGGCATCGAGCAGCGCCTGCACGCCCTTGTTCTTGAAGGCCGAGCCGCACAGGCACAGCACAACCTCGTTGCGGATCGAGCGCTCGCGCAGCCCGGCGCGGATCTCCGTATCGCTCAGGTGCTCGCCTTCGAGGTACTTGTGCATCAGCGTGTCGTTGGCTTCCGCCGCCGCCTCGATCATCTTCGAGCGATACTCCTCCGCCTGGGCCTTCAGTTCCTCGGGGATGTCGCGGTACTCGAAGCGCATGCCCTGGGTCTCCATGTCCCAGTAGATGGCCTTCATGCGGATGAGATCGACCACGCCCTCGAACTTGTCCTCGGCGCCGATCGGAATCTGGATCGGCAACGGGTTGGCGCGCAGGCGGGCGCGGATCATGTCGACGACGCGCAGGAAGTTGGCTCCGGCGCGATCCATCTTGTTGACGAAGGCGAGGCGCGGCACGGCGTATCTGTTCATCTGCCGCCACACCGTCTCTGACTGCGGCTGCACGCCGGCCACGGAATCGAACAGCGCCACCGCGGAATCGAGTACGCGCAGCGACCGCTCGACCTCGATGGTGAAGTCGACGTGTCCCGGGGTGTCGAGAATGTTGATCCGGTGCTCGGGGAAGCTCTGGTCCATCCCCTTCCAGAAGCAGGTGGTGGCCGCTGCGGTGATGGTGATGCCGCGCTCCTGCTCCTGCTCCATGTAGTCCATGACGGCCGCGCCGTCGTGAACCTCGCCGATCTTGTGCGAGACCCCGGTGTAAAAAAGGATGCGCTCGGTCGTCGTCGTCTTGCCCGCGTCGATGTGCGCGGAGATGCCGATGTTCCGATAACGCTCAATGGGCGTCGCGCGTGCCACGGTAACCTATCCTCTTGAAGGCCTTCCGACCATGTGGGCCGCCGGCTGCTACCAGCGGTAGTGCGCGAAGGCCTTGTTGGCCTCCGCCATACGATGGGTGTCCTCGCGCTTCCTGACGGCGGCGCCGCGATTCTCGGCGGCGTCCATCAATTCGTGAGCAAGGCGAAACGCCATGGACTTCTCGCTGCGGTCGCGAGCAGCCTCGATCATCCAGCGCATGGCCAATGTTTGGCGGCGAGTGGCCCGAACTTCAACCGGCACCTGGTACGTCGCACCGCCCACCCGGCGCGATTTCACCTCGACGACCGGCTTCACGTTGTCGAGCGCGGTCGAGAGCACCTCGATCGCCTCGGCTCCCTTCTTGCCGGTCTTCTCGGCAATGCGATCGAGCGCGCCGTAAAGGATGCGCTCGGCGGCGGATTTCTTGCCGTCCTTCATGACGACGTTCATGAACTTCGCCAACATATCGCTGTTGAACTTCGGGTCCGGGAGAATGGTGCGGACCGGCGCCTGGGCTCGACGGGACATCGCTTAAGCCTCTTACTTCTTGGGGCGCTTCGCGCCGTACTTGGAGCGACCCTGCTTGCGCTCGCCGACGCCGGCGCAATCGAGAGTACCGCGCACCGTGTGGTAGCGAACGCCCGGCAGGTCCTTCACGCGTCCCCCGCGGATGAGCACCACCGAGTGCTCCTGGAGATTGTGGCCTTCGCCACCGATGTAGCTCGTGACCTCGTAGCCGTTGGTCAGGCGAACACGGCAGACCTTGCGCAGGGCGGAATTGGGCTTCTTCGGCGTGGTGGTGTACACGCGCGTGCAGACGCCGCGCTTCTGGGGTGACGCCCCGAGCGCCGGCACCTTCGTCTTCTCTGCCTTCGTCCGGCGGGGTTGCCGGATGAGCTGACCCGTGGTCGCCATTCTGTCTCCAAAGTGAAAGAAAGACCGGGCCGCCTGCTGCTCGCTCGGCGGCCCGGTATCGGTCTCGCTATTCCCAGCACCGGCATGAAGCGGGCCGGCCCGAGAAAGGCCGGCGATTCTAGGTAGGGGGGGCGGGAGTGTCAACCTTATCCCCCACAGCCGAGATTGCGCCACAGCAGGTTCCCTGCCACGATGGCCCCAGTTGCGTCCATGGCCGATCGGCCCACGCTGGATCGGCGGCGAAAAGGCGCTGCTTTCCTCTGTGTCTCGAGCTCTCGCTCCCTGCCTGGGTGATGCTCACCGCCGGACCAGACTGATAGCCTGGGCCCTGCTGCTGTGCGCCGCTCCCACCCTGCCCGCTCTTGCCCTCGCGGCGGCCGGCGACTCCGCGCTCGAGGTCCGGACCCTGGCAACGACAGGCGCCGCGCCGACCGCAGCCGAGGTGGCCCGCGGTGCGCTCGATAAGAGCTTTGCGGCACCGGCTTCGGCGGCTTCCCTCCCTCAGATCCGCGGCACCCACTGGGTGCGGCTCGAGGCGCTCCGGAGCATCGCTCCCCCGGCGATCCCGGTCATCCTGGTGGGCTCGAGCGTCGATTTGCAGGTCGTGGTCTATGCCCGGGGCAGCGGGACGCCGCTTTTGCGGGCGGCGATGCTCCCGGGATTCGGGGGCACGCAGCAGGCCGCCTTTTCGGTCTCTGGTACGGGACTAGAGGCGGGCCAGGTCTTCTACGCTTGCCTGAGGACGAATGCGGCTTCTCTCGATCGGGTGTATTTCGGGGCCACGACGCTGAGGGCGGTCCTGGCGCGTGGCGCGCGCCACGCACTGCGCCTGGGTACTGCTCGAGACCTTCTCGATCGTGACCTCGGCACGGCTCCTGATCAGCCGCGCCGCGAGCAATGAGGCTCTCTTCTATTACGGGTTGCCGGGATCGATGGTCGCCTCCGCGATCCTCACCTCCCTCGGTGTTGCCGACCGCATGCGCCAGCAGCGCTACGCGCTCACGGAGGCCGAGCGCCGGGCGAGAACCGATCCACTCACCGGCGTCCTCAACCGTCGTTCGTTACTCGAGCAGCTCGAGGCGGCCTCCCGTCACGCTCGCACCAACGGGCTTCCCGTGGCAGTGCTCTTCCTCGACCTCGACTTTTTCAAGTCGATCAACGATTCCTACGGACACGCCGCGGGCGATACCTGCCTGGCGGCGGTCATTCGCCCCATTCAGGCGGAGCTTCGCCAGTCGGATGTCATCGGCCGCTATGGGGGCGAGGAGTTCGTGGTGGTGCTGAGCGGCGCCGATACGGCCGCGGCGGAGCCGATCGCCGAGCGGATCCGACAGCGCGTGTCGGAGGCGCTCATCGCGCAGGCCGACATCGCCGTGTATGCCGCCAAACGGCTCGGACGCAACCGGGTACAGGTGGCAACCGCGCTCGCAGCGTAGCCTTACCGCACAACATTGTTGTAGGCTTCGGTCAGCTGGCGCTGAAACACGCCGTACGTCACGGCGGTGGCGCTGCGATCATGCTCTGCTAGTTTCTGCATCGACCGCGGAGAACACAGAAAAATGGGGTCTCGTCTCTCATTCGCCTGGGCTGGCCTGCTTCTGATCGCCTCGGCCGCCTGTGCCGCGGCGCCGATCCATGTGGCCTCGATCTCCCGCTATCACCACCATTACGTGCATCGCCGCCACTGGGCCGTCGCGCAGCCGCAGCTGCGCTCGAGCGAAGCGCTGGTGCTGGATGCCACCGATCACAAGGTGCTCTATGCCAGACGGGCCGATGCGCCCGTCCCGATCGCCTCGATCACCAAGCTGATGACCACACTCGTGGTTGCCGAGGCGAACCAGCCGCTCGATGAGCGGCTGCAAGTCACCTCCGCCGACCGTGCGATCGGCCGGGGGGCATACGATCGGCTGGCCGTGGGCACCCGGCTCACGCGCGCGCAGCTCTTTCATCTGGCGCTGATGGCATCGGAGAACCGGGCAGCCCACGCGCTGGCCCGCAACTATCCGGGCGGCCTCGCGGCCTGCATTCGTGCGATGAATGTGAAGGCCCGCGAGCTGGGGATGACCGACACGCATTTCGTCGAGCCGACCGGTCTCTCGAGCCGCGATACCTCGACCCCGGCTGACCTCGCGAAACTCGTCATGGCGGCCGCCCGCAGCCCCGTCATTCGCCGCTACTCCACCAGCCGTGGCTACATCATCCGCTCGGGGCACCGCCGGGTCGCCTTCCACACCACCGATTACCTGGTGGCCCGGCCCTCCTGGCACATCATCGTGCAGAAGACCGGCTTCACCGACGCGGCCGGCCATTGCCTGGTGATGCAGGCGCTCATGGACCACCGCACCGTGGTCATCGTGTTGCTCGACTCCTGGGGCAAGTACACGCGTACCGCGGATGCGCGCCGAGTCAGGCAGTGGATGGAGGCCCGACTGACCCGCCACCCGGTACGACAGGTGGCGAGCCGGGCCTGATCACTTCGGATCCGAGCCCGAGCCTGAGACGATATTCGGTCTCTGCGGCCCGCTCGATTGTCGCAACTCCCGCGCGTCGAGCGCCGCCGCGAGCAGAAAGGCCAGCCCCAGGCCGACCAGCACGAGTCCCCACCAGAAGGTCGTGTCCCCGGGTCCCGCCCCTCCCCACAGGCCCAGGGTGATCGCGATACCGAGAAACAGCAGAATCAGCCCGGTGCGCCGCCCCTTTGCGTGGGTGGAATAAGACCTGCCACGTCGACTGCTGAAGTATTCCTCCGGCAGCGGCGGCAGCTCGATGCCTTTCTCTATCGCCGCCATCCGCTCCGCGTGGTGTAGCTGGAGCAGCTCGCGCTTCTTGCGGTAATCGAGATACATCGAGAACATTGCGCAGCCGATCCCAAGGACGATCGCTACGACGGGGACCGACACACCAAAGATGTGGAGGAAGTGCATGGATGCCGCTCAGGTTGGTGAATACAGGGTTGATACCCCGGGCAGCGCGAGCCGGTTTCAAGAGCGTTCTGGGCGTGGCTGAAACCGATCTTCCGTTCGCGAGGTATCAACGCAGAGGTGCTCCATGCAGGCCGCGGTAGCCGGCGCCGCAACCCGGGACAGTGACATCGTCGAGCTGCTGCAGACGGGGCACCGCGAGCGTGCGTTCGCGATGCTGCTGCCGCGCTATGAGGGCAAGATCTATCGGCTCTGCTGTGCCCTGCTGCGCGATCGCACCCAGGCCGAGGATGTCGCGCAGGAGAGCCTCGTGAGAGTATGGACGGCGCTCGCGAATTATGACGGCCGCGCGTCCCTCTCGAGCTGGATCTACGCGATCACCCGCAACCGCTGCCTGACGGCTCTCTCGCGGGAAACGACAACGGCACCGATGAGCGAAAGCGCGGCGGACGCCGACGAGCTCTCGGCATGCGAGCAGCGATCGCCGGAAGCGCGCTCGGATGACTTGCGAGCGCTGGTCGATTTGCTGCCGGAGCGACTACGCCGCGCACTGCTCCTCTACTACTACGAGGAGCGGTCGGTCGGCGAAGTCGCCCTCATGCTCGGCTGCCCCGAAGGCACGGTGAAGACTCATCTCCATCGCGCCCGGGCGGCGCTGGCGCGCGAGCTCAAGCGGCGCGGACTCGATGATCCGCGGTATTGGCTGGAGGATGCATCATGAGCGAATTCGAAGCTCCGGACGACAAGCTCGGGCGCGAGTTGGATCGGGCCCTGGGGCGGACTTTGCAGCCGCCGCCACTGTCGAAGGATTTCCGCCCGCATCTTCAGGCCGCGCTCTCGCGGGCCGGCGACACGGATCTCAGCGAGCTGCGCTCGCGGCTCGAGAGCGAGCGGCGCGCGCAGCTCGCGAGCCTCGAATCCCGTTACCTGCGACTGAAGCGCAGGACCCTCGGCACCCTGATCGGTGCCGCTTTCGCAGCGGGTGCCGTCGTCACGCTGACGCTGCCCTGGTTGGAGAGACATTTCGGGGCGGACGCGCCGCTCGTTCTGACATCGGCCGGTGCCGCCCTCGGTCTTGCAATCGCGTTCCTCTCATGGCGTGCGCATGCCCGGGGCGATACCCTCTGATGGCGGCGAGTCTCGAGCGCTTCGTTCAGGCGCAGGCGCCCGTGATCGAGCGGGTGCTCGCGGAGCTGGGCGCCGGGCGCAAGGCGAGCCATTGGATGTGGTTCGTGTTTCCGCAGCTCGAGGGGCTCGGCCACAGTCCGATGGCACAGCGCTTCGCCATCGCCTCGCGCGCAGAAGCCAAAGCGTACCTCGGCCACCCGGTTCTGGGTCCGCGACTGCGCGAGTGCACGCGCCTCGTGAACGAGGTCGAGGGGCACGGCATCGAGGAGATCTTCGGTTACCCGGACTACCTCAAATTCCGCTCGTCCATGACGCTTTTCGCGCAGGTCAGCGCCGACGATCGCCTCTTCGGCGACGCGCTACGCAAGTACTTCTCCGGCGAGTACGATCCGTTGACCCTGGAGCGACTCGGGGACCCTCGATGATCCTCTACGACTACCTCGATTCCGGCAACGGCTACAAGATCCGGCTGCTGCTGGCGCACCTCGATCGTGCCTACCGCTGGGTGGAGCTCGACATCCTGCACGGCGCCACGCGCACGCCGAGCTTTCTCGTCAAAAATCCCAACGGACGCATTCCAACCCTCGAGCTCGATGATGGCCTCTGCCTCGCCGAATCGAATGCGATTCTCTGGTACCTCGCGGAGGGGACTCTCTACCTCCCGGCAGGAAAGCTCGAGCGCGCGCAGGTTCTGCAGTGGATGTTCTTCGAGCAGTACAGCCACGAGCCGTACCTCGCCACACCGCGCTTCATCGTGAAGCATCTGCCGGCGGACTCACCGCGCCGCGCCGAGCTGCCGAGGCGTCTGGAGCAGGCTCGCGCCGCGCTCGGGGTCATGGAGAAGCACCTCGCGGGGCGGCAATTCTTCGTCGGCGAGCACTACTCGATCGCCGACATTGCGCTCTACGCCTACACGCACCTCGCGCACGAAGGGCAGCTCGATCTCGCGCCTTACCTCGATGTCAGGGCCTGGATCGACCGTGTGGCAAGCCAGCCACGCTACGTGCCGCTCACCGCCAGGCCCGGCTGAGAGCGCCGCTTCGCAGGCCGCCCCTAGCGTCGCGCTCCCCGTATCGAGCCCGAAGGACGCCATGCGCACCCACGAGCAGACCGTTCACAGCCAATTCGATCCCCGTGCCAGCGCCTACCTGACGAGTGTCGTGCACTCGAGCGGTCCCGATCTCGAGCGGGCAAAGACGCTGGTCGCGCAGCTCTTCCCGCCCGTCGCTCGGGCGCTCGACATCGGTTGCGGCGGCGGACATCTCAGTTTCGCGCTGGCCGCGCACGTCAGCCGCGTAGTGGCGCTCGATCCTTCCCCCGGCATGCTCGATGTCGTATCGAACGCGGCTGCAAGTCTCGGCTTGCCCCAGATCCAAGCTCGGCCCGGGAATGCGGAGTCGCTCCCGTTCGGGGACTGCACGCTGCCGCTGGTGTGCACCCGCTACAGTGCCCACCACTGGACTCGACTCGAGCGCGCCGTGCGGGAGATCGGCCGCGTGCTCGAGCCCGGCGGCCACGCGCTCATCATCGACGCGCTCGGTCATGAGGATCCGCTCGTCGACACCTTCCTGCAGAGCATCGAGCTGCTTCGCGATCCCTCCCATGTGCGCAATCGCACGGTGGCGGAATGGCGCTCGTTGCTGTGGTCAGCCCACCTGATCGAGCTCGAATGCGCCGAATGGCCAACGCGCCTCGAGTTTGCCCCCTGGGTGCGCCGAATGGGCACGCCCGCCGAACGGGTCGCAGTCATTCGCTCGTTGCAGAATGCCGCGCCCCAGGAAATCCGGCAGGCCTTGCAGATCGAGTCCGATGGCTCGTTCACCATCCAAACGGGACTCTTCTGGCTACGCAAGCCCGCCTGGCCGGGGGTCTGGCCATCTTAGAAGGCCGGCTGCATCCTGGAGCACTCTGCCCCTCGTATAGGTAGAGGTGGAAGCCCAACCCGTGAGCCTGCCCGCAAGCGCCGGAAGCCTGTCCGAACCCCCCGCATCAGCGGGGGCTGGCCCGCGCGGCCGGGCAGCATCGCTCGAGACCGCGCTGGTCCGTGCCCAACGCGGCGAGCTGGCCGCGTTCCGCGAGCTGATCCGTACCTATCAGGACACCGTCCACACCCTGGCGCTGCGGATGCTCAAAGTGCACGAGGACGCCGAGGATCTGGCCCAGGACGTCTTCGTATCGGTGCACCGCCACCTGGGTGAGATCGTCTCCGAAGCGCATCTTCTTTTTTGGCTTCGCCGGACCACCTGCCATCGGGCCATTGACCGGCTGCGGCGGCGATGGCCTTACCCTCCGCTGCCGCTCGATGTCGTGACGGAAGTGGCCGCAGCGGAAACGGACAGCGATCCGCTGCTCGAGCGGTCCCTGCGTGATCTCATCGCGCGGCTGCCGCCCACACCCCGCGCGGTGGTATTACTGAGATACCAGGAGGATCTCGATCCCCCGGATATCGCCCAAACCCTCGGCATGCCGCTCAATACGGTGAAGAGTCACCTGAAGCGATCGCTCGCGTTGTTACGTCGCCGCTGCGAGGAGCTGCGGCTGCCGATCTCCGCAGGAGAGCCCTCATGAGCGAGGATTTCGAACAGGCGGTGCGCCGCGCGCTGCGGCGGGAGGAGCCCGGTGAGGATTTCGCCGATCGCGTCATCGCACGAGTCGATTCGAGCGCGACGGAGCCGGCTCGTGTGACCAAGCTCCACGCCGCAGGCCCCCGGATACTGCGCTCTCGCTGGCTGCCCGCCGCGTTGGCCGCCTGTCTCATCGCGGCCGTGGGACTCCTTCAGATCCGCCAGCATTCGCTCGATGCCGAGCGCGCGAATCAGGCGCGAGCGCAGCTCCTGCAGGCGCTCAGCATCGCCAGCCACAACGTCAACGTCGTACGAACCGCCATTGCTCGCGAGGAGAACTCGAACTCCTGAGGTCATGCCAGTGGATGCCGACCGACCGAATTCGTTCTTTGGAGACCCGCCATGAGATTCCGATCCAACTTTCCAGTATGTGCGCTGCTCGCGCTGCTCGTGCTCCCCGCTCTCGCCGCCGCGCAGGATCCCGGTCGGCTGCAACTGCCGGATTTCGCCGCGCTGTCGAAGAAGGCGGCGCAGTCCGTCGACATCTCTCTCGACCCGGCGCTCCTTGGCCTTGCGAGCGCCGCCATCGATCACGACAACGCCGCCAACGGTCCCGCGGTCCATGACCTCATCAAAGGGATCAGGGGCATTTACGTGCGCAGCTACACCTTCGATCGGCCCGGGGAATATTCCAAAGCCGACGTCAAAGCGGTGCAGGCGCAGCTTCTCGCGCCGGGCTGGGTGCCGATCGTCTCGACCCACGACCTCAAGCAGGGGAACAACGTCGATATCTACGTGCTGCGCAGCGGCGATCGCACCGAGGGTCTCGCGATCCTCGCGGCGCAGCCTCGTGAATTGACGATCGTCAACATCGTCGGCTCGATCGATCTCGCCAAGCTGGCGCAGCTTCAGGGGCAGTTCGGCGTGCCGAAGATGGGTATCAAGCCGCCCACTCAGGATCAATAGCGGCGGCGCGGCAACCGATGGGGCCACACGCCTCGCCTCGAAGAAGAGCGCGATGCCGGCGGATCGAAGCCGAGCTACACTGGCATCGGAGAGCACCCGATGCCTGAGCCGCCATCCAAGAGCCTGTTGACCTGGCTGCGCCGAATGGCGCTGTTGTCCCTCGGCGCACTGTCGCTGCATGCCCTACCCGCGTGCGCGCTGGCGCAGACCGTGCCCGCGAGTCTTCGCGCCTGCACCGCTCAAACGGACCCCGCCCGGCGGCTCGCCTGCTACGACCGGGAAATGGCGCGGCTTTCGCCACCGCCGGCACGGCCGGTCACCGGACCCGCGGCCGCGGCACCGGACGTGCAATCGAGCCCCGCGCCCGCCCAAACATCCGCGCCCGCCCAAACATCCGCGCCCACCCAAACATCCGCGCCGCACACGACGTCGACGCATCACTGGGCCACGCCATGGAAGATCTTCGCCGGCGGCGCCTCTTCGGCCGTGACGGCCCGTGTGGTCAGCCTGGACCGCGCACCGGATTCGATGGTCCTGCACCTCGACAACGGACAGGCCTGGCAACAGATCGGGCGCGCTTCCGGTGATCTCAGCCTGCATGCGGGCGACGAGGTGACCATCGCGAAGCACCTCGGCTCCTACTGGCTGTCGTCTCGCTATGTTTCCAGCATGCAGGTGCGGCTGAAGCCCCAGTAATCGACACCGTGCTGTCGCTCAGCGGGCGGGCATACTCGGTCCGCTGCCGGCGCCGGTGCGCTCAATGACGGCGGCGATCTGCCGCAGATCATCGCGAGTGAGCTCCAGGGTGGCGGCATCGATCCAGCCGTCGACTTGCGAGGCGCTGCGCGCCCCCACGATCGCTCCGCTCACGCCGCGCCACGCGAGTGTCCAGGCGACCGCCACGGCCGAGACCGTCGTCTCATGCCGCGCCGCGACGGGTTTGAGCGCCTCCGCGAGCGCAAGGTTGCTCGACAGTGACTCGCCGGTGAATTCGGGGTGCTGGGCGCGCCAGTCCTCTTTGGGCAGGGATCGCGCGCGCTCGGCGGTGAAGGCGCCCGTGAGGAGCCCCGCCTGCATCGGGCTATAGACGATCACACCCGTTTCATGATGGCGGCACCAATCGATCTCGGCGGCCGAGCGTCGGCGGATCGCTGAAAAGGGCGGTTGCAGGGTTTCCACGTGACCGATGCGCTCGGCCCGTTCGAGCTGCTCCACCGAGTGATTGGATAGCCCCACCGCGCGCACCTTGCCCGCCTTCTTGAAATCCAGCAGCGTCTGCCAGTACTCCTCGAGTGGCGTGCCGTCCTGAGCCGGCCGGTGCATCTGGTAGAGATCGATGCGCTCGAGATTGAGCCGACGCAGGGACTCATCGAGCTCCCGCCGCAGGCTCGAGGGCGCGCCAACCCAGCGCGGGGGCGCGTTGCGGTCGCTCTCCTCCCAGACGATCCCGCATTTGGTGAAGACGTACGGGCGCTCGCCTTGCGGCATGCCCGCCAACGCCTGGCACACCACTTCCTCGGAATGACCCCGCCCGTAGATCGGTGCCGTGTCGATCCAGTTGATCCCGCACTCGATGGCGCGGCGGATCGCGGCAATCGAGACTTCATCGGTCAACGCTCGCCCGGCGGAAGACCACTCCGTGCCACCGATGGCCCAGGCGCCCAAACCGACGCGGGTAATTGCCATGTCGGTCGTCCCGAATCTGCGAGCCGGCAGGTTGGGCATCGGAGTGTCCTCAGAGCAGGTGCGCGCCGGTGATGCCTCCATACACACCGAGCCCGGCAGTCAGCACGGAAACGCCGACGACCAGCCATGCGTAGGGTCCCCGCAGGCGGTGCTCCTCCGGCAGCGCTTTGAACGCAAGCAGCACCAGGAAACCGAGCACGAGCGGCAGCATCAGCGCATTCATGACCTCGACGCCGATGTTGAGCGCGACGAGATCGGGTGCGAGGTCGACCGTCACGGCACCGCCGATCAAGGCCACCGCATAGATGCCGTAGAACCAGGGCGCATCCAGAGGATGATGCTCGAGGGAATGGCGGTAGCCCGTCACTTCACCGAAGCCCCAGGCGGAGGCGAGCGACACCACGATGGCCGCCACCATACCCGCGCCGATGGTGCCGAACCCGAAGACCACCCGGCCGACATCGGGTCCGAGAGCCGGCACCAACATCTTGGTGATGTCCCCGATGCTGTTGAGGCTCGCTTCAACCGCGTGCCCGTGTACCTTCCAGATCGTTGCCGCCGCGGCGATGAGTACCGCCGCCATGACCGCCTGGGCGATGACGGAGCCAAAGGCGGTATCCCACCGCGCATGCCGGTAATGGCAGGGGCGGAGCTTCTTGTCGGCGACCGCGGATTGCTGATAGAAAATCATCCACGGCATGATCACGGCGCCGATGTTGGCCGCGAGCAGGTAGAGGTAGTCACTGTTCCCGAGCGGCATGTGTCCAAGACCGCGTGCCAGCTCCGCGCCCTGCGGATGCGAGCGCCAGGCGACGAAAAAGAACACGAGCTCGAACAACCCGAGCGCAATGGCGAGACGCTCGACCCGCCGGTAGCTGCCGGTCAGCACCACGGCAAGCAGCAGCACCGTCGCGATGCTGAGGCTGACCAGGCGCGGCACACCGAACAGCGCGCCGACACCGGCGACGCCGGAAAACTCCGTAATCAGCGCGCCGATCGTGGCCACGCCGAGTCCGCTCACCGACACCCAGGCCCAGCCGGCCCCGAACGTAGTGCGGATCAGCTCCCCGTGTCCCTTGCCGGTGAAGATGCCGAGCCGGACGGTCAGCTCCTGCACGATGTAGAGCACCGGCATCAGCAGCAGTTGCAGCAGCAGCAGCCGGTATCCCCATTGCACGCCGCTTTGCGCGGCCGTGATGATGCTGCCGACGTCGGTATCGGCCAGCATGACGACGAGGCCCGGACCCATCACGGCCAGAAACATCTTCCAGCCGGAAAGTGAGCTCAGGGAACCCCTCGAAGCCTCCGCCGCATGCTCATCCACGGTGGCCATGTCTCCGGCCAAGCCCTCAGATTGAGGCGCGACAGATACGAGTGATTCGCATTTACATAGCAGGCTACCAGTGGGCCGAGGCCAAATCAAGGTTCGATGTATCGAATGGCATCAACCGCCCCGCGGACTGTCGAAGCTGGCTACCGAGGTCCCGATGAAGCTCTACGAATTCGCGCCCACCCGCTCGATCCGGGCCCGCTGGATCCTCCAGGAGCTCGAGGTGGACTTCGAGGCGGTGACCGTCAATCTCGCGGCGCAGGAGCACCGCCGTCGCGAATTTCTCGAGCTAAACCCCGCCGGCAAAGTGCCGGTGCTGGTCGATGGCGACCTCGTCCTGACCGAATCCGTGGCCATCGTCCTTTATCTCGCCGAGAAGTACCCGGACCGCGGCTTCTTCCCCACCGAATTGAGTCTGCGCGCAGACCTCTATCGCTGGGTACTGTTTGCGGTCACCGAGCTCGAGCAGCCGCTGTGGCGGATCGCCAGGCACACGACCCTCTATCCGGAGAAGGACCGGCTTGCAGCCGATGTGGTCCTCGCCCGCCGCGACTTCCAGCCCATGGCGGCGATGCTCGAAGGGCACATGAAGGGTCGGACATACGTCGTGAGCGATCGGGTGACCGCCGCCGACTTCACGCTCGCCTATACGCTCGATTGGGCCGACGAGGTTCGGCTGCTCGGCGAATGCCCGGCTCTGCGCAGCTACCTCGAACGCATGTACGATCGGCCGCGCGCTCCGCAGCGGATCGGGGAGATCCTCCGCTCGATGGCGGAGCTGAATCCCAACCGCCCGGCCGCAAAAGCCTGAGGGAGGACCTCATGTCGAAACTGCGTGTGCACTGCTTCGCCCTCTCGGTGGACGGCTACGGCGCGGGACCCAACCAGAGCCGGGAGGCGCCTCTCGGCAAGGGCGGTCTGGCACTGCACGAGTGGATGTTCGCGACCCGCACGGCGCGCAAGCTCATGTCGGGTTCGCCGGCCTTCGGTCAGGACAGTGGTGAGACGGGCGTCGACGACGACTTCGCCGCTCGCGGCTTCGAGAACGTCGGCGCGTGGATCATCGGACGAAACATGTTCGGCCCCGTGCGCGGACCCTGGTTCGATGAGAGTTGGCGCGGCTGGTGGGGCGAGAACCCGCCCTACCACACCCCGGTGTTCGTCCTGACACACCACCCCAGAAAGCCACTCGAGATGGAGGGCGGCACGACCTTCCATTTCGTGACCGATGGAATCGAGTCGGCCCTGCGTCAGGCCCGATCGGCAGCCAAGGCGAAGGACGTTCGGCTGGGCGGTGGCGTGAGCACGCTGCGGCAGTATCTGACCGCCGGACTCATCGAGGAGCTGCATCTGGCCATCTCCCCGGTGCTGCTCGGCACCGGGGAGTCGCTGTTCGCGGGGCTCGATCTACCGCGGCTCGGCTATCGCTGTGCTCGCGTCGTCGCGGGCGCCAGAGCTACGCACGTGGTCCTCTACTGCGGTTTGCGGAACTCGTAGATGAACTGATCCGTGTGGCCTCGGATCGAGGGATCGAACACGATCTTGGTGTGTGAATCGTTGGGGTTGCGCAGAACATCGCTCTGCCCCACGAACTCGAAACCGGCGGACATGACCTCCTTCTTCGCCGCCTCGGGATCGATCCGGTGCAGCGTGTGAGTGTCGCCGAACCCGGAGCCAGCCGGCGCCACATGATCCAGGACGAGAAAGATGCCGCCCGGCTTCAGCGCTTTGTAGACCGCCCGGTCGAAATCGGCGACGTCGAGTCCGGGAATGTTGTGTAGATCGTGATAGTTCTGCGAGGTCCACACGAGATCGACCGGTCGCGGTACCGGCAGCTTGCCCACTGGCCAGGTGATGACCGTGATGTTGTGATAGTAGTGAGGATCAGCGGCGATTGCATTCACCGGCACCGGCGCTCCCGGCTTTCTCGGCTTCGGCTGGAACTCGTAGACATGCCCTTTCGGTCCCACCACGCGACTGAAAATGCGCGTGAAATATCCCGTGCCGGGGAATAGCTCTGCGATCGTCTCACCCGGATGTACGTCGGCAAAGGCAACACAGGCGGCGGGCTTGCGCTCGGCATCGCGCGCGCGGTCGGCCGCGGGCCGATGCGGGTCGGCAACGGCGGCGGCAATCGCCCGGGAGACGTGCGTGGCGGCGAACGCCGCCGGACCTTCCATGGTCAGGAAAAGCATCGCCAATGCGGCGGCGGCAAACAAGGTCAGGCGCTTCATTCTGACAGTCTCCCGGATAGTGACGAAGGCGCGATTGTACAGAGCCGCAAGTGGCAGAGCCTTACTGAGTGGGCCTCGCCGCGGCGCTTGTTTCACCGCGTCGCATCCGGTCTTGATCCCGCCGAGCGTTAGCGCTACCATAGCCTTCGGAAAAGTGGGCAGGTCTATGCCCCCCGGCTCGAATAATGACAATAAGACAGGGGCGCGTGGCGCTGCTCGGCATCTCTCTCTGCCTGCTCGCGGCCTGCGGCGGCGGGGGTGGTAGCTCAGGCACCAGCGGCACCGGGAGCGGCGGTACCGGGGACAGCGGGGTAAGCATGTCTCTGTCCACCTCCACCGTCTCGGAAACGGCCACCACCGACCAGTCTGCGCCGGTGGCAACCCTTCAGGTCTTCGCCAATGGATTGACGACGGGACAGGAGGTCTACATAAGCGGGACGTACAGCGAAAACGGCATCGCCTCGATGAGCGCCGGCACCGGCAGCTCGCCCGTGACGCTCAGCGTCCAATTCAAATCTCCCGCCACTCTCGGCACGGGCGTGTATCACGACACGATCAACCTTTCGGAGTGCTACGACCAAGCCTGCACGCAGCAGGTCACCAACAGCCCGCAGACCGTCTCGGTGACCTACACCGTCTCGCAGGCCGCTCCCCAGGTGAGTTCGCTCTATCCCACCGGCGCCGCCGCGGGCGCTGCCGGATTCACGCTCGAGGTCGACGGCAGCAATTTCACGGCCCAGTCGGTCGTGCAATGGAACGGTGGTCCGCGGCAGACCGCGTACGTGTCCGCGACGCAGATCGCCGCTCAGATCTCTGCCGCCGACATCGCGCTGCCCGGCAACGATGCGGTCACGATTTCCGACCCGAGCTCCGGGGTTTCGAACTCCGTGAATTTCAACGTCGCGGGTCAGTCGATCACTTCACTCAACCCGAGTGCGGCGACCGCCTACGCTCCCGGGCTCACGCTGACCGTGAATGGAAGCAACTTCACGCCGAACTCCGTGGTCGAATGGCAGGGCATGCCGCTGACGACGACCTACAGCTCGCCCACCGTTCTTACCGCCGCGGTGCCGACGGGCGACCTCGCAAACTCGGGCAGTGTGCCCGTCACGGTTGCCGCGTCCGCGGGCAGTCAGGTGGTCTCATCGCCGCAGTCGTTCGTGGTGCAACCTCTGGCCGCACTGTCCCTCGACTCGATCTTCCCAACCGTGGTGTATGCCGGCGGCCCCGCCTTCAACCTCACGGTGCTCGGTCAGGGCTTCACGGGCTCCTCAGCCGTGCAGTGGAACGGCAACCCGAGAACCACCACCTATATCTCGACCGGCGAGCTGATCGCGCAGATCCAGGCAAGTGACCTCGCGAGCGCCGGGACGGTATCGGTCACTGTTCAAAACCCCGCGGCACAGGGCGGCACCACGAGTGCGCAGACCGTCACCATCACCGCCACCCAAGCCTCGAATGATGCGGTCGCCTTCCAGATCAACGCGCAACATTCGGGAGCGGTCAGCTTCAATTCGGTCACGCTGCCACCGCCCGGCACCTGGACGAGCCCGGACCTTGGCGGCACGCCGTCCTATGCGCTCATCGCCAACGGCAAGGTGTACCTGACCGTCTCGACGTCAGGTGGGAGTCAGCTGGTGGCCCTCGATCGGGCGACCGGAGCGATCGTCGGGGGACCCGTGGCGATCACGGGGGCCGCCAATGCCGCGTATGACGGCGGCTCGGTGTTCGTGATCAGCTCGACGATCGGTACCGCAGCTCAAATCGACGCCTATGACGGCAATCTGAGTCCGCTATGGAGCACGGTGCTGACCGGACAGTACGTATTCTCGGCGGCACCGACGGCCGCCGATGGCTTCGTGTTCACCGCCGGCGCGGGCTCGGCGGGCACGTTGTACGCGGTGTCGGAAGCGACCGGCGGAATCGCCTGGAGCGAAGAGGTCAACAACGGCGACGACAGCACTCCGGCGGTGACGGCGGACGGAGTTTACGTGACCTACCCCTGCTGGACTTACGACTTCACGCCAGCCACCGGCGCGTCGATCTGGACCAACGCTACCGGCTGCGACGGTGGCGGAGGGGGCATACCGGTGGTGGCGAACGGCGTGCTCTACGCCCCGAACGGGTTCGGATCATACAGCGGTACGACCTTCAACGCCGAGACCGGCGCCACTCTCGGCAACTATGGGGCCGACAATCCGCCGGCGATCGGCGCGCAGACGGGCTACTTCCTTACAGGCGGAACGCTCGAAGCCGTCACCCTGAGCTCCAATGTCATCGGGTGGAGCTTCGCGGGTGACGGCGAGCTGACGACCTCGCCCATTCTCATCTCGACTCCCACCAACAGTTATGTGTTCATCGGCTCCGCCTCGGGGATGCTCTACGGACTCGATGCGGCCACCGGCGCGGTCGTCTGGTCGGTCAACGTGGGAGCGGCGCTCCCCGCGGGAGCCAGCTGGGGTGCAGGTATTCCGCTCTCCGGGCTCGCGGCGGGCGATGGTCTGCTGGTCGTCCCCGCGGGAACGAAGGTGATCGCCTATGCGCTCGACTGATCGCCCGCCCCTGCCGCCCTTCACGGCCGAGACCGCCGCGCAGAAGGTGCGCGCCGCCGAGGACGCCTGGAACACTCGCGAGCCCGAGCGCGTGGCGCTCGCCTACACCGAGGACAGCCGCTGGCGCAACCGCGCCGAGTTCATCACCGGCCGCGCCGAAATCATCGCCTTCCTCAAGCGCAAATGGGCGCGCGAGCTCGACTACCGGCTGATCAAGGAGATGTGGGCGTTCACGGCCGATCGCATCGCGGTCCGCTTCGCCTACGAGTGGCACGATGACAGCGGCTCCTGGTTCAGGTCCTACGGCAACGAGAACTGGGAGTTCGACGAGCGCGGCCCGATGCGGCGGCGCCATGCGAGCATCAACGATCTGCCCATCGGCGAGGCCGATAGAAAGTATCGCTGGCCACTCGGCCGACGGCCGGACGGCCACCCCGGATTGAGCGATCTCGGCCTGTAGCCGCCCAGGCACAGGATGCGGCCCGCCGCCGCATGGTGGCGGAGCCTCGGGCAAGAACCACGCTTTTTGCCGCAGGCGCGCCGGGCCGGGCAAGAGCCCGGCTCCGGCGCTTCACACTAGTGAATCTGCGGCGGTGCGGCGACCGAGATCGGCTTGCCGGCGGCGAGCGTGGGCGTGCCCGCCGCATAGGCGGCCTGATCGTACGCGGCGACATCGCCCGAAAGCAGGGCGTTGTACGCCGCCAGCTTGGCGTCGAGCTCATCCGTCAGCTCCGCCCCGATCGCCAGCAGCGGCGGCGTCGGCGCCTGCACGCCGAGACCCGCGGCGCCGCCCGCAAACATCTCGAGTCCGTCGTGCAAATCCGTGAGCTGGTGCAGACTGTCCTCGCCCACCTTGTGCTGGACTTTGGGGTTATAGACCGAGTCCATCAGCTTCCCGAGCTCCTTGCCGAGCGTCTCGCCACGGGCAAGAAGTGCAGCCTGCGACTTCGCGCGCGCACGCTCGGAGGGATCGATGCTGTTCGTCTCCGCGTCGACGGTCTTGCGATACGCCAAGAGCTGCGCCTGCATCGCGCTGATGTGATTCAGCATTCGATTCAGGGCATCCACCTGCGAACGCGCCTGCAGAGCCAGCTCGAGCGAACGCCGTTGAGCGGCGAGCGCAGGCGGCTGATTCGGGTCCGAAATGACATGCGCGCTCGCGGTGTCGGTGTGACCATCGACGGTGACGCTCACCGAGTAGGCTCCGGGCAGTACCTCGGGACCGGAGCCCTGTGTGAACGCCGGCGGCTCGCCCTCGAGAGCCTCCGGCTCGAAGTCGGTGGTCGCGCCCCTGTCATAGGTCATGTCCCAGACGAAGCGGTTCACGCCGTAGTCCGATTTGCCGTAGCGGGTCGCGATGAGCTCGCCGCTCGCATCGCGGATCTCGATCTTCACCGGCGTCTGCTGCATCGCCTTCTGCTGTTTGTCCGCCTTCAGCTTCTTCGGCAGGCTGTAATCGATCACGACGCCATCCGGTGCGTTCGGCGTGACGAACGAGGGTTCGGCGCCCTCGCCGCGGCTCCAGCGCTGAAACTGCACACCGATCCCCGGCGTGAAGAGCTTCACCTCCTTCGGCAGCGCCGCGGGATCGAGCTCCGCAACCGGAGCAAAGTGATCGAGCACCCAGAGCCCGCGGCCGTGGGTCGCGAGCACGAGATCCCCGCGCACGAACTTGAGGTCGAACACGGGCATCGTCGGCAGATTGGACTTCAGCTGCGTCCATTGGTGGCCACCGTCGCGGGAGACCCAGACGCCGGTCATGGTGCCGGCCGCGAGCACCTGGCTGTCGTTGGGGTCGGCACGCACGACCATGACCGAGGCATCATCGGGGAGGCCCGCTCCGAGCGAACGCCAGCTGCGGCCGTAGTCGGTCGTCGCGTAGGCATAGGGCTTGTTGTCGGCGAGCTCGTGCGCGTCGAACGCCACATAGGCCGTGCCGGGAGCCGACGGCGAGACATCGATCTGGTAGACCCGCGCCCACGCCGGGGCATGGGGCGGTGTGACCTTGCTCCAGCTGCCGCCGTCGTCGCGCGTCACGTACACGAGACCGTCGTCGCTTCCCGTCCAGATCACATTGGGATCGCTCGAGGCAACCTGGATCGAAAGCAGCGTGTCGTAGGTCTCGGCGCCCGAGATGTCGTAGTGGATGGGACCGCCGGGAAGCTGCTGCTTCGATTTGTCGTTGCGCGTCAGGTCGGGACTGATCGTCTTCCAGTTGAGCCCGCCGTCGGTGGACTTCAGCAACACGTTGCCGCCGACGTAGACCGTGTTCGCAGCGCGCGGATCGACCGCGATCGGCGGCGTCCAGTTGAAGCGGATCTTCTGCGCAAACGTGGCGAGATCGTCGACGAACCCGGGGCCGTGCAGGTACGGCATGATGAAGAGCGACTGCTTGGTCTTGCGGTTGAACTGCGTGATCGTCCCGTCCTCGGCGTCGGCGTAGATGATGTCGGAATTCGAGGGTGCCGGTATCACGTACTCGCCATCGCCCCCCACCACCGTGAACCAGTCCTGGCCGGACACGACGTTGTCGGCAAGGGTCGAGGACGGCCCGCACCAGCCACTGTTGTCCTGAAGTCCGGTGCACAGGGTGTAGGGCGTGCGGCTGTCGGCCGCGACCATGTAGGTCTGCTCGATCGGCATGCCATCGAGGAAACGCCAGCTCTTGCCACCGTCCTGCGAAAGGTAGGCGCCGCCATCGTTGCCCTGGATCATGCGTTTCGGGTTGGTCGGATCGATCCACATGGCGTGATGATCGACATGCACCGCCTGATCGATCACGTGCGCCGTCTTGCCGCCATCGTCGGATTCGGCGAGCTGGAAGCCGAGGAAATAGACGCGATCGGGATCATCCGGGGCGACCACGAGCGTGGTGAAATAAAACCCGCGGACGTTGTAGGCGTGATTGTCGGAAACCTCGGTCCAATGATCGCCCAGGTCATCGGTGGCGAAGAGCGTCCCTTTGCCGATCGGCGCCTCGAGCAGCGCGTAGACGCGATCCGGATCACTTGGGGCGATCGCGAGGCCGATACGGCCGATGGTGCCCGTCGGCAGCCCCTCGCGCAGCCGCTTCCAGGTCTCCCCGCCATCGGTCGAGCGCCAGACGCCCGAGCCGGGGCCACCGTCATGAAGCGTCCACGGCTGCCGATATGCCTGCCAGGTGGCGGCGAAGAGCACCTGCCCGTTGCCGGGTTGCATCGCGACATCGATGGCGCCGGTGTGATCGTTGACGTAGAGGGCCCTGCGCCAGTTCTTGCCGCCGTCGGTGGTCACGAACACGCCGCGATCGGGGTTCGGACCCCACTCGTCTCCGAGCGCGGCGACTACGACATGATTGGGATCGTGCGGATCGATGACGATGCGGCCGACCTGTCCGACCTTCTTCAGTCCCATGGACCGCCAGGTCTTGCCGGCGTCCGTGGAGAGGTACACCCCGGCGCCCGGGATCACATCGTTGCGGATGTTCGCCTCACCAGTACCCACCCACACCAGGTTCGGGTTCGAGGCGGCGACCGCGATCGCACCAATCGAGCTCGTCGCCTCGTGCTTGAAGATTGCCTTCCAGTTCAAGCCGCCGTCGGCGGTCTTGAACACGCCGCCACCGGCCGCACCGACGTAGTAGACCTGCGGATCGCCGGGGAGGCCGGCCACCGCGGTCACGCGCCCGCCGGCGACCGCCGGGCCCAGATTGCGGAATTTGAGGTGCGCGAAGACGTCCTTCGGTTTCTGCACCCCAGCTGGGGTGCCGGCATTCGCGGCAAAAGCCAGCGTCGCCATGCAACTGAGGGAAAGCAGCAGGGCGGCAGCTCTCATCAGGAAGGAATGTCGCGTCATCATCGGCTCCCCTGGTGTCGTGGATAGCGGACGGTACTGATGCGCAGCCCCGGAAGCAACCGTTGCGAGCTTTCGCCCCGGGAGATCACGACTCATCGCAGGCCGGCGACGCCTGGTCGCATGCCGGTGCTTGCCGCAGGCAGAGGGTGGCGCTAGGCTCGTAGAGCTGCGGCCCGCCCCCCCGCGCGCCGGCCGCCAGGGAATCGCAAGAATGCGAACAATCCTTCCGCTGCTCGTCCTCCTGGGAATGCTCGCCGGCTGTACGGCCGCGGTGAGCTCCGTCTCGCCGAACTCGGTTGCGGCGGGTAGCCCCCCATTCAGCCTGACGGTGCTGGGCAAGAGCTTCACCCAGGAGTCCGCGGTGCAGTGGAACGGCGGCAAACGGGCCACCACGTTCGTCTCGGCAACCGAGCTCGTGGCCCAGATCAACGCCGCCGATATCGCCACGATCGGCAGTGCCTCCGTCACCGTCAGCAATCCGTATGCGACCGGGGTAACTTCGAGCACAGGATCGAGCGCGGCATCGAACGCCGAGACGGTCAGCATCGTGGCGCCATCGATCGATGCCACCGCCTTTCAGATCGATCCGGCGCACGACGGCGCGATGACATTCGCCGCCGCCAGCTTTCCGGCGGCGGCGACCTGGCGTGTGAGCCTCGGGGCCGGCGCGCCTTCGAACCTGGTGATCGCCGATGACCGGGTGTTCCTGACCCTCGGGACTTCCGCCGGCTCCGAGCTGCTTGCGTTCAACCAGGCCACCGGAGCCACGGCCTGGGGTCCGATAGCGATTGCGGGTGTCCGCGACGGGTCCGCCGGTGTGGCGTACGACGATGGCCGGCTGTTCGTCACCGACAACCAAGCCGGCGTCAGCAGTCTCTACGCCTACGATGCCGGTACCGGCGCGTTGGACTGGAGTACCGCATTCGATGCGGGCTCCGCCGGTGCGCCGACCGCCGCCGACGGGCTCGTCTACGTCATTGTCACGGGAAGCGCGACGCTCTACGCAATGGATGAGTCCAGCGGCGCGATCAGCTGGCAACAGCCGCTGTCATCGGCCGGCGGAATCTCGGCAGTCACCGCGGACGGGGTATACGTCACGGCCACGAGTGGCGGCTGCTACACGTTCGATTTCAGGCCGGCGACGGGCGAGGTCATCTGGACCAGCGCCGATGGCACGGCCTTCTGTCCGCAGACGGCCGAGGGAACCCCCGTCGTAGCCAACCAGCTGGTTTATTCCCCGAGCTCATCCGGCACCTCGATCTTCTCCGCGGAGACGGGCAGCAGCAGTGGAACCCTCGCCGACTCTCTGCCGGCGGCTTTCACCACCGACATGGCTTACTTTCCCGTGAGCCCCGAGCTCGATGCCCTCACTCTCTCCGACGGTACGGTGGCGTGGACGTTCAATGGCAACGGCAGCGATCTCACGGCATTGCCGATCATCGTCAATCAGTACCTCATCACCGGTTCCTCGGACGGAAGCGTTTATGCCCTCGATGCAACTTCGGGCAAGACGGTGTGGACACAGACATCGACCGGCCAGGTCGTGCAGCTGGCAGCCGGCGATGGATTGCTCCTGGTGCTGAACGAAACCAACAATGACGGCGGCGGCACGCTCAGCGCCTATACACTCTCGACCAGCCCGTAGCCTCATGTCCTACATCCGCGGCCTGATCGACCGGCTGCTGCTGATCGGCGCCGTGGTGGCAGGCGGGCTGGTTCCGGGCTTCATGGCTCAGTACCGCCAGCGCCTCGGCGGCCGCCTCGATCAGGCTCTGCTCGACCTGTCGCCCTGGCAGAAGATCGCGGGTCAGTACTTTCACGGCGATCTCGCGAGCCTCATTCAGTATCACCTGGCGAGCAAGGACCCGACCTTCCATTCCGAGGGTGCGGCCATCAGCTCGCTGCTCGCCAGCGTGCAGCATCTACAGCAGCAAGTCGCCGCGCTTCACGGAAGCCTCTTTCAGCAGGCCGCCTATCTGGCGTGGCATGCCGACCCGGGAATCGCCCGGTCGACCTTCACCGACTGGGTGCCGACCTTCGGTCTTTCGGCGGACGCACTGCTCTTCGCGCTGATATTTGCCGTGAGCCTCTGGCTCATATTCCAGGCAAGTTGGTCGCTCACCGCCACGGGCGGCAGACGGCTCGCGGGCCGACTGCGGCGGGGCGGCGTCAACGCGTAGTAGGCCCCGGGAGGCGCGCTGGTCCGGGCATGATGCCCGGACCCAGCGCTTCCAACTAAGGTACCTGCGGCGTCACGGCGACCGTGATCGGCTTGCCGGCGGCGAGCGTCGCTGCGCCCACCGCATAGGCCGTCTGGTTGTACGCCGCGACATCTCCCGAGAGCAGCACGTTGTACGCCGCGAGCTTGGCGTCGACCTTACTTTTCAACTCCGGAAGAATCGCGAGCATCGGGGCGGTCGGCGCATGCACGCCGAGGAACGCGAACGAGAAGGCATTCCTCTGAACCGACCCCTGCAGGTCCGCCAGCTGGTGCAGGCTGTCCTCCATCGCGGTGTGCTGCACCTTCGGGCTGTATACGGAGTCCTTGAGATTGCCGAGCTCCTTGCCGAGCGTCCCGGCGCGGGTGAGGAGCGAGGTCTGCTGCTGCGCGCGTGCACGCTCGGAAGCATCGATGCTGTTCGCCTCCATCCCGACTGACTTGCGATAGGCGCCGAGCTGCGCCTGCATCGCGCTGATGTGGTTCAGCATTCTGTTGAGCGCATCCAGCTGCGCACGCGCCTCGAGAGCGAACTCGAGCGAACGCCGCTGAGTGGCGATCGCGGGCGGGTGGTTGGGATCGGGCAGCACTTGCGCGCTGGCCGTCTCGGTATGGCCATCCGCGGTTACGCTGACCGAGTAGGTTCCCGGCAGTACTTCGGGACCGCCACGCCCGAAGAATTCAGGCGCTTTGCCCGCCAGCGCCGGCTTCTCGAAGTCGATGGACGTCGGCGCCTGATATCGCATGTCCCACACGAAGCGGTTGACGCCGTAGTGCGATTGCCCGTAGCCCGTTGCGATGAGCGCACCGTTCGCATCGTGGATCTCGATCCTCACCGGCGTCTGATGCATCGCCTTCTGTTGCGGGTTGGGCTTCAGCGTCTTCGGCAGGCTGTAATCGAGCACGATGCCATCCGGTGCATCCGGGGTGACGAAGGAGGGCTCGGCGCCCTCGCCGCGCTCCCATCGCAGGTACTCGATGCCGCTGCGGGGCGTGAAGAGCTTGAACTGCTGCGGCACGGCGCTCGGATCGAGCTCGGCTACCGGCGCGAAGTGATCGAGCACCCAGAGGCCGCGGCCGTGGGTCGCGAGCACCAGATCCCCGCGCACGAACTTGAGGTCGAAGACCGGCATGGTCGGCAGGTTGGATCTCAACTCATCCCACTGCCGCCCGCCGTCGCGGGAGATCCAGACTCCCCGCAGGGTGCCGGCCGCGAGGACCTGGCTGTCGGCGGGGTCGGCGCGCACGACCATCACCGAGCCATCGGCCGGCAGACCGGTGCCGATCGAGCGCCAGCTCCGTCCGTAGTCGGTGGTCGCGTAGGCATAGGGCCTGTTGTCCTCCTGCTGATGCGCATCGAATGCGACATAGGCCGTACCGGGATCGGTCGGCGAGACGTCGATCTGGTAGACCCGCGCCCACGCCGGGGCGTGCGGCGGCGTCACTTTGCTCCAGCTGCCCCCGCCATCGCGCGTCACGTACACCAGGCCGTCGTCGCTTCCCGTCCAGATCACCTTGGGATCGCTCTGCGCAACCTGAATCGAGATGATCGTGTCGTAGGTCTCGGCGCCCGAGATGTCGTAGTGGATCGGACCGCCGGGAAGTTGCTGCTTCGATTTGTCGTTGCGCGTCAGGTCGGGACTGATCGTCTTCCAGTTGAAGCCGCCGTCGGTGGACTTGAGCAGCACGCTGCCGCCCAGGTAGACCGTATTCACATCGCGCGGATCGACCGCGATGGGCGAGGTCCAGTTGAAGCGGATCTTCTGCTCGTAGGTCGGCAGATCGTCGATGTACGCCGGTCCGTGCAGATAGGGCAGGCTGAAGAATGACTCCTTGGTCTTGCGGTTGAACTGCCTGAACGCGCCATCCTGGGAGTCGGCGTAGATGATGTTGGAATCCGACGGCGCGGGCACGGTGTATTGGCCATCGCCGCCCGCCACCGTGAACCAATCCTGCCCGGAGACGACGTGATCGTAGAGGACCGACGAGGGGCCGCACCAGCCGTTGTTGTCCTGAAGGCCGGTGCAGAGGTCATAGGGCGAGCGGTTGTCGGCTGCGACCATGTAGGTCTGCTCGATCGCCATGCCATCGAGGAAGCGCCAGCTCTTGCCGCCATCGAGCGAGAGATAGGCGCCGCCATCATTGCCCTGGATCATGCGCTTCGGATTCGTGGGGTCGATCCACATGGCGTGATGGTCGACGTGCACCGACTCATCGATGACATGCGCCGTCTTGCCGCCGTCGTCGGACTCGGCGAGCTGAAAGCCGAGGAAATACACGCGCTCGGGATCATCCGGCGCGACCTCGAGCGTCGTGAAATAGAATCCGCGGACGTTGTAGGCGTGATTGTCGGAGACCTCGGTCCAATGATCGCCCAGGTCGTCGCTGACGAAGAGCGTCCCTTTGCCGATCGGCGCCTCGATGAGCGCGTAGACGCGCTCCGGATCGCTCGGGGCGATGGCCAAACCGATGCGCCCGACGTTGCCCGTCGGCAATCCGTCGTGCAGTCGCGTCCAGCTCTGCCCGCCATCGGTCGAGCGCCAGACTCCGGAGGCCGGGCCGCCATCGTTCAGCGTCCACGCGCGCCGATCGGCCTGCCAGGTCGCGGCGAAGAGCACCTCGCCGTTGTCAGGTTGCATTGCGACGTCGATGGCGCCGGTGGTGTCGTTGACGTAGAGCGACTTGCGCCAGCTCTTGCCGCCGTCGGTCGTGACGTAGATACCGCGATCGGGGTTGGGACCCCAGGCGTGACCCAAGGCGGCGACCACGACGTGATCGGGATCGTGGGGATCGATGACGATGCGGCCGATCTGGCCGACGTTCTTCAGCCCCTTGGACCGCCAGGTCTTGCCCGCATCGGTCGACAGGTACACGCCCTCGCCGGGGAGCACGTCATTGCGGATGTTCGCTTCGCCGGTGCCCACCCAGATGAGGCTCGGGTTCGAGGCCGCGACCGCGAGCGCGCCGATCGAGCTCGTCGCCTCGTGCGTGAAGATCGCCTTCCAGTCCAAGCCGCCGTCGGTGCTCTTGAACACGCCGCCGCCCGCGGCGCCGACATAGTAGACGAGCGGGTTGCCGGGGACGCCGGCCACCGCGGCCACGCGTCCGCCGGCGATCGCCGGACCCAGATTGCGGAATTTGAGCTGCGCGAAGACGTCCCGCGGTTTCTGCGCCGCCGCCCGGGTGGCGGCGTTCGCCGCGAAAGCGGCCGTCGCCACACAACTCAGGGACAGCAGCACGGCTGCTCTCGTCAGGAAGGAATGTCGCGTCATTATTGGCTCCCCGATGGCGCCGGAGCCCAATGACTCGCGGCGAGTTGGACTGGAGAGCGGACGCTACTGATCAAACGCCCGGGACGCAACCGCTCCAAAGCCTCTGCACGCGCCGATCAACGCCTCGTCGCATGCCACTGACGGTTGGTCGCAATGACATGAAAAAGCCGGTGAGAGCTCTCGCTCCTACCGGCTTTCAATGTCGCCGAAGCGCGCGGGCTCGTCAGCTCGCCGTGCTCTCCGACTCCTCACCGACGCCGCTCGACTCCTCCGCGTCCGGCATGCCGCCGCCGACGTCCATGAAGCTGCGGTGCTCGCCGCCTTCGGTCGTCTTGCGGCGCGAGGCATGAGCCGCGAAGCCCGTGCCCGCCGGGATGAGCCGGCCGACGATGACGTTCTCCTTGAGTCCGCGCAGATCGTCCTTGAGTCCGCGCACCGCCGCTTCCGTCAGCACGCGGGTGGTTTCCTGGAAGGAGGCCGCGGAGATGAAGGACTCCGTCGCGAGCGATGCCTTGGTGATGCCGAGCAGCACCGGCTGCAGGGCGGCGCATTGCTTGCCGTCCTGCTGCGCGCGATCGTTGATGTCGAGCGCGCGCGCCCGATCGAGCTGCTCGCCGCGAAGGAGCGTCGTCTCGCCCGCGGCCTGCACTTCGGTCTTGCGCAGCATCTGGCGGATGATCACCTCGATGTGCTTGTCGTTGATCTTCACGCCCTGCAGGCGGTAGACGTCCTGGATCTCGCGCACGAGGTAGTTGGCCAGCGCCTCGACGCCCTGCAGGCGCAGGATGTCGTGCGGGTTCGGCTCGCCGTCGGCGATCACCTCGCCGCGCTCGACCGTCTCGCCCTCGAAGACGTTGAGCTGGCGCCACTTCGGGATCAGCTCCTCGTACTTCTCGCCGTCGTCGCTCGTGATGATGAGCCGCCGCTTGCCCTTGGTCTCCTTGCCGAAGCTGACGGTGCCGGACTTTTCCGCGAGAATCGCCGGGTCCTTGGGCTTGCGGGCCTCGAAGAGATCCGCCACGCGCGGCAGACCGCCGGTGATGTCGCGGGTCTTGGAGGACTCCTGCGGGATGCGGGCGATGACATCGCCGACCGATACCCGCGCGCCGTCCTCGAGGGCAACGAGAGCGCCGGCCGGGAGCGAATACACCGCCGGGATCTCCGTGTTCGCGAAGGTGACTTCCTTGCCCTTGCTGTTGACGAGCTTGATGGTGGCGCGCAGGTCCTTGCCGCCGCGCTGCTTGGTATCGAGCACCACGGTGCTCGAGAGCCCCGTGACCTCGTCCACCTGCGTGGTGACGGTGAGGCCGTCGATGAAGTCCTGGAACTTCACCAGGCCCGCCACCTCCGTGATCACCGGGTGGGTGTGCGGATCCCAGGTCGCCACGACCTGACCGGCCGCCGCCTGATCGCTCTCCTTGACGGTGATCATCGCGCCGTAGGGGATTTTGTAGCGCTCGCGCTCGCGGCCGAGGTCATCGACCACACCGATCTCGCCCGAGCGCGAGACGGCCACCAGGTGCCCTTTCTCGTGCTGCACGGTCTTGATGTGGTGGAAGCGAACGAGGCCCTTGTTGCGCACCTCGACGCTGCTCGCCGCTGCAGCCCGGGAGGCGGCGCCGCCGATGTGGAAGGTCCGCATCGTCAGCTGCGTGCCGGGCTCGCCGATCGATTGCGCGGCGATGACGCCCACCGCCTCGCCGATGCTGATGAGGCGCCCGCGGGCGAGATCGCGCCCGTAGCACTGCGCGCACACGCCATAGCGCGTCTCGCAATTGATGGGTGAGCGGACGTCGATCTGGTCGACGCCATCGTGCTCGAGCCGGCGGACCAGCTTCTCATCGAGGAGCGTTCCGTTGGCGATGAGCACCTCGTCGCTTCCGGGCTTGAGGATGTCCTCCGCCAGCACTCGTCCGAGCACGCGCTCGCCGAGCGCCTCGACCACATCTCCGCCCTCGACGAGCGGGGTCATCGCGAGACCCTTGGTGGTGCCGCAATCCGGCTCGGTCACGACGAGATCCTGCGCAACGTCCACCAGCCGGCGAGTCAGATAGCCGGAGTTGGCCGTCTTCAGCGCCGTGTCCGCGAGTCCCTTGCGGGCGCCGTGCGTCGAGATGAAGTACTGCAACACGTTGAGACCTTCACGGAAGTTGGCCGTGATCGGGGTCTCGATGATGGAGCCGTCGGGCTTGGCCATGAGGCCGCGCATGCCGGCGAGCTGCCGGATCTGCGCCGCGGAGCCGCGCGCCCCGGAGTCGGCCATCATGAAGATGGAGTTGAAGGACTTCTGCCGCGCGGAGTGCCCCTTCGAGTCGGTGGCCTCCTCGCTGCCGAGCTTCTCCATCATCGCCTTGGCCACCTGATCGTTCGCGCGCGACCAGATGTCGACCACCTTGTTGTAGCGCTCACCGTTGGTGACCAGACCCGAGGCGTACTGATCCTGGATCTCCTTCACCTCGCGATCGGCGTTCGCGACGATGCGCGTCTTCTGCTCCGGGATGACGATGTCGTCGATGCCGAAGGAGACTCCCGCGCGCGTGGCGTAGTGGAAGCCCGTGTACATGAGCTGGTCGGCGAAGATGACGGTTTCCTTGAGTCCCAACGCCCGGTAGCAGGCGTTGATGGTCGCGGAGATCGACTTCTTGGTCATGTCCTGATTGATCAGATCGAAGGAGAGGCCCCTCGGCAGGATCTCGAACAGCAGCGCGCGGCCGACCGTCGTATCGACGCGCCGCTTCCTTTCTTCCTGCTCGCCGGGGGCGATCTGCACGTGCTCGCGCACGCGTACGCGCACCTTGGCCTGCAGATCCACCGTCCGGCTCTCGTAGGCGCGGTGCACCTCGTGCACGTCGGAGAAGAACATGCCTTCGCCGCGAGCGCCGATGCGCTCGCGGGTCATGTAGTAGAGCCCGAGCACGACATCCTGCGACGGCACGATGATCGGATCACCGTTCGCCGGCAGAAGAATGTTGTTGGAGGCCATCATCAGCGCACGGGCCTCGAGCTGTGCCTCGAGGGAGAGCGGCACGTGCACGGCCATCTGGTCGCCGTCGAAGTCCGCGTTGAAGGCGGTGCAAACGAGCGGATGCAGTTGGATGGCCTTGCCTTCGACCAACTGCGGCTCGAATGCCTGGATGCCGAGGCGATGCAGCGTCGGCGCGCGGTTCAAGAGCACCGGATGCTCGCGGATGACCTCCTCGAGAATGTCCCACACCTCAGGCCCCTCGCGCTCGACCAGACGCTTGGCCGCCTTGATGGTGGAGGCCTCGCCCCGCAGTTGCAGCTTCTGGAAGATGAAGGGCTTGAAGAGCTCGAGCGCCATCTTCTTCGGCAGTCCGCACTGATGCAGCCTCAGCTGCGGGCCGACCACGATGACCGAGCGGCCGGAGTAATCGACGCGCTTGCCGAGCAGGTTTTGGCGGAAACGCCCCTGCTTGCCCTTGATCATGTCGGCCAAGGACTTCAACGGCCGCTTGTTGGTGCCGGTGATCGCCCGGCCGCGCCGGCCGTTGTCGAGCAGCGCATCCACCGCCTCCTGCAGCATGCGCTTCTCGTTGCGCACGATGATGTCGGGGGCGTTGAGCTCGAGCAGCCGGCGCAGGCGGTTGTTGCGGTTGATGACCCGGCGATAGAGATCGTTCAGGTCCGAGGTCGCAAACCGTCCGCCATCGAGCGGCACGAGCGGCCGCAGGTCGGGCGGCAGCACCGGCAGGACGGTCAGGACCATCCACTCCGGCTTGTTGCCCGACTCGATGAACGACTCGATGAGCTTCAGGCGCTTGGAGAGGCGCTTGAGCTTGGTCTCGGAGGAGGTGCCGGCCATCTCTTCCCGCACCTTGCCGATCTCGGCCTGCAGGTCGATGGTGCGCAGCAGCTCGTAGACCGCCTCGGCGCCCATGCGGGCGTCGAACTCGTCCCCGTGCTCCTCGATCGCCTCGAGGTACATCTCATCGGTGAGCAGCTGACCGCGGGTGAGCGGCGTCATGCCCGGGTCGATGACGACGAAGGCCTCGAAATAGAGCACCCGCTCGATCTCGCGCAGCGTCATGTCGAGCATGAGGCCGATGCGCGAGGGGAGCGACTTCAGGAACCAGATGTGCGCGGTCGGGCTCGCGAGCTCGATGTGGCCCATGCGCTCGCGGCGCACCTTGGACTGGGTGACCTCGACGCCGCACTTCTCGCACACCACGCCGCGGTGCTTCAGGCGCTTGTACTTGCCGCACAGGCACTCGTAGTCCTTCACCGGGCCGAAGATCTTGGCGCAGAAGAGGCCGTCGCGCTCCGGCTTGAAGGTGCGGTAGTTGATGGTCTCGGGCTTCTTCACCTCGCCATACGACCAGGCGCGGATCATCTCCGGCGAGGCGAGCCCGATCTTGATCGAGTCGAACTGCTCGACCGGCGCATGCTGTTTGAAAAGCTTGAGTAAATCTTTCATTACTTCCCCTTGGCGTTAGCGGCCAATCAGGACAAAAACCATCAATCCTGCTCGAGCTCGATGTTGATGCCGAGTGATCGGATCTCCTTGACGAGCACGTTGAAAGACTCGGGCATCCCGGCATCCATCTGGTGATTGCCGTCCACGATGTTCTTGTACATCTTGGTGCGGCCGTTCACGTCGTCGGACTTGACCGTCAGCATCTCCTGCAGCGTGTAGGAAGCGCCGTAGGCCTCGAGCGCCCACACCTCCATCTCGCCGAACCGCTGGCCGCCGAACTGCGCCTTGCCACCCAGCGGTTGCTGCGTGACCAGGCTGTAGGGGCCGGTCGAGCGTGCGTGCATCTTGTCGTCAACCAAGTGGTTGAGCTTCAGCATGTACATGTAGCCCACCGTCACGGAGCGCTCGAAGCGCTCGCCCGTGCGTCCATCGAAAAGATACGTCTGGCCGCTCGTCGGCAGATCGGCGAGCTCGAGCAGGCGCTTGATCTCCTTCTCACTCGCGCCGTCGAACACCGGCGTCGCCATCGGCACGCCGTTCGAGAGGTTGCCCGCGAGCTGGACGAGCTCCTGATCGTTCAGGCCATCGATGTCCTCCTTCTGCCCGCCGGTCTCGTTGTAGACCTGCTTGATGAAGCCGCGCAGCTCCCCGAGGGCCGCCTGCTGCTCGAGCATCCGTCCGATCTTGAGTCCCACGCCCTTGGCCGCCCAGCCGAGGTGCGTCTCGAGCACCTGGCCGACGTTCATGCGCGAAGGCACGCCGAGCGGATTCAACACAATGTCGACCGGCGTACCGTCCTCGAGGTACGGCATGTCCTCGACCGGAACGATGGTCGAGACGACGCCCTTATTGCCGTGACGGCCGGCCATCTTGTCGCCCGGCTGGATGCGGCGTTTGACGGCGAGATACACCTTCACCATCTTGAGCACACCCGGAGCCAGGTCGTCGCCGGCCGTGATCTTGGCCTTCTTGTCCTCGAGGCGCTTCTCGAACGCCTTGCGCTGCAGGGTGACGCGCTCGGAAGCCTGCTCGAGCTGTGAGTTGGCGTCCTCGTCCTCCAGGCGGATCTGGAACCACTCCTCGCGCGGCAGCCCATCGAGGTACTCGGCCGCGATGCGGATGCCGGCCTTGAGCTTGTGGGGGCCGCCCGCGGCGCTCTGACCGAGGAGCATGCCGCGCACGCGCTGGAAAAGATCGTCTTCGAGGATGCGCTGCTGATCGGCGAAATCCTTGCGGACCCGCTCGATCTCCGCCTTCTCGATCGAAAGCGCGCGCGAGTCCTTCTCGACGCCATCGCGCGTGAACACGCGCACGTCGATCACCGTGCCGTCCATGCCGGGCGGCACGCGCAGGCTCGTGTCCTTCACGTCCGAGGCCTTCTCGCCGAAGATGGCGCGCAGCAGCTTCTCCTCCGGCGTCAGCTGCGTCTCCCCCTTCGGGGTGACCTTGCCCACCAGGATGTCGCCCGCCTTGACCTCGGCACCGATAAAGGCGATGCCGGCCTCATCGAGCTTGGCGAGGGCGGCGTCACCGACGTTCGGAATATCGGCGGTGATCTCCTCGGGACCCAACTTGGTGTCGCGCGCGACGCAGGTGAGCTCCTCGATGTGGATGGTCGTGAAGCGATCCTCCTGCACGACCCGCTCGGAGATGAGGATCGAATCCTCGAAGTTGTAGCCGTTCCAGGGCATGAAGGCGACCAGGAGGTTCTGGCCGAGGGCCAGCTCTCCCAAGTGCGTCGAGGGCCCGTCGGCCAGCACATCGCCGCGCGCGATGGCATCGCCGGCGTTCACCAGCGGACGCTGGTTGATGCAGGTATTCTGGTTCGAGCGGGTGTACTTGGTGAGCGTGTAGATATCGACGCCAGGCTCACCGGCGACGGTCTCCTCGTCGTTCACCCGCACCACGATGCGCGAGGCGTCCACCGAGTCCACCATGCCGCCGCGCTTCGCCACCACCGTGACGCCCGAGTCGATCGCGACCGGGCGCTCCATGCCGGTGCCGACGAGCGGCGTCTCGGAGCGCAGCGTCGGCACCGCCTGGCGCTGCATGTTCGAGCCCATGAGGGCGCGGTTGGCATCATCGTGCTCGAGGAACGGAATGAGCGATGCCGCCACCGAGACGATCTGCTTCGGGCTCACGTCCATGTAGTTGATGCGATCGCGTGGCATGAGCGTGAACTCGTTCTGGAACCGGCACGAGACCAGCTCGTCCTTGAGCTCACCGTGGGGACCGAGGCTCGCGTTCGCCTGCGCGATGGCGAAATCACCCTCCTCGATCGCCGACAGGTAATCGATCTGCGCCGTCACGCGGCCGCCCTCGACCCGCCGGTAGGGCGTCTCGAGGAAGCCGTACTGGTTGGTGCGCGCATAAACCGCGAGGGAGTTGATGAGTCCGATGTTCGGACCCTCCGGGGTCTCGATCGGGCACACCCGGCCGTAGTGGGTCGGATGCACGTCGCGGACCTCGAATCCAGCGCGCTCGCGCGTGAGTCCGCCGGGACCCAATGCGGAGACGCGCCGCTTGTGGGTCACCTCGGAGAGGGGATTGTTCTGGTCCATGAACTGCGAGAGCTGCGAGGAGCCGAAGAACTCCTTCACCGCCGCCGCCACCGGCTTGGCGTTGATCATCTCCTGCGGCATCAGGGGCTCGGTCTCGGCGATGGTGAGGCGCTCCTTCACCGCGCGCTCGACGCGCACCAGGCCGACGCGAAAGGCGTTCTCCGCCATCTCCCCGACGCTGCGCACGCGCCGGTTGCCGAGGTGATCGATGTCATCCACCTGGCCGTTGCCGTTACGGATGTCGATCAGCACCTTCAGCACGTCGATGATGTCGGAGCTGTCGCCGAACTTCTCGACCATGCGCTTGGAGCCCTCGTCCGTGCGGCCGCCGAAGTACTTACGGTCATAGAGGATGCCCGAGCCGGTGATTTCCTGGCGGCCGACGCGGCGATTGAACTTCATGCGCCCGACCGCCGAGAGGTCGTAACGCTCGGGGTTGAAGAAGAGGTTGGCAAAGAGGTTCTCGGCCGCATCCTTGGTGGGCGGCTCGCCGGGGCGCATCATGCGGTAGATCTCGACCAGCGCCTCGAGGCGGGTCTTGGTCGGATCGATGCGCAGCGTATCGGAGATGTAGGGGCCGCGGTCGAGGTCGTTGACGTACAGCGTCTTGATCTCGCTGATGCCGGCCTCGATCAGCTTCTCGACCGAAGCGGCGGTCAGCACCTCGTTCGCCTTGGCGAGGATCTCGCCGGTGTCGGTGTTGACCACGTCCCGCGAGAGGACCTTGCCGTAGACGTATTCGCGCGGCACGCGCAGGCGCGTGACGTTGGCGTCCTCGAGCTGGCGCACGTGACGCGCGGTGATGCGGCGGCCTTCCTCCACGATCACCTTCTCGCCGACGCGGATCTCGAAGGTCGCGGTCTCGCCGCGCAGCCGCTGCGGCACGAGCTGCAGCGCCACGTCCTCGCGGCCGATGTAGAAGGTGTTGGTATCGAAGAACGTGGCGAGGATGTCGGCCTCGTTCATGCCGAGGGCGCGCAGGATGATGGTGACCGGGAGCTTGCGCCGGCGGTCGATGCGCGCGAACACGCAGTCCTTCGGATCGAATTCGAAGTCGAGCCAGGAGCCGCGGTACGGAATGATGCGCGCCGAGAAGAGCAATTTGCCCGAGGAGTGCGTCTTGCCGCGGTCGTGATCGAAGAACACGCCCGGGGAGCGGTGCAGCTGGGAGACGATGACCCGCTCGGTACCGTTGATGATGAAGGTGCCGTTGTCGGTCATGAGCGGCAGCTCGCCGAGATACACCTCCTGCTCGCGCACGTCCTTCACCGGCTTCTTCGCGCCCGCCGCCTCCTTGTCGAGGACGATGAGGCGCACCTTCACCCGTAGCGGCGCGGCATAGGTGAGCCCGCGCAGCTGACACTCCTTCACGTCGAAGACCGGCTCACCGAGCCGGTAGCTCACGTAATCCAGCGAAGCATTGCCGGAGTAGCTCGTGATCGGAAACACGCTCCGGAAGGCGGCGTGCAGCCCCACACTGTCGCGCGCGTTCTCGGGCTTGTTCGCCTGCAGGAACGAGCGATAGGAGTCGAGTTGGATGGCGAGCAGGTAAGGCGTGTCGAGGATGCTCGCCTGCTTGCCGAAGCTCTTACGGATGCGCTTCTTCTCGGTGAAGGAATAGGCCATCGGGGGTTCACCTCAGAACGAAAAAAATGGGCTTCCCAGCCCGGTACACAGGGCTCGCGCCGAAGCGCGAGCCCTGCTTGTCCATCGCGCAGCGCACGATGAAGATCAAAGTTACTTGATCTCCACTTTTGCGCCGGCGTCCTCGAGCTTCTTCTTCATGGCGTCGGAGTCAGCCTTGGAAACCGCCTCCTTGACCGTCGAGGGCACGCCCTCGACCAGGTCCTTCGCCTCCTTCAAGCCGAGGCCGGTGAGCTCGCGGATCACCTTGATCACGGTCACCTTCTTGTCGGCCGGGTACTCCTTGAGAAGCACGGTGAATTCCGTCTGCTCCTCGACCGGGGCCGCGGTGGCGCCGCCTGCGCCAGGAGCCGCCGCCACCGCGACGGGCGCCGCGGCGGTGACGCCGAACTTCTTCTCCATGTCGGAGATGAGCTCGACGACCTCCATCAGGGTCATTTTGGAAATTGCATCGAGGATTTCGTCTTTGCTGACAGCCATGTTGGGTCTCCGCTTAATGTTTCAAGACAAGATCGGGCGCTAGGCGGCCGGCTGCTTCTGGTCGCGTACCGCGGCCAGAGTGCGGGCGAGCTTCGCCGGCGGCTCGGCAAGCGTTGCAACGAACTTCTGGATCGGTGCTTTGAGCACCCCCAGCAGCATCGACAACGCCTGTGCTCGCGTCGGCAGGCTGGCGACTTTCTCGAGCTCCCCGCCGGGCAGCACCTGCCCGGCGAGGGACACGAGGGTCGCCACCAGCTTGTCGTTCGCCTTCGCGAAGTCCTTCACCAGGCGCGCGGCGGCGCCGGGATCGTCCTTCGAGAACACGAGCACGAGCGGTCCCTTGAGCTTCGGTCCCACCGGCTCGAACGAGGTGCCGGCGAACGCCCTGCGTGCCAGCGTGTTCTTGACCACACGCATGTACACGCCCTGCGCCCGCGCTTTGGCGCGAAGCTCCGTCATCTGCCCGACGGTGAGCCCGCGGTATTCCGCGGCCACGACCGACTGGGCTTTGGCGGCCACTTCGGCCACTTCCGCCACCATCGCCTTCTTGTCTTCCAGGTTGAGTGCCATTCCTTCTCTCCTCTCGGGTGAGAAGATCACGGTTACGAATGAAGCCGCCGGTCCTCCCGGAAGGGCTTCGCCATGGCGACCTTCTCGCCTCGAGCAGGAGCCTCGAGCGAAGAGCGGTTCACCATCTGCGCAGGCGGTCATTAAGAGGGCCGGCCCCTCGCCTGCGGTCTTCGATGATGGCCGGGCCGCTTACGCAGCCCGGCCCGCATCAAACTTGTCATGCGCTGCGCGCAGGACCTACGGGGTTCGCCCAAAGCAGCGAACCCCGTACATGTAACTAAGAAAGACTCGCCTGATCGATCATGAGGCCGGGCCCCATGGTCGAGGAGACGGTGATGCGCTTCAGATACTGCCCCTTGGCCGCGTGCGGCTTCGCCTTCTGCAGGTCGGCAACGAGCGCTGCGAGGTTCTCCTTGAGCGCGCCGATCTCGAAGCTCGCCTTGCCGATCGTGCAGTGCACGATACCGGCCTTGTCGACGCGGTAGGTGACCTGGCCCGCCTTGGCGTTCTTCACCGCCGTGGCGACATCGGGTGTGACCGTACCGATCTTCGGGTTCGGCATGAGGCCGCGGGGACCCAGGATCTGGCCGAGCTGGCCGACGATGCGCATGGCATCGGGGCTCGCGATCACCCGATCGAAGTTGATCTCGCCCGCCTTGACCTTCGCCGCCAGATCCTCGAGGCCGACGATGTCGGCGCCCGCGGCCTTGGCGATCTCCTGGTTCTTGCCCGAGGTGAACACCGCCACACGGACCGTCTTGCCCGTGCCGTGGGGCATGACCGTCGAGCCGCGCACCTGCTGATCGGACTTGCTGGCATCGATGCCGAGATTCACCGCGGCATCGACCGTCTCGTCGAACTTCGCCTTGGCGAACTCCTTGACGAGCTGCAGCGCCTCCTCGATCGGGTACTGCTTGCCCGGAGAAAGTTTGTCCTTCCACACCTTGACGCGTTTTGCGAGTGCCATGATCAGACCCCCTCCACGTCGACGCCCATGCTGCGCGCGCTGCCGGCGATGGTGCGCACGGCGGCATCGAGATCGGCGGCCGTGAGATCCGGCTGCTTCGCCTTGGCGATCTCCTCGAGCTGCTTGCGGCTGATCTTGCCGACCTTGGCGGTGTTGGGCGTGCCACTTCCCTTCTCGATGCCGATCGCCTTGCGGATCAGCACGGAGGCCGGCGGCGTCTTCATGACGAAGGTGAAGCTGCGGTCGCTGTAGACCGTGATCACCACCGGGATCGGCAGCCCCTTCTCCACCTTCTGGGTCTGCGCATTGAACTGCTTGCAGAACTCCATGATGTTCACGCCCTGCTGACCGAGCGCCGGCCCGATCGGGGGTGAGGGGTTGGCGGCGCCCGCGGGCACCTGCAGCTTGATGTAGCCCTGTACCTTCTTAGCCATTCATCTCTCCTCGGGTGCAAACGCCGTGAGGCTCCCCGACTTCATTGGCTGAAAGTCGCCTGCGGCGCTTTCAACAAACCCTACACGGTTCTAAGCCTTCTCCACCTGCGAGAAGTCCAGCTCCACGGGCGTCGAGCGCCCGAGGATCTGCACCGCCACCTGCAATCGGTTCTTCTCGTAATTGACGCTCTCGACGACACCGTTGAAATCGTTGAACGGGCCATCGACCACGCGCACCACCTCGCCCGGCTCGAAGAGCACCTTGGGCCGCGGCTTGTCGACACCTTCCTCGACCCGACGCAGGATCTGGTTGGCCTCGCGATCGGTGATCGGCGCCGGCTTCTCCGGCGTGCCACCGATGAAGCCCAACACCTTCGGCACCTCGCGCACCAGGTGCCAGGTGTCCTCGTCCATCTCCATCTGCACCAGCACGTAGCCCGGGTAGAACTTGCGCTCGCTGCGGCGCTTCTGGCCGTCCCGCATCTCGACGACTTCCTCGGTCGGCACCAGGATCTCGCCGAATCTGCTCTCGAGGCCGGCGCGCTTGATGCGCTCTTTCAGCGACTCCGCCACCCGATGCTCGAAATTCGAGTAGGCGTGCACCACGTACCATCTCAGCGCCACGTCAGCCCCCCTGTCCCGTCAATGCCCGCGTCGCCCAGGCGAGCACCAGATCGAGCCCCCAGAAGAAGAGGGCCATGACAGCGACGAAAATGAACACGATCAAGGTCGTCATGCCGGTCTCCTGCCGGTTCGGCCAGACGATCTTGCGCAGCTCGACACGCGCGCTGATGACGAACTCGCGGAAGTCGGTGCCGTAGCGCGAGAGCGCCAGAACGAGCGCCGCGACTGCGATACCCGCGCCCACCGAGACCCACCGTAGCCATGAAGCCTCGCTACCGAGCACGTAGTAGACGGCGACGCCGGCCACCACCGCCGCGACGGCCGCGCCGAGCTTCACCTTGTCCGTCGTGCCGACGACCTGGAGTTTGTTTTCGTCTGTCATGTCAAACAGTGGCAGGCCAGGAGGGAATCGAACCCCCAACCTGCGGTTTTGGAGACCGCCGCTCTGCCAATTGAGCTACTGGCCTAGGTTTATTGGCGAAAATCGCCGAGGCGATTTTCGCGAGACGCTACACATTTCGCCACGGGCCCGGGAACGGCCCGGGTCCGCTTTGCACTGCCACCGGCGCGTTGCGCCGGAAGAGAAAATACCTCTGTCACTTTAAAATCTTGGCGACGACGCCCGCACCGACGGTTCTGCCGCCCTCGCGAATCGCAAAGCGCAGCCCCTCCTCCATCGCAATCGGGCTGATCAGCTCCACGACCATCTTGATGTTATCGCCGGGCATGCACATCTCCACCCCCGCCGGCAGCTCGATGGTCCCGGTCACATCGGTCGTGCGGAAGTAAAACTGCGGCCGATACCCCTTGAAGAAGGGCGTGTGCCGTCCCCCCTCCTCCTTGGTCAGCACGTATACCTCACACTCAAAGTTCGTGTGCGGGGTGATGCTGCCGGGCTTGGCCAGCACCTGCCCGCGCTCGACCTCCTCGCGCTTCGTGCCGCGCAAAAGCACCCCGACGTTATCCCCCGCCTCTCCCTGATCCAGGAGCTTGCGGAACATCTCAACGCCCGTGCAGGTGGTCTTCTGCGTGGCCTTGAGCCCCACGATCTCCACCTCATCGTTCACCTTGATGATCCCGCGCTCAATGCGCCCGGTCACCACGGTTCCTCTTCCTGAGATCGAGAACACATCCTCCACCGGCATCAAAAAGGGCTTCTCCACCTCGCGCTTCGGTACCGGGATGTACTTGTCCATCTCCTCAACCAGCTTCACCACCGAGGGCACCCCGATCTCGCTCTTATCCCCCTCAAGCGCCTTCAATGCAGACCCAATGATGATCGGGGTCTTCTCCCCCGGGAACTTGTACACCGTCAGCAGCTCGCGCACCTCCATCTCAACGAGCTCAAGCAGCTCCTTGTCGTCCACCATGTCGGCCTTGTTCATGTACACCACGATGTAAGGCACACCCACCTGGCGGGCCAAGAGAATGTGCTCGCGCGTCTGCGGCATCGGCCCATCGGCCGCCGAAACCACCAGAATCGCCCCATCCATCTGCGCCGCTCCGGTGATCATGTTCTTCACGTAGTCCGCATGTCCCGGGCAGTCCACGTGCGCGTAGTGACGCTTGGCGCTCTGGTACTCCACGTGCGCGGTCGAGATCGTGATCCCGCGCGCCTTCTCCTCGGGAGCCTTGTCGATCTGGTCGTACGCCATGAAGGTCCCGCCGTGCGTCTCGGCCATCACCTTCGTCAGCGCCGCCGTCAGCGTCGTCTTCCCGTGGTCCACGTGCCCAATCGTCCCCACGTTCACATGGGGCTTGGTACGCTCGAATTTCTCTTTGGACATGGAATGTTCCTCAAGGCATCTGCAGGGCTCTCGGCGCCCGGAAAATCAATGCTCCGCCGCGACAACCCGGCGGTCTGGAGCCCACGAGCGGGATTGAACCGCTGACCTCGTCCTTACCAAGGACGTGCTCTACCAACTGAGCTACGTGGGCTTGGCTCGAGGCAACCTGGAGCGGGTGATGGGGATCGAACCCACGTCATCAGCTTGGAAGGCTGAGGTTCTACCATTGAACTACACCCGCTGATGTCGCCGTCACCACCGGCGCGAACATTCGCAGATCCGGACCCCTACCCCGCCCACAGCCTCAAACTGGTGGAGGGGGTAGGATTCGAACCTACGAAGGCGTAAGCCGGCAGATTTACAGTCTGCTCCCGTTGACCGCTTGGGTACCCCTCCGCGAAAACGAGCCGCGTATTTTGATTTCCGGCCGTGCGGGTGTCAATGCACCTGGCGCGCCTTTTGCTATAGGCGCAAAGTCGCCTCCGCCGCTTTGCGCGGCCAACCCCGCATTCGATCTCGCGGTCCTGGGAGCGGCCCGGGACCGCTTACTGATTTGCTTTCGGTCTAGCTAATCGCTGAACACCGCCGCCGCGCCGCTCCTCGAGGGCATGCGATCCGCCTCGAGCACGATCACTTCGGCCCCCGTTCGCGCAAGGCTGCCTCGGCGAGCTCATCCAGCACATCGGCTGCTCCGGCGTTCGCGGCGCCATTGCGCTGCGGTTCCTGCAGGTACGGAAGGACGGTGCCCGCGGCGGCATCGATGCTCCCCGAAATCCGCCGGTTCGCTTCGAGGAGAGGGGTGCCCACCCACCCCTCCGCCAGGGCGGCGGCGATCTCCTCGAGCCGAACCGAGGCGCGGCCGTGGCCGCCGGCCTCGCCGTAGGCGCCGATGAGGGCCCGCAGACGCTCCTCAAAGTACGGCACGATAGCGGCAGGGCGGCGACCCGGGAGGCTCGCTCGAGGATCTCCCGGTCGGAAGAACCGGTCGCGGTCCACTGGATGCTCGTCCTTGCGTTCGCCATGACCGTGATGCATGGGGGCGGTATAGGGCTCGGTCAGCTCCGGACCGAAGGCGGCGGCGATGGTCATCGGCGCACCCTCGAGATCGACCGGGTCGAGCGTATCGCGCGTACCCTCATAGAGCTGGGCCTCGCCGAGGTGAGGGCAAGGAGCTGATAGCACCCGTCCCATTGCACGGCGCGGATGAGGGGGTTGATCTGAAAGCGATCCGCCACCGAGCGCAGCTCGGGAACCGGCTGCCGCCGCTTGAAGACCTTGAGATCGTCGGCGGAGCCGAAGACCGCGACGCCCGCCGCGGCCTCGATCCAGAAATCCGGATCGGCGGCGAAGGGCTAGAGCTTCTCGAGCACCGGCCGGATGAGGCGCGCCGGGTAGCGCTCGCGAAGCGACTCCTCGGCGCGATGCCACATGTTGCGATAGCGGACCGGATCCTCCTGGCTGCTCTTCGGGTAGCTACGGTGCGTTGGCTCGTACAGCGAAATGCGGGGAGGCTCACGCGGAGCCAACAGTGCGCGCAGGTCCGCCGTCGTCGGTCGCGCGGCGACCTCGGCAGTCATCGATGGTCCGCCTCGGTTCGCTCGAGCTGCTGCAGCGCCTCGATGCTCGCGATCTGGCCCTCAGGAGGCGTCCGGCCGGAGGTTTCCTCGAGCTTCCCGAACGTGTGATCGAGCGCCCTTTCCAGCTTGTCGGCCGCCACGTGGATCGCCTCCGTGATCGTCGCAGCCTCGTGACTCACCGCGATCGGCTTCAGGCCACCAACACGAGCCTCCATCAGGCAGCGCTTGTCGCGCTCGCCGAGCTTGCTGCTGTTGAGATCGTTGAGATGCACCTCGACACGCGTGATGCGTCCGTCGAAGCGATCGAGCCGACCCTCGACCACGCCCTGCACCCGCTCCGTCAGATCCTCACCGCCCAAATGATCCGAGTTGACCAACACCTGCATACTCATCCTCCAAACGGCTCTGCCCAGCGGGCCAGGCCCGCTGCCTGGCCCGCGGCGACCCTCTAGGGTCTCGCTGCAAGCGCCGCAGGCGACTCGCAGCCCATGGACGAGCCGCAAGGACTATGCCGGGGGGGCGCAGGCGGCCGCGAGCCGTGCGGTCGATCGGCCGTCGAGGACTCGCCAGTGCCCGGGCCGCAGATCGCGCGGCAACTCGATGGGACCATAGCGGATGCGCAGCAGGCGGCTGACCTCGTACCCGACCGCCTCCCACAGCCGGCGCACCTCCCGGTTGCGGCCTTCGTGCAGCACCACGCGATAGGCGGTATTTCGGGACTCGACCGAGCTCTCCACCACCCCATCGAAGGCCGCAAAGCCGTCGTCGAGGGGAATGCCGCGAAGGAGTCTGCCGAGCGCATCGGGGCCCGGCCGGCCGCGCACCCGCACCACGTATTCACGCTCGATGCCGCTCGAGGGGTGCATGAGCCGGTGAGCGAGATCACCGTCGGTGGTGAAGAGGAGCAGGCCCGACGTGTTCACGTCGAGCCGCCCCACCACGATCCAGCGGCCGCGCTCGGGCGGCGGTAGCCGCTCGAATACCGTGGGCCGCCGCTGCGGATCGCTGCGGGTCGTCACCTCGCCCACGGGTTTGTGGTAGAGGAGCACCTGATGCGCCACGGCTTCCCTTGGGCCGAGGTCTAGCCTCCGGCCGTCGAGACAGACCTCATCCGCGGTATCGGCCCGGTCGCCGAGCTTCGCCACCCGCCCGGCCACGGTGAGGCGACCTTGCGTGATCCATTGCTCGACCTCGCGGCGCGAGCCTAAGCCGGCCGCCGACAGGAGCTTCTGCAGCCGCTCGCTCATCGGGAGCGGGCGTCGCGCAGTTGGCGAAGCAGAAAAGGCTGCCGCATACTGACTGCCAGTTTAACGGGTCGCGGGACGCCTGCGGGTCATAACCCTCGGGTCTCTGGAGATAGCCCCCCGTTGTTTGTGGCCGCGGCGATACCGAGCGTACAAGGGGAGCCTGATGATCCATGAAAGCATTCTGGGCACGATCGGCGGCACACCCATCGTGCGCCTCAATCGGCTGGCGCCCGCGCATGCGGCGCTGTACGTCAAATGCGAGCTCTTCAATCCCCTGGGGTCGGTGAAAGACCGCATGGCGATCGCCATCATCGAGGACGCGGAACGTTCGGGCGCGCTCGCGCCCGGCCGGACCGTCGTCGAAGCGACCTCCGGCAACACCGGTATCGCCCTCGCCATGGTGTGCGCGGCCAAGGGCTACCCCTTCGTCGCGGTGATGGCGGAAAGCTTCTCGATCGAGCGGCGGAAGATCATGCGCATGATGGGCGCCAGAGTGATCCTCACTCCGGCGGCGGAGCGAGGAACCGGCATGGTCCGCAAGGCCGAGGAGCTTGCGAGGAAGCATGGCTGGTTCCTCGCGCGTCAGTTCGAGAACCCCGCCAACCCCGCCTACCATCGCAACACCACGGGCCCGGAGATCCTGCGCGATTTCGCGGGCCGACGCCTCGACTACTTCGTGAGCGGCTGGGGCACGGGCGGCACTCTCACGGGCGTGGGTCAGGTCATCCGCCTGGCACGTCCCGAGGTCAAGATCATCGCCTGCGAGCCGGCGACGGCGGCACTGCTCTCAGGCAAGCCCTTCGCGCCGCACAAGATCCAGGGCTGGGCTCCGGACTTCGTGCCCGCGGTGCTCGATCGCAGTGTTGCTCACGAGATCACCGCCGTCACCGATGCCGAGGCCATCGAGACTTCCAGAGCTCTCGCGCGCAGCGAAGGCATCTTCTGCGGCATCTCCTCGGGCGCGACGGTCGCCGCGGCGCTGAAGATCGCCGCCGGGGCACCGCGGGATTCCGTCATCCTCGCGATGCTTCCAGACACCGGCGAGCGGTATCTGTCGACGCCGTTGTTCGAGGGCATCTCCGAGGGCGGAGACCCGGAACCTTGAGCATGGCCGCCCCCATCAGCGAACCCGAGCCGCGCGAGCCCGACGCCAGACGCTACGCGAGATTGCCCGAGTCCTTCCCGATGTGGCGGGGCGGCGTGTTGCAGCACGCCGAGGTGGCCTACGAAACCTGGGGAAGACTCAATGCGGCGCGTGACAACGCGCTGCTCCTCTTCACCGGGCTCTCCCCTTCCGCTCATGCCGCCTCCTCGCCCGAGGATCCGCGCGATGGCTGGTGGCAGCGCATGTTGGGACCCGGGTTGGGGATAGATACCGATCAGTTCTTCGTGGTGTGTCTCAACTCGCTCGGCAGCTGCTTCGGATCGACCGGCCCCGCCTCGATGGATCCGGCGACCGGGCGCCCGTACCGGCTGAGCTTCCCCGAGCTCTCGGTCGAGGACATTGCGCGCGCCGGCCATGAGGTGGCGCGCTCGCTCGGCATCGAGCGGGTCGATACGGTGATGGGGCCCTCCCTCGGCGGGATGGTGGTGCTTGCTTATGCGGCGCTCTTTCCGGGAGCCGCCCGGCGGCTCGTCAGCATCTCGGGCACCCTCGCCGCCTCGCCCTTCGCCGTCGCGCTGCGCTCCATCCAGCGGGAGGCCGTCACGGGCGACCCCGACTGGCGGCACGGCAACTACACGACCGATCGTCCGCCGCGCATGGGACAGCGGCTCGCGCGCAAGCTCGGCACCGTCACCTATCGCTCGGCCGCGGAGTGGCAGCAGCGCTTCGACCGCCAACCGGTCAGGCCCGACCTCAGGCGGCCGGAGCCTTTCTCGGCGGAATTCTCGGTCGAGGGGTACCTCGAGTCCCAGGCGCGCCGCTGGGCGAACGCCTTCGACGCCAATTGCTATCTCTACCTGTCGCGGGCCATGGACCGCTTCGATCTCGGCGCCCACGGCGAGCCGGCGGAAGTCCTGGGCAAATCGGCGCTCGAGCAGGCGCTCGTGATCGGGGTCGAATCGGACCTTCTGTTCTCGATTGCCGAGCAGCGGGAGATGGCCCAGGCGCTCGAGGCCGGCGGGGCCACCACGCGATTTGCGCCCCTGAAGTGCATCGAGGGACACGACTCCTTCCTCGTCGATATCGAGCGCTTCGGGCGGGAGCTTCGCCGTTTTCTCGGCTGACGGGCCAGCCCTGTAGCTGAAGCGGTCCCGCGTTAAGTCAACTGACGTGCTCTTGCGGTGCGGGCGAGGCATAATGCCTTCGTCCGCCTACAGAAAAGCCAGAACGCCGCGAGGCCCATAGTGGAACGCCGCCTGCATACGAGGCACCGAGCCCGGACGATTGTCTACATCACCGTTCCCGGCGGTTGTCGCAGGCTATGCAAGGCAGTCAACTTGAGCGCCACGGGCGTATTCATCGAGACCTCGAACCTGGGTCTGCGGAAGGGACAGACGGTCGTACTCTCGTTCGCAATCAACCTCGGCACCGTCACGAAACTGCACCGGCGCACGGCCGTGGTGGCGCATGTCTCGCGCGGGGGCACCGGCCTCATGATGGAAAGCTACGCCGCCCGGGCGAACTGACCTTGGTCGCGGCTCAACCCCTCATCGCGGTACGCAACGTCAGGGCGAGCAGCCGCTGGTACGCCGAGCTGCTCGGCGCCGATCCCCTGCCGGAACACAGCCATCGGGACTTCTACGATCGGATCTCCTGCTCGGGTCGGCTGGTGCTGCAGCTGCACGCGTGGGACGAGGAGCACCACCCCAACCTCATCAACGCGGACGCGGCGCCGCCCGGACACGGCGTGTTGGTCTGGTTTCAGGTGGATGATTTCGATTCGGTCGTGAAGCGCGCCCGCGATCTCGCCGCCGAGGTCGTCCTCGAGCCTCATTTCAATCCCGCGCCCCGGCACCGGGAGATCTGGCTGCGCGATCCCGATGGTTATGTCGTCGTGGCGGCGAGTCCCGACGGCGAGAGCGCGCGTAAAGCCGGCGGCTGACTAGGCCGTCAGGCTCTTCGACATCGGCACGAACTCGATCGCAAGACCCGGGGCGAGCGGATGTTGGAGTCTCGCGCCCGGAATGTAGCCGCGCGCCTGATAGAGCCTCAGTCCCGGCAGCGTCGCCATCAGCTCCGCGCGCCGAAAGCCGTGGCGGCGCGCCTCGGCCTCGCAGCGCTCGAGGAGCGCGCTGCCGATGCCCTGCCGAGCCGCTTCCGGGTCGACGAAGAAAGCCCGGATCTTCGCGGCCTCGGTGCGCGGATCGAGAATCCCGGCATCCCGCTCCGCGCCCGCATCGCCGCCAAAGAGCGTGCGGCGATAGCTCCAGCCGCCGCAGCCGATGAGCCGACCCGAGCTCTCCACCACGAAGTAAGTCCCGTCCGCGATGAGCTGACTGTCGAGACCGAAGGCGCCCTCCAGGGCGCCCTCGATCTGCTCGGTGGAGTAATCGGCGGCGCCGAGCCGGCGGGTCGACCGGGCAATCAGCGCCTGGATCTCAGCCGAGTCCTCCGTAGTCGCCTGACGAAGATGCCACGTCATTTGCCGAAGTTGTAGCTCACATCCAGCCCGTACGTGACCGGCTGATTGACGATGAAGCGCGTGAACTGCGGAATCGCGATGTTGATCTGCGGCAGCGGATCGAGCAGGACCTGGTTGTTGGTCGCGTTGTCGACGAACAGCGCAACGCTCCATTGCGCCGTGCGGACCCCGGCGCGCAGATTCACGATTCCATAGGACGGCAGATTGATCTCGGTCTGGCCGATGTTGTTGAGATAGACCGTGACGCCGTAAGGCAGGTCATACCGCGATCCGACATAGCTGTAGGTAACATTCCCGAAGAACGACATGTCGTCATCCAGGGAGTGATCGTAGTTCAGCGACGCCGAGCCGGTGACCTTCGGCGTATCCGGAACCGCGTAACCCTCGGGTATGCCGTCGATGGCGCTGTTGGTCAGGAAGCTGCTGTGCGTATACCCCCAATCCGTCGCGAATTCGAATCCGGAGCCGAGATTGGCGCGGAACTCCGCCTCGAGGCCGTAGATGTTGGCATCGCCGCCGTTCACGGTGAAGCCGAAGCCGGCGATGTTCGTCGCAACCTGCGGATCCATCCAACGCTCGAAATACCCCGTCAGGTTGAACAGGGCGCGACGGTCAAAGAGCTCATTTTTGGTTCCGATCTCGTAGTCCCACACGGTGTCCGATTTGAACTGTGGCACGCCCTGCGAATTGACATTGGGGAAATTCGCCAGCGAGGTATAGTAGCCACCCGCCGTGGTCGGGGTGGCCGACAACTTGGTCTGCAGGCCGCACTGCTGCAGATCGATCAACGAAGAGGGAGCTCCGCACGAGGCCTCGGTCTCCGGATGGTCGTAGCCGACGAAGGGTTGGTCGGTGCCGCCCAGACGGAAGCCCTTGGCGACCGTGGCGTACACCATGTGGTCGGGGTCGATCTGCCAGGTCAGGTTGAAACGCGGATTGGTGCCGCTGGCGCTGGCTCCCGCGCTGGTGTCGAATGGGTCGAGGTTTCCGGCCACAGTCGGCGCTCCGCTCAGCAGGTTGTTGAAGCCGTACACCGTGAAATCGCCCCACTCGGAGTTGTCCTGGGCGTACGAGTAGTGATACCAGCGCGCCCCGACGGTGGCTTTGAGGCCGTGTGAGAAGTCCCAGGTGAGATTGCCGAAAAAGGCGTTCTGCAGGATGGTCTGCGGCATGTAGTCGACGTAGATGTCGGAAATGGGGCCGGCCTGCGGCAGGACCGACCACATGTCCCAGTCGGATTGCAGGTCCTGATAGTAATATCCCGCCAGCCACTGCAACGGTCCGCCGCCCGTGGAGGCGAGGCGGAACTCCTCGCTCAGCTGTCGGGTGTAATCGCGCTCCTCGACTCCGGGGCCGAACGGGCCGGGACCCGTCGGGCCGATACCGCCGGCCGAAGTATCGTATGGAAAGGCCGTCATGGCCGAGCCGAGACCCGACGAGCTCGCGTTTTCCTCGCTGCCGTCTTGCGACACCAGGGAGTGGTTCGACCACAATCCGGTGATCGAAGTGAGGCCGATGTCCGGCGTCAGCGCGTATTCGATCTTCAAGCTCCCCAACGTGAAGCGATCCCATTGCGGCTCGGAGGTTTGATAGATCTCGTAATGACCCTTTGCGCTCGGCATAGTCGGGTCGGTCGGCGAGCCATTGACGTCCACCGCGTTCGGTGCGTCGCTCGTGCCTTCCTGCCACATGATCATCGGTGTGATCTTGAGCTGATCGTTGGGCTGGTAGAGGAGGATCGCGCGGAACGAATCATTGGTCGAGGAGTTCACGCCCGTCGCGGTCGAGATGAGCGGCGCCGTGTAGAAATTGCTGGGCCGATAGCATGGGGTGCTCGGGCAGGTGTCGGTCTGCACGGACCCGTCGGCGAGCACGTAGCGGTTGAGCCAACCGCTGGTCGAGGAGGCAGAGCCGACCAGCCGCAAGGCGGCCGTCGATCCGAGCGGCAGGTTCACCATGCCGTTTTGCGCAAAGTTGATGCTGCCGCCGGAACCGGTGTCCGAGACGGTCGTCTCTCCGGAGACGTCGAAAGTTCCAAGCTCCGGCTGGGCTGGAATGAGCCGGACCGTGCCGCCCATCGAGCTCGCCCCATAGAGGGTTCCCTGCGGTCCGTGCAGAACCTCGACCCGCTCCAGATCGTAGAGGTTGGGATCGATGATCACCTTGCCGAGCTGTTCCGCGGCGGGAGCCGAGAGCGCGACTTCGTCCAGGTACACTCCGACCATCGAGGTATTGCCGCCCGCGGAATCCAGGCCGCGCATCTCGTATTCGGTCTGATTAGGGCCGGCGGTGCGCATCGCGAGATCCGGGATGCCCTGCGACAGAGTGTTGAAGTCTACCAGGCCGCGATCGGTGATGTTGGCGGCGGTGAGCACCGTCATGCTGATCGGCGTGGCTTGCGCAAGCGTCTTGGTCTTTGTCGCAGTGACCACAACCGTAGCGAGCTGATCCGAGGATGCGGCTGCTGGTGCTGCCGTCCCGGGCTGATCGGCCCGGGCGACGCCGGTGAGACTCCCCGCGAGCGCGGCTGCGACGGCCAGTGAGACCAGATGATTTTTCATTGCAGTGCCTTGAAGATTGGATGAAGAGACGCGCTGCAGACGGCGACCGACCGGCCGCTTCGCCCCTCGAGGATGGTGGCCGCGAAGATAGCCCAAGCGCAGCCGCTTTTCAGCAAGCGTGGCGCGCGCGCAACATCATGTCGCATCCGTACAGGCGCGATGTCGCGATGCGCTTCGACCGTTACTTGTTGGTGCTAGTGCGAGTCGAAGAACGACTGTACCGTATAGAGACAGAACGGCGGCACCAGGCCGGCGTGATAGTCGGAGAGCACGGCGCTCGCGCCGCCGTCGGTGGCGCCTCCGGCGATGGCGGCGGCCGCTACCGCCGCTTTGGCCACCGCGAAGCCGTTCTTGATGTCGGCGTAGGGATCGTTCGAGCCCACCGCGGAATCGACATCGAGCACCGTGACCTGCGCGCCAGAGTCATGCGCCGCCCAGTACCCCTGCATGAGCTGCGTGTTGAGATAGAACACCTCCGGGTCGCTGTTGCCACCGCAGAGAAGAACCGGGACCGAGGGATTGAAGTCACGGAGGTCGTTCTTCGCAATATCCTGCCGCAGGCCGTTCGCCGGGCTCGCGGGCGGCTCGTCGGTCGTGGTGTTCGGAAAGCCGCCGTCCGGATGAGCCTGCGCGTCCTCGAGGTAGCTCAGGCGATAGGTGTTGGTCACGAGCGGACTCGGGCCGAAGCCGAGGGCGAATGCGGGCGCGAGATTCGCCGGCGTCGTGGCGGGAGTCATCGATGCGTACTGCGGCGCCGGTGGTGTATTGCTGAAGAGCGCGTACTCGGGCAGCAGTCCCTGCGCATAGAGGTTGGAGCGGGTGGTGTCGGTCGGCAGGAGCGAGCCTATGTTGGCTGCGTACTGCGGCGAGAAGACGTCCGTCGGATCCGTGTACACGTTGCCGTACGAATGCTGATAGGAATCCACGAGGAGCGTGAAGTTGACCGGCGCGCCCCCGTCCACCTCTCCCATGAAGATCGAATCGGCGAACGCCGAGAGCGCGTAGGGACCTGACATCGGTCCCGCGGCCGTCACCGCCATCCCGGCCGCCTGCATGGCGCGCGCGGTCGCGAGCGCCACGTACCCGCCCTGGGAGTAGCCCGTCACGAAGAGCTTGCTGTCGCCGCTCGCGCCGACCTGCGGCAACGCGCTGCGTGCGGCGGTGAGCGCGTTCATCATGTCCGCCGACTGCTGGTTGGCCACGAGGTAGGGATGATACGGCAGGTTCGAGGTGTCGTAGCCGGCGTAGTTCGGCGCCACCACGATATAACCGAAGGCGGCGAACACGCTCGCGAGCAGCACGCCCTCGGTGTTGCTCGCGCCCGAAAGATCGGCGATGTTGTAGGCCTTGTCGGTGCTGGTGCCGTGCGCGTAGACGACCACCGGCCGCGAGCCGATGCAGGAGGAGGCAAGGCCGCGCGGCACCATCAGCGCCGCCGAGGCGGTGGTCGCCTCACCCTGCCCGCCCACCGTCTCGTATTCCAGATGGTAGACATCGACCGCGCAGACCGGCAGGAAGGCCGCGAGCTTGAGCAGCTGCGCGGCGTCACTGTCGGTGCTCAACATCGAGAGGAGATCGGACACCGAGTAGGAGCCGGTCTTCTGCGGCGGGCTTTGCAGGAGCTGACCCGGCTGCGGTGTCGAGGACATCGTGCCGGAGGAGCCGGTGACCGTCCCGTTGCAGGCCGCAAGCAGAGCCGCGGCGACGAGTACCGTGAGGATCCGAGCTATGCGGACCATGGCAGCCCTCCAAGGCAGTGAGGTCGCGAGCGTGACAGCAGTTTGCTCCATTAATGCGCGCGCGCAAGCGCCGCCGTCGGGTCCCAAGTAGCGGTCCGCATCGCGTCCGAAAATGGCTAGTCCGCGCGCGGGTTGGAGCGTATCGTCGCCTCCCATGCAACAGATGCCAATCGATCCGACGGTGCTCGAGCGGGCGCGTCTCAGCCGCGACCCGCGCTTCGACGGCAAGTTCTTCATCGCCGTGACCTCGACCGGGATCTACTGCCGCCCGATCTGCCCCGCATCGCCCTCGCCCCGACGGACCAACGTGCGCTACTTCAGCTCCGCGGCAGCCGCGGCGGAAGCGGGCTTCCGACCCTGTCTGCGTTGCCGACCCGAGGCTGCGCCCGGGACGCCGGCCTGGCTCGGGACCTCCGCGGTCGTCAGACGCGCGCTGCGTCTCATCAACGACGGTGCGCTCGATGAGGTGAGCGTCGGTGAATTCGCGAGCCGCGTCGGCGTCGGGGCGCGACACCTCGACCGGCTCTTCCTGCGGCACGTGGGCGCATCCCCGCTCACGGTCGCAGGGACACGGCGCCTGCATTTCGCGAAGCGGCTGATCGATGAGAGTGATCTGCCGATGACGCAGATCGCGCTCGCCGCCGGTTTCGGCAGCCTCCGCCGGTTCAACGACGCGTTTCGGAAGGCCTATGAGCGTTCACCACGCGAGCTTCGCAGGCGGCGCCGCGAACCTCCCACCCGCGGCGCGGGCGATGAGGTCTCACTCGCCCTCTCCTACCGGCCGCCTTACGACTGGGATCACCTGCGGGACTTCCTGGCGCTGCGGGCAACCCCGGGAGTGGAGCGCGTCGAGAGCGAAAGCTACAGCCGGCTCATTCGCACCGACTGCGGCCACGCCGTGATCGATGTGCGCCCGCTCCCGGGCAGGGACGCGCTGCAACTTCGCGTCCACGGCGCCCCGGCTTCGGCGCTCTTTCAGATCGCGACGGCCGCAAGGCGCGTGTTCGACCTTGCCGCCGACCCGACGCTCCTCGCTGCGAGCCTCGCCGCCGATCCGCTGCTCGCGCCTCTCGTGCGCCGCCGACCCGGTGTGCGCATCCCGGGGAGCTGGGACCCGTTCGAGTGCGCCGTGCGCGCGGTGTTGGGTCAGCAGGTCACCGTGGCGGCCGCGCGCACTCTCGCGGGGCGGCTGGTCGCGCGCGCGGGAGAGCCGGTCGCACCGACCGTAGCCGGGCTCGAACGCCTCTTTCCGACACCGGCGGCGCTCGCGAGCGCGCACCTCGACGGCCTCGGGCTCACCGGCGCGCGGATCAACGCCGTCAAATCGCTGGCGGCCGCCGTGACGGAGGGCCGGATCGGCTTCGAGCGGCCGCTGGATGAGATTCTCGCGCGCCTCACCGAGCTGCCGGGGTTCGGCGAGTGGACCGCGCAGTACATCGCGCTGCGCGCGCTCGGTGAGCCGGACGCTTTTCTCGCCGCCGATCTCGTCGTGCGGCGCATGGCCGCGGGCGACGGCGCGCTCACGGTGAAGGAGTTGCAACGACGCGCCGAGGCCTGGCGGCCCTGGCGCGGTTATGCGGTCATGCACCTCTGGTGCGCGGCCGGCGACCAGGAACGAATCGCCGGCGGCGATGCATGGCGGCGCAAGCGAAAATCGGGAGAGCTGTGATGAAGACGACGACCGCGACCCTCTACTGGCACGAGCTCGACTCGCCCGTCGGCAGACTGCTACTCGCCGGCGACGGTGAGAGCCTGATCCAGGTGCACTTCCAGTCAGGCCTCAAGCCGCTGCGTCCCGCGGAGGGTTGGGTTTCCGACCCCGCGCCGTTACGGGCCGCGATCGCGCAGCTCGGCGAGTACTTCGCGGGCGAGCGGCGCCGCTTCGACCTGCCGCTCGCTCCCCGTGGCACTGAGTTTCAGCGGCGGGTGTGGCGTGCGCTGCGGGAGATTCCCTACGGGAAGACGGTTTCCTACGGCGAGCTCGCGCGTCGCATCGGCAACCCGAGCGCATCGCGCGCCGTCGGTCTCGCGAACGGCGCGAATCCGCTGCCCATCATCGTGCCCTGTCATCGCGTGATCGGCGCCGACGGTACCCTCACCGGCTTCGGCGGCGGCCTGCCGATCAAGCGCAAGCTCCTCGCGCTCGAAGGCGCGACCGCCGAGGCCGCCGGGCCTCAGGAGAGCTTCAGATGGGCTTCTGCCCCAACGCCCGCAGCCGAGCGTTGAGTTTGGGCACATCGACCCGCTCGAGATTGGACCACTCCGCAAGCGTCGAGGACGCCATCCGCGACAACATGCTGTAGGAAGTCACATCGTCCGGACTCGGGTCGGCGTCCGCCCCGTCAACGGCCGACTCGAGACTGTCGAGATCCGTGACGAGTGCCTGCAGACTGTCGGTCCGCTGTGGCGGCATCGCGGGAAATGGAACGCGCTGGGCCGCCACGCTGGTGCCGGAGATGTTGGTAGCCTTCGCAAGAAGCGCCGCCAGCGCCAGCCGTGCCCGACCGGCGCTCGCGACTCGCGCATCGAGAGCTTCGAGCAGCTTGGCGGCGCGCTCGAGCGCCGCCGCGGTCTGAAGCCGCACCGCCTCCACCTTGCGTGCGAGCTCTAACTCGCGCTCGAATGCGGCCTGAGACAGCTTGACGCGCGGATCAGGCTTCACGATGAGCGGCTGGCGGTAGTCGCGGCCCGCGACGGTGAGCTCGACCGTGTATTGGCCGGGAGGCGCCCACACGCCTTGCTCGCGCGGATTCGTGGAGCCGGGCCCCGCGGGCAGGGCATAGTGCAGATCCCAAACGAACCGCTGCATGCCCGGAGCCGCCGATGGAACGGGCGTGGGGGGCACCCACTCCGGAGCGAAGTTGAGTTTCGCGGGATTGGGAGTCGGCACCTGCTGGACGCTGCTGTAGCGGCGGACGATCCGATCGCCGGCATCGCGAATGGTGACGACCACGGGGCCCTGTACGCCGGTCGGCAACACGTAGTCGATGATCGCGCCGTCCGGCGGATTGGCGGCCATCGGCTCGTCCTTCGGCATCGGTGTTCCGGCGAAGGCGGGCGTGCGCACGCGAATGGCCGGGGCGGGAGCAAAGAGCGTGACCGCATCCGGCCGCGCCCGATCCATCTGACGGAGCGCAGTGATGTCATCCATGATCCAGAACCCGCGGCCGTGGGTGGCGATCACGAGATCATCGCCATGCACGTCGATGTCGCGGACCGAGGTGACCGGCAGGTTCTCCTGCAGCGACTGCCAGTGAGCGCCGTCGTCGAACGAGACGTAGATGCCGAACTCCGTGCCGGCATAGAGCAGGCCCGGCCGCACGGGGTCCTCCCGCACCACGTTGACGAAGCTGCCGCGCGGCATGCCCTCATCCAGGCGCTTCCAGCTTTTGCCGTCATCACGCGTGACATAGATGTAGGGCGTGTCATCGTCCAGGCGGTGCCGGTCGACGGCGACGTACGCGACCCCCGACTGAAAGTGCGAGAGCTCGATGCCGCCGATTTTCGACCACGGCGGCAGCCCCTTCGGGGTCACGTTTCGCCAATGCGCACCGGCGTCAGCCGTGCGCCAGACGAGGCCATCGTCCGTGCCGACCCAGATGACGTAGCGGTCGAGGGGTGAGGGCGCGATGCTGTAGATGACGCCACGGCGCTTGCCGACGTGATAGTCGTCGCGCGCGGTCGCGGGATCGAGATTCAGCGGCGTTCCCGGATCCTGACGTGTCAGATCGGGGCTGATGGGACTCCAGTGCAGACCCCCGTCGCTGGTGCTGAAGAGCCGCTGGTCGGCGAAGTAGAGCGTGTTCGGGTCGCGCTTGGAGAAGGCGAGCGGCATCGTCCAGGTGGTGCGGTAATGATCGAGCGGGTATGCCAGCGTCGGGTTGACGCTGCGGACCTGTTTGGTTTTCCAATTGAGCTCATCCACGCTGGCACCGGCATCGCTGCCGTCGCCGTAGACGAGGTGCGGGTCCTTGGGATCGGGGGCGATCATACCGTTCTCGCCCCCCGGGGTGATCTCGTGGAACTGCTCCATGGTGATGCCGTCGTAGCTCGAGTCGCGGCTCGGCAGTGCGACGGCGCCCGAGTCCTGCTGCGCGCCATAGACCCAGTAAGGGAACCGATTGTCCGTGCTCACGTGATAGATCTGGGCGGTCGGCTGGTTGTACCAGCTGCTCCAGGTTTTTCCGCCGTCGAGCGTGACCTGCGTGCCCTGATCGCTGCCGAGGATCCGCGCCTTCGTGTTCGTCGGGTCGATCCACAACGCGTGGAAGTCATCGCCCGTCGGGTCGCCTTTGAGCGCGATGAAGTGCGCTCCGCCGTCTGTCGACTCGAGCACGATCGTATCCATGACATAGACCCGATCGGCGTTGGTCGGATCGGCCGTGAGCGAACAGAAGTACCAGCAGCGCTCCGAGATCCGGGAGTCCGACGAGATGTACTGCCAGTCGGCGCCGCTATCATCCGACCGATAAAGACCCCTCTGCCCCCAGGGACCGTCGGCCAACGCGTACACCCGGTCGGGCTTCGCGGGCGAGACCGCAAGGCCGATGCGGCCGGGTTTGCTCAGCAAGCCGTGGCCCACGATGTGGCGCCAGTGATCGCCCCCATCGTGGGAGACGTAGAGGCCGCTGCCCGGTCCGTTCGATGGCGGGTAAACGTTCCAGGGCGGCCGGCGGGTCTGCCAGAGCGCGGCGTAGATCGTGTTGGGGTCCCCGGGTTTGAAGGCGAGATCGGCCGCGCCCACGTTGGCGTTCCGGTAAAGGACCTTCGTCCAGTGCTGTCCGCCATCGCGCGAGCGAAACACGCCGCGCTCCCGGCTCGGGCCATAGGGGTGCCCGAGGGCGGCGACATACACGAGATCGGGATCGTGAGGATCGACGATGATGCGCGCGATCTGACGCGTGTCGGTCAGGCCGATATGCGTCCAGTGCTTGCCACCATCGGTCGACTTGTACATGCCATCGCCCTGCGCGATGTCAGAGCGCATGTCGGCCTCGCCGGTCCCGACGTAGATCGTGCTCGGGCGCGAGGGTGCGATCGCGATGGCGCCGATCGAGCCCACCGGCTCGCGATCGAACAAGGGTTGCCAGGTGCGACCCGCATCCTGCGTCGCCCAGACGCCGCCGTCCACGGCGCCAAAGTAGAAGTGGCGGCTGTCGCCCGCGATTCCGCTGACGGCAAGCACGCGCCCGCCGCGAAACGGGCCGATGAGACGCCAGTGCAGCGCCTGGTAATACGCAGGATCGACGGCGCCAAGGCCGGGCGAGGCGGCGGCATCGGCAGCGCACGCCCACCCCGCCAGCGACCATCCAACCACGAGCCATGCAAGAGCGCGCATTCGCACCGGAAGCCTCCGAAGACCCACAAGCGTAGAGGCCCCACTTTATCCGCAGGCGCAGCTTTTTGCTCAGGCTCCGCGTGTCGCAGTAAGCCCAGGCGAGTGGCGGCCGCGACGAGTCGCGGCGGCTTCGCGCCGGCCGCTCCCTAGACGATGCCGATCGAGAAGAACGCCACGATGGCGAGGAGCTTGGCGATGAGGCCGGGTCTTCCGAGATAGAGCGCTTGCAAGGGCAGCGCGAGTCTTTGCAGTCTCGTCGCGGGGCGATTCGGCGCGATCGGCGAGCGGTCCACGGTGTGCTCCCGGTGGTGGGACTGGGAGCATTGGGCGCCGCAATCCGCGCTTCCCGAGGGATGCCCGGATGGCGAAGCGCTGAAGAAATGTGGCGAAAAGAGGCGGGCGATCGCGCCACGCGAAGGGCGATGCGCCCCTGCGATGCGCGTCACCGATGGCGCGGCGGCCTAGTGGAAGAGATTGAGGGCGACGTCGACCACGACGCCTGTTGCAACGGCCGCGAGTACCGCGTTGCCGTCCACACGCACCCAGCAATAGCCCGGCGGCGGCGGGCGCAGCCGATAGAGAGCGTAGTTGGGGATGACATACGCCGGTCCGCGCCAGGCGAGCGGCAGACGATCGCCGCGGCGCCAGCGGTGCGCGTAATAGCCGTGGGGCCGCATGTACCGGCCTGAGTTGAACCTTTCAGGCGCACGATGCGCAAGGCGCCGATGCAGCATCACGTGATGCCGCTCCTGGTGATGCTCTTTGTGGTGCTGCTCGTGGTGCGCCTGGTCATAGCCTTGCGGGGGATCGGCCAGCGCTAGAGAGCCCGCAGCCAGCGACAGCACCATCGCTGCCAAGACAGTTCGCTTCATGGTTGCACATCCTCCGTTAGACTTCCCGATAGTCTGGCGCACCGTACCTGAGCCAGACCTGAACGGCACATCGGTTTGGACATATCATAGTGCCCTGCCTGGATGAGCCGGTCCACCGAGAGGAGCCTTCCTTCGATGTCAGAGCCAGCATGGGTCACGCACCGCGGCGGCTGCCACTGCGGCCGCGTCAGGTTCGAGGCGCTCGCGCCCGCCAAAGTGGAAGTGTCCGACTGCAACTGCTCGATCTGCGCCAAGTCGGGGTATCTGCATCTCGTCGTGCGGGCCGAGCATTTCAAGCTCCTCTCCGGCAGCGACGTGCTGAGCACCTACACCTTCAACACCGGCAAGGCGAAGCACCTCTTCTGCTCGGTGTGCGGCATCAAGTCCTTCTATGTTCCGCGCTCGCACCCCGACGGCTTCAGCATCAACGCCCGCTGCCTCGATCCCGGCACGATCGAACAGCTCACCGTCAGGCCTTTCAATGGACAGAATTGGGAGGGGCAGTATCCCAACGGCCGCGGCCAGTATCGAAGCTGACAGCTACTCGAGCACGCGTATTCCCGAGCGGACGGATCTGACGGCGCCGCCCGGCCCCGCGGGCAGGTTGGTCAGGTATGGCGCCGCGACCGGATGCTTCAGCACCTCGTCCATGCGCAGCACCGGTGTCACGCAGCAGTCGACGCCCGCAAACACCCGCATCCAGTGCGCGAGCGGTTGTTGCGCGAACATGCGTCCGAGCTCGGCCCGCAGCGCGCGGGCGTCTTCGCCCCCGACTTCCTGACCGCTCTCCCAGTGGCGGCCCGCGAGATCGAACCGGCCGAGCGCCTCGCAGAAGCGCAGCCAGAATTTCGATTCGAGGGCCCCGACCGCGACATAGCGATCATCGAGAGTGCGATAGAGCGCATAGCAGGGCAGACCGCCGTTGAGGAGATCGCGGCCGCAACCGGGCGGTGAGCGGCCGGCCTGCGCATACACGAGCGGCAGCAGGTTGCTCGCGGCGAGCACCGCGGTGATCGACACATCGACATGGCTGCCGGTGCCGCTTCTTGCGGCGTGGAGCAGCGCGCCGACGGCGGCGAAGGCGGCAGACAGCGCGCCACTCAACACATCGCCCAACTGCACGTTGGGCGGCAGCGTGGACCCCGCCTCCGGCAGCAGCTCTTCGAGCCATCCCGACAGCGCGAGAAAATTGATGTCATGTCCGGCCAGACCCGCCATCTCGCCGCGAGCACCGTAGGCACTGAGGGAGACGAGCGAGATCCTGGGATTGAGCTCGCGCAGCCGCTCGAACCCGAGACCCAAACGCTCGAGCACGCCGGCGCGGAAGGACTCCACCACGAGGTCGGCCTGGCGGAGCCTCTCGAGGAACGCTCGCTGGCCCTCGACCCGTGTCAGATCGAGGCAGACGATCTCCTTGCCCGCATTCAGCTGCCGATAAAGAAAGCTCCCATGCCCATCCCCGGGTCCGAGCCGCCGCGCGTAGTCCCCCGACGGGGGCTCGATCTTCACCACCCGCGCTCCGAGGCTGGCGAGATGCCAGGTTGCGAGCGGACCGGGCAGGAGCCGCGAAAGATCGAGGACCGTGATCCCGGCAAGTAACTCCGTATGCATCCCTCAGGCTCCGTCGCACACGCGACCTGCGACGCCGCGCGATCGGCATTGTGCCATCGGTATCACCCCCCGATTGAAATCTTCGACAGCCCTGATACGCTCGATCGCAAGCTCGTCGAGCCCGGTCCGTACCTGAAGCCTCGGAGGCAGCTGATCGTCATGGCCATCGCCTATTCGCTCGAGCCCGAACTGACGGCGGCGGAGTTTCGCGCGGTCCTCGTCGCGTCCACTTTAGGCGAGCGCCGTCCCGTCGATGACCTGGCGCGACTCGACCGGATGCTGCGCAATGCCGACCTCATCGTCACCGCGCGCGCTGGCGAGCGCCTGGTCGGCATCTCGCGCGCGATCACGGATTTCTGCTACTGCTGCTATCTCTCGGACCTCGCGGTCGATGCCTACTATCAGCGCCAGGGAATCGGCAAGCGGCTCATCGAGGAGACGCACAGGAGCGCGGGCGAGTTGACGAGCCTCGTTCTGGTCGCAGCTCCCAAGGCCGAATCCTACTACCCGCACATCGGCATGAAGCAGCGGCCATCCTGCTGGACGCTGTCGCGGGCCGGATGAGCCTGAAGTCGTGGATGCGGGCGCGCGAGTGCCGGGCTTCGGCTCGCTCTCAGCGACGGCGCCAGCGCCCGCCCGCCATGTGCCAGCCGCGCGCGCCACGCACCCAGCGTCGGGGCACCCATCGAAAGCCGGGACGGGGAGCCGCCCAGTGCCCGGGCGCCCACACATAGTCACCCGCAGCCCAGCGCCAGAAGCCACCCATCCAGATATAGCCCGGATAGGGCGCCGTACCGTAGTACTCCACTCGCGGCGCAGGTGGAGCCAGGGCCACATAGCCGCCGCCGTAATAGCCGGGGGCCGGGGCAACTACGCAGCCTCCCATTGCCAGCGAGAGACCGAGGACTACCGCTACATTGCGCAAACGGGGGGCAACACGAAGCATGTAAACCTCTCTGCAGATTGACGGCCGCGGTCCCGCGGACCGCCTCTGCATCATGAACGCATCATCCCTGCCTCGGTGTACACGCCATCACAGTCCCGCCGGCGGCGCGGTCACCTGATTCTCAGAACGCTCGTCCTTGGGTCGCCCTATGATACTGCCGTCATGAGTCAGGTCTACATACCGCTGCGCATCCCGCGGCACGAGGATCTGACTGTCCGCGGACTGCGACAACGGGTGATCTGGTGGGGCGAGCGCACCGAAAACCCGGTCGTGCTGTTGCACGGCATCATGGACTGCGGGGAGGGCTGGCAATTCCTCGTCGACGCCCTGCCGCCCGACTGGTCGCTCGCCGCGCCCGACTGGCGCGGCTTCGGCGAGAGTGAGTGGGCTCCGGGCGGCTACTGGTTTCCCGACTACTTCGCCGACCTGGACCGGCTGTTGGATGAGCTGGTGCCTCACGCTGCGGCGCGGGTGATCGGTCACAGCATGGGCGCCAACATCGCGCTCATGTATGGCGGCATTCGACCGCAACGCCTGGCCTGGATCGCGAGCCTCGAGGGTTTCGGACTGAGGCGGATGAGTCCAGAGGATGCGCCGGCGCGTTACACGCAGTGGCTGGACGAACTGCGCCGGCCGGCCCGCGATGGGCGTTACCGATCGGTCGCAGAGCTCGCCCGCCTGCTCGAGGCCCGTAATCCGAGACTCATCCCCGAGCGAGCCGAGTTCGTCGCTCGAGCCTGGAGCCGGCCGGTGCGCCCGGACGGCGGCAGCGCCGAACCTTGCGCCGAAGTCGAGCTGCTCTTCGACCCCCGCCATCGGCTCGTCAACCCGGTGCTCTACCGGCGCGAGGAGGCCGAAGCATGCTGGGCCCGTATCGAAGCCCCGGTGCTGTTGGTGAGAGGAGATGCCGACGACAGCCGCTCGAAGGCCATGCGCTCCAGCGCCGAGCAGATGCGCGCCCACATCCGCAAGCTCGAGATCGTGACCGTACCCGGGGCGGGTCATATGCTGCATCACGAAGCGCCCGAGGTCCTGGCGCGCCACATTGTTGAATTCGAGCTGAAGTCCTCGGTGAGTGGGTAGGTACTTTCCGCAACCTCGCCGGCCTCACCCGGCTGAAGTCCGGCCGATCGACCGTCCTGACGGAAGGTGCTATAGCGGCGGCCCCCTTCGCCCGCGGTATCCGCCGAGCAGCAACACGAGAATCACGACTAGAACGATGAGCCCGACGGGGCCGATCCCCCAACCGACACCAAAACCCCACCACAGCCCGCCGCCGCCGCCGAGAAGCAGCAATAGCAGGATCAGGACGAGAAGTAGATCCATATCACCTGCTCCCCTTCGCCTCTGAGAAAACTCCGTAGCCAAGAGCAAAGGTTGTTCCCGACATGTTATTCGTGAACGGCTGTCGGAGAGGACGCAGGAACTTCCCGCCGCCGCGTTGCGTTAACCAGGACTTCGGACGGCAACTTTGGCTGCACTTGAGTCCGGCACGAATCAAAGAAGGCTCCTCCTACCCGCTCGGTGCCACCTGGAACGGACGGGGCACGAATTTCGCCGTGTTCTCCGAGCACGCGAGCAAAATCGAGGTTTGCCTGTTCGAGCGCGACGGCATGCGCGAGAGCGCCCGCATCGAGCTTCCCGAATACACCGATCAGATCTTCCATGGCTACGTGCCCGAGATCGGCCCTGGCACCTTTTACGGCTATCGCGCTCAGGGACCCTACGAGCCCGAGGCGGGGCACCGCTTCAACCCCCACAAGCTCCTCCTGGATCCCTACGCGAGGGCCCATGCCGGCCGGCTCGAGTGGAATCCGGCGGTCTTCGGTTACCGCATGGAGTCGCAGGACGACTCGAGCTTCGATGAGCGCGACAGCGCGCCCTTCGTGCCGAAGAGCGTGATCGTCGATCCGAATTTCGACTGGAAAGGCGAGCCCACCCGCAAGCACGTCGCCTGGGGCGATACGATCCTCTACGAGATGCACGTGAAGGGGTTCACGCAACGGCATCCGGGGATCGAGCAGCGGCTGCGGGGCACCTATGAAGGTCTCGGCACTCGCGCGGTGATCGAGTACATCCGCTCGCTCGGGGTCACGTCCGTCGAGCTGTTGCCCGTGCATACCTTCGTGAATGACAGCCTGCTTGTGGAGCGCGGCCTGGCGAACTACTGGGGCTACAACACCATCGGCTTCTTTGCGCCCGATCCCCGCTATGCGGCCGATGTCGCCAACAGCTTGCGCGAGTTAAAGGAGATGGTGGCTCGATTCCATGACGCCGGACTCGAGGTGATTCTGGATGTGGTCTACAACCACACCGCCGAAGGCAACGAGCTCGGCCCGACTCTATCGTTCAAGGGACTCGACAATGCGAGCTATTACCGTCTGATGCCGCAAAAGAAGCGCTACTACATCAACGACACCGGCACCGGCAACACCGTCAACCTGAGCCACCCGCGCGTCATCCAAATGGTCGCGGATTCGCTCCGCTACTGGGTGCAGGAGATGCACGTCGACGGCTTTCGCTTCGATCTCGGAACGATCCTCGCGCGCGAGCCCAACGGCTTCGATAACCGCAGCGGCTTTCTCAAGGCCTGCAGCCAGGACCCGGTGTTGCGGACCGTCAAGCTGATCGCGGAGCCCTGGGACTGCGGGCCGGGAGGCTATCAGGTGGGCGCCTTTCCACCCGGCTGGGCCGAGTGGAACGACAAGTTTCGCGATACGGTCCGGGACTTCTGGCGCGGTAAGGCTCCGGCGAGCGCGCTCGCGCCGCGCCTATGCGCCTCCGGCGATCTCTACAACCACCAGGGGCGAAGGCCCTGGGCGAGCGTCAACTTCATCACCGCTCATGATGGCTTCACCCTCAACGACCTCGTCTCCTACAACGAGAAGCACAACGAGGCGAACCGGGAAGGCAATCGGGACGGGCACTCGGACAACCGCTCGTGGAACTGCGGTGCCGAGGGTCCGACGGAGGATCCCGGCGTCAACGCCCTGCGCGAGCGACAGGTGCGCAATCTCCTCGCGACACTCCTCCTCTCCCAAGGTACGCCGATGCTGCTCGCGGGCGATGAGCTCGGCCGCACGCAGGGCGGCAACAACAACTCCTACTGTCAGGACAACGGGATCAACTGGCTCGAGTGGAACATCGGGGAGAGGGAACAAAACCTCGTCCGCTTCGTGAAGCGGCTGATCCGGCTGCGCCACACCTATCCCATACTGCGGCGAAGCCGCTTCCTCACCGGCGAGTACGACCCCGAGCTCGAGGTGAAGGATGTGACCTGGATCAATGCGACCGGCGCCGAGATGCGGGAGGAGAACTGGCGCGACGCGGCAACACGTTGCTTCGGCATGCTCATGGACGGTCGCGCGCAGTCGACCGGCATCCGTCAACGGGGCAAGGATGCGACGCTACTCTGGGTCCTGAACGCGCATCACGACGTGGTCAAGTTCACGCTGCCCGGCGCCGGCGGCGCGCACTGGTCGCTGCTCCTCGACAGCAACCGGCCCGATGCACCGGACGCGCGCTTCAGCGGCGGCTCGGTCTACGAGGTGACCGCCCGCTCGCTGCTGCTGTTCGAGGACGGGCGCGACGCGCAGCCGGCCTGAGTCGACAGGCGCAGGCCCTCCAGTCGGTTCCATACGCTCAGCAGTCGCAGATAAGCCGTGAGGTACCGCGGGTCGGTCCGGCACCAGACCTCGAAATCCGCGTGTGTGGCCGCGGAGGCCTCCGCCCGGTCTAGCCGGGCCAGCCAGTCCGCGGCGCGGCCCTCGATCTGCTCACCCGACGCCAGGTGCCCCCGACCGGGCATGATGGATAACCCTCAGTTTGGGCGTTACCGGTCGCCTCGAGCAGCCGCGCGGCACAGAGCCGGACACCGTGACTGACATGCTTCTCCACGGTGTGCTCGGCGATTCCCATGCGCAGCGCGATCTCCTTCTGGGACAAACCGTGAATCTTGCGCAGCGTCAGTACCTGCCGGCATTTCTCCGGGAGCGATGCGATGATCTGCTCGAGCAGGCGCCGCTCCTGAGTCAGGTTCACGATTTCGTCCGGACTGCCCTCATCGCCTCCTTGCCATACGACGTCCGTGCCGTGGGTTTCCGGTAGGGCATCGAGGGAAACGATCTCTCTCCTTCGCAGGTGATCCAGGGCGACGTTGCGCGCGGTAGCGAAGAGGAAGGCCCGCCAGGTTCGCACCGCGCTGCGCCGTTCGGGCGATAGGGCGAGGAGCCGAGCGTAGGTCTCCTGGATGACATCCGAGACCTCGTCCCGCTGCGGCAGGCAGCGGGCCACGAAAGCGCGCAGGTCCCGCTCGTGCGCCAGGATTCTGAAGAACCACCCCGTTGTGCCTTTAGTGTTCACCGGTGGGTATCGCGGACCCTCCAATTCTCCCCTAAGCATGAGGCTATTGCAGATTCGCAACAGCGGCAAGTCTTGCCTTTTTTTGCCCCGTCACTACCGGAAGTCCTGCCGAGATGGGTCGTAATTGGCACAGGTGAGGCCGGGCCGACGGGCTCGGCGATGCAAAAAAATGACACTGACACGGCGTGCCTTGCTGACCCAGGCTTTCGCTGCTTCGGCGGCGTCTGTCTCTGCGCGCGCCAGCACCACCTCCGCCCCCCGGCAAACGCCCCCCAAATCCGCAGCCGCCCACCCGAGCCCGCCGGCTTGGATCGAGGCGGATCTGCCCGCCGCGGAACGGCTCCTCGGCCTCGCGTACACACCCGCGCAACGGCGGCAGCTCGCGAGGACCTACCCGGCCGTTCTCAAGGAACTGGCCGGCATCCGCGCGCGCCACCTGCCCAACGGTGTCTCCCCTGCCGTCCGATTCGATCCCCGCATTCCTGGCAAGAACTACCGGATGCCCGAACCCGGGATCCGCGGCAAGGCACCTACAGCCGGTGCTCTTCCGGCATCACCGATCGATATTGCGCTCGCGCCCGCCTGGAAGCAGGCCGCGTGGCTGCGCGCCAAAAGAATCTCGAGCGTGGAGCTGACCCGACTGTACCTCGATCGCATCGGCCGCCTGGCTCCGGAGCTCGAGAACTTCATCACCGTCACGGACGATCTGGCGCTCAAGCAGGCGGCGAGCGCCGATGCGGATCTCGCCAAGGGCCGCATCCGCTCGGGCCTTCACGGGGTGCCGTACGGTATCAAGGATCTGTTCGACGTTGCGCACGTGCGCACCACCTGGGGGGCAGAGCCTTACAAGAACCGCATTGCGACCGGCAACGCGGCCATCGTCGACAAGCTCGAAGCTGCGGGCACGGTGCTCCTCGGCAAGACCACCGCCGGTGCGCTGGCGTACGGGGACATCTGGTTCGGCGGCACGACCCGCAATCCCTGGAATCCCGCGGAAGGGTCGTCCGGCTCATCCGCAGGCCCCGCGTCCGCGACGGCGGCGGGTCTCGTCGGCTTCTCGATCGGCACGGAAACCTTAGGATCGATCGTCTCGCCCTCGAATCGCTGCGGATGCACGGGCCTGCGCCCGACCTTCGGGCGAGTCTCGCGTCACGGCGCCATGGCCTTGTCATGGTCCTGGGACAAAGTCGGGGCCATCGCGCGCAGCGTGACCGACTGTGCGCTGACCCTCGACATCATCAACGGCCCGGATTCACGGGACTGGGGCTCCCTCGATGCGCCGCTCGGCTGGGACTGGCAGGCGAGTGCCCGAGGGCTGCGGGTGGGGTACGTCCCGGCCTGGTTCGAGGGTAAGGGCGTGACCGCCGTCGACCACCATGCCCTCGCCGCGCTGCGCGAGACCGGGGCGCAGGTGGTCGAAGTAAAGCTACCCGATCTGCCTTATGGGCTCCTCACCCCGCTGGTATTCCTCGAGGCCGCGGCCGCCTTCACGGAGCTCACCCTGACGCATCGCGACGATGAGCTCAAATGGCAGGCCGACATGGCCTGGCCCAACACCTGGCGCCGGGCGCACCTCTTCCCGGCCGTGGAGATGGTGCAGATCGAGCGTCTGCGCCGCGAGGTGATGGTCGCGCTCGATGGCTTCTTCGACGGGATCGATGCGCTCATCGGGCCCGCCTTCGCGGATGACTCGCTGGTTGCGACCAATGCGACCGGCCACCCCTGCCTGGTGATGAAAGCCGGCTTCCTCGAGCTGCCGACGCGGCGGATCGATGACAAGCCGGTGAACGCCCACGGAAAGAAGCATCGCGTGCCGCGCGCGATCTGCCTCTGGAGCCCCCTTTTCCGGGAAGACATGTTGATGACGATCGGGCGCGCGCTGGAAGCCGTGCTCGGCGTCGCCGATGAGAATCCTCCGCTTGCACTTCGATAGAGAGAGTCCACGACATGAACCACAACGACCTTCACCGCAATCGGCGCCGTTCCGGTTGGCTCGTTGCGCCTCTGCTCTTCATGGTGGCGCTGTGCGCGAACGCACAGACCAACACGCAGAACGATGCGCAAAGCAAGGCGCAGACCAGTGCGAAGACCCACGCGCACAAGAGTGCACACGTCAAGACACGAAAGGGTGCGCTGCTCCTCGCGCAGAACGACGCGCGAAAGCGTCCGCTGCTCCTCGCGCAGGCCGGTCCGCCGCAGCCGGCGCCGCAGCCGGCGAAGCAATCGAGCGCGGCAAAAAAACTGGCGCTGCTCAACGAGGTCGTCATCACGGGCTCGCGCATCGCGCGCGGGGTCAACGACACCCTGCAGCCCACCGTCGAGGTCTCCTCGCAGACCTTCGAGGCCCGCGGCTATACCAATGTCAGCCAGGCGCTCGATGAGCTGCCGCAGTTCGGCGTCCCGCCGACCAGCCAGCAGAATCAGCAGTCGGCCTTCAGCGTCGGACAGAGCTTCGTCGACCTGTATTCGCTCGGCTCGCAGCGCACCCTGACGCTGGTCGATGGGCGGCGGTTCGTCTCCTCCAATACCGCGAGCCTCTTCGGCGCCTCATCCCCGGGCTCCCAGGTCGACTTCAACGTCATCCCGGTGCAGCTCATCGACCATATCGAGACGGTCTCGGTCGGCGGCGCCCCGATCTACGGCTCGGATGCCATCGCGGGCACGGTGAACGTGATCCTGAAGCATGACTATCAGGGACTCGACTTCAACGCGCAGTCAGGGATCTCGAATCAGGGGGATGCCTTCAATTTCCGGATGAGCGCCCTCGCGGGTATGAACTTCGCCGATGGCCGGGGTAACGAGACGGGCGTCATCGAATTCACCAAGAGCGACGGCTTGAGGGGCACCTCCCGCGAGGATTACGTCGACCAGGGAGGATTCGAAGCGCCTGCGACGCCGGGGAAGTACCAGACAATCTGGTGGCCGCAGCCCATCGTGAATCAGCTGAGCAGTTCCGGGGTGCCGTACCTCGATGGTACCTTCGGTGCTGGCTTTTACACGCCGGGAATCCCCAATGGGGATATCGGCGTCGTGAACGCGGCGGGGCAACCGCTCGCCTTCTCGCCCGGCTCGAACGCGCTCACGCCCTACAGCTTAGGCACCGCCACCGGCAATCCGATCTTCTATAACGGCGGCAACGGCGTCAATCTCATCAACTACAGCAATCTCCAGGCCTATAGCGAGCGGATCAATGCCGATACGCTCGGGCACTTCGACTGGACCAACAGCGTGCAGACGTACTGGGAGGGCTGGCTCTCGGAAAGCCACTCCCAAAATCTTATCTCCCAGCCGGGCTACGACGCCGAGATTTTCGGCGCCCCCGGAACGCCCACCGGCGCGCTCTACATCAGCACCCATAATCCGTACCTCTCGGCCGCCGACCAGACACTCATCCAGAACGAAATGAACGCCTACCGGGCGGCCGGGTACCCCGGCGCCGCGGACTTCGGAGCGCCTCCCGGGACGCCGCTCGATCCGAACTGGAACCCCAATTACTTCTACCTCAATCGCGCCAGCACCGACCTCGAGGCCGGCAACTTCACGGGTGATCAGGTCTTGGGTCGCGGCGTGCTCGGCACCAAAGGGGATTTCTCCGCGTTCGGCAACACCTATCATTGGGACGCTACGGCCAACTACGGCTACTCCCGCAATATCTCGCGCGATCCGGCGGTCGACTTCCAGAACCTGGAGAACGCCGTCAATCCCGTGCTCAACTCGAGTGGACAGATCGTCTGCCCGCCGGGCGTGGTCAATTCACCGTATGCGACGGAATCGAAGACCTGCGCGCCGCTCGATATCTTCGGCCAGGGCGACCCGAGCGCCGCCGCGCGGGCTTACATCACGCACATCGCCACCGCCGAGTCCTACGACACGCAGCGCGACATGACCGCAAACCTGACCGGACCGCTCCTGAAGCTCCCTGCGGGCGACTGGCAGTTCGCGGTCGGCTACGAGAACCGGCGCGAGGCGGCGGTGTTCGATCCTGATTCCTTCTACACCGCGAACCCGCCGGTCAGCGATCTCACCGCCTCGGCCATCGAAGGGGCTTACCACACCAACGAGGCCTACGCCGAAACCCTCATCCCGGTCTTCGAGCCGAAGCAGGACATTCCGGCGCTGAACCGGGTCGAGCTCGAAGGCGCCGTCCGGCGTGTCGACAACTCGATCGCCGGCACTTCAGACACCTGGGATGCGGGCCTGCGCTGGGCACCAACCAAGGACATCCTCTTCCGCGGCAACCGGACGGTCTCGATCCGCGCGCCGGCCGTCACCGAGCTCTTCCTGCCATCCTCGACGTCGGACGAATTCGCGACCGCCCCCGGCGACCCCTGCGACAAGAACTTCGTCAATGAGGGACCTGACCCGGCCACCCGTGCGAAGAATTGCGCGGCCGCCGGCATCAACACGGCGACCTTCACCTCAAACGCGATCAACGCGACGGTCCAGGGGCTGACGTCCGGTAATCCCGATCTGCAGAGCGAGGTCGCCAAGTCCTATACCTACGGTGCCGTGCTGACGCCGCGCTGGGTGCCGCATTTGAACATCGCTGTCGACTACATCAGCATCAAGATGTCGAATGCCATCGAGCAATTCAATCTCGGCGATATCCTCGAGGCGTGCTACGACTCGCCGGACTATCCGAACCTGCCGGAATGCAAGGATTTCACGCGTAACGCCGCGGGACAGATCATCAGCTACCACGACGGCTTCATCAATGCGGGCTTGCTGGTTTTCCAGGGAGATACGATCTCTCTTAACTACCAGCTCGAGCTGCCGCGAAATATCGGCCGGCTGGCGTTGATGGGCAACTACCTCGACACCAAGACGCTGAAGCTGCAGGTCGGGGACTCGACGCCCCTCGACGAGGCTGGTCAGCTCGGCACCGAAATCATCGCGCCCAAGGAGCGGGCGAGCTTCGCCGCCAACTACGCGAAGGGGCCCTTCTCGTGGTACTGGCAGGCGCAGTACTCGGCCGGCATGAACTTCAACAATCTCAACACGCCGACGTCGCAGAACTATCTGACGGTGGGCCACTGGTGGTTGATCAACTCCTCGGTCGCCTATGCGGTGGGCGGTCACGTCAAACTGCGCCTCGTGGTCAACAACGTGTTCAACAAGGAACCGCCGGCCTTAGCGCTTGCCGGGTCGGCGGCCAACTTCACCGCCGCGACTTCGTACTACTTCGCGGGCATCATCGGGCGCACTTATCAGCTCGACGTCGATCTGTATCTGGACTGATCCGGCTGCAGTAGCCCGGACTGCGCCGCCGCATCGCAAGGTGCGGCGGCGCTTTGTTTAAGGGCCGGCCCTCACGCCGTTTGGTCCGCGGCCGGCGAGTCAGGCGCGATGGCAGCCGTGCTCGTCCTCATCGAGACACTCGATGCTTTCGAGCTGGATGGTGGCGTGCGTGATCGCATGATGTTCGCGCAGCCGGCCGAGAATCCCCTGAAGCACCGCCTGTTGATCCGTGATTGAATCGACGATCGCGTGGAGCGTCACGACCGGTGCTTCACCGGTCATCGACCAGACGTGCAGGTGGTGCACGTCGCGCACTCCGGGAACCTGTTCGAGATCGCGCGCGACGCCGTCGGGATTCAACGCCTGCGGCGCGCCCTGCAACAACACGTGCCCGGCTTCCCGCGTCAGCCGCCAGCCCGAGCGCAGAATCAGCAGCGATACCAGGATGGAAAGGACCGGGTCTGCCACTCTCCAGTCCAACCCGAGGATCAGCACGGCAGCGACCGCCGCCGCCGCCGAGCCCAGCAGGTCGCTGAAGACGTGGGCGCGCGCGCCGCGCTCGTTGAGGGAGCTGGCGCCCGAGAGGGTGATGAAGGCCGCGAGATTGGCGGCACCGCCAATGACGGCGATGATCAGCATCAGTGTGCCATCGACCGCGGGCGGTGCGATCAGACGACGAATCGCCTCGGCCAGCACCCATGCCGTCAGGGCAAGCAGTGTCAGGCCGTTGGTGTAGGCGGCCAGCGTCTGATAGCGGCTGGAGCCATACGTGTGCCGCGCGTCGGCCGGCCGGCGGATGGCGCGAGTGGCCAAGATGGCGAGCAACAGCGCGCCCGTGTCCGCGAGCATGTGGGTCGCTTCCGCCAAGAGCGCGATCGAATTGGCGAACCAGCCACCGAGGGCCTCGATCACTGTAAAGGTCAGGAGGATGCAGAGCGTCGCCAGCAGGCGGCGCTCGCTTGCCCCTAGGCCGTGGTCGTGATCATGATCACCACGATGCGAATGCTCGTGCCTGCGGTAATGCGAGTGGTCGTGGCCCTCGTGATGGGAATGATCGTGCGCCATGCGGTACTATGCTAAAACCTATAGTTACTGGAGCTTCAAGTATGGCGGAGCTCTCGATACCCATCGGCAAGCTGGCGCGCACCGTCGGCTGCAAGGTCCAGACGATTCGCTATTACGAGCAGATCGGGCTGCTGCCGCCCCCGACACGTACCGCGGGCGCCCAGCGCCGCTACGGCGAGCTGCACCGGCAGAAGCTCGCCTTCGTCCGGCACGCCCGTGAGCTCGGTTTCTCCCTGACGGACGTGCGCGAGCTGCTGGCGCTCGCGGATGAGGTCAATTCGGACTGCGGTCAGGCCGACCGGATCGCGAGGCGGCAGCTCGAGGCCGTCAGGCGACGGATCACCATGCTCGAGAGCCTGCGGACCGAGCTCGAGCGGATGCTGGGCCACGGCCATGGCAATCGCATCCGCGACTGCCGGGTGATCGCGACACTGGCCGATCACGGCCTGTGCATGGGCGAGCACCCGCACGATCAACCGGTCGTCCATGCCTCCGCGGGGGATTACCCTTTGCTGCCCTGAGACAGGTTCGACCTGAAACGCGTTACTTGAGGAGATCACCACGATGGAGAAGCGAAGGCTCGGCAAGAGCACACTCGAAGTCTCGGCCATCGGCTTGGGCTGCATGGGCCTGAGTCACGGCTATGGGCAACCTGTCGAAAAGCAACAGGGCATCGCGTTGATCCGCGCCGCGGTCGATCGCGGCGTCACCTTCTTCGATACCGCCGAGATGTATGGTCCCTTCACCAACGAGGAGCTCGTCGGCGAAGCCCTGGCGCCCGTGCGCGACCGGGTCGTCATCGCCACGAAATTCGGTTTCGACATCGAACCGCAGACTCGCGCGCCGCGGGGCACGAATAGCCGACCGGAGCACATCAGAGAGGTGGCCGAGGCCAGTCTCGAGCGCCTGAAGACTGATCGCATCGATCTCTTCTATCAGCACCGCGTCGACCCCAAGGTGCCGATGGAGGATGTCGCCGGCGCCGTCAAGGATCTGATCCGCGCGGGCAAGGTGAAGCACTTCGGCCTCTCGGAGGCCGGCGAGCAGAACATCCGGCGCGCGCATGCCGTTCAACCGGTCACCGCGCTCCAGAGCGAGTACTCGCTCTGGTGGCGGGAGCCCGAGAACGAGATCTTCCCGACACTCGATGAGCTCGGCATCGGCTTCGTGCCGTTCAGCCCGCTCGGCAGGGGCTTTCTCACCGGAGCCATCGACGAGAACACGAAATTCGACAGCACCGACTTTCGCAACAACGTACCGCGGTTCTCAGCGCAAGCGAGGAAGGCGAACCAGTCCCTGATCGAGATCGTCGGACCGATCGCGGGCCGCAAGGACATCACGCGCGCGCAGCTCGCCCTCGCCTGGGTGCTGGCGAGGAAACCCTGGATCGTTCCCATCCCCGGTACGACCAAGCTCCATCGGCTCGACGAGAACATCGCCGCGGCCCAAGTCAACTTGAGCGCCGAGGATTTGACAGAGATCGATCGAGCCCTTTCGCAAGCACCGGTTCAGGGTGCACGCTATACCGAACAGCAGCAGACGCTCGTCGATCGTTAGCGGATCCGCCATGAAACATTTCCTGCTCCTTTATACCTTCGTCGATGACTACCTCAAACGTCGTCCGGCTTTCCGGGACGGCCATCTCCGGCATGCCTGGCAGACGCAGCGGCAAGGGAGTCTGGTACTGGCCGGCGCTCTGGCGGATCCGGCGGATACCGGCGTACTCCTCTTCGAGGCGGACTCGCCCGCGGTCGTGGAAGCATTCGCGCGCGCCGACCCTTACGTGGTGAACGGTCTGGTGAAGACGTGGCGGGTCCGCGAATGGACGACCGTCGTAGGCACTTCGGCCAAAACGCCGGTGCGCCCGACAGGGTAAGCGGATCGATCAGCTCCGGGGCGAGCGGATTAAAACCCAAACGAAAAGGGGTGGCGCAAGAGCCTTCCCTCTGCCATCGAGCGCCTTGAGATCGAGCGGATAGCTGCGCTTCGCCTTGCGCTTCAGGCGCCGGCGATGCCGCTCGATCACCGTGTCGGCGAGCGCCCGGACCGGATCGCGACCACACAGCAACTTCTGGATGGGGTCGGCGCCCAATCGGCCGGCATCGTTGCCATCCGGATAGCCGCAGGCGCTTTCTCAATTCATGAATTATTCAGGCTCATATGGCCTGACCCCTGTCAAGCCCCCATAGGACTGTCTCACGGATTTTTCGTGCTCCAAATGCTGAACCTTCGAGAATCAACAGCGCAAGGGTCACGCGACGCGAGAGCAGAAGTTGGCGA
>JBOIAQ010000012.1:0-96398 GCA_050739115.1 Steroidobacteraceae bacterium | reverse complement strand
CGCCTCCCAACACCGGGCGCTGCAGCTTCTGCAGCAGATCGCCGTGTAGCCAGTCAGCTGACCGCCGATGATCCACCAACCTACTGATCCCCAACGAGTTCTATTACATTACGAGGGGGAACTTGGGACTAACCTCACCGACTCTTTGTCGTCACGCTGAGATATTCCAGTATCGCTCCCGATATCCTCTCTTCGGCAAAGGGATAGTCCGAGGGAACGAAGTCTCGCGCACGCTCCAGCACTTGTGGCAGATCACTGTTACCGCTCCATGGGAGTATCGTGCCGGCCTTAGAAAACAGGTCGAGAATCTCCAGTTGATGATCGTCGATGTGCTCGTTGAACATTCGACGCCGCGCAATGGCGATGATCTTCTTACGCTTGCGCAGGCCGAGGATGATGGATCCGACTCCGGCCTGACAGATCAGGAGGGAGGCTTGGTCATACATGCGCTCGAGGTCCTCCTTTCCGAAGAAAGGCACGAGCTTCAGGTTGGGGGATTCGTAAGAGGTCTTGCCGGATTGCACAACGATGGGCTGCGCCAGTAATCCCTGTGCGGCAGCCTTCTCGATCTCGATCAGAGGGCGGATGAACGGCATCTCCCAGGTGCCGAGGACTACGAAGACCATTTCGGAAGGGAAGTCGTGGCGGCCGAGGTCCTTGGACCCGTGACCTCAGAATAGGGGACCGACGTACCGGCTTCTCGGATATGCGGCGCGCATTTGCTCCCACTGCACGAAAAATAGATCCGAGATAGGGTAGACCGCGCTGGCTGCGGCTGCCTTGGTGTCGATGCGGCAAAAAGACAATATGAAGATCACCTTGGAGCCCATCAACTTGCCCAGAAAGCAGAACGGGATGGCCGTGTGGCTGCCGGTAGTCACGATGGCGTGCGGGCGGAACTTCAGAAGGATAGGTACAGCGAGAAACCAGTTGATGAGGAAGTTCTTCCAGAATATCCAGTCGCGGTTCCGGCCATTGGGCCGGACGAAGTGGCATGGCCGCCCCTCGAGCAGGCGGCGCGTTAATGGGAGGTCTTCGGTAACGAAGAGGTGGTCCGTTGCATCGAGAAGCTGCTTGAGCTGAAAGACTTCCGTGAGGTGGCCGCCACTCGAGGTCGGCACCAGCACGCGTAGCTTCTTCCCGACAGATGGCATATGGGATATGGCGGCGCCGCTCAGTCAGGCAGCGCTGAGTTGCTCTATGAGGAGCTTCGTGTGGGCGATATTGCGCCGGCTGGACGCGCCGAAGACGATGGATTTGATCTGCGATCGGCGGCAGATAAATTCCAGCGCCTCCTGAGGTGGCAGGGCGCCGCTGGCGAACACGGACATGGCGATGAGGCGACAGCGGCCGGAAGCAATGAGGTCCTCGTAAGCAGGCATGCCGCCGCACATCCTGAAGCCGATCTTGTTGATATTTGCACAGATGATTGGGTTCTCCAGCCCGACCTTCTGTAGCCGCTCGAGGAGTCGTGGGGCGTTCATGGTGATGAACCCGGGTTCAGCGGCGTATCGACTGCGGACGTGGTCCGAGAATATCCTGAACGCGTCATCGAATCCGAGCCCCAAGAGAAAGTCCGTCGCGACGTTCTGTAGAAAGATGATCGGAGTAGGGAGGCCGGCAAAAATCTTCATCTCTGCGTCGATCAGAAGCCGTGCGAGTCCCTCGATGTCCTTGCGCGCCAGCGATAAGCTCCCTTGCAGCAGAGCCCCGAAAGCATTCTCGTCAGGGAGAAAGCTGCGGATCGCGCCGAGCACTCCCAGCTCCGCCGCCGCGTTGGCGTACTTGTGCGCATACGGCATGCAGGGGTAAAACTTGAAGTCCGGGTACTCATCGCGGCGGGTTCGATAGTAATCGCAGACCTCCGCTATCCGCTCGTGCGTGGTGCACATGAAGGTCCGAATCCCCTCAGCGTACACATCGTTCAGAACGTCTATCACCGCTGCCGTGTCTTGAAAGCGTATTGCCTGTGCACGCGCCTTCTCCTCCGACATGTGGTTGACGCCGAAGAACTGGTTGTCGCCAAAGAGAATTCTGTCCATGCGATCGGTCAAGCCTCATCCGCATTCAGCAGCCGCCCGAGAAATGTCCGTTTGCGCCCAGGCGCGCGCGTCGGCTTGCTATCGTCGGCGCTTGCCGGAGCCTGATGGTGGACACCGGGCTCCACGAGAGTGTGAGGCTTGCGCGCATCCTGGAGCATCATGCTGGCGACCAGCGTTGTGTCGCTGGCCGTGCGGAAATTGCTGAGGGCCGGTCTACCCTCCTCGACGCATCGCACGAAATGATCGATCTGCGCGGAGTACTCTTCGCCGCGCACGTAGAACGAGACTGGCTGTGTGAGCTCGGTCGTGTAGCGGACATTCCAGCCCTGTTTGAAATCTTCGAAGGGCTCCGAGAGCGTTCGCAGGTATACCTGAATTTCCTGGCGGTCGACGTTGATCCTGCCGTTCCTGCCCCAGAAGCTCAGTTTCACCGACATTTTCCGGTGTGTCTCATCGCTCCAGTTCGTGGCCAGCTGGCCTTTGAATCCGTTAGAGAAGTGGAAAGTCGAGTAGATCTCGTCGTCCACGTCGCTCGAGAAAATGCTATTGAGGACGGTCCCTGAGACCGCCCGCGGGCGCCCGGCAAGGTAGTTGAGCAGGTCGATCGCATGACACGCGTAATCGAACAGGCAGCCTCCGCCCTCGCTCTTCTGCGAGCGCCACGTCGAGCCCTTCGGGCGCAGCACGACCGGTCCGTAGGCCTCGGCACGGACGTGATGCAGCTCGCCTATGAGCTTCCGATCCAGCAGCCGTTTGGCCTCGCCGAATGCGGCCACGAAGCGGTAGTGATAGCCAACCTGATTTACGAGCCTCTTGCGTTCGGCGAGGTCTGCCAGCCGGTAACCGTTTTGCGGCTCGAGGCCGAAGGGCTTTTCGCAGAACACATGGAGGCCTCGCACGAGGGCGGCTTCCACCACTTCCGCGTGATACTTTGAGGGTGTCGCAACGAAAAGGCAGTCCAGTGCCTCCTCCGCCAGCATTCTCCTGTAGTCGGTGTATGTGCTTACACCCGTGTATTTTGCGAGTACATCGAGAATGTAGCTGGAGGTGTCGCACACCGCCCTCAGTGCAACTTCGGGGTGGGCATTAACGATGGAATGATGGGACAGTCCCATCTTCCCCAGCCCGACGATTCCGGCTCTTAGCATGATTCTTTCAACGGATACGGGCTGCGTTCGCCTGGAGAACTAGACTCCGAGCGCGGATTGCGCCGGCCCGGTCACTAGACCCGGCACGCCGGTCCGATCGGGAGCAAGCACAAAGATTTTATGCTGGAGTGCCTTGATCTTCAATGACTCGAGTAGTGAACTACATCACAGCGGGTCGCGCGGGGGCAGCCATCATCTGCTACCTTGCCGCGCGATTCGTCCGGAACGGATGGTATAGTAGTTTTGGAAGCCCTCGATCCAGCTTTTCGCGACTCATTCGCCTTGCCAAACGCGTCGCGATGCCTGCCTAGGAACTCCGTCGTGGTGCTGATTACCGCGACAACCGCTTGGCCCCTCTCAGCCCGGCTGGCGGTACGTCTGGTAGCGCACGGCTGCTTGGTGCATGCGCTATGCCCGCGTGGAGATGCCTTGAGCACCGTCTCCGGTATGAGCAGCGTGCTGGGCTATGCAGGTTTTGATTCGCTGAAGACGCTGGAAGCGGCTATCACGGCCTCTCGTCCCGACATAATCGTGCCTTGCGACGATCGAGCCGTTTGGCAGCTACACGTTCTTCATGCACTTCGACCGGAACTGCGTGGGCTGATCGAGACTTCGATGGGGCGTCCGAGCTCATTTTCGCAGATCCGCAGCCGCGCAGGAGTGATGACCGCAGCCCAGGAGGCGCATGTACGCGTACCGGAGACGCGACAAGTTCACTCGGAAAACGACATCCGAGGTTGGTTTATGAGCCATCCAGGAGTTGCGATCGTGAAGCTGGACGGTACCTGGGGCGGCAGAGGGGTACAGATTGTCGGGTCGGAGCGACAGGCTACAGAGGCGTGGCTGCGATTCACCGCACCGGAGACCCCGGCAAAGGCCCTGAAGCGCTGGATCATTGATCGGGATCCACTCGCCTTCTGGCCGAAGCAGTCTCACGAGTCCCGCGCTGTATCGATTCAGAAATTCATTCCCGGCAGACCGGCCAATACAATGTTGGCCGCGTGGCGCGGGGAGCTGCTCGGGTTGGTCAGCGTCGAGGTGCTATGCACTCAAGGTCCGACGGGAGCAAGCACGGTCGTGCGGATCATCCGTCATCCGGAAATCGAGCGTTTTGCGCGGGCTCTCGTCAGTCGTCTAGGGCTTTCCGGATTTCATGGGCTCGATTTCATTCTTGAAGAGGGCTCCGGAGCGCCCTACTTGATCGAGCTCAACGCGCGCTGTACGCAGCTGGGGCACCTTATCCTGCCCGGCCAAGGGGATCTAGCGGGGCTGCTCTGTGCCGCGCTCGGTGCGCCCGGCGCCATGCGGAAAGAACTGCCCATCGACCGCGAAATCATCGCCTTTTTTCCCCAAGCGCTCATCTGGAATCCCGATAGCCCCTACATGCAGCAATGTCATCACGACGTGCCCTGGACCGAGCGGGCCCTCGTCCGTGAACTGGTCCGCGAGCCGTGGGCGGAGCGGCAGTGGCTCTCGCGCTTCTATCATTGGATGCGCGGGAGGGAGAGGAAGTCCTTGCCGAACGTCGCAAATCTTCTCCGGTCGGCACGAGAGCTTTAGTCGTGCAGTTCCGCGCTGGCTGCTTCTGTGGAGCGGATGCCGGATTCGCACTGAGCTTTCAGCGAAAATGCTGCTGCCTGCCTGCCTGCCTGCCTGGCTCGCGACGAAAGGAACGACCATTCGTGTACGACTCCGAACTGCCTCTGGTCATAGTCGGCGCAGGACCGTACGGCCTGTCAATTGCCGCTTGCCTTCGCGCTCTGCGGGTTCCGTTTCGCATTTTTGGAGAGCCGATGCAGAGCTGGCGCGAGCACATGCCGCGCGGGATGTTGCTGAAGTCGGAAGGGTTCGCTTCGAGCCTCTATGACCCGGATGAGCGGTTCTCGCTAGGAAGATTCTGCGAATCGGCGGGCCTGCCGTACAAGGATATTGGCGAGCCGGTGCCGCTCGAAAGATTCGTGACCTACGGTTTGGAGTTCCAGCGTCGGCTGGTGCCCGAGCTCGAGCGGCATACGATAGAGCGCCTCAGCCGGCGAGGTGGGGGTTATGCGCTCACAACCTCGACGGGCGAGCAGTTGAGCGCGCGCTGCGTGATCGTCGCCACGGGAATCTCCCATTTCGGCCACATACCCCCCGAGCTCGGGAACCAACCGGCGGAGCTCGTCTCCCACAGCTCTGCACACTCAAAGCTCGACGGATTTCGAGACAAAACTGTCGCGGTCATTGGTGCCGGGTCCTCGGCGATTGACATCGTCGCCCTGCTCAGCGAGGCCGGCGCGAATGTCCATCTGATTGCGCGCCGGGATGCAATAGACTTTCATGACCCACCGGCAGAGCCCCGCCGGCTTGGTAAGCGGCTTCTCGCGCCCCGCTCGGGCCTCGGCACCGGGTGGCGCTCGCGGCTGTGTACCGACGCACCGCTGTTATTTCACCTGATGCCGGAGTCTTTCCGGCTGCGGGTGGTGAAGCGTCACTTGGGTCCCGCGCCCGGCTGGTTCATGAGGGACCGCGTCGCGGGACGCTTTCCGATGCATTTGGGAACATCGATCGTAGGCCTCAAGGAGAATAACGGGACGGTACGACTCACCCTCGCGCGGAAATCTGGCGGCAGCACGACGCTCGAAGTGGCTCACGTCATTGCGGCGACCGGCTATAAGCCCGCAATCAGGCACCTGCCCTTTCTCACCGACGAGCTTCGCGACCAAATTCTGACAGCTGATGAGGCTCCGATCCTCAATCGCAATTTTCAGTGTTCCGTACCCGACCTCTATTGGGTTGGCCTCGCCTCCGCGAACTGCTTCGGTCCCCTGACTCGCTTTGCGTACGGTGCAAAATTCACGGCGCGCCGCCTCACGAGGATTTTGGCCGGCGTACTGCGCTTCGACGCCGATCCGGCCAATGCATCGCAATCATCGAGCGCGGCACCCTGATTCGAGAGTGAGCCTCACACGGATCCATCCTCTCGTTTGGTCCGTTTCCATTCGAATTGCCGCGCCACTAGAAACCGCAGGTACAGCGGGATTTTAAGGAGCGCATAACCGATCGCGAGTGCGAGGCTCCACAGCGACAGGGTTTGGCGGCCATAGCGAGCCCAGCTCGCCAACACAGATAGTGCGAGCAACGCTGCGGCGGCGCTCGCGATGACAAGCGGAAGTTCTACCCGTGCCAGCACGCAGAGCAGGGCACTCGCCGCCCACACGGCAGATACCATCAGGGTGAGAAGGGCAATGGGCGGCACGCAGAGATCGAGGCCCATGACCAGCATTTGACCGTCCAGAGTGGATAGGGACTTTAGCAACACGGCAGGCGCATCCCTCACCAGCACTTCCAGATAACCGTGCTCCCAACGAGTCCTTTGGCTCACGAAGCCAGCCTCTGACGCCGGAAAATAACTGCTCACTCGCGCCTCAGGGCAGAAAACTGGCGGATGACCCGCCCCCATAAGCTCGAGTCCGAGCTTAAGATCCTCGACGATATGCCCGGTAGCGAGCGTCGCTTGGCTGATGGGTATCCACGGGAACGCCATGCCTGTGCCCATCAGGTGGCAAGGCAACCCCAGTCTGCGCAGACCCAGCGGACGAACCTGATTCTTAAGGATCGATGCAAATTCTGCGATACGTATGCTCAGGCCGGATTCCGGCAGCGCGCGCGACAGATTGAGCGCCTGGACGGGCCGTCCAGTTCGTGCGCAAACACGCGCGAGTCGATCGACGGACCTCTTGCCCACGTGGCAGTCGGCATCGACAATGAGGAGAACTTCGGGTGGGCTGCGCTGGAGGTGCCGAATCGCAAAGTCTAGCGTGTAGCCCTTGCCACGACGAGTCAGGTCTTCGCGCAGTATGACCTCGGCTCCCGCTGCGGAGGCGATTGCCGCGGTATCATCGGTGCAGTTATCCGCCACAACGAGCAGGCAATCGCCGTTCTGCAACTGCGGAATCAGATCCTGAAGGGTGTCGAGAATTCCGGACGCTTCGTTGTGGGCGGGGATAACTACAGCTATCCGCGGGCGTGTACCGCTCGCGAGCTCTGGCTCATCTTCCTTGCCGAGCAACGCGGCCAGTACTTCCATAGATAGGATGATGACCGCAGGTAGGGTCGCAAGAGCCGCCGCACCGATTAGTACTTCGAGCAGCAGCATCTACGGTTGACCAGCTGACTGGGTATGGATGTATTGCAGTTCTGCTGATGTCTCAGCCGTCGTTTGGAAAAGCGCCCCCAGCTTGGCGGCTTCAGTCTCGATGGAGTGGCGCGCAATGACTCGCCTCTGCGCCGCCTCACCCATCGCCTGCAGGGTCTCGGCAGGCTGATAAAGGCAATCTTCCATTGCCTTCATCAGCTCATCCACGCATCCGGCGGGAAACAGCCATCCGGTATCACCGGGGCGCACGAGCTCCGGGATGCCCGCGATATACGTCGCGAGAACCGGTCGCCGAAGTGCCATCGCTTCCATGATGACGACAGGCAGGCCTTCCGCAAAGCTCGGCAAGACCAGGGCTCGAGCCGCCAGGATTTCCCTGCGAACGTCCGCGCCACTGATCCAACCTGTGATCCGAACCTGCCGCTCCACGCGATAGTCTCGAATCAGCGCCTCGAGTTCGTTGCGCATCGGCCCATCTCCGGCGAGCACCAACTCCAGTTCGATGCCTCGAGCGGCAAAGCGCGCCGCCGCCTCAACTAGCAGAACCTGGCCTTTGGCCTCGCAGAGACGTCCGACGCAGATAAGTCGCGACGCAGCGGAAACCGGAGCTGCGGCTCCTTCGTAGAACTTTCGCTCCACTCCACAGTGCACGACTTTGATCTTGGGCCAGTCGGAGTGCTCCGAGCGCATGTAAAGCTGACTGCGGCCGAAGTCGCTGATCCCCACCACGAAGCTGGCCCGGTGGACCTTCTCTTCCAGGCCCATCGGGCTCATGTACTCATCGGGACCGTGAACCGTGAAACTGTAGGGAGGGCCGCCCAAGGCTCCTATGAGCATCGCTACTTCGGCCGAATTGGTGCCGAAGTGGGCGTGAAGATGCTCGGCTCCGAAGTCGGTCAACCAAGGCACGATCCGGCAAGCTTCGGCGACGTATGCCAGGTGATAGGCTAGAGAGCGTTCCGAATCGCGCGACATCCTTATCGCCAGGCGCAGTGCCGAGAACAGCCGCCAGGGAGACCGCAAAAGCGCGCCTAGCGTCGGGCGCAGAAGCCCTCGCATGCCTTGGCGCAGTACGTATCGTGTCCGAAGCCTTTCTTGTTGATCCTCTTCGTCCGGCAAAGGACCGTCCCAGCCACGTAGCGCTATGCGCAGGATCTCGAACCCCTGCCGCTCCAGCGCCAGGATCTCGCGCCGGATGAAGCTGTGGCTAACCTTCGGGTATTGGTTGATGAAGTATGCGACCTTCAAGGAGGTACTATTTGTATTCGATGAGCCCAGATTGCATCCGGCGCATTCTGTCGCGCACGAACTTCATTTGCCCCAGCATTTCGGGGAATTTGCCCAACACCAGCGCACCCGCTCGTATCCAATTCTCCCGTGCCGTACGTGTGCCGCGCAGAGCAAGCCGGATCACCTGCAGCGGATAGAGGGCGAGCAGCCACAAACCCCACCATCCAATGGCTGCCGAAGCCAGCAGCGTGATGAGGGGTAGCCAAAGACCCCAAAGCCAAGCCCGTCGAGACTCCATCACCCAGTGGCGCTCCGGCGGAGCGCCGTGCAGTTCTGCGCCCTGCGCATACGCGTAACCGCTGCGAAGTACGCGTTTCCACCACTGGCTGAAACGGTAAAGGGCCGCATCGTGCAGCGTCATTTCGGTACCCAGATGCCAAATTCGCCATCCTGCCTGGCGCAATCGTACGCAAAGTTCCGGTTCCTCGCCGCAGATCAAATCGGCGCGGTAGCCGTTTACCTGCTGTACGGCCATGACCCGCATCACGGCATCGCCCCCGCAAGCTTTCGTCTCGCCCAAGGGCCAGCTGTCCCATTCGATGTCGCAGAGCAGGTTGTACACGGACCTCTCCGGATGTCGCTCGCGGCGGCGGCCCCAAACCACAGCCACGTCGAGGTGCGTCGCGAGAAAGCGACAGGCCTCGTCCAACCAGCCGGGAACTACTTCGCAATCGCCATCGACGAAAAAGACATACTGAAGCTCCGGTCGCGTATTGATCAGCCTGCGGAATCCCTCGTTACGAGCGCGGGCGGCGGTGAACGGCACACGGAGATCGAGCTCCATCACCTCGATTCCCAACGAGCGGCTCAACCCGACGGAGCCGTCACGGGATCCGGAATCCACATAGACGATGCACTCGGCAGTCCCGAGCAGGGACTCAAGGCAGCGTCTTAGGCGTTCGCCCTCATTGCGGCCGATGACCACCACACCGACCGCGCGAGAGGCGCTACGGTCTTGCTCCATGAAACCTCAAAAGCGATGAATACTATTGCAGGTTACGGAACCGGCAGCATATGTCGCTATGCAGGGATGGACAAAATCCGCGACACGGTACTTGCAGCGATTGCGACTAGCTTATTCAGGATACCATTCCGCTGATTTAAATGTGGAGCAATCCATTGCAAGTCGCTGAAGAGACGGTGGTAATTCATATCAAGGACATTGAGTGGTCGAGGCCGAGGGCCAACGCGCGGATCAGCGCGACGAGGTAATTGAGCGATGCCGGCATCTAATCCCGAGGTGTTCAGACTCGAGGCATTGTTTCCGCTATTTCACGATGAGACTTGGGTTTCCTACACTCTTAAGTCGGTTTTGGAAGGAATCCGTAGTGAGACTGTCGTAGTAGGAGCGACCGTACTGGCGAAGGCCGCGCACGTGAACGCTCCGTACGTTTACCCTGTTGTAATCCGGCACCTGAGTGGCTTGGTCTTCCCCCGCATTGCTAGTCCAATCAAATCGGTTTTTCGTTCCGCCAGACGACGACTTCGCGTTGGAGACGTAGCTTATTTCTGGCTCGATAGCCCCGCCGACATATGCCGATGTCTGAGAAGCGAGGGAATCATGGTGGTCAGGGAAATGATCAATTGCAGCCTGAAGCTGCGGCGGGAGGAGCTGCGCAAGGCCTACGCAGCCTTGGGGGAGCCAGATCGATCCGGAATCAGCGATGAGATGATCGAGAGCGAGAGGGAGGGTTTAAGCGCCGCCGACGCCATATTCTGCCCGAACCGCTTTGTCGGGGAGTCTGTGATCGCGTACGGCGTTCCGGCAGCACGTTGCATCGATACGAGCTACGGTTGGGGAGCTGACCGACTCGGCACTCACGGCAGCGTGATTCCGGACGACGGCACGTTTACCGTTGCGTTCGCCGGCACGATAGATGTGCGCAAGGGTGCCCCTGTGCTACTCGAAGCTTGGGTCCGAGCGAAGATCAGGGGACGCTTGCTGCTGGCCGGGAGGATGAGTAGGGAGATCTCAGACCGTTTTGGGCACATTCTAAGGAGGCCCGACGTCATCCAGCTTGGCCATGTGAGGAACATCGGATCCGTATATCGGTCGGCGGACGTCTTCTGCTTCCCGACGTGGGAGGAGGGTGGTCCGCAGGTCACCTTGGAGGCGATGTCGGCGGGAGCGGTTCCCGTCGTGACACCGATGGGGACGGCAGGCGCGTTTTCAGCCGACGAAGATGTGGGAATCGTCGTCGCCCCGGGGGATGTGGATGCACTGGCGAACGCTTTTCATGCCTTGGCGAATGACCAGGCGAGGTTGGACCATATGAAGCAGCGCGCCACGGCTCGAGCTGCGGATTATACTTGGGAGCGTGTCGGAGTTCGTCGCCGGCAGGAATTACTCGCTAGGCGCCGTCTATGGGCGAGTGCCAACCGAATCACCGGCGGGAGCATGCCCGCGAAGTAAGTCTGACGTTTACTGCACCCCGGTTCCGGGGTCAGCTCCGCGGAAGAAAGCAACGGAGGGGGGAAGCTGACGATTTCTGGGCCACAGGGAGCTGTGACGAATCAAATCGCGCAGAAAGTGTCGAACTCCGCTGCCCCTGCGCCCGAGAATGGCTCGTTTGATCGAGCCCAGCGAGTGGGCGATCAGGGCGACTATATCTACCATAACCGCGTATCTCACGCCTCCTGTCACTGTGAAATAGCGGCGTCGTGATTCGAACCAATATCCGGGTAACCTTTGGGGACTGCTTCCGAGCTCGGGAAGATTGGTGCTCTGTCCCCGGACGTGCATGACCCGACTGTCGGGTACATACCACGTCGCAAATCCTGACCGCTTCGCTCTATAACAGAAATCGGTTTCCTCGAAGTATAGAAAGTAGTTCTCATCGAGACCGCCAATGGCATCGATCACGGTCGCCCGCACCATCATGGATGCGCCACAGACCCAGTCGATCTCCTCTGGCTTCTTGCTCATCACCTTCGGTACGATCCAGCGTCTTAGGAGGCTCGATGCCAAGCCGAACTGCAGACCGTCATTCAATTCACTGAGAAGGGTCGGAAACCGGAATGCGATCGGCCAATCCGTCCCGTCTGGGCCTTCGATTCCGCTTCCCGCGATTCCCGCATTGCCATGTGAGTCAAGGAAGGTGACGAGCGTGCCGACAGCGCCCGGACGGACTTTGGTGTCAGGATTGAGCAGGTAGACGTAATCGGGCTTGGCGACCAAGTAGGCATGACGGAGGCCAAGGTTGTTCCCATAGGCGAAGCCGCCGTTCCTCGGAGCAAGCAGGAGGGTCACCCAAGAGGACCAATTGTGCGTCTGGATCGCCTGGGAAACCGCTGGGACGTCTCCCGAGGCATTGTCCACCACAACCGCCCGAATGCGGAGGCCGGGCGTGGAGCGCTCCGCTGCTAGTGATCGCAGGCTCTCGATCGTCAGGCTGGCCGACCGGTATGTCACGATGATGACTGCGATGTCGGTCAACGGCTTCTCTTCCGAGGGCGGCTGCGCATCGGTCATCATAGCTTGATCCGAACCGCAGGCCACAGGTGCAAGAGGAAGCTGCTCACAGCATAGGCGCAAACAGCGATGCCGCAGGCGAAGGCGAGCTTGTACAGCTCGTATTTCGGGATTAGAAGATCCTTCTTGCGCTGCAGCCTGAAGTAATAAACCAACGCCGGGAGACCGCTTAAGGCGATGCCGTACGTGAACCCTATGAAGCCGAAAAAGTAATATCCCAACAGGCTGGCGGCTACGATCCAGATGACACGAAATACGTTGGCAACGAGGATCAGTCGGGATTCTCCCGTGGCGATCAGCATGTCCTCGGCGGGCGAGGTGAAGGCCTTGATAACAGCCCGCACCATGAACGCCTGCAGTACCTCGGCTGCTTCGGTATAGCGCGGATCGTAAAGGACGGTGATGAGAAAGTGGGCGGCACCACCGATGGCGGCGGGGACCGCCAGCGTGGCAATGAAGAGCTTGGTGTTTTCGACGTAGTATTTCAGGGAGTACGTGGTTTGGTCCGCACGAAAGTTATGGGCGCAGCGCGGATAGAGCACCATTTGGCTCGCTTTGCTGATGAGGGATTCGACCGGGGCGGTAATGTTTCCTGCAAGACTGTAAATACCGAGTAGCCTGAAATTGAAGAGTCGCAGGAACACCGCGTTGTCGAACTGATTCAGGAAGATCGTGAGAGCGCTTGAGGGCATGACGAAGCGCGTGTACTCGAAGATCTCCTTGGCCGCGGCCCGATCCCATTGAATTTTGGGCGCGATATCCCGATAAAACCGGTGGCTCATTATTACGACCACCAGGCGGTTCACGAGAGCGCCGTAGAGCATGCCCCAGAAGTCCCGGGAGAAGTAGCAATACACGATGGTGAATATCGCGGATACGAAATTTCCAGCCAGCTCGGAATACATAACTATGCGCGAATTCTTGCGCCGGACGGCTACTGGAAAAGCCGTAGATTCCAGTCCATCTATCAGGAACCACAGCGACAGCACGCGAAAGGGAAGCGTCAATGCCGGTGCATGGTATAGCTTTGCAACGAGAGGCGCCGCCAGAAACAAGATCGTGGCATTGGAGGCGGCGCGGACAATTCGGATCGTCCATGCGGTGTTGAGATACCTTTGCTCTTCTCCCCTCGTCGAACGGACGATACACACCGAAAACCCGATATCGGACAGCATCACGAGAATGAATACGATCGACATCAGGATGGCGATCGTGCCGTAGGCGCTCGGTGAGAGAATTCGGGTCAGGATGAGGCTGCTGCAGAGCTTCAGGACGCTCTGTCCCGCGAAAGTCGCCCCCGTGGCAAACAGATCTCCCTTGACGTTGAATAGCTTGAATCCGGCCACTTAGAGCAATTCGGACGAAGGCACCGGGGGAACCCCGGTCACGACGCTCGTTTGATGGGTAAACCGGGAGCAGGTGACCGCGAATCCCGCCAGTGTAAAGAACGTGGGTACGCAACCCAGAAAGAAGCCGAAGTCGGCCAGCATGAACAGGTTTCCGACTATGCACGCGGCAAGACTTGCTGCAAGCAGCGCCAGGTCCGGATCCGATTGCCGGGCCTCCCTGGCCGCGCGACGCGCTTTGGATAGCGCCAGCAGTATGAAGCCGAGAAAGAGAGCGAGTCCGATGAACCCGTGGAAGAGCGTAACACCTACGTATGTGTTGACTATGTCGATTATTCCCTGTCCCTGTCGCAGGCCCTGCATCTTGGACAACGCGAATTGGTCCCCCAGCAGCGGGTGAGCCTGGATCAATTGCCAGGAGCGATCAGCCAACCGCTCTCGATAAGTCAGTGAGCTGGAAGTCGCGCCCTGCGTCGGGAAGCCCTCCAGGATTCGGTGGCCTATGGGAGAGACGAGTACGAGGCCTCCAACGATTAGAAAAATGAATACAGACTTGACGAGCCGGGAAGTTCCGCGCGGACCAAAGGCTGCGTACGCCAAATAGATCAGGATTGCCCCGAGCCATGGTCCACGCGAAAAAGAGGCGAAGAGGCCCAGCCACAACAGAACGGTTACGGCGACGATTCTGGGTCCGCGCGTCTCTAGATGTGATTTGAGGTAGAGCCAGATGCCGAGTGCGATGGCAAGAAGATAACCGAGCATAATGGCGTTCGCAGAGGAAGCCTCAGCGCGAAGCAGGCCGGCTCGAAACAAGTAAGCCTCTTCGATGGGCTTGCCGCCCCAGCGGAAGAAAAGATTCGTATAGAGCAGCCAATGCTTCACGGATTCGAACACTGCGGCGGCTGCCATGAGAGCGCAGGAGAGGCAGAACATTGCGAGCGCATCCAACATCGCCCGGCGGCTTTGGCAGGATCGGCTCGCTACATAATAGATGACGTACATGTCGATGAAAAAAAGCAGAGCGTCCCTGACCATGTTGGTCGGGGAATTTTGCAGAATGACGTGGCTCTTTAGATCGGGCCGCACGTACTCCACGACCTGCAGAATGCCGAAGCCGATCAACAGGAGGTCCATTTTTCGCAAGCCGCCGCCGCGGTTCGGGTCCTCTGATTTGTAAAGCCTCCATGCCGCTGGCACTAAGACGCAGAAGGACAGAAGTCGGAAAATGTCGAGGTAGAAGAGTTGGAATCCGAGATTGCCAGTCGGGATATCGATCGCAATCGACGGAATGACATTCATCAGAAGCAGATACAGTGCTAGCGGGTTCGAGTCCTTTTTGCCCGCCCAAAAAAGCGCTGGTGCGCCCAACAGCACGAACGTCCAGAAGCTGGGGCTCAAGAAAGCGACTACGGTCAGATAGATCCAAACGTTGCGCCGCCGCTTGAAATCGCTTTCAGCCGTGAAATTGAGCGCAATGGGCTTGCCAAGTGCGAATAGCGGGATCGCGATCGCCAGTACGACGATTACCTCTTTAATGTAGATAGGCATGCGCTCTCAACCCGTGGCCGCATTCAATGCGTCGACTCTCTTGGCGAACTCGCGTTCAAACGTGTGTTGTCGTGCGAAGGCCAGGGCTTTCGATGACATATCCACCAGAATCGTCTGGTTCGACGCGAGCTGCTGCAGCCGCTCCGCGAGCTTTTCAGGAACTCCGGGCGGCATTACGTACCCGGCGCCGGAGTGCTCGCTAAGTCGCTGCCACATACGATTCTCATAGCCCACAATCGGCAGCCCGGCCCCGAAGGATTCGATATAGGTGCAAGAGGGATCGCTTTGCCGATGGCAGCAGACGAAGACATCGAAGGTTCGCGATATCTTCACGAGTTGCGGGTAGGGTAAGGCGTCGTGAATCTGAACGCGTCCGGGGCTTCGTGCTTGGCCGGCGAGCCGGTCCATTTCCGCGCGCAGACTGCCCTGACCGTAGCAGTGCATTTCGATGTCGAGGCCGCGACGTAAGCATTCGAGAGCCGAGCGCACCGCGTCATCGGCTCCTTTCATTCGCTCGTATCTTCCCGAATACAGCAGCCGGAGTGGACGGCGTTGCCGATTCCCAATCCGCCCGGCGAGCTCGTCCTGCGAGATAAGCATATCTTCGGACATCCGCGAGTCGAAATAGAGGAGCCGCTTGGGATTGTAAGGCTCAGCCTCGTCGTAGACCGGATAGCCGTTGCAGTGCAGGGACTGCGCGTTGCGCATCTGCGGGATGGTGACTTTCAAGTGGTGCCAGGCGCTTCGGACGGCCCGGTTTGCGCGGCGTAGCGGATTGGTCGTCGTGCTCGTTGACGCGACGATATGAGTCCGGAGATCGTATTCAAGAACAGGGATGTATGGAATGCGCAATGACCGGGCGAGCTCCGCGGCGCCCAGGTCTCCTCCGTAAACCAATCTGCATCGAGAGATCTCGTCGCGAAGGCGAGGAACGTCGCACGGCTGCGTCCTTCTCCAGGCGTCAACTTTCACCGTCATTACCCGGTATGGCAGTTCAGCGCAGGGCACCTCGACCGAATCCATGATGGGTGAACCCGCGGCAAGCTCGGGATGTACGGTGACCAAAGGCTGACGGACCTGCTCCGCGTACCTTTGCATGCCGACGAGGAACTTGCGGTCGACCACGAAGCAGCCGTTCTGCACCCTGGCCGGATTGCTATGAGCCATTAGCACCGTCACAACCGAGGTCTCCGCCGGAACCAAACTCCCCCAAAAGCCTATGCCAGCACCTTACACCGCCGCCTCCCTGCTGGGCCTGACGGAGGCAGTAGACTTGCCGGCCGACGTTAGAATCAGCGCTGCTTGAATTCTTCCGGCGTCAACTGATGCCGCGCCAGGAGCTTGTAGAAGTCCGTTCTGTTGCGCTTCGCGAGTCGCGCCGCCTGGCTCACATTACCACCGGTGATCTGCAGAATCTGTGACAGATAGCTGCGCGTGAACTCATCCCGCGCCTCATCGAAGGAGGGCAGGCGTCCGGGGGAGCCGCCGAGCGACTGTTGCACGAGCTCGACGGGGATGATGGGGGTCTGTGAGAGCGCCACGTTCTGCCGTACGACGTTCTGCAGCTGGCGGATGTTGCCGGGCCAGTCGGCGGTGGCCAAGAGCTCGACCGCCTCGGGCGCGTAGATCTTCCTCTGGCCGGTCTCCTTGGCCATCGTCGCGAGGAAATGGGCGACCAGGAGCGGGATGTCCTCGCGCCGCCGATTTAGCGGCGGCATATCGATGTGCACCACGTTCAAGCGGTAGTAGAGATCCTCGCGGAACTCCCCCCCGGTCATGAGTTGCTGCAGGTCGCGATGCGTTGCCGAGATGACGCGCACGTTGACGGGCAGGGCGTCAGTGCTGCCCACGGGGCGGATGACGTTCTCCTGCAGCACCCGCAGGAGCTTCACCTGCAGTCTCATCGGCATGTCGCCGATCTCATCGAGCATGAGCGTGCCGCCGTCGGCCGCCATGAAGAGGCCGCGGTGGGCGCGGGTGGCGCCGGTGAAGGAGCCTCTCTCGTGGCCGAAGAGCTCCGATTCGAGGAGGTTCTCCGCCATGGCGCTACAGTTGATGGCGACGAAGGGCTTGTTGCGTCGCGGGCTCGCCAGGTGAATGGCGCGCGCGAGGAGCTCCTTGCCCGTGCCGCTCTCACCGGTGATGAGGACGCGCGCATCGGTGCCCGCGACCATGTGCGCCTGGGCGAGCTTCTCTTCCATCAAGGCGCTGCGGGTGACGATCTCGGCGCGCCAGTCCTCATCCGAGGCCCCGAAGCCCGAGATGCGCAGCGCCTTTTGCACCTGATCCAAGAGCTCCTGCTTGTCGACCGGCTTGGTGAGAAAGCCGAAGGCGCCCATCTGCGTGGCCTGCACCGCATCCGGGATCGTGCCGTGGGCGGTGAGGATGATGACCTTCAATCCCGGCCAGCGGTTCTGTAGCTCCTTCAAGAGCCCGATGCCATCCATCTGATCCATCTTGAGATCGGTGATGACGAGATCGGGACGGAAGCGGCTCGAGGCGGCGAGCGCCTGCGCGCCGCTTTCCACGGCCTCGACGTCGTAGCTCTCCGCGCGCAGGCGGATGGTGAGGAGCCGCAGGAGCCCCGGGTCGTCATCGACCACGAGAATGCGCGCCTTGCGTCGTCCGCTTTGACTTAACGTGCTCGGGGGAGTGGTCATCTTTCGCTGTTCGGGCAGTACGCTACCAGGGGTGAGGCTCACTTGGGTCTTCCGGGTTTGCGCTCATTGAGCGACTTTTCGATGTTGGCGATGGCCGCCAGCTTGGCCCGCGCCTCCTCGAGCTGCTTTTTCAGCTTCACGTTCTCTTCGGCGGCGCCATCGAGGCGGCGCTTGAGTCCCGCGATCTGGTCAACACGAGCGGCGTCCGCCTGGAGCGTGCTGTTTTCCTGCTCCAACGTCAAATAGTCGCCAATTTGCTTCAGTTGCAGCGCCACCAGGGACCTCTCTCCCGGTAGGAGCGAGGACTCGGGGTCCGAGGCCAGCTCCGCGAGCATCTGGTGCGCCCGCGGCAGATCCGCGCCCGCCTGGTCGGGGGTGGCGAGGATGAGCGCGAGACGGAGCTTCCGGCTCGGGGTCGGGGTCCGCTGGAAGGCCTCCTCCGCGGTGCCGGTGATCGCCATCTGCTGATCCGGCGCCGCCATCATCAGGTTATCCAGCACCGCGAAATCATTCGCGAGCGCGTGCGAGGAGGCGGCCTTGCGGTCGATGACGGGCTTCGGAGCGGGTGGCGCGGGCTGGGGGGGGAATAAGCTGGCGCAGCCGCTCGCGAGGAGCGTCGCCGACAAGGCCAACGCCGCAGGCCAGACCAGCAGCGCAGGTCGAGCGAGCGCCGCAGGCCGGAGCGCCAGTCTATGCCGCATGGGCCTACGCCGCATGAGCCTGGGTCCTGCGCTCGGGGCTGGCGCCCGGTCGGCCGCCGCGCGCGAGGTCGATCGGCATCCGGATGCGAAAATGCGCCCCCGGATACTCCCCATCCACGATCTCCACCTCGCCGCCGTGCGCAGCCACGAATTCCAATACCACGGAGAGGCCGATTCCGGTGCCTTTGACGGCCGTGGTCCTCGCGGCCCGGCCGGTATAGAACGCCTCGAACACGTGGTCGCGGTCCTCCTTGGGGATGCCGGGGCCATTGTCGGCCACATCGATGATGAGGGAATTCGGGTCGGTCGCGGCCTTGATGTGGATGGTGCCTCCTTTCGGGGAGTATTTGACGGCATTCGACACCAGATTCTCGAGAATGAGACGGATCTTGCTGCGATCGGCGACCAGCGTCACATCCTCCACCTGAACATCGAGCCGCACCCGCTGAGACAAGAGCGTGAGCTGCTGGTTCTCGAGCACCTGCTTCACCACCGGCCGCAGCCGAAACTCGCTGGTCTCGAGGCCGACGGTCGAGGAGGTCTGCCAGGCGCTGAAGGAGAGGAGGTTCTCGATCATGCGCTGCAGCTTGATGCCGTTGTCGCGCAGGATCGCGGCAACCTCGCGTTGCGCGGTGTCGAGCTCGCCCACCGCCCCATCCATGAGCAGCTCCGTCCCCTCGCGGATGTTGGCAAGGGGGGTCTTGAGCTCATGCGACATGTGCCGCAGGAACCGGTTTCTCTCCTGCGCGAGCTCGAGGAGCCGAAGACGCAGCCACTCGAGCTGCGCACCTAAGCGCTTGAGGTCATGCGGGCCGCGCACCGTGATCGGATGGCTGATGTTACCGTGCCCGATGTCGTTGATGGCGCGATCGATGTACCGCAGCGGTCGGCCGACGACCAGAGTGAGGGTGATGATGGCGATCAGCGTGAGCGGCAGGAGCAGCGCCGCCTGCCAGAAAAGCCGCTCCCGGGCGTGATCGGTCCGCGCCTGGAGCGAGGCCACCTCGGCGTCGATCTGCTCGTTGCTCTGCTGCGCCACCTTGTCGACGAGCGCACTTAAGGCCCCGAACTGCCGGGCGAGTCCGGGAGTCTCGGCGGCGCCGTTGCTCAGCGCCGTGGTGAGCACGGTCGCGTAAATCTCCCGCTGCACCCGGCCGAGCTCCGCCAGCGTCTGGCGCGTCGCGTTCGTGGCGTCGACGTAGAGCTTGGCGCGCGTGGCGGTCAGCGCCTGGTCATCCTGCTTGTAGGCGTCGAGGCTCGTCTTGTCGTTGAGGACGTCGTAGAGGCGCGCGGTGCGCTCGAGGGAGGCGATCTCACTGAAGAGCTGTTGGCTCGCGCGCGCCGCAGTGACGCCCTCGATGACGATCTGCTGCCCTTTGGTCGCGAGCGAGCGGATCTGAAGCGCCGCGGTGATGATCGCGACCAGGAGCGGCAGGGCGAGCAGCAGGAGCCCGAATAGCATCAGGCCGCTCAAGGACTTGGGGCGCACCCACTGCATTGCCTGGGATTCTACGCCCAAGGCTCTTTGAGCAAGCGCCTTTCCCAGGCGAGGGAGGTGCGCACGATGGTATCGAGATCATCGAGCTTGGGTTTCCAATTAAGCTCGCGGCGGATGCGCTCGGCGCGCGCGATGAGCGCCGGCGGATCGCCCGCGCGGCGCGGCTCCTCCACCACCTTGAGGCTCGTCCCCGCGACGCGCTCGACGCTCTTCAGCACCTCGCGCACGCTGTAGCCGTGACCGTACCCGACATTGAGGACCGTGGAGGCACCGCCCGAGCGCAGGTACGCGAGCGCATCCAAATGCGCGGTCGCAAGGTCCTCCACATGGATGTAGTCGCGCACCCCGGTGCCATCCGGGGTCGGATAGTCGGTGCCGAAGATCGACACCTGCGAGCGCTTGCCGATCGCCGCCTCGCACGCCACCTTGACGAGCAGGGTTGCCTTGGGCGTCGCCTGTCCGATGCGGCCTTGGGAGTCGGAGCCTGCGACGTTGAAGTAGCGCAGCGCCACGTGCTTGAGAGCGGCGGCGGCGGAGGCATCGCGCAGCATCCATTCCGACATCAGCTTGGAAGTCCCGTAGGGGTTGATGGGAGCGGTAGGGGTGCTCTCAGCGGCCGTGCCATCCGCCGGAATCCCATACACTGCCGCGGTGGAGGAGAAGACGAAGTGCTTCACGCCGCTCTCGAGGCAGCACTGTAGAAGCGAGCGCGTCGAGCAGGTGTTGTTGCCGTAGTATTTGAGCGGCTCGCTGACCGACTCGGGGACGATGGTGTAGGCGGCAAAGTGCAGCACGGTATCGACGCCGTGCTCGCGCAGCACCTTGAGCACCGTGTCCCGATCGCCCACTGGGCCGACGACGAGGGGCGTATCGAGCACCGCCTGGCGAAAGCCCCTCGAGAGATCATCGAGCACCACCACCCGCTCGCCCCGGGCGCGAAGCTGAAGTACGGTGTGGCTGCCGATGTAGCCGGCGCCGCCGGTCACGAGAATGGTGGTCTGTTTCATGCGAGTTTTAGGGTACGGTTCGAGGGTATGGATGAGATGAGGAGGCTCGCTGGGATGATAAACAAAACCGTACCCCGGGGCTCTTCCGCTGGCGGTAGCGGATCTCAGAGATCCCGGGGCGCTTCCTCTCGCGCCGGGGGATCGCAGAGCGACGAAACGCCGTTCGCCGGCCTTTCTCCGGAATGCGTGCTCGATGCCGCGAGCTCCGTGGGTCTCGACCCTGACGGGCGGCTCTTTGCCTTGAACAGCTACGAGAACCGCGTCTATCAGTTGGGCAGCGCCCAGGGGCTGCGGATCCTCAAGTTCTATCGCCCCGCGCGCTGGAGCGATGCCCAGATCCTCGAGGAGCACCGCTTCACCGCCGAGCTCGCCGCCGCCGAGCTGCCGGTGGCCGCTCCGGTCGAGATCTCGGGGCAGACGCTCTTTCGGCACCGGGAGTTTCGTTTCGCGGCTTTTCCGTACCTGCGCGGGTGGGCGCCCGAGCTCGATGCGCCGCAGGCCCGGGAGCTCCTCGGTCGCTCGATCGCCCGCCTGCACCAGGTGGGGGCGCGGCAACCGTTCGAGCGGCGCCCGGAGATTGGTGTACAGCGCTTAGGCACCGAGGCACGGATACTCGTCTTGGGGTCGGACCTTCTGCCCGAGGCGCTGCGGGCTCGCTACCAGACCTTAGGCGGCATGCTCATCGAGCGGATCCTGCAGATCTACGAGGAAATTGGGCCCATCGGACGGCTGCGGCTCCATGGCGACTGCCATCTCGGGAATCTCCTCTGGAACGAGCACGGCCCGCTGTTCGTCGATCTCGACGACTGCGCCATGGGGCCGCGGATTCAGGACCTCTGGATGCTCCTTTCCGGCTCCCCCGCCGACCAGCAAGGACAATGGGCGGCGCTCCTGGCGGGCTATCAGCAGTTCGCCGACTTCGATTTCCGGGAGCTGCGGCTGGTCGAGCCGCTGAGAGCCCTGCGCATGCTCCACCACGCCGCCTGGGTCTGCCACCGCTGGGCCGACCCGGCCTTTCCTCGCGCTTTCCCGTGGTTCGGCGAGGTCCGGTACTGGGAGGGGTACCTCACCGATCTCGCCGCGCAGCTTCCGGCGATCGATGATCCGCCGCTCCTCGCGGGGTGAGACCGGGCTATGTCACCCGATCTCAAGCGCGGAGCCTCGGCCTTCAGGCCGTAGGAGGAAGCGCCGCTCCGAGAGCAAGCAGGTGTTAGGAATATTGTGCCAGGGTATCCGAGTACTGTATATTTATCAGTATGCCCCGCTGCCACACTCCCGTCCGAGTCCTTCGACTGCGCATCAAGGACAAGCACGGCCGAGTGCTCTCGGAGATGGCGAGTGCGGTGAATTTCGTCTGGAACTACTGCAACGATCTCTCGCTTAAGGTGCTGCAGCGGGAGCAGCGCTTCATCGGCGCACACGAGCTGCAGGGCTATCTCAATGGCGCGAGCCGCGAGGGACTCGCGGTGGGATCTGCGGTCTTCCAGCAGGTGGCCGAGGAGTATGTGACGCGGCGCAGTCAGCACCGGAAAAGAAAGCTGCGCTGGCGCGTAAGCGGCGGTGCCCGTCGCTCCCTCGGATGGATTCCTTTCAAGGCCCGCGCGGTTCGCTATGCCCACGGGCAAGTCCTCTTCCAGGGCCGCTGGCTCTCGCTCTGGGACAGCTTCGGACTTTGCGCTTACGAGCTGCGCGCCGGGTGCGTCGCGGAGGATGCCCGCGGCCGCTGGTACCTCAATGTGGCGGTCCCGGCGAGAAGAGCGCTCGAGGCGAGGCCTCCTGCGAAGCCTTGCGAGAAGGCGCTCGGCATTGATCTTGGGCTCAAGCGGCTGGCCGCTTTCTCCGATGAGTCGATCGAGAACATCGAGGCCCCGCGGTTCTATCGGGACTTGGAGCCCGCTCTCGCCCGCGCCCAGAGGGCCGGAAAGAAGGATCGGGTGCGGGCGGTCCATGCCAAGATCGCCAATCGAAGGAAGGATTTCCTCCACAAGTGCAGCAGCAGGCTCGTCAAGTGCGGCTACGCTGCCATCTTCGTCGGCAACGTCAACGCCTCTATGCTCGCAAGAAGCGGACAAGGCAAGTCCGTGCTCGATGCCGGCTGGAGCGCGTTGCGGACCATGCTCCGATACAAGTGCGATGACGCAGGCGTGTGGTTTAGGGAGATCGACGAAGCGTTTTCTACCCAGACCTGTAGCGTGTGTAACAGCCGCACCGGCCCGCAGGGCCGGGAAGGTCTTGGAATGAGAGAATGGACCTGCCCTGTTTGTGGTACGACTCATGATCGGGACCGCAACTCGGCTTGCAACATTCTCGCGGCGGGACGTCGCCGTCTTGCAGAAGGAATCCCGGCCATTTCCGCGCCAGCGGCGGCCTGACAAGGCCGATGGTGAGGAGGACGTCAAGGAAACGCAACCATTCGGGTGCGCGGACCGCCCGGCTCGCGGTATTGTCAATAATCGGTCGCTGTTTGCGCGGAACCCTGCGGATGGCAAGAACAACGAATCGCCCGGAGCGATTCTTGACGACGTGCGCCGTGCGCGCGTCGGTCCATGGGACGAGGCCCAGGATGGGCCGAGCAACCGTGCTTTTGGCGGTATGCCTTGGGGTCGCGGGCTGTGGCTACTTTGGCGGCTCCCACCCGGCTACTTCGGCCCACTCCCTGCCGAATGCCCAGGCTCTCCAGCCGCTCGATCCCACCGCCAAGGCCCTGGCAGGCATGGTGGACGCCGTAGGGCCGAGCGAGGCAGAGATGCCGGTGGAGCTCAAATTCTCGATCCGCAACCGCCCCGAGGTCGGGCAGGATGACGAGATCGATTACGCGCTCGTCCCCCATGGCGCCGGGATCGACACCCTCCATGTCGCCTTTGGCGCTGCGGACGGCCTCGAGGTGAAGGAACACGGCCCGTCGCTCGCCGCCATCAAGCCCGCGGATGGCATGCCCATTTTCGGCTCGGTGACGATCCAGCCCGTCAACACGGGTCTGTTCACGTTGACGGCTGCGGTCGGTGTTCATACCCCCAACCAGTCGGTGGGGTTGCTCTTCAGGATCCCAGTCATCGTGGGTGAGGGTCCGACACAGGCGGCGGCCAACCGGCCGTAACGCCATATGTCAACGCCCGAGACAGTCCTGCCGCAGGCCGAGGAGCCGCAGGCGAGCTCCACGACGACGACGACGCTGGTTCGGGCGGAGCTCGGGCTTGCCATGCCGCCGCCGGAGGATCTGCACCCGCAGGTACGCGCGATTCTCAAGGAGGCGACGCTGCGGACCGGACTCGAGGTGCCGGACTTTGCGGTGTTATTGAAGCTCGTGAGCCTGCAGTTCGACGCCATGGACGCGGAGCGGCGCGGCATCGTGCAATCGATGCGCCTCATGGCGGACGAGGCCGCCGAGCTCGCCTACCGCGCCCGGGATTCGGAGCTTACCGAGCGCGTGGCGCGCGCCGAGCGCGCGGTGTTCGAGCAGCTCACCGGCAGTGCGCCACTCGTAGACATCCTGGCCTCCGTCACTCGCTTCATCGAGTCGGTCGGAGTCGGCACGGTCTGCTCGATCGCGGTGCTGACTCCCGGGGCCCAGGCCTTCTCGTACCTGGTCGCCCCGCGGCTGCCGCCGAAGCTCTGGGCGGCGCTCGAGCGCTGCGCGGTCGACATCCGTAACGGCTCCTGTGCGGCCTCGGTGTATCTCGGCCGGCAGGTGCTCGTGGCTGACATCGCCACCGATCCTTTCTGGGAGCAGCCGCGCACGCACGCCCTGGAGTCGGGACTTCGTGCCGCCTGGTCAACACCCATCAAGGCGAGCGACGGACGGGTGCTGGGAGCGCTCGGCGTTTACCACTCGAGCGCGGGCCTGCCGGGCCAGCGGGAGCTGCGCATCATCGATCACGCGGCGCAGATGGCCGGTATCGCGATCGGCCGGCGGCTCGCGGAGGAGGCGCTGCGGGCGAGCGAGGCGAAGTACCGGGGGCTTTTCGAGACCATCATCGAAGGGGTATACCAGAGCGGCCGCGAGGGCCGGCTGCGCTCGGTGAACCCGGCGTTCGTGCGCATCTTGGGCTACGACAGCGCCGAGGAACTGTACGCACTGCCAAGCGTTGCAACGCTCTACTGGAACCCTGCAGATCGCGCCGAGTTCATTCGCCGAGTGGAGTCGGAAGGGGAGATCAGGAACGCGGAGTTTTTAGTGCGTCGGCGCGATGGGGAGCAGGTCGTCATTCTCGAGAATGCGCGCGCCGTACGTGATGCGGCCAACCGGATCACGCATTACGAGGGCACGATTGCTGACATCACCGAGCGCAAACGGGCGGAGCAGGCGATATTTGCCGAGAAGGAGCGGGCGCAAGTGACGCTGCAGTCGATCGGCGACGCCGTCATCAGCACCGATGCCGACGGGCGCATCGAGTACATCAATCCCGTCGCCGAGAGCCTCACCGCCTGGACTCTGGAGGAGGCGCGGGGGCGGCCGATCGGCGAGGTGTTGAGTCTCGTCAACGAGATCACCCACGAGCCCATCGAAAATCCGCTCCTTTGCGTCCTCGGGGGCGCCGAGACGACCTCACCCGCCGACCACTCGGTGTTGATCACCCGCTCCGGCCACGAGGTCGCCATCCAGGAGTCGGCGGCGCCCATCTGCGACCGCCAGGGCCGGGTGATCGGCGCGGTCATCGTGTTCCACGATGTGACCAGGGAGCGGCGCCTGAAGCGCGCGCTCTCCTACCAGGCGAGCCACGATGCGCTCACCGGCCTCATCAATCGCCGCGAGTTCGACAACCGCCTGCACGCGGCGGTGTTGAGCGCGCAGCGAGGCGAGGGCACGTACGCTCTCCTTTACATCGACCTCGATCAGTTCAAGGTCGTGAACGACACCTGCGGGCACCAGGCGGGCGATCGGCTGCTGCGCGATGTCACGGGACTGCTGCAGTCGCGGGTGCGCACCTCCGACACGATCGCGCGTTTGGGGGGAGATGAGTTCGGCGTGCTGCTTGCAGGCTGCACGGTGGAGCAGTCGACGCGCATTGCCGAGGGCGTGCGCCAAGCCATTCGGGATTACCGCTTCGTCTGGGGCGCCTCGACGCTCTCGGTCGGAGCGAGCGTTGGCGTCGTACAGATTGCGGCGGAGACCGAGAGCGTCGCCAACGTGATGAGCGCGGCCGACATCGCCTGCTATGCGGCCAAGGACGAGGGCCGCAACCGCGTGCACCTCTACGAGTCGGATGGCATCTCGCACCCCCGGCATCGCGAGATGCATTGGGTGGCGCGGGTGACCCGCGCCGCGGAGGAGAATCGGCTCGAGCTCTTCTTTCAGCCCATCCGGCCGATCGGCCAGCTCGGCGCGACGGCCTTCCATGAGCTCACCGTCCGGCTGCGTGATGAGGACGGACGGCTGGTCTCACCCGGGGAGTTCATCCCCGCGGCGGAGCGCTACAACGTCATGTCGGTCATCGACCGCTGGGTGGTGCAGCGCGCCATCGAGCGGCTGAAGGAGTGGGCAAGTCGCGGTGCGCTGCGCGAGATTGCGAACGCGAGCGCGCGTGGGTCGGTGCGCGGCGAGGCGCGGCAGACGCGCCCCATCGCCGGGGCGGGCTTGCCGCTCATCGCGGTCAATCTCTCGGGTACCTCGCTCAACGAGCAGTCCTTCATCGACTTCGTGCTGCAGCAGGTGGGGGATCCGACGCTTGCGCGGGCGCTCTGCTTCGAGATCACCGAGACCGCCGCGGTGACGAACCTCTCGAACGCCACCTTCGTCATGCGGGAGCTCAAGGCACGCGGTTGCCGGTTTGCGCTCGATGACTTCGGCACCGGGCTCTCCTCCTTCATGTACCTGAAGACCCTGCCGGTCGATTACTTGAAGATCGATGGCCAGTTCATCAGCCACGTCGCGGACGACCCGGTCGATCGCAGCATGGTCGAGGCCATCTGCAAGGTGGGCAAGGCGCTCGGCATCGAGATCGTGGCCGAGTGCGTCGAGTCGCAGGCCGTGCTCGATGAGCTGAGCCGTATCGGCATCGACTACGCGCAGGGCTATTTCCTGGCGCGCCCCGAGCCGTTCGAGAGGCTGGTGCTCTAAAACCTGTACACTGGGAGTTCTGAGACCCAACCTGGGGATCGGAGCATCGCGCCATGAGCACTGAGCCGCCGTTCAGCGTCGGCATCCAAGAAGAATATCTGCTCGTCAACCTCGACTCGCGCGACGTCGACGAAAATCCGCCGCAAGCGCTGCTCGAGGAATGCACCCGCCGCTCGGGCGGGCAGGTGAGCCCGCGCTTCCTGCGCAGTCAGCTCGAGGCGAGCACCCGGGTCTGCCGCTCCATCGCCGAGGCGCGCGCCGACTTGGCGAGCCTGCGCGCCATCATCGCCGAGGTGGCGGGAAGCTACCGCCGCGCACCGATCGCCGCCTCCACCCACCCCTTCGCCAAGGCCACCCGCCAGATCCCGACCGAGCGCGAGCAGTTCTTCGCGCTCGCCAACGAGATGCAGGGGGCGGCGCGGCGCATCATGATCTGCGGCATGCGGGTTCACGTCGGCATCGATGACGATGACCTGCGCGTCGACCTCATGAACCAACTGACGTACTTCGTGCCGCACCTGCTCGCGCTCTCCTGCTCATCGCCCTACTGGGACGGGGAGCGCACCGGGCTCATGTCCTTTCGGATGACGCTTTTCAGCTCCCTGCCGCGCACGGGACTGCCGGAGCGGTTTGCGAGCTACGCCGCGCTGAAGCGCAATCTCGACATGCTGGTGCGCAACGGGATGATCGAGCACACCGGCAAGATGTGGTGGGACGTGCGTCCGGACTCGCTCCACCCCGCGCTCGAGACGCGCGTGATGGACACCTGCACCAACATCGATGATGCGGTGAGCCTCGCGGCCCTGATCGTATCGCTGCTGCGGCGGCTCTATCGCCTGAAGCTCGCGAACCGCAGCTGGCGCCTCTATCCCAACATGCTGATCGCCGAGAACCGCTGGCGCGCGATGCGCTACAGCCTCGATGGGGAGTTGCTGGATCTCGCCCGCGGCGAGCTCGTCGCGTTCCCGCAGCTCGTCAGCGAGCTGATCGAGCTCGTGCAGCAGGATGCCGGGGAGCTCGGATGCCTGCGTGAGGTCGAGCATCTTAGGACCATCCTCCAGCGCGGCACGAGCGCCCACCGCCAGATCCAGACCTTCGAGGAGGCGCGCAAGGCGGGGGCGAGCGAGCGCGAGGCGCTGCAGGCGGTGGTCGACTTCCTCATTCGGGAGACCCAGGCCAACCTGACGGCCGGGACGCACTAGGCCTCGGCAACGCGACTCTCAAACCGCCTCGGGCGTCTCGGGCGGCTCGACCGGCAGGACATCGTGGAACTTCGTGTAGTCGAAGCGATCGATGCCGTCCTCGCCTGTCATGAAGATGTCGACGAAGGTGTGGTTCCAGTGGATCGAGGAGGACCAATACTCCTGACGCGACATGAGCATCTGTCCCGTGGTCTCGTCCGTGCCGGCGATCGTGAGGAGCAGATAACCCCTCGCCGCCTTGAGTGACTCGGCGGTGACGCTCGCGAGCGGGCTCGCATCGTCGATGACATGCATCAGGCTCCAGCCGAAGATGAACATCGGCTGCTCGCTGCGGCGCAATGGCAGGTCGTAGATGCGCCGCATCGGCGTCCCCTCGACGCTGCGCTCGTCGCGGATCAGGCGCAGCTGCGCGCTCGCCTCCATGATGACGTTCTGCCGCGCGTTGGCGGCGCGCAGCATGAGGGTCGGGCGGCCGTCGAACTGGCGGATTACGGCGTGCCGCGCGAAGAGGATGCGCGCGGTCGGCCGCGAGAAGCGGGCGAACATCATGCCGGTGATGAGCGCGACGCTCATGAGACCTGTGAAGATCTCGGCCGAGGCGATGAGGTGCGCATACACCGTCTGCGGGTGCATGTCGCCGTAGCCGACTGTCGCCAGCGTCTCCACGCTGAAGAAGAACCGCCCCCAGTAACCCGGCGGATTGAGGTTTGCAATATCGCCCGGCTGCAGCTGATAGGCCGCGGCGAATAGGAGGTTGAAGAGCGCGAAGAAGCCGGCGTAGCTCGCGAACAGGCGCGGCCAGCTCATGGTCATCAGCAGGTGATAGAGGTCGTGCCACCGCCGGCGCGGCAGGCCCGAGGTGATCACCTGCCGACCTCCGGGGAAGCGGTGGATCAAGGGGTGCGACTTCAACATTTGCCAAGCTTACCCACTGCGACTTGAACCGTGCTATGCGAACCACGTTCGATCTCCCGGATGATCTCATGCGGCGCGCCAAGCTCGCGGCGGTGAAGCGCGGTTCGACGCTGCGGGATCTGGTCGCGGAAGCCCTGCGGAGGCTGCTGGCGGACCCCGGCCGGTCGGAGCGTAGACGAATGGACCAGGCTCCCATCCAGCTGCCGGCTGGGCACACGGTCCCGCTGCGATCGAATGCGGAAATCGCTCAGTTGTTCGAGCAGGAAGCCGTGACGCATCTTAATGACGTGTATCGCCGACGCTAACGTCCTCTTCCCGCTGCTGGTTCAGGGGCACGCGGCGCACGAGAGGGCGATGGAGTGGTGGCAGGAACGGGCGGACGGAGCGGTTGGCACTTGCCTTCTCACACGTCTTGCGGTGCTGCGCTTGTTGAGCAGCCGGGTCGCCATGAACGGCGATCCGGTGAAGCCGAAAGAAGCTCGGGCAGCCTGGCAACAGCTTGCGGACGATCCACGCTCCTTTCAGATCGATTCCGAGCCGGCCATTCACGAGCATCGATTCGCAACGCTGGTCACAGGGCGGGAACCGACTCCTAACCTTTGGACGGATGCCTGGCTCGCAGCTCTGGCGTTGTCGCTGGACTACGAACTGGCGACCTTCGATCATGACTCCTGACACTGCAGGGCCTGCCCCGGGCTCAGTGAGCACCCTGCACGCGCATCGTGTCCAGAGTACGAGCTTCGGGCTGCTGGCCCGCTGGCGGACGCCTATGTTGGCACTGACGGGCGGGGGACGGGCGGAGATTATCGTGGGGGCTCGGGAAAGAGCGCCTGCAGGATTTTCGCACTCAGCTCCCGCGGCATCTGTTTGACGAGCGAGCGCATGAGCTGCTTCTTGAGGTAGAGGATCTGCTCGGACGACAACGGGCCGAGCATCCCGCGCCGATCGGGCGGCAGATACGGCACCGGATCGCCGTTGGTCTGGAACACGTAATGATCGAACATCATCCGCCAGATCTCGCGGCGCTCGGGGCTCAGCTGGCGAAGCGCGAGCAGCGAATGCACGAGCGCGCCGAAGGGCTCGGCCGCCCAGTCGTTGGGCTCGCACCACCAGAAGTTGATCGAGAAGTTGACCGGCTCGAGGGCCTCGACGTTGTGCCACCAGAGGCTCGGGATGAAGATCGCATCCCCCGGCTCGATTTCGGCCGTTTCCGCGGCGGCGAGCGCCTGCACGAAGCGCGGATAGCGCTCGAGATCCGGCGCCGAGACTTTCACCATGCTGGTCGGCTGCCCGCCCGGGGAGAGCTCGAGCGGTCCGACATAAAGATTGGGCAGCTGCTCGGGCGGAAAGAAAGTGAAGCGCTTGCGGCCGGTGACCGTGCAGTTGATGCCTTCCATGTTGTCATAGTGCGTGGCCGCCGTCACCGCATTGCCCAACCAGACATACGCCCACGCCGACTTGCCCATCTCGGCCAGCATATCGAGGCTGTTCTCCCGCCCGATCCGCGGGAAATAGCGCTCGATCGCCCTCGCGCCCGTATAGATCGCCGGCGGATCAGAATGAGCCCGGCAGGCGAGAATACTCGCGAGCGCCGCGTGCAGCGGCTGCTCCCGATACTCGAAGTTAAGGCCGGCCATATCGTCGCGATAGAAATAGACGCCCTTGATCTCCGGTCGCCCGACCATGATCCTGAGCGGCTGCCCCGGGTCGCGAGCCCGCACGTACTCGAGAAGTGCCTCGGGGGATTGCGCGGCGGCGCGCACGATCGGCCAGTCCGCCACCAATCCCTTCATCACGGCCGGCCGGCCGCGAGGGATGATCTCAGCGCGCAGCGTTTTCAGATCGACATTGCGCCATTCCCGCGCTTTGGCGAGTGAAGGTTGCTCCAGAGGCAGGGCGGTCGACATCGAAAGGACTCCGTGCGGCAGATCCGGCGGCCCGCACTCACTCGGGCGGCGCGATCGCATCGTATCACCGGTGGCCCGCAGAGAGGCGCCGCTGAGGTCAAAGTCCGGACCGGCAGGGTCGGACCGTCAGTGCCCGCAGGGCAGGGTGTGCGTCGCGCCGGACTCGAGGCGGATGTTGGCGAGGTCGAGGCTGAGCTTGCCGCTCGTCTCGAGCGTGAAGGGCGTCCACACGTGGCGCATGTCTTCCCCGGCGGAGGCGAAGCAGGTGAGCGGGACGTCGAGGTGTTGCCACTCGCCGCGGGGTGCGGCCTCGAGCACTCGCGTGAGGGGTATCGCGCCGGCGCAGGAGGCGCCACAGCTCATGCCGAGCAACACCGCGGCGCCTGGCGCTTCCTCCACGCGGTAATCGAAGCCGAGGGCGAGTTGGGCGTTGGTTTCTCGCGTGAGATCGATGGCGGTCGCGCCGGTGATCTTCGCGGTGGCCTGACCGGTGCCCGACCAGCGAAGCCGCCGCGCATCCTCCTGCTTCGCCTCATCGGCCGCCGTGAGCGTCAGCCGACCGCTTTCGGATCCGCCGATGCCGCGCGATAAGGGCTTGGCGCCGGCATCATCGGCGACCGCCCAGTGCCAGCCCGAGCCCGAGCGCCCGGCGGCGAAGAAGGTCGTGGTGTCCACCGTCGAGGCCGCGGGGAGGCCACTGGCTTGCGCCAGCCTCGGGAGGTTGCCGTTGCTCGCATCGCGCAGACCATAGCCCACGGGAAATAGCGGTCGACCCGGGGTATCGGCGCCGAACTGCATCGGGGTGCGCGGCCAGGAGAAGGAGAGCCGGCCGCGGAAGTCATAGCGCATCGCGCCGTCATTTTTGCGAAAGAGCACGTCGGCGACGCCTTCGCCCTCGGAGCCCGGGAGCCAGGCGGCGACGAAGGCGTTCGAGGCGTTGAGCTCCGGATTCACCCACAGCGGTCGGCCGGAGAGAAATACCGACACGACCGGTATGCCTTGGGCGCGCAGGCGCTGCAGGAGCTTAAGATCCGTGTCGTCGGCGGGACTGAAGGCGAGGTTGGGCACATCGCCCTCAAACTCCGCGTACGGATTCTCGCCGTAGACGACGATGGCGACATCGGGCTTGTGTTTGAAAGTGCCGTCGGGACGGAGCTCCGCTTCGCCCCCCGCATCGTGCACGGTGGCCTCGATCCCCTGCCAGATCGACTCCGCGTGCGGGAAGTCCTGATTGGTCGTGCCCGTCCCCTGCCAGGTGAGGGTCCAGCCGCCGCACTGCTTGGGGATGTTGTCGGCGCCGTCGCCCGCCACCAGCACCCGCTCCCGGGGCTCGAGCGGCAGGAGGTGCTTCTCGTTCTTCAGAAGCACCAGCGACTCGCGCACGGCGCGGCGGGCGATGGCGCGATGCGCTGCGAAGCCCAAGAGCTCGAAGTGTCCGGCGAGCGGGCGCGAGGCCGGCGGTCCTTCCGTAAAGAGGTGATCCCGAAGCTTCACCCGCAGGATCCTTCTCACGGCATCCTCGAGCCGTGCGCGCGGAATCTCCCCCGAGCGCACCTGCTCGAGCGTGTTGGTGTAAAGCTGCTGCCAGTCGTTCGGCGCCATGAACATATCGAGGCCGGCGTTCACGGCCTGCGGGCAACTCGCGTCCGTGCAGCCGGGGAGCTGGCCCTGCGCGTTCCAATCGCCGACCGCGAAGCCGTCGAAGTGCCAGCGGTCCTTGAGCACTTCGGTGAGCAGGCCATAGTTGCCCACCATCTTCACGCCCTGCCAGCTCGAGAAGGAGATCATGATCGACTGGGCACCGGCCTCGATCGCGACCGGGTAGCCGGCGGCATCGTTATCGCGCAGCTCGATCTCGCTCTCGGTGTTATCGCCCTGGTCGACGCCATGCGTGCCGCCATCGCCCAGGTAATGCTTCGGCGTCGCGATGACGTGCCGATCATCGAGGAACTGCCGCGTGCCGGGTGTGCCCTGGAGTCCCAACACCATGGCGCGCGCGTACGCGCGCACGATCGCCGGGTCCTGCGAATAGCTCTCGTAGGTTCTCCCCCAGCGATCGTCACTGACCACCGCGAGAGTGGGGCCAAAGGTCCAGTCGAGTCCGATCGACCTGACTTCCTCCGCAGTCGCCTCACCGATGAGGCGCATCAGCTTAGGATCGTGCGTGGCCCCGAGTCCGATGTTCTGCGGAAACACCGTCGCGCCGTAGACATCGTTGTTGCCGTGCACGGCATCGATGCCCCAGAACTCCGGAATGGGGTGCGGGCCGTGCGCGGGCGCCATGGAGGCGAGATAGAGCTCGTTCGCCAGCGCCAACCACGCGGAAGGTGGCGCCCGCGTGTTGCCGCCGGGCTTGGAATTGCCGCCGTTTAAGACCGCGCCCAAGGGATACTGGCGCAGGTCCGCCGGCGTGAGGGTCGAGATGTCCCCCTGGATGAGCTGACCCACTTTCTGCTTGAGCGTCATGCGCTCGAGAAGGGCGTTCACCCGCTGCTCGAGCTTCGGATCCGCAGGCAGCTGGGGTCGCACGCTCGGCCACTCGCGCGGGTGGACCGTCGCCGGCTTGTCGGCGGCGAGGCTCGGGCGGGCGATCACGAAGGCCGCTCCCAGCGCCGCGACCAGCACCGCGATCCGCATCGCCGGGAATGCGGGAACCCCCCTAGACCCCCTGAGATGTGGCGTTTGCATGCGGCGCGGGAGAATCACACGGCGATGATAGCGCTGTCAAACCACCCTATAGCGCTCACGGCACCCGGCGGTGACACGGGCTCCCGGGCGGTAATGCGGAAAGTGCCCCATATTCCCGCAATCAGAGTGCTAAAATTGGAGCCAACTATGGGGATGCGAGCGGCGACATGGAGCGCAAGCAATTGAAAGACTTAGAAAACTGGATGCGCGCGGCCGATCGCAAGCCGCTCATCGTCCGCGGCGCTCGCCAAGTGGGCAAGTCGACGCTGGTGAGATTGTTTGCTGCCCAGCAGCATCGTCCCCTGATCGAGGTCAATCTCGAGCGCCGCCCGGAAATCGGGTCAATCTTCGAGACCATGGACCCGCAGTCAATTTTCGGGCAGATCGAGGCCTTGCCGAGCATGCCGCGCGTCACGGCAGAGTCCATGCTCTTCCTCGACGAAATCCAGGCCGCACCGGCGGCAATCGCCGCACTGCGGTACTTCTACGAGGAGCGAGCCGAGCTTCCCGTGATCGCCGCCGGCTCACTCATGGAGTTCGCCCTGGCCGAGCGGCGGCTCGCGATGCCGGTGGGGCGAGTGCGCTACCTGCACATGGGGCCGATGGTCTTCACGGAATTCCTCGAAGCGCTCGGCGAGAGCAAGCTCAAGGAGGCCATCGTGGCCTACGAGCCCGGCGCGCAGCTCGGTCCCGTGGTGCACAAGCGGCTGCTGGAGCTGCTGCGCCGATATTACTTCGTCGGCGGTATGCCGGCCGCCGTGGATGTGCTCGCGAGGACAGGTAAGCTCGCTGACGTCTCGACCGTTCATACGGAGCTCATCGAGACGTACCGTGACGACTTCCAGAAGTATGCGCGCTCGCGCAATCTCGCGCGCATGCAGCACGTGCTGGAATTCGCCGCGCGCAACGTCGGGACGAAAGTCAAATACGCCAACGTCCTGAGGGACGCGCACAGCTCCACGATCAGGCAGGACATCGAGCTGCTCGCCATGGCGCGTGTCGTTTCGAAGGTGTTGCATACGCGTGCTTCGGGTCTTCCTCTCCTGGCGGACGTCGACGAGAGTGTCTACAAGCTTCTCTTTCTCGATGTCGGCCTCATGAATGCCATCTGCGAGCTCACCTGGAGGACCCTGTCGAGACAGCCTGATGCTGATCTCATCAACGGCGGCGCGGTCGCGGAGCAATTCGTAGGCCAGCATCTTCTGGAGATGCTCGCGGATTCACCGAATCGCGAGTTAACTTACTGGCTGCGCGCGGGCCGCTCGTCAAACGCCGAGGTGGATTTCGTGATTGCCATCGAAGGCGCAATCGTACCCGTCGAGGTGAAGGCGGGCGCGCGCGGCAGCCTGCGCTCGCTGCACCAGTTCATCGCCGAGAAGCATGCGCCGCTGGCGGTCAGGTTCGACACCAATCCACCCTCGCGACAGACCGTTGCGACGACGGTTCAGACCGCCGCAGGTGCGAGGCACGTCGAGTACGAGCTCCTTTCATTGCCGCTGTATCTCGTGGAGCGGACAGCTGACCTCGTGAGCGCGGCGAGCGCCGGACGCTGAGTCATGTTGCGAAAGATTTCCGCAGCAGATCGAAGCAATTCCGCAGTTCCCGAGCGAACAGCGCGGGCTGCTCCCAGGCCGCGAAATGGCCGCCGCGGTCCAACTCGTTCCAATAAAAAAGATAGGGATACATGAGTCGTGCCCAGCTGCGCGGTGCGCGATAGATCTCTCGCGGAAAAATGCTGCAGCCGACCGGCAAATCCACTCGCCCGGCATTATTGCCGAGACCCAGAGATCGCTCTTCGAAGTAAAGGCGCACCGAGGAGGCGGCCGAATTCGTCAGCCAATAGAGTGTTATGTCATTGAGCATCTCGTCGCGCGTCAGGGCGTCTTCCGGATCTCCTCTGTTGTCCGTGACGGCCTGAAAGATGTCGAACAACCAGGCCGCCCAGTCGACAGGCGAGTCGGCGAGCGCGTAGCCGATCGTCTGTGGACGCGTCTCCTGCTCGATAAAGAAGCCGAAATGATTCTCTTGAAAGCTCGACATCTCCTGGAGTGCGCTTTTTTCGTCGGCTGAGAGGATCGGAGGGATCTTGTCTGGAATGACTTGCGGGAAGTTCAGATGGATTCCAATCAGTCCCGGCGGTCGTCGTTGGGCCATGGCGGTTGTCACGAAAGCGCCCCAGTCACCGCCCTGGGCTACGTAACGCCGATATCCCAGGCGCTCCATGAGCATCACCCAGGTTGCGGCAATGCGATGAGCATTCCATCCGCGCGTTGCCGGTTTGTCGGAAAATGCGAATCCGGGCAAGGAAGGCGCGACGAGGTGAAAAGCGTCTTCGGCCGCGCCACCATGTGCCGTGGGATCGGTGAGGGGCCCGATTATCTTGAGGAATTCGAGAACCGAGCCGGGCCAACCGTGGGAAATGATCAGCGGCAGTGCGTTCTCGTGCGGGGACCGGACATGTAGGAAATGAATGCCGAGACCATTGATCGTCGCGCGATACTGATCGAGCTCGTTGAGTGTAGCTTCGCAGCGGCGCCAGTCGTACGCCGTGCGCCAATAATCCATCCAGATCCGCTGCCTGGCCTCCGGTACGCCTTGTGACCAATCGGAAACTGTCTGGCGCTCCGGCCAGCGTGCGTAGGACAGGCGTCGCTTCAGATCATCCAACTGATGCTGGGGGGCGTGGAACGTGAAGCGTGCCGTGGGGCTGTCCGCGAGCGCCTTTCCAGCGGAGTCCAATATGAATGCACCAAACGCGCCTGTTACCGTTGTGCGCACGAAATCCCGGCGGGACATGGAGGTACCAGACCGAGGGAGCGGGCCGGCAGCGCGCTCCGGGTCGCCGAACTCTAACTCGTGCTGCCGCATGGCAATCCCCCTTTATCAAACTCCGCGAACGCATCACCGACCGTCAAGATGCGGTTTCAGGCAGATGTTGCACGAATACCTTGCTGCCAGGCCAACGCCCTTAGGACGCGCCCCAAGTGCTTGATCCCCGTTCGGATCGCACGTATATCCGCGCCACCGATACCCAGCACTAATCCCGGAGGCATTCGCCGCTCGATGGTGAGACGCGAGAGCGCGATGGAGTCAATGCCATTCGCAGCGGCGCGCCGATACGCTTCGGCTTCGCTCATTCCTGGTGCGAGCCAGCCGATGACCTGCGAGCCTGCTTGTGAATCTGAGAGCCGCATCAGGCCACCGAGCTCACTCCTTGCGGCCCCGACCAGTGCCTCGCGCCTCTCCTGGTAGAGCTCGCGCATGCGCCGAATGTGCATATCCCAGTGTCCTTCCAGGATGAAATGGGCAAGTGTCGCCTGCTCCATCACCGGGTAATAGCGTTGGCTTATTGAGATTGCGGCGGCGGCCGGCTCGACGAACGCCGCCGGAAGGATCATGAATCCAAGGCGCAGCGACGGAAATAGCAATCTGTTGAAGCTGCTGGAATAAATGACGCAGCTCGCACGGTCCAGGCTGTGAAGAGCGGCGACTGGTGTATTTTCGAACGGCAGGTCGCCGTCGTAGTCGTCTTCGAATATCCATGCTCCCGCCTCGTTTGCCCATTGCAGCAGCTTCAAGCGGCGTTCATGCGACATAGGGATCCCGAGGGGAAATTGGCAGTGTGGCGTCACATACGCGAGACGCGCGAGCCTGCAACGTCGCCGACCCGCATCACAGTCGAGTCCCTGTGCGTCCACGGGTACTCCAATCACTTTCGCTCCATGCGAGCGCAACAGCGACGTGACAGGCGCATAGCCCGGATCTTCCATCCAGAACTCATCGCCTCGGTCAAGAAGGAGCCTCGCGACGAGATCGAGCGACTGCTGCGTGCCGGACGTGACGACCACTTGGCCGGCCTTGCATCGCACTGCGCGCGTTCGGTTGATATAGCCGGCGATGGCTGCCCGCAGCGGCGGATAACCGAGTGGTTCACCGTGGGCCATGAAATCTCGGGCATTGAGCCGAGGCCGCTGCGCGACCATCCGGTTCCACGTCTCGAGCGGAAAGATGTCGGGCGGCGAACGGTGGAGCTGGAAGGTCGCAGCAAAGCGGTTGGACCAGAGCTTGGGGAAGGGCTGTGTCGCGAGGAGCCGTCCGCGGGGCGAAAGCACCCTCCGTGGTAATTGCGTGGGCTCTCGTGCTCGCGACGCGGGGCGCTGTGGGAGCCGATCCGCGAAAACCGCGCTAACAAATGTGCCGCTGCCCACGCGGCCCTCCAGATAACCCTGCTTTACGAGCTGCGCGCATGCCACAGCCACGGTCCCAAGCGCCACACCGTATTTGTGCGCAAGCTCGCGCCTCGACGGGATCTTCGATGCGGGCGGGAGCCTACCCTCGATAATCGCCGCGCGAATCTCTTCGTACATCCAGCGAGAGAGCGCCTTGCCTCCGGCGCGAGGTTGCAGCTCGAATGCGGTGTTTTGCTCTTTGTTCGACATCCTAGAGCTAATTCCTTCGCGCCACCCATGAGTTCGCGCTGCAGTGCGGCGAGTCCCAAATCGGGGGCATGGCTTACGCGGGCTCAGATAGGCGAATCACCGCCGCCTCATCGAGCAGGTATGCGACGAAATCATCTGCGATAGGAGTTGCCGCGAAAAGCTGTCCACGACGGATTCTCGAGTCGAGCGATCCGTGGCCTGTCGGGCCATCCGGACCAATAGGCGGACCAACGATCCTGCAGAGGGCCGAAAATCCCGTTCAGCACAGCTGGAAGGTAGAGGTCGGCGTGCAGCTTGGGCCAGTGCAGAACCAAACCCGCCGGACTGATCTCGATGTCCTCCAGCTCGGAGGCGCTTCTGTCGGCGAGTCCCAGCGCAAGCCCGATGGGCACGCTCAGTTCCAGACCGTTGCTGAGCAGCACCAGGATCCTCCTGCTTCGGCGGTCATAGCGTGCCGCCGTTGCCCACCGTAGAGTCGGCGTGGCAGATGGGGGCGCTGCGGCTTCGCACGTGACTTCATCAAAGAGCATCATGACATTCCAATCGTCGCATCCGACTCTTAAGTCGCTGGCGCCTCGCCGGACATTCGCCCGGTGCGAGCGAGTCGGGCGTGCCTGCTGAGATGTTGTCCAACATTACAGCTCGTAGGATAGGGTGGCGGACCAGCCGGTCCGCCGCCCGTGGCGAGCCGCCACCGCGATGGCTCAGAACTGCAGGTCAATCTCGCCGAACACATACCGGCCGCCCCAGTCGTAAGTACCCGGCAGGGTGTTACCGTTGCCGAAGGGCGGTGCGGGCAGGTCCGAGGCGCCGATGACCGGCGGGGACTTGTCCATCAGGTTGTTGCAGCCCAAGCGCACCAGGAGGGCATCGTTCACCTGATAGGCCGCCGACAGGTCGAGGTAGTTGTATGCCGGGATATGCGCATCCGTATTCGACACCCCGCCGTTCGCCACCGTGGCTCCTCCACCGGCTGCAAGGTTCGGATTCGGACTCAACAGATCGAGCGTCGTGCCGCTCAAGTAGCGCCAGCCGGCCGTCACCGACAGCGGCCGAATGGGCGTCACCCAGGTGACCTGCATGTCGTGCCGCCAGCCGAAGACCGGCGAGCCGATGGGGCTGGCGCTGCACGTCGGGCCGTAGTAGCCGGCGCAGTCGAACTGGCTCGAGGACAGAGCTGCGACCGGCGTGATCAGGTAGTTACTGATATGCGTGCCGGTGAAGTTCCAGTTGAGGCTGCCGAAGCGGCCGATGTCGAGCGCATAGTTGAACTGCACGTCGATGCCCTTCTGCTCGAGGATGCCGACGTTCTGCAAGGTGTCGGTCGCGAAACCCTGCACCGTGAGCCAAAGAGAGCCGTGGTTATCGCGATGGATCAGATTGCAGAACAGGTCCTGTGCGGCACAGTCGTTCAGGATCGTGTTCTCACCGACCGAGCGGATGATGTTGTCGATCTTGATGTCGTAGTAGTCGATGCTGGCGCTGAAGTTACGGATAAACGTCGGCGTAAATTGGATGCCGAATGACTTGGTCGTCGCCGTCTCGGGCTTTAGGTCAGTATTGCCGCCGGTGAATCCGTTGTACTGCGCAGCGGGGTTGGGCAGGATGTGTCCGTATTCCGCCGCAGTGACCCCCTCACGAGCGCACTGAGTCGCTGAGTAGGTCGGCGTCGCTCCTGAGCACGGGTCGGTCGACCCATCCAGTGTGACCGACGGCGGCGTGTAGAGCTCGGTGATGTTCGGTGCGCGCACCGCACGCGTGAAGGTGCCGCGGATGCGCACGTCCTGTATCGGTTGCCAGGCGAGACCCAAGGAGAAGGTGTTGGTGGCGTAGCCGAGTCCATAGGAGGAATGACGAATCGAGTCGTCCGTGGTCAGCGACTTCGCGAACGGCCTGTCCTGGATCAGAGGCAGTCGCACCTCGAGGTACTCGCTGAAGGACTCGATTGCGCCCGAGACCGGCAAGAGCGGCCCCCCCGACCCACCCTCGTCGCTCGTCAGGGCGGTCACATCCGGCTGGATGAACTCGTTCCAGTCGATGTACTCCGTGCCAGCCGCAAGCTGCAATCCGGAGTGCGCGGTCGGCAACTGCACGTACTGACTCAGATCGCCGGTGAAGTTGCTGTCGATGATGTGTTGCTTGAGCCCGCCGATTGACTCGCCAATAACATTGAGGTAACTGCTCTGCGCCGGCGTGACCCCCCCGGGTTGGAAGACATCCCAGGGCACGCACCCGTCGGCTAAACCGAACCCGGGCGGCGAGAGCGAGATGCGGCACTCGGGTGTGGCGCCCGGCGTGCCCGTCGGGACGATGGCCCCAGCCGAGTTGACGTCGACCACATCAAGGGCATAGTTCATCTTGGTCTTGGATTCGTCGTTATTGATGCCTTCCCAACTCACTTGGCTGTACTGATAGCTCACATCGTACGTCCAGTTGTCGTTGATCGCGCCCTTGACTCCGAGCACCATCCGCCAGTCGAGGTGCCGCTCGGTATCCACTCGATCTCCACCCTCGATGGAGCGGCGCAGGATAAGCAAATCCCGCGAGCTGCCCGCCGGCCAGGTGACTCCGTTGGGGAACGTCGTTGCCGTCGCGAAACTCTCATTGACGTAGCCCGCGGTGGAGCCGTCGCACCATTGGTTCAGCTCCGCGTGCGAGAGGTAGGGATTGGCGCAATCGATGTTCAGATTCGCTCCGAAATCTCCCCCGGGGGCGATCTGCAGCACTGACTCGTTGCTCATGAACATCGTGCTCGCGTACACCTGCGCGTGTTCGTTGAGCTGGTAGTGCAGGAACGCGCCGGAGTTCCAGGTCTCCTCGGGCGACTGCATGAAGTTGTAGGGGCCGTAGTTGAACCGGGGTTCGGCCGAGATCGGCAGCACCGATCCGCCGGGGCCAACGGTATTGAGGGTCGACGACCCGCCGGGGCCGAAGAACAGGAACGTGCCGGGATAGGAGGTGAGCGATCCCGAGCAGGCGAACTTGGGGGTGGCGGTATTCGCACCGTTAGGATTGTTCGGCCCCGGCACGAAGCCGGATGCCATCGAGCAGGCGCTGTAGGAGTAGAGATTCTGGGTCGCCTTGGCGATATTGCGGTAGGTCGCGTAGAAGGTGGCGTTGCCCTTGCCGTCGGCCGTGTTCATGCCGGCGATGAACGTCAGCTCCTTCTGCGAGCCGGTGGCGACGCTGCTCGGCGCCGGTGTGAAGTTGCCTTCGCCGGAGGCGTTGAAGGTATTGATGGCGTCCTCGACGCCCTGGTCGTTGTTGTTGTCGTGGAAATAGCCACTGCCGTTGGCGACCAGCTTCACGCCCTGGAAGTTCTGATTGAGCTTGAAGTTGACGACGCCCGCGACCGCATCCGGGCCGTAAATCGAGGAGGCGCCGCCGGTCAGGATCTGCACGTTCTCGATGAGCGGCACCGGGATCATGTTGAGGTCGGCGCCAGGGGCGCGCGGATCGCCGTAGGGCATGCGCTGGCCGTCGATGAGCACCAGGGTGCGGGAGGAGCCGAGGCCGCGCAGGTCCACCGTCTCCACGCCGTTGCCCCCGTTGATGCTGGTGGCATTCTGGTCCGCGAACACCTGCGGCAGGCGGTTCAGCACGTCCTCGACGCGCGTCGCGCCCATCTGCTGGAATGTTTTCGCCGAAACGAACTGCACCGGGCTGATGGAAGTCTGGTTCGGCGTCGCGATGCGAGAGCCCGTGACCACGACCTCCTGCAGCTGGGCAACGGCGGCGCTCGTCGGAGCCGCGGGGGCGGGCACGCTGGCCTGCGCAAGCACCTGCGGGGTGCTCGACTGCTGCGGCTGGCTCGCCGGCTGAGAATTCGCAGCGGGGGAGATCGTCTGCTGAGCGTTCGTCTGTGCGTGCGCTACCCCGAATGTTGCCACCAGCGCGGCTCCCGAGAGCACGGCGCGCACGGCGTTGCCTATCAATACATTCCCCGAATTATCGTTGATCATTACTCTAGTACTCCCAGCCGTTGGAGATCGTTGCCCGCCGTGTTGCGGTACAACGACGGCATCTAACTCGAAGTCTAGGGAGCGACGATCCGGCCACAAGAGCCGCTTTCCGCCGGCGCGATGAGGCCATTTTTTCGACCGGTCCTTCGTGGCGAGAGCCCGCATCATTCGGAGTAAGGGCGGCATTTAGAATGCGTCGCGTGCCGACCAGGCAGGGGAAAGTTCGAGCCAGGATGATTTGGTAACCCCCCGGTCTGTTGCGTTGCTACAACGCAGACGAACTGTGGGCTTTAGCGCGCGATAGAATCGCAACTCGCAAAGTGGCCTTATCGCGCGCGCGCAAAGCGGCTATTTGGAATAACCCAAAGGGGTCTTAGGCTCGGTCTAAGTAGAGACGGCAAAAATTTGCCACGAAACCTGCGAGCTAACAGGTGACTACCGGTCTTCGAGACTCTATGCGGCTGTCGAATTCCGTCCAACCAGGCCGACTATTCCGTGCCTTCCGGCCCGACACGTAATCGATGTACGCGAAATCATGCATACGAGTCAGCTTGTAAAAGCGACGGTTGCAGCCCTGACGGTCGCCGCTGCTGTCATGGCATCGGTACCGGTATTCACGACTGCCAGCGCAGCGACAGGCCACGCCGCGGAGAAGCCGACCATGGCAGTGCTCTCGCGGCCGATCAGGAGCTCGCCACGGCCATCCGCAACAACGATGCGAAGGGCATCGAGAACCTGCTTTCTGACGACCGCAAGAGCTTTGAACTCAGGGATCCGAGAGTACGGCTCTATGGAAACGTGGCTCTCGTGACCAGGCAAGCCGTTCGCCGTCATGGAGCGCCAGACCGACGTTCTGGTGTGGAAGAGCGGGTCGTGGAAATGCGTCTTGACCCACGAGACCAAGATACCCACGGCGTATGGCTCTTCCAACCGCGCGGCGGCAGAGCACTGAGATCCCTTGGCGTACCTCGCGCCCACAGCACTTGGGAAGTGGCCTTATCGCGCGTGCGCAGAGCGGCTATTTGGAATTCCAGACGCACGCCTTAGGCTCGGTTCAGCACAGGCGGCAACGAGGCGCTACGAGGAGGCGCTGCGAGGCCGGTATCAGATGGCAAGCCGCGCTGATGGGATGTCCTTACGAGGCGCTGTCGGCCGTTGGATAGGAAACCATTACGTGACATCGGCATACAACGCCTTGGAGATCGCATATGCACCAGCCGACGCCGGCTCGCGTTCATGACACACGCCGCAGATCACGGGTGTCGCTACGATCCGGTCGCTTGACTCGGCTTCGGCTCCTCATGTTGGCGCTTTGGGCCACCCTGGCTGCCGGTGTCATGGCACAAGTCGGTTACGCGCACATGGCTCCCTTATCCAAATATCTGCCGGCAAAGGCGTCCGACGAGGCGAGGGTTGCGCGCAGTGCGGCGCCCGCGTCGATCTCCGATCAGGCCGAGATTCTGACGTTTGGACCGCATGGCTACACAACGTTTGCCAAAGGCTCAAACGGCTTTGTTTGCCTGGTGGAGAGAGCCTGGGACCACAGATTCAAGAGCTCTCAATTCTGGAATCCGCAACATCGCGCACCCATCTGCTATAACCCCAAAGCCGCGCGGACGGTGCTCCCAATCTATCTACAACGAACCCAGTGGGTGCTCGCTGGCATGTCTCTAGCCCAGATGGCCAAACGGACCGGTGCCGAGTTGGCCAGCAGGCGGATATCGGTGCCGACGAGCGGCGCGATGAGCTACATGATGTCGAAAGAGCAAAATATCTGCTCCAGTGCCGGAGGATGTTCAAGCTGGTATCCGCATCTGATGTACTTCTTGCCGCGTGACCGCGCACCGGACTGGGGCGCGAACCTCAAGGGTACATTCGTATTCTCCGGGCCGGGACTAATAGAATCAGCTGTCACGATGTATTTCGTCTTGGTGCCCCGATGGTCGGATAAAACGCCCAGTCCCGCCGATACGTAGCGGCAGAGGACTCCGCGCGGGATCTTTGCGCGTTGAGATAGTGCTCCAATGGTCAACCGTACCTGGCTCGCTCACGAATCGCCTGGCCGGCCTGCGCGGCCATGGCGGCTGGAGCGTCAGAGACCGGGCTGTTCCGCCAATTTGTTCAGCAGCTCCCGCAGCCGCGAGCGATCCGGGCGCGGCAGGGATCGCTCGATGAGCGCGTGCGTTTCCCGCCAGATGGGCACGGCGCGCATGAGCAGCGAGCGGCCGGCGGGCGTCAAAGCAACGAGGCGGCTTCGCCTGTCGTCGGGATCGGGCGACGTGCCTATCAGCCCCCGGCGCTCGAGAGGCTTGAGCGCCGCCGTGATCGTCGTCCGATCCATGGCGAGGAGGGCGGCCACCGAGCGCATGTTGGGCGGACGGGGACGGTTCAGGGACATCATGAGCGAGAACTGGCCGTTGGTGAGTCCCACGGCCTGGAACGCGCGGTCGAAGCGGCGGGCCAGCGTCCGGGCCGCTCGATGTGCGCCCAAGCACATGCAGCAGTCCCGGATGTGCCGGGTCACCTCGGCGGAAGGGGCGTCGGCGAGCGTGCGGCTAGTTGACATGGAATAGCCGTGATCCTAAGCTACAATAACGTTGATATCAACCAAAATATCTCCGGTTGCACTCATGGGAGCGGTTCGGCGATGGACGGGGTGATGCCGTTTAATGGACGGCGCGAGCCCTTATACCGTCAGATCTATCATGATCTGCGCGCGCGCATACTGAGCGGCGTGCTCGATGGTGGTAAACGAGTGCCCTCGAGCCGCGATCTTGCGGATCAACTCAACGTCTCGCGCACCGTCGTGCTGCTCGCCTACGAGCAGCTCGAGGCGGAAGGCTACCTGGTCGGCCGCACCGGGTCGGGGACCTATGTCTCCAAAAGGGTGGCAGGCGAGAAGCGCGTGCAGGCGCCGCGAGCAGGGATGCGCTTCGAGCTGTCGCGCTTCGGCGCATTCGCGGCGGAAAGGGCTGCGGCGCTTGGGTTTCCGCAACGAAGCACGCCGGAACGTCGCCACGACTTCACCTATGGTGAAGGCGATCAGTGGTGCTTCCCGTTTGCGCGGTGGCGCCGGATCCTCATGAGTCATGCCCGAGCTCAGCCGAATGGCGGATCGGCTGATGGCAGCGGCCAACTGCGTGACGCGCTGTGCGCTCACCTGCGGCGCTCTCGCGGCGTGGTCTGCGATCCCGCGCAGGTTCTGATCGTCAACGGTCCCGCGCAGGCGCTGGACCTCGTCGCCCGTGTTCTCCTCGAGCGTGGTCATCGCATGGCGATCGAGGAGCCCGTCTGTACTGGGATGAGAGAAGTGCTGAAAGCCGCCGGAGCACAGGTGACTCTGGTGCCGGTAGACAATGAAGGTCTGATTCCGGGATGGCTGCCATCCGGCGCACGAGCAGTCTTCGTCACTCCACATCAGTTTCCGACCGGCGCCATTCTCTCTCGCGCTCGCCGCCGATCGCTTCTCGACTGGGCGGTGCGGGAGAATGCGCTGATCATCGAAGACGACTACGATGGTGAATTCGGCACCCAGGGCCAGGGGATCGAGTGCCTGCAGGAGCTCGACTCGGACGGGCGAGTCATCTACATCGGGATGTTTTCACGGACGATCTTGCCGGCACTCCGGGTAGCGTATCTGGTCGTGCCGTCGCCCCTGATTGGCGTATTCTCGGCGGCGAAACGGCTGTGCGATTGCCACAGCGAAAACTTCGAGCAGGAGGCGCTTGCGGAGCTCATCGCATCCGGTTTGTATGAGCGACATCTGCGTCGGGTTCGCCGGCAGAACGTTGCGGCTCGCACTACACTGCTCGAAGCGGTGCGCGATCACCTCGGCGAGCGCGTTGCTGTGACGGGCGATGGCGCTGGGGCGCACATTGTGCTGTGGCTCGATTGCGGCGTTTCCGAGGAGACCGTGATCGCCGCCGCCGCCGCTCGCGGCGTGAGCGTTTGCGGCGTTTCTCAATATTTTGCGGAACGACCTCCCCGGCCCGGAATTCTGCTCGGCTATTCCCGCTTGAGGGAGCCGGCGATTCGCGAGGGCATTAGGCAGCTCGGCGCTGCAATTCCGCGGTAGAACGCGCACTCGGAAAGTCTGCGGGCGGAAGCTGTCGCTTTCCCGCGCAATTCGCTGATTCTGTTTCTGATCATTCTCGCGATGAGCACCCCATCTGTCGCTGCTTTCGAGCAGGAAATAGGCGTGTATCTGCGCAACGGCGATCTTGCCGCTGCCGCATCCGCTGCGAGCGCCTGCCGCGAGGCATGGCCCTCGGTTCCCGCCGGATGGCTGTTGGGCAGCATCATCGCCTTGTTCGCCGGCGACCCCCGGACCGCGCTCGGACTCATCGAGGAACCTCTCGGCAGCCGTCCTACCCACGCTCAGTGTTTGCTGCAAAGGGCCGAATGCCTGCTCGCCCTGGGGGAGCGCAGCGCCGCCCTGGCCGCGGCGGAAGCCGCCGCCGCTCATGCGGAAGACGTGCCGGAGAGCCTGGAAGCCGTCGGCGAGTTCATGATCCAAGCCGGCGAGCAGCGTCGTGCACTGCCGCTATTCGATCGCGCAGTGGCGCTCATGCCGCAGGATCGGGAGATGTGCGCCAGGCTGCTCGCCAACCGGGCACTGACGCATCAATACCTCGGCAATCTCGAGCTCGCGGAATGCGATTACGCAGCCATGCTCGCCATCGACCCGGTCGTGCCGACCGCGTTCAAGGGCCTTGTGGGGCTGCGCAGGCAAACGCCCGAGCGCAACTGGATTTCGCAGATGCAGCAGGCGCTCGAGCGGCTGCCCACCGCATCGGATCACGCGGCGCTCGTGCATTTTGCCTTGGCCAAGACCTATCACGATCTCAACGACTACCGCTTAAGCTGGGAGCACCTCGCCGCCGGGAACCGCATCGAGCGGACCTTCATCAGCTACGATCTCGCATTCGACCGTGAGCTGATGCAGGCGCTCGAGGAACTCTTCACGAGCGGTGAGCCGGAAGCTGACAGCACCGCGGGCGAGTCGCCCATCTTCATCGTCGGGCTCCCCCGCTCGGGCTCGACTCTCATCGAGCGCATCCTGTCGAATCATCCGCAGATTCACCAGGGCGGAGAGCTGACGGCAGTGACCGACTCGATCCTCGCACTCACGGGTATCGTACCGGGCCCCGGGACCGATGCGCGCCAGTATGCCGCACGGCTCGCCGCACTCGGTGGGCGAGCGCTCGCCGCGGAGTATCTTTCGCGTACTCGCGTATTCCGACCCGAGGGGATGCGCTGGACGGACAAGCAGCTCAGCAACTTCGTCTACTGCCCGTTGCTGCTTCGAGCCTTTCCCAAGGCGAGAATCGTGCACGTCACTCGCCACCCGCTCGCGGCCTGCTACGCCATCTACCGCACGCGCTTCAACGGCAGCTACCCGTTCGCGTACGACCTTGCGGAAATCGCGGAATTCTACGTCGGCTACCGCCGCCTCATGCAGCATTATCAGCGCATCCTGCGGGGCCGGATCCTCGAGCTACCGTACGAGCAGGTCGTGACTTCGTTCGAGCCGAGCGTCAGACGGCTGCTCGAGTACGTCGGACTGCCGTTCGATGCGGCCTGCCTCGAATTTCACCGCAATCCGGCGCCCGTCATCACCGCGAGCTCGGTGCAGGTGCGTCAGCCGCTTTATAGCTCAGCGCTCCAGCAATGGAAGCACTACGAGGCCTGGCTCGCGCCCGCGCGCGAGCGGTTCGAGGCCGCAGGCATCCCGCTCGACTGAGCGCGCTTCGCCGTGGTCATGAATGTGTTTTCCCGTCGCATTATCGGGTCCGGCGTCGGCGGTGAATACATTGGAGGTCTGCACCTGTGCCGAGGCGCCAGAATGGTCGGCTGGGCGATGGAGACCGGGTTAAGTGCCCTGCGGGACACTGAGCATTGAAACATTTTCCGCAGGAACCCAACCAGCCTCACCGTTTTGCTTCCTGGCCCAAAAGAAGCCACTCTCCTCACATGACAGATCCAGAATTTCTCCCAGAGCGACTGTTAGCTCGATGGCGTTGAAAGCGCGGCTGACGTGCCAATTGCCGCCGGACTCTACCAACCCGTCGTGAGGCGTCCAGCCCGAGCGGCCGTCTTTTGCTGTGCACCATACCCAACCGTCGATGTGCGTGCGCCTGGCAAAATCGGGCACGACCGAATCGCCCGCCGCCACAGCGATCGGGTTCTCGTAAGGGCGTTGGTACGGCTGTATGACTACTGCTTTCATGGCCATGCGACTCTCAGGATCGGACCTTGCAGTTTACCGCCCGACTTCGCGGCCGCTCAAGCATCCACGCGAATGGGCGCGGGCGGTAAGCCGGCCCGATATCGGTCGTACATCCGCGTGAAGGCCGCTTCCAGATATCTGGCGGAGGCCTCGGTATCGAAGAGGCGCGAGCTCGGGAGCTCGTGGGCGAGCTTCGTCCTGATGCCGGCCAGCAACTTCGGATCGCTCGCCAACTCGACGGCCAACCGCTCGTACCGCTCTTGGGTCGAGGCGATGAGCTCCGGCAATCCGACGGCCTCAAGCAGGCTCGCGCCGACCCGGCTTGCGAACGTCTCACCCCTTAACGTGAGGATCGGTAAACCCGCCCACAACGCATCGCTCGCCGTCGTGCCCGCGTTGTAGGGCACGGTATCGAGAAAGAGATCAGCCGCACGATAGCGCGCGAGATACTCCGGCATCGGGAGTCTGGTGCCAAAGACGAGTCGATCGGTCGCAACGCCTCGCTCACGAGCCTCGCGCCTGAGGTTCCTCTCGATGGACTCGTGGCCTCCGAGCAGATGGAGGCTGCTGCCCGGCACGCGGCTCAATATCCGCATCCAGCCGTCGAAAGTATCCGGTGTGATCTTGTAGGTGGCGTTGAAGCAGCAGAAGACGAAGCCCGTCGGCGGCAGTCCGAGCTCCTGCCGGCTGAATGGCTTTTGCGCGATGGGCCGTTTGGAGTCATTGACCTGATAACTCGGCAGGTAGGCGATCTTCTCGCAATAGTGCTTCTGATCCGCCTCCGGGATGATCGTCCGGTCCGCGATCAGATAGTCCATATAATCGGCCGCCAGGGTGCCGAGATATCCCAGATAGCTCACCTGGATCGGCGCCGCCCGCAGCGCGAATATCCCCGGCCTAGCGCCGCGCGTGAATCCGCCGAGATCCACGGCGATGTCGATTTCCAGACTCCGCGCGAGTCGCGCGATGTCGGCATCGGACTCCTGGCGCAGGTCGAGAAAGCGATCGAACGCGGCCTCGGTGCGCTTTCTCATCTCATCCTTGGTATCCGGTCCGAGCGAAAACGCGGTCAGCTCGAGCCGCGAGCGATCGTGAATCTCGAACAGCTGCGCGGTGAGGTACGAGGTCGCGTGGTTGCGAAAGTCCGCGGAGAAGTATCCGACGCGAATCCGCTCGCGCCGGCTTCGCGCGGGCAACGGCCCGAGCGCGGTATTGGGCGGGTACCTCGCCCGTACCCAGCTGCGCGCGGCCTGCATCTGTAACGGCGCGGAGCCGCACAAGGCGAGCAGCGTGAAAGGGTTCGATGCGGCCTCGCCGCGCTCGATGAGCGCCACGAGCCGCGCGAGCTGCGGCGCGAACTCATGCCAATCGGCGATCTGCATCCGCGCGTGCAGGCGCGCGCCGTACGAGGAATACCTCTGGGGGTTGAGCGCGATCGCTTCGGTATAGCTCGCTATCGCGCTCTCGGGCCGCTCGAGCATGGCGAGCGCGTTGCCCCGGTTGTGGTAAGTGTTCGCATCAGGCTTGAGTGCGATCGCTCGGTCATAGCTCTCGAGCGCCGCCTCGTACCGCTCCAGGGCATAGAGCGCATTGCCGCGCAGGTACCCCGCGCCGGGATGCTCGGGTGCGAGTGCGATCGCCTGCTCGAGGCTCGCGAGCGCCGCTGGGTAGCGCATCAGCTCGATGAGGGCGCGCGCGCGCTCGAAGTAAGCCGCGGCGTAGTCGCGCTCGAGCGCGATGGCCTCGCCATGGCTTGCGACCGCGGCCTCGTACTGTTTGAGCTCAAAAAGCGCGTTGCCGCGGTGATGATGGCTCGGCGCATGCCGCGGCTCGATCTCGATCGCTTGATCGAAGCTCGCGAGAGCGGCGGCCGGCTGTCTGAGCGCTCGCAAAGCGTTGCCCTGATTGATGAGCGCCGCGATGCTGCGGGGATCCAAGCGCAGCGCTTCGCCGAAGAGCGCGGCGGCGCGTTGCGGGTCCCCGGTTTGAGCGGCAATGATGCCGAGGAGATTCAGCGCCTCGAGCTGCCGGGGCCGCAGTTGCAGAACCTCGCGGCACAGCGCCCGGGCTTCATCGAGCCGTCCCGCCCGATGCAGCAGATGCGCGTTGCGAAGCGCCGCTTGAACCTCGGGCTCACTCTTCATCGGTGCTGGGAGTCGCGGGGATAGCTGTAGAGCCTGATGCGGTAAAGATGAATGGCGCGGGCATCCATCAGAAGCTCGCGTCCCTGGTTGCTCTGATCTCCGTTCAACCGCTGCTCGATCCTCCACTGACCCTCCTGCCACGTCAGCTCATCGATTGCCGCGATGCCGGCGATCCGATCATCGACATCCGGATCGCGAAGGAATGACACGGTGAGTCCGCTGCCCACGACGTCGAACTCATCGGGTGAGGTCTGCAGGACGAGCATCGCCCCGTCCGTGGTGAGCGGTGTTTGCGTGCGCCAGGACTTTGCCAGCGTGGCGCGAAAGAGGTAACCGCCGAGGGCGACCGTCTGGCTCGGGCGGGGACTCGTGAGATGCAGCATAAGCGAGCGCGTTTTGCCGCGCTGCTGCGCCTCGATGAGCCGCTCACCGAGCTCACCCGCGATCCGATAGACCTCCGCCAGCCGGGTCTCGGGCGAGTCCTCGCCGGCGACCGAGTCATCACCGGCGGGCGGGCCATCGACCCCGAAGGCGGAAAAGCCGAGCGCGCCGCGCTGTCCCAACACATAGAGCGCATCGCACGGCGCGAGATCGAGGCGCGACTCGGGTACGAAGACGGGATTTCCCGCCTCCTCATATCTTGCGACCCAGCGCTCGACATCCGGCCAGTAGATATCGGGCGCGTAGAAGTCGATCTCGGGTGCGCCCGCGCGATAGATGGGTTGCGTGAAAGGGTAGGGGCCGCCACTTGGGTACTCACCCGCCCGCTCGTGCGGCGCCGGCAGCTGTGCGTTCAGGTACATCGGCAGCCCGTACTGTTGCTTGCCGGCGCGCGCGACGCTGTCGATGAATCGCGCGTAATACCAGGCCATGAAGACTTCATCCGCCGAATCGCCGAAAGTCTCGCTCCAGCTGCCGCCCCCGGGCCGGAAATCCTCGGCGAGCCTGCGCGGCAGTCGTGCGCGGGTTGTCTCGAGAGCCCGCAGCAGCACTTGCGGCACGGGCCCGGCGAAAAGTCGGTTGGCTCGCGCCGAGCGATCCCGGCCTCCGAGGCCCAGATAGCCGACTTCGTTCTCCACCTGCACCATGAGGACCGTCTGCGCGCCCGCGTCGATGTCGCGCACGTGACTCATCAATCGCGCGAACGCCAGGCCGTCCTCGCGTTGAGTCTCCTCGCCCAACACCGAGAGAATTGGCAGCGGCGAGTCATCGGCCGCCACCGCCCGCGGGAAGCGTCGAGTGTCGGCGAGCACCCATCGCGGCGCGTAGCTCGAGAAGGCATTCTTCCAGCTGCCGAACCAGAGGAGCACCAGATGCAGGTGCTGCCGGCGTGCCACCGCGATCCAGTGATCGAGCACGGTGAAATCAAAGCGTCCTTCCTCGGGCTCGATCTCATCCCATGCGACCGGCATCAACACGGTGTTGAAATGCTCGGCCGCGAGCCGCGGCAAGATCGTGTCGGCCTGACTAGCGGTACCGGCCGAGGAATTGCCGAGCTCGCCGGCGAGCATGAGAAACGGCTGGCCGTCGAGCAGCAGCTGCGGCACGCCTCCGGGGTATCGAAGTTCGGGCGGATCCCTCGCCGAAGCCGGCGCCGCCGCCAGGATCAGCGCCGTGGCGGCGATCGCCCCGAGGTAGGTGCGAGTGCGCATCCGGGAATCCTTGCAAAGCGGCATCGGCTGAGCAATGATAGCGCTGTCAACACGGCCGCAGCGATTTACGTGGTTCCCGAACAACGGTGGCTGCGCGGGGGATGGCGCTCGAGGGGCGGTCGAGGTCGGGGGCGAGAGACTTCGGCAGGACGGTAGCGGTGAAGGTGTTCACGCAACCACAACGCTGTGAGGCGGCGCGCGATGCGCGGCATATCGACAGCCGTGGGATCCCTTTGTGGAACCCACCCAACCGCTGGGACTTGGAAATCACGGACCAACAAGCCGAAACGTTACGTGTCCGCCACGACAGTTGACATGGGCCGAAGAACAGGCACATACTCGGGCGGCGTTAAGGTAGCGCTACCATAGTGAGGCGGTAGCAGATGCATGCCAGGGCGCATAGGGGCTTCCGAATTCTGATCCTGGGCATCGGCCGCGCTGCGACCGTGCCGTGTGTTGTTTTCACGCAACGTCCAGATCTTTTTGAGGGGGAGATGTCTGATGAGCCGCAAGTCTAGGCGAAATATTTCGAAGAACGCCGCCAAGGCCGGGCGACCGCTTGCTCTTCGGCTGCCGTTTGGCAGCGGGGGCACGCTGGGGCTCTCGAGCCTCGCGCTGGGCTCCATGGCTTTTGCCGGTGCGCTGCACGCTCAGGACGCAGCGCCCGCCGCCAAGGACGCCAATGCCAGCGCTGCCAAGCCCAAGCCTGCCCCGAGCGCCCAGCAGGCGAAATCGCTGCGCTCGAAGCTCACGCGAGTCGCCTCGAGCGGCGCGCTGCCGGCCAATGGCGCCGGCTTGCTGGCGCAAAACACTCAGGCCACGAGCGCAGCCGCCCAGACGACGGGCGCTGCCGCGGCCTCGAGCGCCAATCAGCTACAGGAGATCGTGGTCACGGGTATCCGCGGATCCTTGGAAAGAGGCCTCGAGATCAAGAAGGAATCCATCGGCGTGGTCGATGCCATGTCGGCGGAGCAGATCGGCCAGTTCCCGGACAGCGACATCGGCGAGGCGGTCGCGCGGCTGCCCGGCGTGACGGTCAATCGCGGCAGCTTGAACTATTCGAGCTCGGCGGGCGCGCCGACGGCCACCGGCAGAGTCCAGGGCATCAACGTCGACGGTTTCGGCGGCTCTTTCAACGAGACGCTGATCGAAGGCCGGCAGATCGCCTCCGGCAACGGCCAGGTATTCGACTTCTCGGACTTCAGCGCCGTCTACGTCGGGGAGATCGACGTCCATAAGACCCCGGACATGAGCCTGTCCTCGGGCAACATCGCCTCGACGATCAACGTCAAGTTCCCGAACCCCTTCGACAACCCCGGCGTGCACGTGAAGGCCTTCTACCAGGAGGACACGAACTCGAATGGCGGCAAGGGGACGCCCAATTTCGGCTTCCTGTGGAGCGCCACCTCGGACGACGGCAAGTTGGGCATCCTGCTCGACGGCGATTACCTCGACGACAAGTACAAGAACCAGCACCAGGACATCGTCGGCTGGAAGGGCACCACCAGCTTCGGCTGCTCCTCGCTCGCGGCCAATTACACCACGGCGTTCGGCAGCGCGGGCTGCGCGACCGTGGGCGCCGGGGCGACCGGCAACAGCGCGGTGCCGGTGTGGTACCCGCAGGACATGGCGATGTACCTCGAGTACATCGACTCGCAGCGCAAGGACGCGCGCGCCTCGATCCAGTATCGACCGAACGATGCGGTGCTCGTGACCCTGGATGACAACTACTCATCCGACAATGAGTACGATCAGCGCTATCAGCGCAGCACCTGGTTCGGCGGCTTCCCGGATGCGACGCTCGACAGCAACGGCACCATCACCAATTTCGAGAACACGGGGCCGACGGACCTCAACTCCTTCATCGCCGACCAGTACATCGTCACCAACACCCCGGGCATCAACGTGCTGTGGTCCGTGAATGACAACTGGACCGCGGAGCTCGACGCCGACCAGTCCGAATCGCAGTACAACCCGAACGGCGGCTACACCGACATCGACGCCGACACCGGCTACGGCGACGTCACCAACGAGAACACCGGCGGCTTGGTCCTCAGCAACAACAGCAACGTGCTGCCCTACTGGAGCGCGGTGGGGCCGAACGTCACGGCCACGGGCTCGGGCGCGACCATCTCGCCGAACTACAACGGCCTGAACCCCTTCATCATCGGCTCGCACGTGCTGCCGATCCAGATCCAGGAGAACTCGGACAAGATCAACGAGGCGAAGCTCGATGCCACCTGGCACGAGGGCGATACCAAGGCCAATTTCGGCCTCCAGTACATCGATGACCTGTGGAACTCCTCGCAGTGGAGCACCTTCCAGAACAACTACTGGCAGATCTGGGGCGGCTATGGACCGGCCTCGGGCAACACGCAGGGCGTTCGCCTGCCGTCGTCGCTCTTCTCGAGCGTCAGTACCGGCAGCTGGATGCCAGGCTACAGTGGCGCGGGTAACCTGCCGGGCAGCCTCGTCGCCTATAACCCCTACTCGGTTTTGAGCTACCTGCTCAACCAGCCGGCCGACTCCGGCTGGAGCCCCTCGACCGGATATCCCATCTGGACGGGCGCGGCCGACGGTGACCCGGTGGCATTTCAGCCGGGCAACCAGCAGCACATCGACCGCAAGAACTACGCGCCGTTCGTGGTCGTGACGCAGGACGTCCCGCTCGGCGACATGTCGCTCACCGCCCGGTTGGGTCTGCGCTATCAGAAGACCGACGAGGACATCGCCGGCCTTGCAGCGCCGCTCATCGGCATGGCGTGGGAAGGTGCCGCGGACCCCACGGCGTACAAGTTCTCGACCAGCGTGAACCCGGTCTGGACGGACGTGCACAACAACTACGGTTACTTCCTGCCGGCGTTGGACCTCAACCTCATGGTGACGCCGAACTTCAAGCTGCGGTTCGATGCCTCGCGGACCGAATCCGCTCCGGCCAACCAGGACCTCATTCCGAATACGACCTTCAGCGGACGGGTGAACGCGCTCGGCGCCACGGGCAACAATCCGGACCTGATGCCCTACGAGTCGACCAACCTGCTGCTCGGCGCGGAGTGGTACTACGCCCCGAACGACTACCTCTCGGGCGAGTCGTTCTTCAAGGACGTGAAGAACTTCCCGACCTCGAGCGTCGTGAACGTCACGGTGCCGGGGATCATCGATCCGGCGCCGTGCTCGTACGTCGGCACCGCCCGCTTCACCGATCCCACCTGCGGCAAGCCGGCCGTGTTCGCCGAGAGCACTTACACCAACGCCGGCAAGGCCGACGTGGACGGCATCGAAGTGACCTGGCAGCAGATGCTGTTCTGGGGCTTCGGCTTGCAGATCAACGGCACCTACGTGCACACCAACGGGGACTTCAACAACTACAGCCTGACCTCGAACCAGTTCGCGGTGACGGGCCTCGGCAACTCCGCCAACTTCATCGGCTTCTATCAGGCGCATGGGTTCCAGGCGCGGCTCGCGGTACAGTGGCAGGGGACTCAGCTGCTGACCCTGGGACAGGAGCAGGGCGGAGCGGCCTTCGGCAACGAGCCGGTGTACCTCGCCGCTGCGACCGAGCTCGACTTCAGCGCGCAGTACGACATCGACAGCAACTTCAGCGTATATTTCCAGGGGACGAACCTGACGAACACGATCTATCACAGCTACGGACGGTTCTCGAACCAGACCTTGAACCTGATCGACTACGGGCGTGATTTCTCCCTCGGGGTGCGCGCCAAGTTCTGAAGGTGACACAAGCGGTCAAGGCGGTCGTCATCGTCGGCGGAGGAACCGCCGGCTGGCTCACCGCCGGCATCATCGCCGCCCGCCATCAGACTCGGATGAAGGCGGGCGGCTTCTCGGTGACGCTGATCGAGTCCCCGGACATCCGGATCATCGGCGTCGGGGAAGGAACGTGGCCGACGATGCGCTCGACCCTGGAAAGGATCGGCGTATCGGAGACCGCGCTTTTCAGGGAGTGTGAGGCCGCCTTCAAGCAGGGCGGCAAATTCACCGGCTGGACGACGGGCGCCGAGGACGACGCCTACTATCACCCGCTCATGGTTCCCCAGGGCTTCTCCCAGGTGAATCTCGTGCCGCACTGGCTCAACGTGGGCCAAGGTGTGGGCCCAGGCGTCGGCAAGCGCGTGAGCTTCTGCGATTTCGTGACGCCCCAGGGTCGGCTCTGCGATGAGGGCTTGGCGCCGAAGACGATCACCCACGGTGAGTACCGCGCGCTCGCCAACTACGCCTATCACTTGGATGCCGGCAAGTTCGCGCCGTTCCTCGCCCGGCACTGCACCGAGAAGCTCGGCGTGCGCCACGTGCTGGCGGATGTCGTGCAGGTCAATCAGCGCGAGTCGGGCGACATCGAGGGCGTGCTCACCAAACAGGCCGGGGAGATCCTCGGCGATCTTTTCATCGACTGCAGCGGCTTTCAGGCGCTGCTCATCGGCAAGACGCTCGGCGTCGGCTTCAAGGAGTGCGGCGATGTCCTCTTCTGCGATACCGCGCTTGCCGTGCAGGTGCCGTTCGATGCGCCGGATGCGCCCATGGCCTCCCAGACCATCGCGACGGCACACGAGGCCGGGTGGACCTGGGACATCTGCCTGCCCACGCGGCGCGGCGTCGGCTACGTCTACTCGAGCCGCCATCAGAGCGAGGAGTCGGCGCGCGCGACGCTGTTGCGCTACATCGGCGCCGAGCATCGCGAGCTGCCGGTCCGCAAGATCCCGATCCGCGCCGGCCATCGCGAGACCTTCTGGAAGAGGAACTGCGTCGCGGTCGGGCTCGCGAGCGGCTTCCTCGAGCCCCTCGAGTCCTCGGCCATCGTCCTCATCGAGCTTTCCGCCAAGCTCCTCGCCGAGCAGATGCCGGCGTGCCGGGAAGTGATGGACATCATCGCCAAGCGCTTCAACGACGTGACGATGTATCGCTTCGGCCGTATCGTCGATTTCCTCAAGCTCCACTACGTGCTCACGAAGCGAACCGATACCGCCTTCTGGCGCGACAACCTCGATCCGGCGACGGTGCCGGATCGGCTGCGGGACCTGCTCACCCTGTGGAAGTACCAGTCACCCTGGTTCTTCGACGAGCTCGATCGCCTGGAGGAGGTGTTCCCCGCGGCGAGCTATCAGTACGTGCTCTACGGGATGGGCTTCGAGACCGAAGTGGTGCCCGAGGACACCGTGGATACCGCACTGGCCGCAGCGCGCTTTCTCAGGGAGAATGAGCGCATCACGGGCGAGATGCGCGCGCGTCTGCCGAAGAACCGCGAGCTCTTGAACAAGATCTACGAGTACGGACTGCAGCCCGTCTGAGGTCCGCGCCAGGACTCACTCGCACATGACCCGCATCGTTCCGCTCAGCAAAGAGATCCACAAGTCCCTCAAGGTCGATGCACGCGCCTCGGCGGCCTACGGCGACAATCAACGCTTCACGCACGTGATCGTCAACGAGTTCCCGCATCTCATCGTGCACTACCCGATCCTCTTCTCGAAGGACCGCAACACGGGTGAGTTCTATTGCGGGGTCATGCTGGGGTTCGACGAGGGAGAGAATCTCTTTCTCGAGGAGTGGCGGGACCTGCAGTTCTACCGACCTCTCGGCCTGCAGCGCGTGCCCTTCTATGCGCACGGGCCCGAGGTCGCGATCGACCTCGATCATCCGCGGGTCGGCGTCGCGGACGGCAAGCCGCTCTTCACCGAGCACGGCCAACCGACGCGCTACCTGCAGAGCATCATCTGGGCCTTTCAGGACCTCGCGCCCGGGATCGAGGTTACCCGTTACTTCATCGCCCGTCTCCTCGAGCTCAATCTCATCGAGCCACTCGACATCGAGGCCGAATTCGACGACGGTCGGATACTGAACTGCGAGGGCCTCTACACCATCAACCAGGACAGCCTGATGACATTGCCCGACGCGGTGGTGGTGGAGCTCTACCGGCGCGGTTATATGCGCCTCATCCATTACATGATCGGCTCGCTCAAGCAGATTCCGGTGCTGGCGAGGAAGAAGAACGGACGCATCCTGAAAACCACCGAGAACCTGGCGGGCGTGCGCACAGCGGTTCTCGGCTGACCTCTCGTTCCCGGCGGCGATCTTCGCGGTGGTCTATGACTCTCTCCCCCGAAGAGATCGCCGGCCGGGACCTTTCTCAGGAGCGCTTCCAACGCGAGGTGCTCGCGGGCTGCCGGCCCGTCATCATCCGGGGTCTGATCGCCGAGTGGCCGGTCGTTGAGGCCTCGAGCCACTCGCCCGCGCGGCTGAAGGACTACCTTGCGGCGTTCGATATCGGTGGCCGGGTCGAGGCTTATCTCGGCGCTCCGGCCATCGCCGGCAAGTACTACTACGCCCCCGACCTCGCGGGCTTCAACTTCGAGCGGCGCATGATGAGGCTGCTCGATGCGCTCACGATCATGGTGGAGTCGGTGGATCGCGCGGATGCGCCCTCGATCTATGTCGGCTCGGTGCCGACCGGGGAGTCGCTCCCGGGCTTCGCGGCCGCCAATCCCATGCCGCTGCTCGAACCGGGCTTGAGTCCGCGCATCTGGCTCGGCACCCGCTCGAATGTCTCCTGCCATCACGACACATTCGACAACCTCGCCTGTGTCATCGCGGGACGGCGGCGGTTCACGCTGTTCGCGCCCGAGCTCATCGGCAAGCTCTACGTGGGTCCGATCGACAACACCATGGCGGGAGCGCCGGTGAGTCTCGCCGCCTCGAGCGACGGCCCGCAGGAGGGCACCTTTCCACTCTTCGAGGAGATCCGGGCGCAGGCGCTTCGGGCGGAGCTCGAGGCGGGAGATGCGCTTTACCTGCCAAAGCTCTGGTGGCACAAGGTCGAGTCGCTCGCGCCGCTCAATGGACTCGTCAATTATTGGTGGGATGCCTTCAGCGCCGGACCCGACGCGCCCTACACCAGCATGCTGCTCGCCATGATCGCGATCGCGGAGCGCCCGCCCGCCGAGCGCCAGGCGTGGAAGGCGTTTTTCGATCATTACGTGTTTCGCACCGGCGGTCACCCGCTGGCGCACCTGCCGCCCGAGCGGCACGGGCTCTTGGGGCCCCTGAAGCCCGAGAACTACGCGCGCCTGCGCGCCCGGATCATGCACATGCTGCGGGGCGTCTAAGGAGGCGCAACCACAGCGCCGGGGCGGCTTGCCGGGATCGCCACCCCGCTGGAAATGGCACTCCCGTCCGGCGACAGAAGTGGACCATGACAAGCAGCCGGTGAAGGCGCATGCTGCCCTCGGGGTGACTGCCATGCGTGTCTTCTGGTCACGGCGCCGCGTCCTCACCGAGGGTGTCTTGTCGGTGACCGTCGCCCTCAGCCTGCCGCGAGCATTCGGCCGCCAGCGCACCGACCATCCACCGAGACTTGCCCGCACGCCTGGGAGTGCCGCCGCTTCAGCTCCCGCGGACGGCTCGGGCGCGGTGGCTGCGACCACCGCCATGGGCGGCAGGCTTACGACCCCTGTCAGGATCAACGGCTTCGGTCCCTATCACTTTCTGGTCGACACGGGGGCCGAGCGGACGATCATCGCCGACGATCTCGCGCGAGACCTCGCGCTGCCCCGCGGCCCCGATGTGATGGTCGAGGGGATCGTGCGCACCGACCGGGAAGGCCTGGTCGACATCCGTGAGCTCGAGATGGGCTCTCTCACCTGCCCGCGCCTGCAGGTGCCCACCCTGCCGCGCTCGATGCTGAATGCGGACGGCTACCTAGGACTCGATGTTCTCGATGACCGGCGGGTCATCTTCGACTTCGCCGCCGGAACGCTCACGATCGCGCGACCGCGCGGTTTCTTCTCCGAGTTCTTTACGCGCTTCACGCGCAGCCCGGAGGACGTGCGAGTTCCCACGCTCGGAGACTCGGGACGCCTGCGCTCCACGGACTGCCTCATCGATGGGGTCCATGCCGACGCCTTCATCGACACCGGCGCGCAGTTATCGATCATCAATCACGCGTTGTATCGGCAGTTGCAGCGGCACAAGGCCGGGCAGATCCTGCCCACCGCTCAGACCCTGACCGGAGTGACCGGCGGCAGCATCGTCGGCTCGACGACGCTGCTCGACCTGGTGCGCGTCGGCGGCCTGATGATGACCTTCACGATCGCGGTGGTCGCCGATCTGCCGGTGTTTCGGGTGTGGGGCTTGACCCGCCAGCCGGCGCTGCTCATCGGCATGGACTGTCTGCGCCGCTGTTCGCGCGTCACCATCGACTACCGGCACAAGGAGCTGAGCTTCGAGATGGCGAGCGCACAGCTGCCGCAGCCTCTCGAGGCGGGATTGCCGCAACCGCTCGCCGGGTAAGCCCGAATCATGAGTCTAGGCATACGGATGTGCCCCGCCGCCGCGCGGGGCCGGGCAGGATGCCCAGATCCAGCGCTAATATTTGCAGTGCCGGGCGATGATGCTCTCCGCGAGCTCCTGGCGGCCTGACTTCGGGGTCGGGTCGAGGCCTTTCTCGAGGGCGAGGTCCGCCAGGGTGGCGAGATCGATGGCGCCGCTCTCGATGCGCGCCCCGAGCTCACCGTCCCAGCGCTGATAACGCTCCTGCTTCAAGCTCGCGAGCTTGCGCTCGGTCACGACGTCGGCGGCCGCGAGAAGCGCGCGCGCCAGCGTGTCGATGCCGCCGATGTGCGCGAGGTAAAGATCAGTCGGATCGACCGACTGACGACGCAGCTTCGCATCGAAGTTGAAGCCGCCGGTGCCGAAGCCCTTATCCTCGATGAACGGGATGAACGCGGGCACGAGCTCCTGCGCGTTGTTCGGGAACTGATCGGTGTCCCAGCCGGTGCGCGGGTCGCCGCGGTTGATGTCGATGGAGCCGAAGATGCCGTAGGCGCGCGCCGCGGTCACTTCGTGCTCGAAGTCGAGACCGGCGAGGGTGGCGTGGTTGACCTCGATGTTGACGCGCACTTCCTTCGCCAGGCCGTACTTCTGCAGGAACGCGAACACGGCGGCGACGTCGCGGTCGTACTGATGTTTGGTGGGCTCGAAGGGCTTGGGCTCGATGAGGATCGAGCCCTTGAAGCCGATGCGGTGCTTGTGCTCGACGACCATCGAGAGGAAGCGGCCATAGTGATCGAGCTCGCGCTTCAGATCCGTGTTGAGGAGGGAGTCATAACCTTCGCGTCCGCCCCAGAGGACGTAGTTCTCCCCGCCCAGCCGATGAGTGGCTTCGAGACAGCCGCGCACCTGCGCCGCGGCCCAGGCGTAGACTTCCGGATCCGGGCTCGTCGCCGCGCCACCGGCGTAGCGCGGGTGGGTGAAGAGATTCGCGGTGCCCCAGAGGAGCTTCACGCCCGTCGCCGCCATCTTCGGCTGGATCTCCTCGACGATGAGCTTGAGATTGCGGTCGTGCTCCTTCGGGGTCGCGGCCGTCGCCATCGCATCGACGTCGTGGAAAGTGAAGTAGGGGACGCCCAAGCGCTTGAAGAAATCGAAAGCGGCCTCGAGCTTCTCGTCGGCCATCTCTTGCGTGATCTTCGGAGCGAGCCAGGGACGCGGGAGGGTGCCGCCGCCGAAGATATCCTGGCCGGGCCAGTTGAAGGAATGCCAGTAACAGACGGCGCACCGCAGCCACTCCTCCATGCGCTTGCCGAGGACCTTGCGGTCCTTGTCGTAGACGCGGTAGGCGAATTCATTCGCCGTTTCCGGCCCTTCGTAGCGCACGGGCTCGATGCTGGAAAACAAGGTCATGAGCAGAACTCCACGAATGTGTTTTTGAGATCCCTGTAAAGGTGCTGGAACGTGCGCCGGCGGCTCGTGAGGAGCGCGGCGAGCGCGCTGTCGGGCTGCACGACCCGCTCGACGGGCGGGGCTGCGCAGACCTCCTCCTCGCTGCCTTCATCCGCGGCAAGGCGCGCCAGCCGCGCCGCGCCGAGCGCCGCCCCGACCTCACCGCCCGAGCGATACGTGAGCGGCCGGCGCAGCGCCGCCGCGATGAGCCGCCCCCAGTAGGGGAGCCGCGCGCCGCCGCCGGTGACGCTGATGTCGTTCACCGGCTGGCCCGCCGGGTCGCTCTCTTCCGTGAGGACATCGAGCCCGTCGGCGAAGGCGAACGCGACGCCTTCGAGCACCGCTCCGGCGAGCTCCGCGGAAGTCGTGTCGGGGCGCAGACCGAAGAACACCCCGCGACTGTGCGGGTCGTTGTGCGGCGTGCGCTCGCCCGTGAGGTAGGGAAGGAAGATCGGCGAGTGACGGCTCAAGCCGTGCGCTTCCGCGGCGGCGACGAGCTGCGGCAGCTCGGCGGCGCCGACGAGCTGCGCCACCCAGTCGAGCGTGCTGGCCGCGCTCAGCATCACCGACATCTGGTGCCAGCGATGCGGCAGGCAGTGACAGAAGGCGTGCGCGGCCCGCTCCGGATTCGGGCGGAAGCGGTCGGTCACGACGAACAGCACCCCGGAAGTGCCGAGCGACAGGAAGGCCTCGCCCGCTCGCACCACCCCGAGGCCGACCGCGCTCGCGGCGTTATCGCCGCCACCGCCCGCGACGATCACCCGCGGGACGCCGAGCGCATCGGCGGCGGCCGCGGTGAGAGAGCCTGAGACGCTCGATCCTTCGACGAGCCGCGGCATGTGCGCGCGGCCGAGATCGGTTGCCGCGAGCATGGCATCGGACCATTCCCGCCGGCCAACATCCAACCAGCCGGTGCCGGCGGCATCGGACATATCGCTCACCTTATCGCCCGTCAGGCGCAGGCGCACGTAGTCCTTGGGCAGCAGCACGCTCGCGGTGCGGCGGAAGATGTCGGGCTCGTGCCGCGCCACCCAGAGGAGCTTCGGCGCGGTGAAGCCCGGCATCATGATGTTGCCGGTGATGGCGCGCGAGGCCGGCTCCCGGCGCTCGAGCTCGAGACACTCTTCCGCCGAGCGGCCGTCGTTCCAGAGTATCGCCGGGCGCAGCGGCCGGTCATGCGCATCGAGGAGCGTGGCGCCGTGCATCTGACCTGAAAGTCCCACCGCACGCACCCGGGCGCGAGCGGTGTCGGGCAGGGTAGTCACCGCGCGCAGCGTCGCCTGCCACCAGGCCGCGGGCTCCTGCTCCGAGAAGCCGGGCGCGGGCCGGCTGACTTCGAGCGGGGCGGAGGCCGAGTGCGAGATGGCCCCCTGCTCCGTGAGGAGCACGGCCTTGACACTCGAGGTGCCGATGTCGATGCCGAGGTACAGGCGCGGCGCTCCGGTCGAGAGAATCTGCGGTCGGATGGTAGCGGTATCAGAGCGTGGGTGTCAATTCGATTCTGGGCCGCGGCGAGCTTGCAATGGACTGCTCACTCGGGTCACCATCGCTCGATCCTTTGGGCCACTTGGCCCGCCCCAGTTCTCCTCGGCCGCCGATCGCTCCGCGCTCACCGCCCGTGTCCAAGAAAGCCGCCTCGGTGACTCTCCCCCTGGGGCCGCGCGCTCCGGCGGCGACTCTGCTGCGCTGGCTTTACGATGAGATTCGCCTCGCGGTCATCGAAGGCCGGCTCGCGCCCGGTACGCGTCTGCCCTCGAGTCGCAGTATTGCGCGCGAGTACCGCATGGCCCGCGGCACCGTGGTGGCCGCGTTCGATCATCTGGCCGCCGAAGGCTACCTGGAGGGCAATGTCGGCAGCGGCACCTTCGTGCGGCGGATGACGCCGGGCTCGTTGGCGGAGCCGAAGGCCAACAGGGTGCGCCAGCGGCCGGCAGCGGCACGACCGACTCTCTCGGTGCGCGGGCAGCGTCTGGCGGATCATCCGTTTCCACTTCCCTGGGCGAATCGTGATGTTCACAGCCTGCTGCCGGACATGGCGGCGCTCGAAGCCTTCCCGTTGCGGACCTGGAGCCGCATCAGCGCGCGCTGTCTGCGCCGGGCGGCTTCCGAGCGCCTGCTCGCGCACGGCGCAACGCGCGGCTTGCCGGCGCTGCGCGAGGCGATCGCCGCCTATCTCGGACTGACCCGGGGCGTGAGATGTACTCCCGAGCAGGTCATCATCACCGCCGGCACGCAGCAGTCGCTCGATCTGCTCGCGCGGCTGCTTCTCGATGAGGGCGATCGGGCGTGGATGGAGGACCCGGGATATCCGGCGGCGACTTTGCTGCTGCGTGCATCGGGTGTGCACGTGGTCGGGGTGCCGGTGGACGAGGAGGGGATCGATTGCGCGACCGGTTACCGCCGCTGTCGGCTCGCGAAGCTCGCCTACGTGACGCCGAGCTGCCAGTTTCCCCTCGGCCACGCGATGTCGCTGCAGCGGCGGCTCGATCTGCTGCGCTGGGCGGGCGAGGTCGGCGCGCTCATTTTCGAGGACGACTACGACAGTCAGTTGGGATTCGCCGATCGTCCTCTGGTCGCGCTGCAGAGTCTCGACCGCACCGGCTCGGTCGTCTACTCCAACAGCTTCAGCAAGATGCTCTTCCCATCGCTCAGGCTCGGGTTCTTCGTGGTGCCGGAGCGGCTGGTGGATGCGGTGACGGCGGCGCGCTCGGTGCTGCAGCGCTTCCCTTCGGTGCTGGAGCAGGCGGTGTTGGCGGAATTCATCTCGGCGGGGCACATGGAGCGGCACATGCGCCGCATGCGCGAGCTCTACGTGAGGAGGCTCGAGGCCCTCATGAACGCCGCGAAGCGCGACATCCCCGATGTCATGCAGCTCGCGCCGATCCGCTCCGGCCTGCAGGTCGTGGGCTGGCTCGCCAACGGGATCGACGATGTCGAGGCGTGTCGTCTCGCCCTGGCCCAGGGAATCTACGCGGCTCCGCTCACCCGCTTCGCCATCGACCGGGTGCTGCCGCCCGCCATGGTGTTGTATCCGGCCGCCACCGATGTCCGCGCCATCCGTCGGGGCATCGCGCAGTTGGGCTCTCTCCTGCGGGCCCTGCCGCGGGGGGCGACGGTCTTGCGACCGTGACCCGCTTGCCACCTCAGGGGAGGCCTACCGCGACGCTCAGATCGCGGCCGTGGCGTGCTCGCGACACCTCGTGTTGGTGACTCAGAACACCGACGACTTTAAGGAATTTCCCGGACTAAAGATTCACAATTGGTTCGCTTAACGCCGCCGAGACACCGACTGCCGTTCGCCCCCCTGGAAGGCCGAGCTGAAAGACCCGGAAATCAGGCGATTCCAACGGCGCGCGGATAATGGTCCAATACTTTCGATAATGGCCGGCCTACCATGTCGTTCTGATCGGGATCGTGCGGGGCGGGGCGTTCATGTATTTGCGCAGAGTCGGTGTCGGGCATCTACTCTTTGCCCTGTGTTTCGTCTTCATCGGGGCGATCAGTCTAGCCCTGCATGAGTTCGTCCTTTTCCAGCAGCCGGTACCGCAGGGGTTACCGTGGCGAGAGCCGCTCGCGTTGATTTCCGCGGCGCTGATGTTGCTTCCGGGCACGGGTCTTCTATTCTCATCGACTACGAAGGCTTCCGCGCTGACGCTGACCGCGTTCGTCGCGCTCTGGATCATTGCGCTTTGGATGCCGCAGGTGTTGGCGCATCCCGGGGTGGAGGGAAATTGGCTCGGAGTGGGCGAGGATCTGACGCTCGTCATCGGCGGATGGGTCATTTACTGCACCGCCACGGGACTCGGCGGTGCTTCTCTTCGCATCGCGCGCATCGTCTTCGGCGTTGCGCTCGTGCCCATCGGCCTCTCGCACTTCTTCTATCTGCAGGGCGCCGCGAATTTCATACCGGGCTGGATGCCCTTTCACGTGCCGTTCACCATTCTGGCTGGCGCCGGGCATATCGCGGCGGGACTCGCCATCGCCTTCGGCATCGTGCCGCGACTTGCCGCGACCCTGGAAGCGAGCATGGAAAGTCTGATCACGCTCATCGTCTGGGTGAGCGCCATCGCGGCGAAGCCAGGCGATCACCAGAACTGGGTGAATCTCCTCATCTCGAGCGCGGAGACCGCGGCGGCTTGGGTGGTGGTGGCCTCGTACGCGAGGCGCGTTGCGATCACGTAATATGATCATTTTCATGGTGCCGTCACGCCATGCGCACCGTAGCGAAGTCCTGCGGACATTGAGAGCGCTCGAGCCCGAGTTGCGGGCGGAGGGAATCCGTCACGTATCCGTTCGGCTCCGTGGCTCGCGGCGGCGGATTGGACCGAGTGCTCGCGGAGGCGGCCGCGAAGCTAGGGGCTCTCGCGCAATTGCATGAGAGTCGGCGGGCGGCTGTTCGGTCGCCGTCGCCCAGACGGAGCGCTCAGCGAGTGACCTCGAGCGTTGAGGTTTTCAAGTCGACCGAGCTCGGACCCGCCATGATCTGGAACGTGCCGGGCTCGACGACCTCGTGCATGTGCTCATCCCAGAGGGCGAAGTCGCCCCACCGGAGCTTGAACTGCACTCGGGTCGAGGCGCCGGGTGCGAGCGACACCCGCTTGAATCCCCGCAGCACCTTCACGGGCTCCGTCACCGAGGTGACGAGCTCGTGCAGATAAAGCTGCACGACCTCATCGCCGGCCAACTTGCCGGTGTTGCGAACATTGACCGTGACGGTCACCGCGCCGTTCGAGGGAATGCTCGCCGCCGACAGCACCGGTGCACCGACGTCGAAGGTCGTGTACGAGAGCCCATAGCCGAAGGGGAAGAGGGGTGAGTTGTCGGCGAACTGATAGCCCCGATGAGCGCTCGGTTTCTCATCGTAGTTGTAGGGCACGAATCCCACCGAGCGCGGGATCGTGACGGTGAGCTTGCCGCCGGGGTCGGTCTTCCCGAAGAGCACATCGGCCATCGCGGTGCCCCCTTCCTGACCCAGGTACCAGCCCTCGATGAGGGCGTTCGCCTTGTTCGCGATCTCATCCACCGCGAGCGGACAGCCGTTGATCAGCACGACCACCACGGGCTTGCCGAGGGCGAACATCGCATCGGCGAGCTGCTGCTGCTCATCGATGAGCTTCAGGCTGTCGCGATCGCCCAGGTGATTGTCGGCCCAGCCCTCGCGGCAGAGCGCGCCGCGGGTGCCGATGGCGAGCACGATCTCGTCGGCTGACCGGGCGAGGCGTACCGCCTGTTGGATGAGGCGGCGGTTCTCCGCCGGCATCGGGAGTACGACCTGATCGGTGTACTGATCGCCGTGCTCGACCAGCTTGACGCCCCGCGCGTAGACCACGCGCACCTGGCGGCCCACGAGGTTGCGAATGCCCTGAAGGATGCTGACGGAATGGGCGGGCACCTCGGAGTAGCCTCCGAGCCGCGCGACCCCCGCGTTGGGGCCGATCACGGCAAGAGTCTTGATGCGGCGCGTCGTGAGCGGCAACGTGCCGTCGTTCTTGAGAAGAACGATGCTCTCCTGCGCCGCCTTCACCGCGAGCGCGCGCGCCGCGGCATCGTCGGTGATTCTCTCCGCGTAGCGCGCATCGGCGTAGGGATGCTCGAAGAGGCCCGCCAGAAATTTGAGCCTGAGCACCCGGCGCACGGCGGTGTCGATCTCGGCCTGGGTGACTTTGCCCTCGGCCATCGCCTGCGGCAGATGAGCGAAGGCCTCCCCGTCCGGCAGGTCATCATCGACGCCGGCGTTCAACGACATGGCGGCCGCATCGGTGAGATTGCCCGCGACGTGATGCAGCGACATGAGCTGCTCGATGCCTTCGTAATCACTCAGCACCACGCCCTTGAATCCCCACTCATTGCGCAGCAGGTCGGTGAGCATCCAGTGGTTGGCGTGCGAGGGAATGCCGCCGATCTCGTTGTACGAGGCCATCACCACCTGGGCGTTCGCCTCGCGGATGGCGGCGTGGAAGGCCGGCAGATACATCTGTCGCAGCGTCCGGCGGGTGATCTCGGCGGGACCCACGTTGGTGCCGGCCTCCGGCACTCCATAGCCCGCCATGTGCTTGAGCGTCGCGAACACCCGTCCGGGGGCGAGAGGCAGGCTATCGCCCTGTAGACCCCGCACTTCGGCCACACCCATGCGGCTTGCGATGTAGGGATCCTCGCCGAACGTCTCCTCGATGCGTCCCCAACGCGGGTCGCGTCCCAGGTTGATGACGGGAGTGAGGAGCAGCTGCACGCCCCGTGCGCGCGCCTCGCGCGCCACGACCGTGTAGATGCGCGTGATCAGGGCCGGGTCCCAGCTGCTCGCCAACGCGATCGCCTGCGGAAAGCTGGTGGCGTCCCGCGCCATGTAGCCATGCAGGCCCTCCCCGTGAAAGAGCGTCGGGATCCCGAGGCGAGTGTCATCCAACGAGTAGTGTTGCACGGCGTTGACGAACTCCACCGTCTGCGGGACGTTGCGAAAAGCGTGCGTGAGCGGATCGTTGGTCTCGAGTGGAACGCGGTCGCTCGGTCTTGCGACCTGCCCGATGCCGTTCGGGAAGACGCGGCTCGCCTTGGCGGGATCGAAGTTGCCCGTCGCATCCTCGACCTCGCCCTTGCGCTGCCAGATGCAGGAGATCTGCGCGAGCTTCTCCTCGAGCGTCATCCGCGCGATGAGGTCATTGACGCGCGCAGCGACCGGTGCACTCGGATCCTGGTAGATCGGGCTGCCGGCGGCCGATGCCGCCGATGCCGCCGATGCCGCCGGGCTCGCGAGGGTCATGAGGCTCGCGACAGCCGCGAGGCTCGCGACAGCGACGATGTGAGAACGCGACACGATCTTTCCCCCTGCCCGTGGTGCCGATTCCGATATGATAACGGTACCACGAGAAGTGTGCACGAGGCGCGAGGCATGCTCGCAAGTAGCGTCGGGCGCGTGAGATGGCGGATCTGCGCGCTGCTTTTCTGGGCGACGACGCTCAATTACATCGATCGGCAGGTGCTCGGCGTCCTGGCGCCGAGCCTCGGCCACGCGCTCGGCTGGACACAGGTCGACTACAGTCGCATCGTTGCCGCTTTCCAGCTCGCCTACGCCATCGGGCTCGTGTTCGCGGGCACCGTCATCGATCGGTTGGGCACGCGCATGGGCTATGCGCTCTCGATCGCGGTATGGGGCCTCGCGGCGGCGAGCCACGCGCTCGCTCGCACCGTGCTCGCGTTCGCGGCGGCGCGGTTTGCCCTGGGCCTGGGAGAGGCGGGAAATTTTCCGGCGGCGGTAAAAACCGTCGCGGAGTGGTTTCCGCGGCAGGAGCGGGCGTTCGCCACCGGACTTTTCAATGCCGGCTCCAACATCGGCGCGGTGCTCGCGGCGGTCGCCGTGCCCATTGCGGCATCGCTCTGGGGTCTGCGCTCTGGATTTCTGATCACGAGCGGGCTGAGCGCCCTCTGGCTCGTCACCTGGCTCCTCTACTATCAGCCGCCGCAGCGCCATCCGGCGGTCTCACGATCAGAGCTCGAATACATTCGCGCCGGAAGCGGGGAGTCGACTCCGCCACTTAAGCGGATCCGGTGGCTCAGCCTGTTGCGCTACCGCCAGACCTGGGCATTCGCCGCCGGCAAGTTCCTCACCGACCCAGTATGGTGGTTTCTTCTCTTCTGGTTGCCGAAGTTCCTGCACCATCGCTATGGGTTGAATCTCACCGAGCTCGGGCCGCCATTGGTCGCGATCTACGTGATGGCGGATATCGGCAGCATCGCGGGCGGCTGGATCGCCGGGCGGCTCTTGCAAAGGGGCTGGAGTCTCAATGCCGCCCGCAAAACCACCATGCTGCTCTGCGCGCTGGCGGTGGTGCCCATCGTCATGGCCCCGCGCGTGCACGAGCTCTGGGGCGCGGTGGCGCTCATCGGGCTCGCGGCCGCGGCGCACCAGGGATGGTCGGCGAACCTTCTGACCATCACCTCGGACCTCTACCCGAGCGCCGCCGTCGCTTCGGTCGTCGGGCTCGGCGGCTTCGCGGGCGCGGTCTCGGGAGCCCTGGTATCGACCGGTGTCGGCTATCTCCTGCAGGCGACCGGCAGCTACGCGCTGCTGTTCGCGATTGCGGGTGCGATGTATCTGATTGCGCTCGGCGTGATCCACGCGCTGGTGCCGGGACTCACGCCTGCGCCGCTCGCATCACATTGACGAGCCTGAACCCGACGCCTGGAAACACGCTCTGAAGGGGTCACGCTCCTCGCGCCCTCGGGCCTGGAGGGGTATAGGGCTGGCGTATCGCCCTTCTGCTCGGCCGGGACGCCCGAGTTCCAGGGGACGCATCAGTAACGCCGCTTACTCCGTCAATTCCTTTCTCCAGAGCGGTCCAGGCACTGCGAGCCAATCGACCCCGGCATAGGTATCGCCGACGAGCCACACGCCGGCCGTGATGATGGCGATCTCACCGACAGATCCCCAGGACCCGGAGTCGCTTGGGGCCTGAAAGACCTGAGGGACTTCGAGCCAGATGAGCCAGATGAGCATGTACGGCAACAGAAATCGGCACGCCCACCGCACCGTGCCGCGCCAGAGCAATCCCAAACCCGCCAGGACTTCGGCCACTGCGCAGACGTAAGCCAATACCGTGCGGGCAGGAATGTGCGCCGGAACGTTCTGCCACACCAGGGCGAATTCGCCATTGACGATGCCCGTGATCCCGAGCGCAACCAGCGCGGTCGCCCACAACAGACGGCTTGGCCCGATGGAATTGGACATGCTCAATTTTGCAATTGCACGTCAGTGGCAACGGCGGCGAGCCGCTTGTCCATGGTCCAGAAGGGCAGCTTCGCCAATTTCGCTGAGGCGAGGAGGTGCACATCGATCCAGCCGAGACCTCGCCCCATTAGACGGTGGGCCGCGACGAACGCGAGTGTCTCATCGTGACCCGCCATCGGCGCCTGCGGCAGGCCGGCCAGCAAACCGAGCAACGTAGGTCGCCGCGCGAGATTGCCGCAGGCCAGCTCGCCAATCCGTTTGATGATCAGCGTCGTTCTCATATGCATCGATATGCCATATCGATGCATATACGTCAAAGACATCCCGGCCGGCCGCGACCGCGAACAATGGGCGACCGCTCTCCCTCGAGCGCGACACGCGCGCGCCGGCGGCCTGGTCGATGCCAGGCGAGCGCGCCGAGGCAGGGTGGTACGGTTCCCTAAAAGAACCGCTCGAGAAACGCCGCCGTTGAAGCGGAAATGCCGGCGATTTTGTTGGTCGCTTGTCGATAGAACTTGAAATTGAGCTCGGTCTCGGCCCGCCCGTCCTTCCAGTCCTTGAAGGGCTTGAGATCGCTTCGTCCGAGCGCCCGTTTCGCGAGCGCGGTGCGCTTGATCGCAATGCTCACACGGGGTGTTTGCCGGGCGACGCCGCGTCTTCGCGGGGTCGGCTGCGCCGACGAGACGGTGCCGCGCGCGAGAAGGCCGGATCCGCCCTCGTTTTCGCTGGCGAAGATGAACACGGTGTCACCCGGGGTGATGTGCTTACCGCCGTACATCGTCTTTTGCCCGGCAAACGCCAAGGTCCTCGACCGCGGATTACGCACCTCTGATTTGATCACGTACGCCATGCTCGCTTCTCGATGACTCAGAGCTTGTAAGCCCGCTTCGGCAGATTGTAGGCCAGGTCGCGCGCGACTTCCGCGGCCTCATCCTCCGCTAGCCGATGCTGGGCGACGAGGCGCGCGAGGAACGCGCAGTCGATCCGCCTCGCGACCTCGTGCCGGGCGGGAATCGAGAGGAAGGCGCGGGTGTCATCGTTGAAGCCGACGGTGTTGTAGAAGCCGGCGGTCTCGGTGGTCTGCTCGCGAAAGCGCATCAGGCCTTCCGGGCTGTCGTTAAACCACCACGCGGGACCGAGCTTGAGCGCCGGGTAGTGGCCGGCGAGCGGCGCGAGCTCGCGGCTGTAGCTTGATTCATCGAGCGTAAAGACGATGACGGTGAGGGAGCGCTCGTTGCCGAAGCGCTCGAGGAGCGGATGCAGCGCCTTCACGTAGTCGGTCGACATCGGGATGTCGGCGCCCATGTTGGGGCCGAAGCGCCGGTAGAGAGACGTGTTGTGATTGCGCCAGGAGCCGGGATGGATCTGCAGGACGAGGCCATCGTCGAGGCTCATGCGCGCCATCTCGGTGAGCATCTGCGCGCGGAAGGTCTCCGCATCGACCGCCTCCACGGCGCCGTGCGGTGTGGCGCGCACGATGCGCTCGAACAGCGACTGGGCTTCGCGCTCGCCGAGCGCCGCCGTTCTGGCGGTGGGATGGCCGTGGTCGCTCGAGGTCGCGCCCATCTGCGCGAAGAAGGCGCGGCGCTTGCGATGGGCGGTGAGGTAACCGCGCCAGGAAGTCGTATCCTCGTCGGTCAGCTCGCCGAGACGGACGAGATTTGCGGCGAAATCAGGTGCCTCGGGATCGACGACGGCATCCGGCCGATAGGCGCTGATCACGCGGCCCTTCCAGCCGCTCGCCCGGATCGCGGCATGGGAACTGAGGTCATCGAGCGGCGATTCGGTCGTGGCGAGCACCTCGATACCGAAACGCTCGAAGAGCGCGCGCGGACGGAAAGCCTCGTGCGCGAGGCACTCGGCGATGCGGTCGTAGCTGCGATCGGCGTTGCCGGGCGTAAGCGGCGCCGCGGTCTCGAAGACGGCGCTCAGCACCCAATCGAGCCAAAGCCGTGTCGGCGTGCCGCGGAAGAGATAATAGTGTCGGGCGAGGATGCGCCAGATGGCGCGCGGGTCAAGCGGTGCGCCGGGCGAGTCGCGCGCAGGCGCCGAACCGCCTGAGCGTCCGAGCGGCCTGACCCCCAGTTCCTCGAGACTGACGCCCTGGCTGTAGAGCATGCGCGTGATGTAGTGGTCCGGCGTCAGCAGCAGCGATACCGGATCGGCGAACGGCGCGTTGTCCGCGAACCAGCGCGGGTCGGTATGCCCGTGGGGACTTACGATGGGCAGGGCGCGAACGGTGTTGTAGAGTCTGCGCGCGATGGCACGGGTGCCGGGGTCCGCCGGGAAGAGGCGGTCCGGATGCAGCGCGCCGGTGGTGTCCCCTGTGGAGTCATTGTGCATGGCAAACACTCGATCGTCGTCTCCGAGATCCGCATCCGCGGGCGCCGGTGCTTCGGCCAGCGGCTCCCCGCGCGAGCGGCAGATCGTCGCCGCGGGCGTCATCGTCACCTGTCCGGGGCGCAATTTCGTGACGCTGAGGATCGAGACGCGCTCGGGTGTGTTCGGCATCGGCGATGCGACGCTCAACGGGCGCGAGCTTGCGGTCGCGGCCTACCTCGAGCATCACGTCATTCCCAACCTCATCGGGCGCGACGCCGGACGCATCGAGGATACCTGGCAATTCCTTTATCGCGGCGCTTACTGGCGGCGGGGCCCGGTCACCATGACGGCCATCGCCGCGGTGGACGTGGCACTCTGGGACATTCTCGGCAAGATGGCGGGGCTGCCGCTCTATCGGCTGCTCGGTGGCCGCTCGCGTGAGGGCGTGCTGGTGTATGGACATGCGAGCGGCCGCGACCTCGAGGAGGCGAGCGCGGAAGTGGCGCGATACGTCTCGCTCGGATATGGCGCGGTGCGCGCGCAGTGCGGCGTGCCGGGACTGAAGAAACCCTACGGTGTCTCGCGCCTCAAGAACGCGTATGAGCCCGCCGAGAGCGAGTTGCCGCTCGAGACGGAGTGGTCGACGCCGTCCTATCTCGAGATCGTGCCGAAGCTCTTCGAGCGCTTGCGCGCCGATCACGGCCGCGCGCTCGAGCTGCTGCACGACGTGCATCACCGCTTGACGCCGGTGGAGGCGGCGCGGCTTGCGCGCGACCTCGAGCCGCACCGGCTCTTCTGGCTGGAGGATGCGACCCCGGCGGACAATCCCGACGGCTTCGAGCTGATTCGCCGCCACTCGGTCACACCGCTCGCGGTCGGCGAGGTATTCAACTCCATCTGGGACTGCAAGCGCCTCATCGAGGGACGGCTCATCGACTTTATCCGCGCGACCATCGTGCATGCGGGCGGGATAACGCACGTGCGCAGGATCGCGGATTTCGCTGCGATGCACCAGGTCCGCACCGGCTTTCACGGCGCCACGGACCTCTCTCCCGTCACCCTGGGGGCGGCGCTGCATTTCGACACCTGGGTGCCCAATTTCGGCATCCAGGAGTACATGCGCCATTCCGACGAGACGGATGAGGTTTTTCCGCACGACTATACCTTCAAGGACGGGCGGCTCCATTGCGGGGAGAGTCCGGGACACGGCGTCGGCCTCGAGGAGAAGCTCGCGAAGCGCTTTCCCTATAGCCCCAAGCAACTGCCGATCGCGCGGCTCGAGGACGGCTCGATGTGGGATTGGTGATCTGCCGATGCGCGGCGCGCGGCTCATCTCGGTACCGTCACATCGGCGGGTGGGCAGGCGGGACCCGCACCCGGCGAGCCTTCGACATACGGGATGCAGAACGCCTCGTAGTGCGCGAGCGTAGCGGGCGGCGGCGCGACCCCGGGAGGCAACGGACGATGCGAGATCGACTGGAGGTAGGCGATACTGGCATCACGCCACCACTCGGCGTCCTGCTGTTGGATCGCGAGAAAATCGGCTGTCAGACGATAACGATCAGGATCGACGTACCGCGATAGTCCCCGCCAGGTGCCACGCGCCTGCTGCACCCACTCCACACCCCGGTCGTAGTGCAGTACCAGCGATTGCCACAGCGTGTGCCCCGAGCGCAGGCGGTAGTCCCAGGAGAGGTGATGGAACCAGAGCAGCAGATCCTCGGGACAGGTCGCGAGATGGCTGAACCGTGCGGCGACGTGCGGTGAGTATTGCGCCACCGCATCGCTGCCGGTGGCCGTGCGATCGAAACCGATCCCGGAGGCATCGGCGCGGCTGTAGTAGGTGCTGCTCCAGTCGGGCGGCATGCCCTTGCCGGGCGCCACCCAGGGCCCGGGCCCGAAATGAGTGCCGGCGGCCATCTGGCTCGCAAGTCCAAGCGGTGTCATGTAATCGACGGCGGCCTCGCGCGATCCCATCATCAACCGCACCACCGGTTGGACGAAGCGCGGGTCGCTCGAGAATGTCATCTTGACCCATTCCTCGGCGATTGCGCGCGCCGAGAGATCGGGGTTCCAGGCCATGCGGCCGAAGACATACCAGTTGGCTTGATTGAAGATCGAGCCGCACCAGTTGCGGTCGGAGCCGATGTTGGCCACGCCCGCGATCGCCGTCAGCCGCTCCCGGTACAAGGACCCGTCGATCACCCGCGCAACCGTCGAGCCTGTGCCCTGCGTCCAGGTGTCAGCGCGCAGCGCTTCCTCGAAAAGCGGACCGAGATAGACGAAACTCGTCTGCTGGCCGAGATACTCCTTGGTCACCTCGAGCTCGAGCATCAGGTTCGTGTGCGGCATCGCCCCGAAGAGCGGATGAAAAGGCTCGCGCGGCTGGAAGTCGATGGGTCCGTTCTTCACCTGCACCAGTACGTTGTCCGCGAACCTGCCGTCGAGCGGTTTGAAGGTGTCGTAGGCCTGGCGGGCGCGATCCTCGGCATGAGCGCCTGTCGAGTAGACGAACGCGCGCCACATGAGGATGCCGCCATGCGGGGCGAGCGCGTGCGCCAGCATGTCGGCGCCCTGTGCCTGCGTGCGTCCGTAGTCCTCAGGTCCCGGTTGTCCCTCGGAGTTGGCTTTCATCAGAAAGCCGCCGAAGTCCGGGATGTCGCGGTAGACCTCGCTGACCTTGCCGGCCCACCAGGTCCGCACCTTGGGATCCAGGGGGTCGGCGGATGAGAGCTTCCCGAGGGTCATGGGCGCGCTGAAGGGGACCGAGAGGTACACCCGGATGCCGTAGGGGCGGAACACACCTGCGAGTGCCGCGACCTTGCGCAGGTAGAGGGGTGTCAGGATGAAGGGGTTCGCGTTGACGTTGTTGAGCACCGCGCCATTGATGCCGATCGAGGCGCAGGCCCGCGCATAGTCGGTATAACGCGCGGAACGGTGCTCCGGCAGGCTGTCCCATTTCCAGAGCGAATCGCCCGCGTAGCCACGCTCCACCGTGCCATCGAGGTTATCCCAGTGATCGAGCACGCGGCGGGAGATCTTCGGGCTCGAGGCGATGTCGAGATGCTCGATGGGCGCGCGGGTTTGCATGAGCCGCAGGAAGCGGAACGCACCGTAGAGCACGCCGATATCGGTATTGCCGGCGATGACCGTGGCTCGATGGCCTCCAAGGGACAGGGTGCGGATGAGGTAGCCTTCATCTCCCACGCGCGCCAGAGCGAGCGGCAGGCTCCTCACGAGGGCGGAGGAGGCCGGCGTGCCGAAGACGATCGCGCCATCCCGGGTCACATCGCCCGCGAGCGGTGGTGTCGCACCCAACAGGCCCGCGAGGCCCCGAAGCAGCTCCGCCTGCGCGGCGCGCAACGTCGGGGAGAGCGCGGCGGCTGCAGGGGTCGCGGGCCTGGCGGCGCTGGCGGGCCTGTCGGCGCTGGCGCCGACGAGCTCGCTCGCGTAGCGGCGGTAGCGCGTGAGCCACTCGCCCCGCACGGGCACGTAACGCAACCACAGGCGATAGCCGTCATTCGCCGCCGTAGCGGCGGCGGTAACGTCGGGCACGGTATCCGCGCGAGCGAAGCACGCCACGCGCACGCCGCTCATCGCCATCAGCGCCAAGGCCGTAAAGGTCAGGGGCCCGAGCGGACGCCAACTTTTCCGGCGGCCCTCGACCGGTGGCGTGGGCTTCGACATGTGATATATGATAGCGTTACCGCCGTTGCTGCCCGAAAAGCGATACCCGCACTCGCGGGATGCCATCATACGGCCAGCGCGACATCAGCAGCGTCTCAGCGTCCGTCTCCGTTCCGGGGTTCCGCGACCCTCGCCTCCGGAGCGGAGGCGGAACTCCCGCCGCCCTGGCCCGATGTACTGGCCCGGTGTACTGGCACATCCCATCTGGGAGCGTTACCATCAAGTGCCATGAATCGAAGCTGCGCGGCGTACCCGCTCGCTCTCGGCGTCCTCGCGCTGGTCGCCGCGCTCGGCGGTAGCCGGCCGGCGCGAGCGGATGCCGCGCCCCTCGCGCAGGCTGTTGTCGGGAGCCGCGAAGACAGCGCTGTCTACCGGATCCCCGATGGGATCCTGGTGAGGCCCGCGGCGGGTCCGGCGAAGAGAGTGCGGCTGCAGGTCGTCTCGCCGACCATCATTCATGTAACCGCATTCCCGGGCGATGACCTCACGCTGCCACCGAGCCTCATGGCGGTGCGGACGGGAAGCGCGCAGGTCGCGTTCACCGTGCGCAGAGCGCCGGGTACGGTGACTCTTTCGACGGGACACCTCTCTGCGCTCGTTCGGCTGATGAACGGCCAGGTGATCTTCGAGGATGCCGATGGCGCGCCTCTCACCGGTGAGGTGGCGGACGGCCGCACCTTCCGACCGGTCACGATCGACGCGACGCACGACTATGCCATCCGCCAGCAGTTCAGCACCAGAGCGGGCGAGTCGCTTTACGGGCTCGGGCAGCACCAGACGGGCATCATCGATTACCACGGGCGCGACCTTACGCTCGCGCAGCACAACATGGACGTCGCCGTGCCGTTCGTGGTCTCGAGCCGCGATTACGGCATCCTGTGGGATAACGACTCGGTCACGCGCTTCGGTAATCCGCGGCCCTGGCAGCAGCTCTCGCAGAGCCTCACGCTGTATGACGCGCACGGCGAGCGAGGAGGGCTCACCGCGCGCTACTACGTGGATGACAAGTTGGTGCTCGAGCGCACGGAGCGCAACATCGATGATCAGTACCTCGACGCGAAGGGGAATTTCCCGGCGTCCTTCCCGCACTCGCTCGTCAACCTCCCTCAGGTAAAGGTCATCTGGACCGGCGCCATCGAGGCGCGAACCGCGGGCCTGCATACCTTCTCGCTCTACGGGAGCGATTACCAGAAGCTCTGGCTCGGCGGACGCTTGCGTCTCGATGCCTGGCGCCAGAACTGGAATCCCTGGTTCCGCGACTTCAGCGTGCGGATGTCGCCCGGAAAGCCGCTGCCGCTGCGCATCGAGTGGGATCGCGAAGGGGGCTATCTCGCCCTGCTGCACCGTCCGCCGCGTCCCGAGATGGCGCGGGAGCGGCTGTCGCTGTCGTCCGCGGCCGGCCACGCGATCGATTACTACTTCATCCGCGGCACCAGCCTCGAGCAGGTGATCGCCGGCTATCGCTATGTGACGGGCAGGGCGGTGCTGCTGCCGCGCTGGGCGTACGGGTTCTGGCAGAGCCGCGATCACTACCAGACACAGCGGCAGCTTCTCGGGGTCGTGGAGAGGTACCGCCGGCTCGGCATTCCGCTCGATAACATCGTGCAGGACTGGCGCTACTGGAAGGACGATGCCTGGGGGTCGGACGAGTTCGACCCGTCCCGCTATCCCGACCCGCGCGGGATGATCGCCCGAGTGCATGCGCTGCATGCGCACTTCATGATCTCCGTGTGGCCCAAGTTTTATCCCACGACGGACAACTACAAGGAGCTGGCGGCCCGCGGCGACATCTTCCCGCTGAGCGTCAAGCTCGGTATCAAGGACTGGGTGGGACCGGGCTATGCCTTCGGGTTCTACGATCCTTTCTCGGCGCGCGCGCGCCGGCTCTACTGGCATCAGATCGATGCCCGGCTCGCGAGCTTGGGAGTCGATGCCTGGTGGCTCGATGCCGACGAGCCGGACATGATTTCCAACACCAGCCTGAAGGAGCGGGAGGCGTTGATGTCACCGACCCCGCTCGGTCCCGGCGCGGCGCTCTTCAATGCCTACGCGCTCGAGCACGTGCGCGGGGTGTATGACGGCAATCTCGCCGCGCGTCCCGATACCCGGGTCTTCATCCTCTCGCGCTCGGGCTTCGCGGGACTGCAGCGCTATGGCGCAGCGGTGTGGAGCGGGGACATCGCGCCGCGCTGGTCGGATCTCAAGAGCCAGATCGCGGCCGGTATCGGATTCTCGCTCTCCGGGCTGCCCAACTGGACCATGGACATCGGCGGCTATCAGCCGGAGGCGCGCTATCTGCATCCGGATGAGCAGAACCTCGAGGAATGGCGCGAGCTCAACACGCGGTGGTTCGAGTTCGGCGCCTTCTGCCCGGTCTTTCGCTCGCACGGCCAGGCGCCGCACCGGGAGATCTACCACCTCGCGCCCCCGGGCTCGGCCGTGTACGACACGCTCATCTACTACGACAGGTTGCGCTATCGGCTGATGCCCTACATCTACACCCTGGCGGGCGACACGTGGCTCGATGACTCGACCATCATGCGGGCGCTCGCCATGGACTTCGCGAACGATGCGCGCGCGCGCGATATCGCCGATGAGTACATGTTCGGACCGGCGTTCCTCGTGAGCCCGGTGTACCAATACCGCGCCCGTGAGCGTCAGGTCTACCTACCCGCGGGGGCTCTCTGGTACGACTTCTACACCAACCGCACCTTCGAGGGCGGCGAGCGCATCGAGGCCGCAGCGCCGCTGGCGCGCATGCCGCTATTCGTGCGCGCAGGCTCCATCATCCCGGTCGGACCCGCGATCGAGTACACCGGCGAGAATCCCGACTCGCCGCTGACGCTTCTCGTGTACACGGGCGCGACCGGCCGCTTCACCCTCTATGAGGATGACGGGACGACGCTCGGCTACGAGCACGGCCAATACACCACCATTCCCTTCTCCTACGACCGGACGACCGGCACGCTGACCATCGGAACGAGGTCCGGGGAGTTTGAAGGCATGCAACACGAGCGAACCTTCCGCATCCGCTGGATGACGCCCCAGGCGCATCCGGGAGATGATTTCACGGCCCCGGCCGATACCCGCATCGAGTACTCGGGCGCGCCGCTCGAGATTCACTGTGGCTCCTGCGCCGCGCGCGCGGGGAGGGCATCATGAGGAGCTCATCAGGATGGGTCGTGCGCGCCCTTGCCGCCGCGTCTTTGGCGCTCGCCGTCAACGCGGCCCCGGCCGCGCCGGCACCGCAACGTCCCTATCAGAACTTCGGCGTCGCCCTCTACATCCCGGTGGCATCCACCCGCGAGCTCGCCGACCCCAAAGTCCTGCAGCAGCAGTTCGAGCGCATCTGGAGCCAGGTTCATTTCAACAAGGTGTATCTCGAGGACTATCGCAGCGGGGTATTCGCCGACCCGGCCTCGCTCGCTCGGATCGCGCGCTTCTTCAGGGCGCACGGCATCACGGTCGACGGCGGCATCACGCTCACGGCGCCGCAAGTCGCTGGTCAGTTCCGCACCTTCGACTACGAGAACCCCAAGGACGTCGCCACCGCCGAGCGCGCGGTGCGCATCGCCGCGAGCCACTTCGATACCGTCATTCTCGATGACTTCACTTTCTACAACACGCGCACCGCGGCCGACATCCGCGCCAAGGGCTCGCGCTCCTGGACGCAGTACCGGCTCGACAAGATGCGCTGGGTGGCGCGGCACGTCATTCTCGGAACGGCCCGCAACGCCAACCCTCACGTGAAGATGATCATCAAGTACCCGAACTGGTATGAGCATTTCCAGGGGCTCGGGTTCGATCTCGACCGCGAGGCGCAGATGTTCGACTACATCTACACCGGCACGGAGACGCGCGATCCGGTCGATACCTATCAGCTGCTGCAGCAGTACGAGAGCTATCTCGTCTTCCGCTACTACAGCAACATCCGCCCGAACGGCGGTGACCTCGGCGGCTGGGTCGACACCTTCGAGACGCGTTACGCCGATCGCTACGCCGAGCAGCTCTGGGACACGATGTTCGCCAAGGCGCCGGAGATCACGCTCTTCAGCTGGACGCAGCTCGCCTCTTCCGCGCCGGCCATCGCCGGCGATCGGCCCTGGGCCGCCGACCCCACGAGCTTCGACTGGAGCGCCATGGAGGACTCCTTCCACGCCCCCGCGGGGAGCGAGGCGGTGCCCGGCTGGGCGAGCGTTGCGGGCTACTCCCTCACCCAGGTCGATGCCTTTCTCGGCAAGCTGGGCGCGCCGGTCGGCATCGAGAGCTACAAGCCCTTCCAGTCCTCCTCGGAGGAGGACTTCCTGCAGAACTATCTCGGCAACATCGGTATCCCGATCGATCTCACGCCGCACTTCCCCAAGGGCGCACCCATCGTCCTGCTCACCGAGGAGGCCGCATTCGATCCCAACCTCGTGCAGGAGATCGAGAGCAATCTCGAGGCGGGTGGCCAGGTCATCATCACCTCGGGGCTGCTGCATGCGCTCGAGCGCAAAGGGATCGAGAACGTGGCCGAGATCACCTACAGCGGCTTGCCCATTCTGGCGCGTCACTATTTCGGCACCTTCGGCGCCCATGGAGGGGGTGAGCTCGATGTGTCCGGCCGCAGGAACCGGCCGGTGATCTTCCCGCAGATTCACTTCTATACGAACGACAGCTGGCCGTTGATCCGCGGGGAGGCCTCGGCGAATGCCGTGCCCATCCTGCTCGAGACCCGGTACGCGCGCGGCGAGCTCTACGTTCTCGACCTGCCAGCCAACATGGGAGATCTCTATCAGTTGCCGCAGCCGGTGCTCGATGAGCTCAGAGGCTATCTGCTCGCGCGCTTTGCGCTGCGTATCGATGCGCCCGCGCTCGTGAGTCTGTTCGCCTACGACAACCACACCTTCATCGTGGAGTCGTACCGCGCGGACCCGGCGACGGTGCGCATCTTCGTCAAGGCGGGCGCCTCGAGGCTGGTCGATCTCGCCTCAGGGCGCAGTGTGCTGCCGGCACCCGAGGCGGTCCCGGGTCCGGCGCCGGGTGAAGCGCATGAGACGAGCTTCGTGGTGCAGCTGCCGCCGCACTCTTACCGGGCGTTCGGCATCCAGTGAGCAAGCCCGCGCGCAGGTCCCGGCGGCGGCTTCGGGGCGGCGTCACGATCAAGGATGTCGCCCGCCGCGCCGGCGTCTCGCCGATGACGGTCTCGCGCGTCGTCAACGGCAGCGAGTACGTCAGCAACACCACGCGTGAAGCCGTGCTGCGCGTGGTCCGGGAGTTGGGTTATTCGCCGAACCTCGCCGCCCGCAGTCTCGCGAGCGAGCGGGCCGAGCGTCTCGGGCTCCTCTACGGCAACCCGAGCTCGGCCTACCTGAGCGAGTTCCTGGTCGGCGCGCTCGATGCGGCGACCCGCCAGGGCGTGCAGCTCGTCCTCGAGAAATGCGAGCTGACGCCGGTGGCCTCGCGAAGAGCGGTGCGCCGGCTCCTCGCGGGCGCAGTCGTGGGTGTCGTGTTGCCGCCGCCGCTTTGCGAGTCGCCGGTGGTGCGCGCCGAGCTCAAGGCGGCGCACCTGCCGGTGGTGACGGTTGCCGCCGGGCGCCCGGCCGCCGACGCCATGTGCGTGCGCATCGATGATTACTCCGCGGCGCTCGAGATGACCCGGTACCTGATCAGCCTCGGCCACGAACGCCTCGCGTTCATCAAAGGTCATCCCAACCAGAGCGCGAGCGAGGAGCGCTGGCTCGGGTTCACGGCGGCGATCGAGGAAGCCAACCTCGCGAAGCACGGCGAGCGGCCGCCAGCGCTCGTGGAGCAGGGGTTTTTCAGCTTCCGCTCCGGGCTCGATGCGGCCCGCAAGCTCCTCGCCGCCGAACCGCCGCCGACCGCGATCTTCGCGAGCAACGACGACATGGCGGCGGCGGTCATCGCCGAGGCGCACCGCCGCGGGCTCGATGTGCCGCGCGATCTTACGGTGGTGGGATTCGACGACACGCTCATCGCCTCGACGATCTGGCCGCAGCTCACCACCATCCAACAGCCGATCGCGCGCATGGCCGCGGAGGCCATCGAGCTGCTGATCGCGGCGATCCGAAGAGTCAGACGAAGCGCGAGCGAGCCGGGTTACCGCCTGCACCGGCTCATGCCGCACGCGCTCATCTCGCGCCAGTCGGCGGCGGCGCCGCGGGCTTGCGCGGGGCGCTCGACGGGGCCGCGTCCGTGAGCGATGGTCGCGTTGCCCTGATCGAGGCTCTGCCGCGAGATTGGCGCCAGGCGACGCTGCTCGGGCGCCTGCTCACGCCGGAGGGACCGACTCCCGTCCTCATCCGGGGCGGGCGGATGCTCGATGTCGCGGCGTTCGCCGCGACGACATCGGAGTTCGCCGCCCGCTGGCGCGACGAGGCGACGCTGCCCGGCAGGGAGCTGGGCGAGCTCGAAGCCATGGCGCTCGAGAGCGCCTGGCGGCAGGGCGGTGAGCCGACATTGCCCCGTCTCCTATCGCCGCTCGATCTTCAGTGCCTCAAGGCCTGCGGAGTGACTTTCGCCGCATCCGCTCTCGAGCGAGTCATCGAGGAGCGCGCCCGGGGTGAGATCGCAGCGGCGCAGACGGTTCGTGCGGCACTGGAGGAGCGCATCGGCATGCGGATCAGCGCCGTGCGCCCGGGATCACCCGAGGCCGCGCGCTTGAAGGAAGCGTTGCTCGCCGCGGGACTGTGGTCGCAGTACCTCGAGGTCGCCATCGGGCCCGATGCCGAGATCTTCACCAAGGCGCCAGTGCTGTCCTCGGTCGGCTGGGGGGAGTGGATCGGCGTGCGCTCCGATTCCCGGTGGAACAACCCCGAGCCCGAGATCGTGCTGGTGTGTGATCCGCACGGTCGCGCGGTCGGCGCCACCCTCGGCAACGACGTCAATTTGCGCGATTTCGAGGGTCGCAGCGCATTGCTTCTCGGTCAGGCGAAGGACAACAACGCCTCCTGCGCCCTCGGCCCGTTCATCCGTCTCTTCGATGCCGGCTTCACCCTGGATCACGTCCGCTCGGCGGAAGTGACGCTCGAGGTGCGGGGCGAGGAGGGCTACGTGCTTAAAGGTGCGAGCTCCATGCGTCTCATGGGCCGCGATCCGCTCGAGCTCATCGCCCAGACGATCGGGCGGCACCACCAGTATCCGGACGGCTTCGCGCTCTTTCTCGGCACGATGTTCGCCCCGGTCGCCGATCGCGACACGCCGGGGCTCGGCTTCACTCATCGGCGTGGCGATCTGGTGAGGATCTCGAGCGAGCGGCTCGGGACGCTCGCCAACCGTGTGACGCACTGTGAGCACGCGCCGCCTTGGGTCTACGGCGTTGGCGCGCTCATGCATAACCTCGCGCGGCGAGGGCTTTTACGGTAAAAGGGCTGGCCGCCCGAAGCGGTGCAGCCGACTTTGGCCAATACAAGGCATTGGGGTACGCGAATGAATAAGGGCAATCCGGGGCTGGTGGCGGCGCTCACCGTCGCGGCGACTCTGGGGGGGCTGCTGTTCGGCTACGACTCGGCGGTCATCTCGGGTGTCACCGACGCGATCACGCATAATTTCGTCACGCCGCTGCATCTTTCGGAAAACTCCGCGGATTTCCTCTCGGGATTCGCCATCTCGATCGCGCTCTTGGGGTGCGCGCTGGGCGCCGCCCTCGCCGGTCCGATCTCGACCCGGCTCGGCCGCAAGGCGGGACTCCTCATCGCCGGAGTGCTCTTCTTCGTGTCCTCGCTCGGTGCCGGCTACCCCGAGTTCTTCTGGAGCATCTTCGGCGCCGTCGGCTCCAAGGCGTTGGGTCCCTTCCTTTTCTACCGCGTGCTCGGCGGCATGGCGATCGGCATGGCCTCGATGCTCGCACCCATGTACATCGCCGAGGTGGCGCCGCCCCACCGGCGCGGCATGCTGGTCTCCTTCCAGCAGATCGCGATCGTGGTCGGCATCAATCTCGTCTACTTCGTCAACTGGGTGCTGCAGACCGGTCATGATCGCGCCTATCTCATGACGACGGCGTGGCGTCACATGTTGGCCTCGGCCGCGATTCCCGCCCTGCTCCTCATCATCTTCATGCTCATCGTGCCCGAGACGCCGCGTTTTCTGGTGCTGAAGGATCGTGACCAGGAGGCCGCTTCGCTCCTGAAGCGCCTGGTGGGCGAGGGCGCGGCGCAATCGACCCTGCAGGAGATCAAGGCGACGCTCGTCGAGCACACCCGGCCGCTCCTCAGCTTCGGCGCGCTCGTCCTCATCGTCGGTGTCATGCTGTCGATCTTTCAGCAGGTGGTCGGCATCAACGCAGTGGTGTATTTCGCGCCCCACATGTTCGAGAACATGGGCGCCCCGACCAACCAGGCCTTCTGGGAGTCGGCCACCGTGGTCGGTATCACCATGACGGTGTTCACGCTGGTTGCGACCTTCACGGTGGACAGGGTCGGCCGTAAGCCGCTCCTCGTCGTCGGCGCGTTCACCATGTCCGTGGCGATGATCGTCCTCGGATTCCTCTTCGACCAACACCTGGCGAGCGCCACCGTCGAGCACGTGGGCGCTGCGGCGACCACCGGCTCCTCGTACATCGCCATCGGAGCCGTCATCGTCTACATCATGGGCTTCTCCTTCTCCTGGGGACCGGTGGTGTGGATCATGCTGTCGGAGATCTATCCCAACGCGATCCGCGGCAAGGCGATGTCGATCGCGGTCGCCGCGCAATGGATCATGAACTTCATCGTGACGCTCACCTTCCCGGTGATGGACGGCAGCAGCTATCTGAACGCGCATTTCAATCACGGGTTCGCGTATTGGGTCTATGGCGTCTGCTCGTTCCTTGCGGCGCTCTTCGTCATCCGCTTCCTGCCGGAGACCAAGGGCCGTACGCTCGAGTCCATCCAGGAGCTCTGGCATCGGCCGAACGCCGCCGTCGTCGCGCCGAACGCCGCGCAGCGCTGAGGGCTCGGAGCGCTTCCAGCCGGTGATCTCACTCTCGAACGGGGACCTGAGGCTCGAGCTCCTACCCGAGCTCGCAGCGGCGGTCGCGACGCTCCGGTATCGGGGCCGGGACGTGCTGCGGCCGACGCCCGCAGGCGCCAACGATCCTTTCGAGACGGCGGCGTTCGCTCTCGTGCCTTTCGCCAATCGGATCGCGGGCGGCAGTTTTCGCGTGGGCGCGCGCGAAGTCAGGATCGAGCGCAATGCGCCGGGTCAGGCGCATCCGCTCCATGGCCATGCGTGGCGCAAGCCCTGGCGCATCGAGTCGGCGGAGCGCGAGTGTGTGAGGCTCTCGTTCGAGCATCCGGCCGACAGCTGGCCCTGGCGCTACGCGGCCAGCCAAACGCTGAGACTGCGCCCCGATGGCCTCGAGCTGGCACTTTCGGTCGAGAACGGCGACTCGACCCCCATGCCTGCCGGCCTCGGCTGGCATCCCTATTTTCACAAGGGAGCGGGAGCCCGGCTCGAGGCGCATGTCGAGGGCGTCTGGCTCACCGATGAGGAATTTCTGCCGGTGCAGCTCGCTCCCGGGACGCGCTTCGGGCAGTGGAGCCGCGGCGAGGATCTCGCCCGCCCCGAGCTCATTGATCACTGCCACACGGGCTGGTCCGGGTCGGCGCGGATCCTGCTGCCCGAGGAGCGGCTGCGCCTTGCGCTCGCGGCGAATCGCGCGCTCCGCTGGCTGCACATCTACAGTCCCCCGGACAAGGATTTCTTCTGCGTCGAGCCGGTGAGTCACATGCCCGATGCGGTCAACCGTCCGGAGCCGCCGGCGACCACGGGCCTGAAGCTTCTCGCGCCCGGGGAGAGCCTCGAGGCTCGTGTGCTGCTGACCGTTTCCGAGGAAACCATGGCCGCTGGAAGCGAGGCGCCATCCACATAGGCCGTGATCGTGAAAGTCACGCATGTCTGCAAGGTGGGCGCCGAGCTCGGCGAAGGCCCGGTGTGGGTCGAGCGCGAGTCCGCCCTCTGGTTCGTCGATATCAAGGGGCGGCGCGTACACCGCTTCGATCCGGCGAGGCGCGAGCATCGATTCTGGCCGGCGCCCGAGCAGCCGGGCTTTCTCGCGCCGCTGCGCGGCGGGGGCTTCGTCGTGGGACTGAAGACGGGGCTCCACCGCTTCGATCCCCGGACGGGCGAGTTCACGCACCTTTCGCAGGTCGAGCCCGAGCGGCCGGCCAACCGTCTCAATGACGGCTGCGTGAGCCCGGAAGGGGAGCTGTGGTTCGGCTCGATGCACGATCCGGAGAGCGAGCCGAGCGGTGCGCTCTATCGGCTGGATGCGCAAGGCCGGTGCGTGGCGCTCGATGAAGGCTATGTCATCACCAACGGCCCGGCCTTCAGTCCCGACGGCCGTGTGTTCTACCACACCGACACCTGCGAGCGGACGGTCTATGCCTTCGATCGGCCGCAGCCGCACACCCTGGCGCGCAAGCGCGTGTTCGTGCGCATCGAGGCGGGCGCGGGACATCCCGACGGCACGACGGTGGATCAGGAAGGCGGCGTGTGGATCGCGCTCTGGGGCGGCTGGGGAGTACGGCGGTACTCGCCTTCCGGGGAGCTGCTTGCGAGCGTGCGACTGCCGTGCGCCAACGCCACGAAGATCGCCTTTGGAGGCGCGGACCTGCGCACCGCTTACCTCACCACCGCAGGGAAGGGCCTCACCCCCGAGCAGCGTGCGACTCAGCCTCTGGCGGGCGATCTGTTCAGCTTCGACTCGCCGGTGCCGGGCCTGCGGCCGCAGGAAATTGCTATGATTCCAACATGGTGATCTACCCCGATTTGAAAGGGAAGGTGGTGCTGGTCACCGGCGGCGGCTCGGGGATCGGCGAGTCGATCGTGCGGCACTTTGCGGCGCAGCAGGCGAAGGTCGCCTTCATCGACATCGCGGTGGAGCTCTCGCGCGCGCTGGCGCGCGAGCTCGAGACGGCCGGCACGCCGGTGCACTTCGAGCCCTGCGACCTCACCGACATCCCGGCACTGCAGCGCTCGGTCGCGGCCATTCGCAAGCTCCTGGGACCCATCCAGGTGCTGGTCAACAACGCCGCGCACGATGAGCGTCACGCGACCGAGGAAGTGACGGAAGCGATCTGGGACAGCCGCATCGCAGTGAACCTCAAGCATCAGTTCTTCTGCGCGCAGACGGTGATTCCCGACATGAAAGCCTCGGGCGGAGGCTCGATCATCAACCTCGGCTCGACCTCCTGGATCATCGGCCAGGGCGGGATGGCGGCCTATACGGCCTCCAAGTCCGCCGTGTTGGGCCTCACGCGCTCGCTCGCTCGCGATTTTGGCGTCCACGGGATCCGGGTCAACGCCGTCGCTCCCGGCTGGATTATGACCCGGCGCCAACTCGAGAAATGGGTCACCCCGCAGGGCGAGGCCGAAATCCTCGCCCGGCAGTGCCTGAAGAGAACGCTCGCGCCCGCCGAGGTGGCGAGGTTCATCGTCTTCCTCGCCTCGGAGGAGGCGAGCGCCTGCACCAGCCAGCACTACATCGTCGATGGCGGCTGGGTGTAAAATAGACGCTTGCCCGAATCAAACGACATAAGTCCGCGGACCGCGGCATTGCTACGCTCGACGGTCGTCTGGGACAACCACGGCTGCATGCCGCTGCGGCCCGACGACAGCTTCCTGCCGCAGCTCGAGCGCTACCGCGAAGCGGGCGTAACGGTCGCATCGCTCAATGTCGGCTTTGCGAGGATTTCATGGACCGAGCACCTGCGGGTGCTTTCCTTCATGCGCCAGTGGATCGCGCGCCGGCCCGACCGCTACCGGCTGATCGCCACCGCGAATGATGTGCACCTCTGCCGGCGGGAGGGCAGCCTCGGCATCGTCTTCGACGTCGAGGGCATGTGTCCGGTCGAGGACAACCTGAGCCTGGTACAGACCTTCTACGAGCTCGGCGTGCGCTGGATGCTGATCGCCTACAATCACAACAACGCCGCGGGCGGAGGCTGCCTCGAGAAGGAGGATCCGGGACTGAGTGCGATCGGCCGCGGCATCATCGATGAGATGGAGCGGGTCGGAATGGTGCTCTGCCTGTCCCACACCGGCGCGCGCACCGCCGCCGAGGCGCTCGAGTATGCGTGCAAGCCGGTCATCTTCTCCCATTCCAACCCCAAGGGGGAAACGCCGCAGCCGCGCAACATCTCCGACGATCTGATCCGTGCCTGCGCCCGCAAGGGGGGCGTGGTGGGCCTGAGCGGCATCGGTGCCTTCCTCGGGGTCACGGACGGACTCATCGACAAGCTCCTGCGCCAGCTGCGCTACGTCATCGATCTCGTGGGGCCGGATCACGTGGGGCTGAGTCTCGATTACGCGTTCGATCGTGCGGAGCTCGATGAATTCCTGCGCCACAACCCGACGCTGTTCCCGCCGGGACTCGGTACCGCGACCGGCATGCCGATGGTCGGGCCCGAGGCGATGGCGGAGATCGCCGAGGGACTCGCGCGCGAGAATCTCACCGACGAGCAGATCCGCGGCATTCTCGGCCACAACTGGCTGCGCATCGCGACCGAAGTCTGGAAATAGCGGACGTCTGGAAGTAGCGGAAGTCTGCGATCAATGAAAGCGGTCATCATCGGCAGCGGCCTGATCGGCACGACCTCCGCCTACTTCCTCGCGCGCCGCGGCTGGGAAGTCACCGTGCTCGATCGTCAGGAGGGCCCCGGGCGGGAGACGAGCTTTGCCAACGGCTCGCTCCTCACCCCGAGCATGCCGGAGCCGTGGAATGCGCCCGGGAGCTGGCGGGTGCTGCTCGGGTCCATCGGCCGCTCCGACTCGCCGCTGAAGCTGCGGCTGAAGGCGCTGCCGCAGCTTGCGGGCTGGGGAGTCGGGTTTCTGCGCAACTCGAGCCCGGCGCGCTACCGGCGAAACTCGGTGAAGAACCTGAAGCTCGCGCTGCACTCCATCGCGCTGATGGGACGGTTGCGCGAGGAGACCGGCATCGAGTATGGCGGCGCCTCGCCCGGGACACTGCGAGTCATTCGCGATCCCGCGGCGCTCGTGCGCGCGCTCGAGTGGGCGGAGCAGCTGCGGGCGGAGGGACTGATTTATCGACGCCTGAACCCGCAGGAGATCGTGGCCCTGGAGCCGGCGCTCGCCCCCATCAGCGGCCGGCTGGCCGGCGGCATTCATTACCCGGTCGACGAGATGGGCAACGCGTACAAGTTCTGCGTGGGTCTTGCGGATCACGCTCGCCGCGCGGGCGTCGACTTCCGCTTCCAGACGCCCGTCACCGGCATCGAGGTGCGTGGGGGGAGCGTCACGGCGGTGCGCAGCGGCGATCAACGCTTCACCGCCGATCGGTATGTGGTCGCGGCCGGCAGCTACAGTCCGCTGCTCATGAAAGCGCTCGGGCTCAGGGTGCCGGTGCGCCCGGCCAAAGGCTACTCGATCACCTTCGAGCGTCCGCCGCTTGATCCGCCGTTTCGCGTGCCCGTGGCCGATGATGATTTCCACGCCGTGGTGGTGCCGCTCGAGAACGTCATCCGCGTGGCGGGGACGGCGGAGTTCACCGGCTATGACCTCACCTTGCCCGAGGCACGCATCGACAATCTCCTGACTCTCGTGCGGCAGGTGCTGCCGCACGGCGGTTTCGAGCGGGCGCGGGCGAAGCCGTGGTGCGGTCTTCGTCCCATGTCGGTCGATGGCGTGCCGATCATCGGCCCGACGTCGATCGCCAATCTCTGGACCAACACCGGCCACGGCCCCCTCGGATGGACCATGGCCGCGGGGTCGGGACACCTGCTGTCGGATCTGCTCACGGGAGGGTCACCGGCCGTCGAGCCCGATGATTACGCGCTCGCCCGATTCGACCGCGACAGCTGAAGCACCAGACCAACAAAGAAGGGGAACGCTCGTGCAAAGAGACATCCGTGAGACGGCGCTTTATCGTGAGGCTGAGTCGCTCTATGGAAGCTTCCGCCGGCCGGGCAGTGGGCTCATCGTCGACGCGACGGAGATCTCGGCGCAGGGCAACCGCGCGGTCTTTTCAGGCACGCTGGTCGACTCCGGGAACGAGTCGCTCTCGCGTATCTGTCTCACCGATCTTGCGAGCGGCGCCACCCGGGTGCTGACTTTCGGCCCCAACACCGACCGTGCACCGAAGCTCTCTCCCGACGGCCGTCACATCGCGTTCCTTTCCGACCGCCGCCGGCCGGGCGACTTTCAGCTCTATCTGCTCGATGCCGAGAGCGGCGAGTGCCGCGCCACGCCCGCGATCGAGGGCTGGGTGGAATATCTACATTGGTCACCGAACGCCCGCCGTATCCTCCTCGGCGTCGCCGGCCATGGTGCGGATCTCGCCGCCGCGCAGGGCGCGGCGAGCAGCAAGACGGCCGCACAGGATCTTCCGGCGTGGATGCCCGTCATCGATACGGGGGAGGAGTCCTACCGCTGGCGATGCGCCTGGGTCTACGACCTCGAGGAGAATCGCGTCAGTCAGGTGAGTCCCGCCGACCGCAACATCTGGGAGGCCGCCTGGTGCGGTGATGAGGCCATCACGGCCGTCGTCTCGCCGGGACCCGGCGAGGGACTCTGGTATACCGCGCGCCTGCAGCTCATCGCGACCGGTGCACGGCACGGGTCCGATTCCACCTGCCGCGATCTTTTCGTCCCGCAGGATCAGCTCGGCTGGCCGAGCGCCTCGCCCTCCGGTCGTTATGTCGCCGTGGTCGAGGCGCTCTGCAGCGACCGTTGGATCGTCGCGGGTGATCTGAGGGTGATCGATGCACGCAGCGGCGAGGTTCGCAGGATCGCGACCGACGGCATCGATATCAGCCATACGGAGTGGCGCTCCGACCGACATCTGCTCCTCGCCGGGCACCGCGGATTCGAAACCGTGGTGGCGCTCTACGATTGCCAGGCGGATGAGCTTCAGGAGATCTGGCGGAGCGAGGAGCTGACGACCGGCGGCTTCTACACGGCGATTGCGGGATTGGGCGAGAGCGGCGATTGCGCGCTCGTCGGCGAAGGCTTCCGGCGCGCGCCGGAGATTGCCGTCATTCGCCGCGGCAAGTATCGCGCCGTCAGGTCCTTCGACGCCGGCACCGAGGAGGCGCTTTCCGTGCTCGCCAACATCGAGACGGTGAAGTGGCCGGCGCCGGATGGGCTCGAGATCCAGGGGCTGCTGCTATTGCCGGCCTCAGGAGCCGTGCGCGACGCGCCGCACCCGCTCGTGATGATGGTGCACGGAGGCCCGGTGTGGCACTACCGTCCCTTCTGGATGGGCCGCCGGAGCATCGGGACCCTGATGCTGCTCAAGCGCGGCTATGCCATCTTCCTCCCCAATCCGCGGGGTAGCACCGGCCGCGGGCAGGCGTTCGTGCGACCCGTGCTCGGGGACATGGGCGGCGCCGACACTTACGATTATCTCTCCGGGCTCGATCAGCTCACCGAGCGCGGGATCGCCGATCCCAAGCGGCTCGGCGTGACCGGCGGGAGCTACGGCGGCTACATGTCGACCTGGCTCATCACGCAGGATCCGCGATTCGCCGCCGCCGTCGCGATCTCACCCGTCACCAACCAGGTCACGGAGCACCTCATTTCCAACATCGGGCATTTCGTGGCGCTCTTCCTCGAGGACACCTATGTGAATCCGGGCGGCAAGTATTTCCGGCGCAGCCCGATCATGCATGCCCACAAGACCAGGACCCCGACGCTCTCCACCTGCGGTGTGCTCGATCGCTGCACGCCGCCCGAGGAGGCCGTGCAGTTTCACAACGCGCTGCTCGAGAATGGAGTGAAGTCGGCGCTGGTGACGTATCCCCAGGAAGGCCACGGCGTGCGCAAGTGGCCGGCGACGGTGGACTACGCCGCCCGCATGGTCGGCTGGTTCGAGGAGCACATGCCGGCCTAGCGCCTGGCGCCCTGCCTGGGCATAGGGCTCAGTGGTTGTCTCGGGGGACGCCGAAAGTCTCATCGATCTTCTGGTACTTCACCGCGGGCTTCAGCACCATGCCGTCGGCGAGCTGCTCCACCATGCCACGCTGGATTTCCTGCCACGGCGTCTGCGAGGGCGGAAACCGATAGCCGTGGTCGGCCTCGAGGGCCTTGCGCCGCGCCGCGAGCTCCGCCTCCGGAACCAACATGTTGACTTCCCGCTGGAGCAGATCGACGCGCACCCGGTCTCCGGTTTTGAGGATGGCGAGCCCGCCGCCCGCCGCCGCCTCCGGCGAGGCGTTGAGGATCGAAGGCGAGGCGGAGGTTCCTGACTGCCGTCCGTCGCCGATGCAGGGCAAAGAAGTGATCCCCCCCTTGATGAGGTGGGCCGGCGGGCGCATGTTGACGACCTCGGCCGCCCCGGGGTAACCAATGGGACCCGTGCCGCGGATGCAAAGGATCGTGCGGGCATCGATGGCGAGCTCGGGATCGTCGATGCGGGCGTGGTAGTCCTCCGGCCCGTCGAACACCATCACGCGTCCCTCGAAGGCGTCGGGATCGGCCGGATCATCGAGAAAGCGCCGCCGGAAGTCCTGCGAGATCACGCTCGTCTTCATGATGGCGGAATCGAAAAGGTTGCCCTTCATGACGAGAAAGCCGGCGTTGGGCTTCAGCGGCTGCTCGAACGGGCGGATGACCGCCTTATCCGCGATCTCCCGCCCGCGGCAGTTCTCGCCGAGGGTGCGGCCGTTGGCGGTGAGGGTCGCCTCGCGGATGAGACCCTGCTTCATGAGCTCATTCACGACTGCCGGCACGCCGCCCGCACGGTGATAGTCCTCGCCCAGATACTCGCCCGCGGGCTGCAGGTTGACGAGAAGCGGTACCTCGTAGCCGTACTGCTGCCAGTCATCGAGTGTCAGCTGCACCCCCATGTGCCGGGCGATCGCCGCCAGGTGGATCGGTGCGTTGGTCGAGCCGCCGATGGCGGAGTTGACGACGATGGCGTTCAGGAACGCCTCCCGCGTCATGATCGCCGCGGGCCTCAGGTCCTCGTGCACCATCGCGACGATCCGCTCGCCCGTGAGATACGCGATCTGTCCGCGCTCCCGATAGGGCGCCGGTATGGCGCCGGATCCCGGAAGCTGCATGCCGAGCACTTCCGTCAGCGAGTTCATGGTGGTCGCCGTGCCCATGGTGTTGCAGTAGCCGGTGGAGGGCGCGGAGGAGGCGACCAGCTCGATGAATGCCGGATAATCGATCTCGCCCGCGGCGAGCATCTGGCGGCCCTTCCACACGATGGTGCCCGAGCCGGTGCGCTCGCCCCGGTGCCAGCCGTTCAGCATCGGCCCGACGGAGAGCGCGATGGCGGGGATGTTGACCGTGGCGGCCGCCATGAGGCAGGCCGGTGTCGTCTTGTCACAGCCGATGGTGAGCACCACACCATCCAACGGATAGCCGTAAAGCACCTCGACGAGCCCGAGGTAAGCCAGATTGCGGTCGAGACTCGCCGTCGGGCGCTTGCCGGTCTCCTGGATGGGATGGACCGGGAACTCGATGGGCACGCCGCCCGCCGCACGGATGCCGGCGGCGACGCGCTCGGCCAACACGAGGTGATGACGGTTGCAGGGCGAGAGGTCCGAGCCGGTCTGCGCAATGCCGATGATGGGCTTGCCCGATTTCAACTCCTCGAGCGTCATGCCGTAATTGAGATAGCGCTCGAGATAGAGCGCTGTCATGTCGGGATTGGCGGGGTTGTCGAACCAGGCGCGCGAGCGCAAGCGCCGCCCGCCGCGCCTCGGGTCGCTGGAAGCGCTCATCTCCTCGCTTGTCCTCGCAGCTTCCTGCGGCTGACGTCGATGCGGTTCACGCCGATGTCGATGACTTTGAGGATGGCTTCGGCCGCCGCCCGCTCCTTGCCTGCCTCGATGGCATCGACGACGGCGGCATGGCCGTTGACCGTCGCCTCGTGGTCGGCCGGATCATCGACCGGAGAGCTGTGGGCGAAGGAGGCGACCAGCGCCGTCTCGACCACACTCGCCATGGAGCGCATGAGCGGATTGCCGGAGGCGCTGCCGATCGCCAGGTGAAAATCGAGGTCGGCCTCGGCGAAACTCTGGCGCGTGTGATCGGTGCGCGCCATCTGCCGCACGCACTCCCTCAGGTGCGCGATATCCGTGGGCGAGCGGCGTTGGGCGGCGAGTGCCGCGGCGCTCGGCTCGAGCGCCCGCCGCACCTCGGTCAGACTCCTCATGAACTCATCGTCGAGGCCGAGACGCACCCGCCAGGCGAGGACGTCGGCATCGAAGTAATTCCAGTGCACCGGGTCGCGCACGCGCGTGCCGACGCGGGTCTTGGCGATGACGAACCCCTTCGCGGCGAGTGTCTTCATCACCTCGCGCATGACGGTACGCGAGATCTGGAAGCGCTCGATCAGCTCGGGTTCCGCGGGCATGTTGCCGCCGGGCGGGTAGGTGCCCTTGAGCAGCTCGGTCCCGAGGATGGCCGCGATCTGATCGTGGCTCGACTTCGCCCGCTCGAGCGCGAGGCGGCTCAAGCGCGGCATCGGGCGCGGAACGGATGGGCGTGTGGGACGGTAGTGCGCTTGCGCGTTCATGGGCAGCGGGCGGCTATCATTGCGGGTCGACCGGCGATCGAAGAGTCGTATAATATGACTAATGCCACAGCGAGTCCATCGCAACAGGTTCTGGTCACGCGCAGAGGACACGTCTGCGAAGTGCGTCTGAATCGTCCCGAGAAGCGCAACGCACTCACCTCCGAGATGTACGCCGCGCTCGTCGAGGCCTTCGCGCAGGCCGAGGCCGACGATGAGATCCGGGTGCTGCTGCTGAGTGGCGAAGGCGCGTGTTTTACCGGCGGCAACGATCTCAAGGATTTTTTGAACGCCCCGGCCGTGGTGGAGCCCGATCATGTCATCTCGCGCTTTCTGCGCGCGCTGAGCGGATTCGGCAAGATCCTCATCGCCGCCGTCCACGGTCCGACGGTCGGGATCGGCGCAACCCTACTCCTGCATTGCGATCTCGTGATCGCCGCCGCCCGCAGCACGAAGCTCATCATGCCGTTCGTGCAGCTCGGGCTGGTCCCCGAAGCGGCGAGCACCCTGCTCTTGCCACGCCTCATCGGTCATCAACGGGCCGCCGAGGCTTTCCTCCTGGGTGAGCCGCTCGACGCCTCGACGGCGAAGGAATGTTTGCTCGTCAACCGAGTCGTGGATGATGAGGTGCTGATGGAGCAGGCGCGCTCGCTCGCGGATACCGCCGCCCGCCAGCCGCCCGGCGCCGTGCGGGCCACCAAGCGCCTGCTGCGCTCCGGTGAGAGCGCCGCGATTGCGGCTCGCATCCAGGAGGAACTCACCGTGTTCAGCGCCCGGCTGCGTTCGCCGGAGTTCGCGGCCGCCGCCCAGGCGTTCTTCGGCAAGCCAGCCGGAGGACCCGCCGGCGGAACCTGAAGCAGCGCGCGAGCGTTGACTAGAGCACGCGGCCAGCGTCGTCCTTCAGGGCGAGGAAGGATAGCAGTACCGACTGTTCCTAACATCATTGTTGGATTCCGTAGGCGAGAGTATCATGACGCCATGCGCCGACACAGCCCAGATCGCCTGTGAAGTGAGCGGTGCTTGAGGCCGCCAGCAGCAGGAACCGACCGAAGCGTATCCGCTGGAGCGCCCTCCAGCGGCGCCGTCGGAATCTCCGGCGTTCAGGCCGAAGAGGATGTCAACCGCGATGGCTGCCACGCTGACACCGGCGGGACGGCCGCCGACAGGGCTGCTTCCGGCACCCGGCTGGGCCGGCTGCCATGGACGCTGAGCCGCCTGCGCGCGATGAGCGCGAGCGAGCTCGGCTTCAGGCTGCGGCGCAAGGTTCAGGGCAGCGTCGAGCGTGCCGGCATCGGTCTCGCCCATCCGCCGCAGCCGGTCGGCCTCGGCGGCCCCCCCTGGGTGCGGCCCCTGCCGCGGGATTTCGCGACACGGCGCTATACGGAGGCGGCCGACCGCATCCTCTCCGGCCGCTTCGACGTGTTTGCGC
>JBOIAQ010000011.1:0-99939 GCA_050739115.1 Steroidobacteraceae bacterium | reverse complement strand
GAGTCGAAGGGACCGAGCTCGAACATCAGCTCTGGTCTGAAGGTCGCCTCCATGCCGCCGGCGACGATGAGCGCATCGGGCGCAAGGCGGCGCGCAACCCAAGCCAGCTCCAGATCGAACCTCAGCGTCATTCCGGTGGTCGATACACCGATCACGTCCCATGGCGTATGCAGGATCTCGCGCTCGAGTGCCCGCGGCGGGGCGAGCGCACAACAGTTCGGATCGAAAACCTTGACCTGCGCGCCTGAAGACTCCAGCGCGCCGGCGAGACGCCACACACCGAGCGGCGGGGCGAGAAACGTGTACTCTCCGCAGTGCGGGTCATAGGGCCCGATCAACAGGACCCGGGCTGATCTTGTACCCAAATCATTCATGTGTGGCGAGGACCCTCCGAACGCCATGGGTATCGCCAGAGCGCGGCGAGCAGCTCAGGCTCGAGTCAGATCCAGCAAGGGTCGTGCCCGAGGTGGCGGCTCGGGCGAGGGCGGGTCCGTCTTAGCGATGCGCCATCAGGCCGATGGGACGCTCACGTCAGCATCGAGTGGGCGCGGCTCCTCGAGTGAGCTCGGGTTCGAGCGCGCCGAAAGCCTACCCGCAATGTCCGCCAGGCACTCGAGCCTATGCGTGCCGGCGATGCTCCGCGTATTGCCGCAGGTGATATACGCGATGGACGTGGTGTGCGCCCATCCACCCGCCCAAAGCGGACGTGATGAGTGATACCACGGAGCTGCCGAAGGCGGTCCACATCAGCGCCGCCATATAGTGGGCGGCCTGCGTTGGATCAACCGCGGGACCGCCGGCGCTCGGGCCACCGGTTGCCGTCGTGATGAACGCGGCGTGCGTCAATCCGCCGGCGAGCACGAGGCCCGACGCGGCCATCGATAGGCCCCACACGGTCAACCCCCGCACCACGCCCATCTCGGTGTCGTTGTGGCCGTCGAACCAGCTTGCAAACATGCCGCCGGTCCAGAGCGCCGCCGCCCAAGTGAGAATCGCCCAGACTATGGCCCCGCCCGATGCGCCGTGCGCGACGGCTGCGGCGTTGCGCGGATCGAACGCGGAAAAGCCGACGGCCATTCCGAAGGCGTACAACAGCAGTGCGGTTCCGGTGGCGACGAACCATCCGGCCCACACCGGGCCCCAGCGCATGGCCGGGTGCTCGCGGACGACGGTTTCGGTACGCTGATCGGCGAAAGTGGTTGCCATGGCCTCGCCCTCGAGACGGTCTGATCAGGTGCATCCGCGCAGAAGCGCGACGATGATCAGGATGGGAATCGGGACACCCAGGAGCCACGCCAACACGTAACCCAACGCGCCCTTCTGCCTGCCCGGCCCACCGTTGGTTTTCAGGTTCCGTATCAGACGAGTCATCGGCTTTCTCCGCGGAATGCCGGGCTTGTAGCAGCAAGTCCCAAGCCCGGACTCGCGCGGGTCCATAGCTCTCTACTTCTTCTTCCGGCTGCTCTGCCGCGGCGGCACCTTCGCTCCGGAGCGGCGTGCCTCGGAAAGCCCGATGGCGATCGCCTGCTTTCGGCTCTTCACCTTGCGCCCGGAGCGACCACTGCGCAGTGTGCCGCGCTTGCGCTCGTGCATCGCGCGTTTGACCTTGCTCTGGGCCTTCTTGCCGTAGCGTGCCATGGAAGTTACTCCGCTTACTCCAGCTTTGACTGCGCCCAGCTGTCAGCACGAAGCACTCCCGCCTTTTCCCGCCAGGTGCGCACCGCCCGGTAGCCAAGGAGGAGCGTCAGCACAGCCGCGTAGAGCAGGGGCTCGCGCACGTCCCTTTTCTCCTGCCAGTAATAGTGCCAGACACCGAAGGCGGCGATGACGTACACCAGACGGTGCAGCTTCCTCCAGCGGCGACCGAGACGGCGCATCATGCCGTTGGTCGAGGTGACGGCGAGCGGAATCAACATCAGAAGCGCCGAGAACCCCACCGTGATGTACGGCCGTTTGGCGACGTCCGCCCCGAGCATCCGCCAGTCGAAGTCAAGATCGAGCACCACATAAACCGTGAAATGCAGCACCGCATAGAAGAACGCAAAGAGCCCGAGCATACGGCGCAGTCGCAGCAGGTGCGGCAGTCCGGCGAGTTGCCGCACCGGCGTCACCATCAGGGTGAGGAACAGGAAGTTGAGTGTCGTCTGGCCGCACTCGAGCTCGAGGAACTTGACCGGATCGACCCCGGCGCTGAAGCCGAACCAGCCAAAGAGGCTGCAGACGAGCCAGCCGAAGGGCACGAGGCTCGCCGCGAACCCGGCGGGCTTGTAGAGGAAGCGATAGCGCTGATCGACGTTGAGGCCGAGCGGGGGGCGCCCGGATGCGGAGGCGGTCATGTTAGAAATAGCGATGCAGGTCCATGCCGCGATAAAGGTCCGCCACCTCCTCGGCATATCCATTGAACATGAGCGTGGGCTGGCGCTCGTGGAAAAGTGGCGCCCCGATGCGCCGCTCGCTCGCCTGGCTCCAGCGCGGGTGCGGCACGTTCGGGTTGACATTGGCGTAGAAGCCGTACTCCTCGGCATCGGCCTGATTCCAGGTGCTCGGCGGCTGGCGCTCGGTGAAGCTGATCTTCACGATCGACTTGATGCCCTTGAAGCCGTACTTCCACGGCACGATGAGCCGCAACGGCGCACCGTCCTGGTTGGGGAGCTCGCGCCCGTAGAGACCCACCACCATCAGCGCCAGGGGATTCATCGCCTCATCGATCCGCAGCCCCTCGCGGTATGGCCACGGCAGAATCGGGGGCCAGGAGGCCTGACCGGGCATCTGATCGGGACGGTAGACGGTCTCGAAGGCCACGTACTTGGCTTTGGACGTCGGCTTGAAGCGCTGCAACATGGGTGCAAGCGGAAAGCCCACCCACGGAATCACCATCGACCAGGCCTCGACACAGCGGAAGCGGTAGATGCGCTCCTCGAGCGCGTAGGGCTTGAGAAAGTCCTCCAGATGGAACTTGCCGGTAACCTCCGCCTCGCCGTCGACGGCGATGCTCCAGGGGCGCGTGCTCAGCCGGTGCGCATTGGCGGCGGGATCCGTCTTGTCGGTCCCGAACTCATAGTAGTTGTTGTAGTTGGTGATCTCCTCCCAGGTATTCGGCTTCTCGTCCTGGCCGGCGGCGTGCACCAGCGCATCCACGGACTCGCGCGGATTGAAAGTGAAGGCGAGCGGAGCGCCGGCCTCACCGGGCAGCACCGCTGCCCGCGCAGCGCCGACCGGGGCTCCCAACCCCGCCGCCAGGGCGCCGGTGATGAACGAGCGGCGGCTGAAGTAGACCGCGGGTGGGGTGATCTGCGAGGGGAGGATTCGGGGTATGCGCGGCGCCATGCAATGAGCTCCTGGAGCAATGAGACGCCCGGCCGGCTGGGGATTCCGTTCCAAGGGTCTCCCCCGGGTTTCGTCGGGTGGGGGTGATTCGTTACAGCGGGTCGCAGAGCTTCGTCGTAACGATTCGGATTATAGTACGGATATGAGATACGTCTTCGCTCCGCCGCCGCATCCGGCCGTGCGGATCGTGGGGTCGACCGGCTGGTTTCCCGTTCACCGTATCTACTGCGTCGGCCGCAATTACGCCGCGCACGCGCAGGAGATGGGCGCCAGCGGCCGCGACCCGCCGTTTTTCTTCACCAAGCCCGCCGACGCCGTGCTGTCGGTCGCGGAGGGGGAGACGGGCGTGCTGCGTTACCCCGGTCTCACGCGGGAGCTGCACCACGAGGTCGAGCTGGTGGTCGCTCTGCGGGAAGGCGCTGCCGATCTCAGCCCGGCCGATGCGGAGCGCTGCATCTACGGCTATGCGGTCGGGATCGACATGACACGGCGCGACCTGCAGAGCGAGGCGAAGAAGCTCGGCCGACCATGGGATATCGCCAAGGGTTTCGACCGCTCGGCGCCCGTCGGCGGCATCACGCCCGCGGCCTGGATCGAGGACATCTCCAAGGTCGAGATCACGCTCGATGTCAACGGCGTGCGGCGCCAACAGGGCCGGGCGAGTGATCTCATCTGGAACATTCCGGAGATCCTGGCGCAGCTCTCCGCGGCGTGGGAGCTCAAGCCCGGGGATCTGATCTTCACCGGGACGCCCGCGGGCGTGGCTGCCGTGGGCCTCTCCGACCTCATGACCGCCAACGGCACCGATCTCGCGGAGCTGCGCGTACGCGTGATGCGCGCCTGAAGCCGCGCACCATGGATATCGAGGAATTCCGGCGCCGGGGACACGAGCTGATCGACTGGATTGCGGCCTATCGGGAGCGCGTCGCGCGCGGCGAGCTGCCGGTGATGTCGCGGGTCACGCCGGGCGAGGTGCGCTCAGCCCTGCCCGCATCGCCGCCCGCCGAGGCGCAGTCGCTCGACGGTCTGCTCGATGAGCTCGCGCGGGTCATCGTGCCCGGCTGCACCCACTGGCAGGACCCGCGTTTCTTCGCTTATTTCCCTTCCAACAGCTCGCTCGCCGCCGTGCTGGGTGATTTCCTCAGCACCGGCCTCGCACAGCTCGGCCTCAACTGGCAGGCGAGCCCGGCGCTCACCGAGCTCGAGGAGCTGACTACCGACTGGCTGCGGCAGATGTTGGGTCTTTCCGAGAGCTGGAGCGGAGTGATCCAGGATACGGCGTCCACGGCCACGCTCGTCGCGCTCATCTGCGCCCGGGAACGCACGACCAACCACGGCGCCGCCCGCGGCGGCCTGCAGGCGAGCGAGCAGCCGCTCATCGTCTATGCCTCGAGTCAGAGCCACAGCTCGGTCGAGAAGGCCGCGCTCCTCGCCGGCTTCGGCCGCGCCAATCTGCACATCGTTGCGGTCGATGAGGGTTACGGCATGAGGGCGCAGGCGCTGCGCGAAGCAATCGACGCGGATCGGGCGCAAGGACACGCGCCGTGCGCCGTGGCGGCAACCGTCGGGTCGACCGCGACGACCGCAGTCGATCCACTCGAGCAGATCGCGGGCATCGCGCGCGAGCAGGGCGTGTGGCTGCATGTCGATGCCGCGATGGCGGGCTCGGCCATGATCCTCCCGGAGTGCCGTCCGCTCTGGCGGGGAATCGAGCAGGCGGACTCCCTCGTATTGAATCCACACAAGTGGCTCGGGGCGTCCTTCGACTGCTCGACCTACTTCGTGCGCGATGCGCAGCATCTCGTGCGCGTTATGTCGACGACCCCCAGCTATCTGCGCACCGCGGCGGATGCGAGCGTCAGGAATTTCCGCGACTGGGGCATTCCACTCGGCCGCCGATTCCGCGCGCTCAAGCTCTGGCTCCTCATCCGGGAGCAGGGGGTCGCGGGATTGCAGCGGCGTCTGCGGCGCGACCTCGAGCACGCCCGCTGGCTTGCGGAGCAGATCGATGCGGCCCCCGGATGGCAACGCCTCGCCCCGGTACCTTTTCAGACGGTGTGCGTGCGCCACGTCCCGGCGGGCCTCGCCGGCGAGCCGCTCGATGCGCATACGCTCGGCTGGGTGCGTCGCATCAACGAGTCCGGTCGGGCCTTCCTCACTCCTGCGATGCTCGAAGAGCGGTGGATGGTGAGGATCTCCTTCGGAGTCGAGTCGACCGAGCACGAACACATCGTCGCGCTCTGGCGGCAGATGCGCGCGGAAGCCGAACGCGGCGACTGAGCTCAGCTCTCGCGCCGGTCCGCACGAGCGGTGGCGAGACGATCGCCGGGCGATTGCGCTCGATCCATGCAACGAGGTCGGGGCAGGTCAGAAGCCCAGCCGACCTCGCAGCTCCTGCGCGAGCTCGAGCGCGCAACGGGCGACCCGCTCGCGATCCTCGAGCGAGCGCATCAACGTGTCACAGGTCCGGAGCGGAAGCTCGATGGCCGGCGCGAGCGCGGCATCGCGCTCATCGAGCACAAAGCCGTCGATGAGGCCGCGGTAGTGCTCGAGAACGGTGAGCGGCGAGACCTCAAGTCCGAGCTCCCTCATGATCTTCGCGGTCGGCCCCTTGACGGCGGAGCCCCCGAGGATGGGTGTCACCGCGATGACGGGCGCTCCGCGGGCGCGCAGCGCCGCGCGCATCCCGGGAACGGCGAGAGCCGGATCGATGCTGAGGTAGGGATTCGACGGAGCGATGACGATCGCCTGCAACGCCGGCTCCGCGAGCGACTCGGCGGCGCCGCTCGAGATCCGCGCCGAGTCCGCGCCCACGTAGCGCAGTCCCGCCACCGCGGGGCCGCAGCGCTCGCGGACGAAGTATTCCTGAAAGCCGAGCTCGCCGCCGCCGGCGGTGGCCACGAGGGTGCGCACCGGATCGTCGCTCATCGGCATGACCCGGGTCGCGATGCCGAAACGGCGGGCCAGCTCGGCGACGATGTCCGTCAGCGTCTCGCCGGCCGCGAGTCGGCGGGTGCGCTCGATGTGCAGAGCGAGGTCGCCATCACCGAGCCTGAACCAGTTGGGGCCGCCCAACGTTTCCAACACGCGCATGAACGACCAGGTCTCATCCCGCCGTCCCCAGCCGAGCTCCACGTTGGCAAGACCCGCCAGAGTGTAGATCGTCGTATCGATATCGGGCGAGATGGCGAGCCCGAGATGCTCGAAGTCATCGCCCGTGTTGACGATGATGCGTAGTGCCCCGGCGGGCAGCACCCGTTGCAATCCGAGGCAGAGCTTGGCGCCGCCGACGCCGCCGGTGAGCGCCAACACGAAGCCGCTCAACGGAAGAGATCCTCCCCGATCGGGCGGATGAGGCTGCGTGCGGCAACGGGTGCGGCTGCCCAGGAGATTCCGCTGATCCATACCGCCGGCAGACCCTCGGCGCCTTCGCCCATGAGAAGCCCCGCCGCCGAGGCGAGTTGGTCCGCGAGCGCCACCTCGGTGACTTCGAGCCTGCGTCCGTGGCGATCGCGCTCGCCACGCCTGTCGATGAGCGACGGCAGACCCGCGGCGCCGAGGGCGACGTTGGTGACGCCTTTGCGCCAGGGTCGGCCGAAGCTGTCGGAAATGATCACCGCCGCATCGATGCGGTGATGCTCCTCGAGCGCGGTGCGTAACGCCGCGGCCGAGGCATCCGGATCGCGCGGCAGCAGCAAAACGCGTTCGCCGCCGCCCACGTTGGACCGATCGATGCCCGCATTGGCCATGACGTATCCTAACCGGTGCCGCACGATGAGCACGTCCGCCTTGGCGCGCAGCACCTCGACGGATTCGGAGAGGACGAGCTCGACCAGCCGCGGATCCTTGCGCGTAAGGGCGGCGAGCTCGGCGGCGCGCGGCGAGACCGTCACGGTGTCGAGGACGACGTGGCGGCCCTCGGCCTTCGAGACCGCCTTCTGCGTAACGACGAGCACACCGGCGGGGCGCGGAACATCGCCCGTCCGGACCGGCCGCAAGAGCCTGTCGAGGGCTGCGCCGAGAGTCCCGGCCAGATCCTCGCCCGGGGCGATCTCGCCGATACCGGTGAGGGCGGTGAGGGTGAGAGTCTGCAAATCGGGAATGCTGGAGGGTTCGGGTCGTTGAGTTTAGTCTCTAATGCCGTCGATCGCAGGGCCAGGGGATCGCATGTCGAGCTTTCAAGCGTTACGCGTTCAGCAGGGCCCGAGCGGGCGGTTCGCGCGACTCCAGATGGTCACGCTCGATGAGCTTACGTCGGGAGAGGTGGTGATCCGGGTGGCCTATTCCTGCCTCAACTACAAGGATGCGCTTGCGGTGACGGGCAAAGGCGCGATTGCGCGTGGACTGCCGCGGACCGCCGGTATCGACCTTTCGGGCACCGTCGAGGCGAGCTCCGACCCCGCTTACCGCCCCGGGGATCGTGTGCTTGCCACCGGTGCGCATCTTGGCGAATCGCTGGACGGCGGGCTGGCGGAGCGCGCCCGGCTGCCCGCGGCGGCGCTCGTGCCGCTGCCCGCGGGACTGAGCCTCCTCGAGGCGATGGCGCTCGGGACCGCGGGTTTCACGGCCGCCCTCGCCGTGCGGCGGCTGCTCGAAAATCATCAGGTCCCGGAGCGCGGACCGATCGCCGTCACCGGCGCCACCGGCGGCGTGGGCGGCATTGCACTCGGGCTCCTGAAGCGCGTCGGCTTCAGCACTGCCGCGATCACCGGCAAGCCCGACGCCGCCGCCTACCTGCGCGAGCTCGGTGCCGATGAGGTGCTGGCGCGCGCCTCGCTCACGAGCGCCGGCAAGCCGCTCGAGACGGCGATCTGGGGCGGCGCGGTCGACAATCTGGGTGGCGAGACGCTCGCCTACCTCACGCGCACCGTGAAGCACTGGGGCAACATCGCCTGCATCGGTCTCGCCCAGTCCCCGGCGCTCAACACCACCGTCATGCCCCTCATCCTGCGCGGTGTCAGTCTCCTCGGCATCCACTCGGTCGAGGTGCCGCTGGCCTGGCGACGGGAGGTGTGGGAGAAGCTCGCCGGTGACTGGAAGCCGCACGCCATCGAGCGCCTCATCGTGCGCGCGGTGATCGGCCTGGAGGAGGTGCCGCGGGCGTGCGAGGCGCTGATGGCGGGCGAGGCACGCGGGCGTTTCGTCGTGCGAATCGGAGGCGAGCCATGATCAAGCAATCGAGCTCTCCGAAAGGCGTGTTGGGCTCGGTGGTGAGAATCGACGAGTGCGCGAATGCCGGAAACGACGGCTCGCCGCCCTCGACCGGCAGAGCGAGAATGCTGCGAGGGTCGAGCTCCTCGCCCTCGTTGGCGATCGGGATCTCGTCGAGCTCGAGGGAATTGAGCGCCCTGGTCCCTTCCACGGCGCCAACTTCGGGCCGGGCGGCCTTCACGTGTTGAGTGATGAGAGCGCGGAACACGGACGCGCGCAGGTGCCCGCCGGCCTGCGACCTTCCGTACAATAGACTTCGCCGCGGCGACAAGCGTCGAGAAAAAGGCAGGGCGGTCGATCGATGAATGCGTTGGAGGTGAAAGACCTGGCGGTGCGGCTCGGCGGGACGGATGTTCTGCGGAGCGTCAGCTTCAGCCTGCCGAGGGCGAGCTGCCTCGCGATCATCGGGCCGAACGGGGCCGGCAAGACCGTGTTGCTGCGGGCGCTGATCGGGGCGCTGCCCCGCACCGGCACGATCAGCTGGGCCGCGGACACCGTGCTCGGCTATGTGCCGCAGAAGCTCGACATCGAGCGTGATCTGCCGCTCAACGGGCGGGACTTTCTTCGCGCCAGGGCGGCGCTCTCTGGAAGTACGCGCGCGATGCAGCGCGAGGCGCTCGATTCCGCGGGTCTTGCCGAGGAGACGCTGTCGACACCGATCGGCAACATGTCGGGAGGACAGTTCCAACGGCTGCTCATCGCCTTCGCACTCCTCGGCCGTCCCAACGTGCTGCTGCTCGATGAGCCGGCGGCGGGTGTCGACGCCCCGGGACAGGCGCAGCTCAACGAAGTCCTGCACGCGCTACAGGATACCCGCGCCATGACGGTGCTTCTCGTCTCACACGATCTGAGCGTGGTGTACAGCCAAGCCGACTATGTGCTCTGCCTGGGTCGCCACGGCACGTGTTTCGGCCCGCCGCGCGCGGCCTTGACCGCCGAGAGGCTTTACGAAGTCTACGGCCAGCCGCTGGGCTTTCATGTCCACGATCATTCATAGGTTGGCTCCTGAGCTCGGTTCGCTCGCGCTTTCCTCTTTGATGGCGGTGGCGGCCGGGCTCATCGGCAGCTTCGCGGTCATGCGTCGCATGGTGCTCGCGGCCGACCCGATGTCGCACATCGCGCTGCCCGGCATCGGCATCGCCCTCATCCTGCGCGTGAATCCCCTCTGGGGCGCGCTCGCGCTGCTGCTGCTCGGCGCGGTGCTCATCTGGGCGGTCGAGCGGCGCATCCGTATCGCCACCGAGGCCGTGATTGGAGTCACTTTCGCCGTGGCGCTCGCGGTCGGCAGCATCATTACCTCGGGTGAGGCGCTGATCGATGCCTTGCTCGGCGCGCCCGGCACGCTCTCCCTGCCGGAGACGGCATTCGGGATCGCCGGGTCGCTCATCGTCATCGTCTTCGTATTGCGCGCGCGCAATGCGCTCGTCGTGCGCCTGGTATCGCCGGAGATCGCGATCACCTCGGCGGTCAATGTGGGACGCCTCGATCTTTATTTCCTGCTCGCCTTCGCGCTCACCATCGGACTCGGGCTGCGATTCCTCGGCGTGTTGCTCATGGGCTCGCTCATCATCATTCCGGCGGCGCTCGCCAGGCGCTTTGCACGCAATCTCAACGCGATGCTCACAGTCGCCGTCGTCACCGCGGTGGTCTCGACGGCCGCCGGATCTTATGTCGCATCGCTCCTCGGCCGTCCGAGCGGTCCTTTCATCGTGATGGTTGCCGGCGGGCTCTTTTTCCTGTCGCTCCTGCGACGTCGGGAGAACTGACCTCCATGTTGTTGGTCATCTGCTTCTGACCCGAGCCTGAGCTTGGTGCTCTTTGGCACAGCGCGTGCATGTTGCGCTGCTACGTCTGCGGTTCACAAACGGGACCCTGATGAGGGGCCATACGAAGGAGATCACGGCATGACGTGGCTAAACTCGGGGATCCGCGCCTTCCTCCTGGCGCAGGGCACTGCGGCGCGCTGGCTGCGGGATGAGCTCGATTCGCTGAAAGTCAGCTGTCGGCTCACCGCCGGCTGTATCGAGGAGCTCGCGCGCGAAGCCGATCATGCCGCGCGCCGCGCCACCTCCGCCGGCGCTGGCGCCTCCTACGCGCAGCTTCTGCGTGAGCAGCTGGTCCTGCAGGCCATCTGGGTGCATCGCTGGACCATGACTGACGACAAAGCGCCGGTGGATGACCCCATTGCACAGGCGTTTGTAAGAATTGCCCGCAAATATGCCCTGCCTCGTCCGTGGAAGCTCTCCGAGCCGGTGGCGGTGGAAGTCACGCGATTGTGCCGGTCGTGGGCGTGGACGACCGGTTTTCAGCCGCAGGTCGCCAGTCACTGACTCGCGCGCCAGGCGGCGACGAGCGTGAGCGCGCGTCGATGCACCTCGCCGGCCGGGTGGCCGGCGCGGTAGAGATCGCCTCCGACGCCGAGACCGGCGCAGCCCGCCTGGCGCCAGAGCGCAGCGTCGGAGGCACCTACACCCCCCACGGCAAACACGGCGATGTCGGCTGGCAACACATCGCGCAGTGCCTTGAGGTACCGGGGCCCGTAGCTGGCCGCCGGAAAGAGCTTGAGCAACCCGGCGCCCGCGCCTATCGCGGCGAACGCCTCGGTGGCGGTCGCAAACCCCGGCATCACGATGAGCCCGAGCGCCACGGCGCGTTGGATCACCGCCGGCATGGTGTTAGGCGTTACGATCAGTCGCCCGCCGGCGGCGTGGACCGCATCGACATCGGCCGGGCCGAGCACGGTCCCGGCGCCGCAGAGGCAGCGGTCGCCGAAATTCGCGGCCAGACGCGAGACGCTCTCGAGCGGCGCCGGCGAGTTGAGCGGCACTTCGATGGCGCCTATGCCGGCCTCGTGCAGCGCCGTGCCGATCTCGAGCACTTCCTCCGGCCGGATGCCGCGCAGAACCGCGATGAGAGGCAGGATGCCCCCGGGCCAGCGTTGAGGAGCCGCGCTCACGGTCGCCATAAAGAGCGAAGTCCGGCGAGCGCGCATTGATCGCCATCGAGGCAGGAGACCGCGATGCCCAGCCGACGGAGCGCCCGCGCATAGCGCTCGTTGAGCGCCCAGTCCCCGATGAGCACCGCATGCCCTTGGGCGCCAAAGAGGGGCAGGGCACCCCGCGCGTCCGAGCCGATCAGAAGGCCGGAGAGATAGGAGAGCGCCCACTCGCGCGAGTATCCGTCGAGGAGTTGCCGGCTGCGCGCGGTGAACAGAGCGTGGAGCAGGCTGGCGGACTTGAGCGTGATGGCGGCCTCGAGCCCGCTCTCGAAGCCGTCCTCCGAGTCGGCCGGGGTGCCCACCCGGGCCTGAGCCTGGCCCTCGGCGCTCGCGCGGGCTGCGCGGGTGAGGGTGCTGCCGTCACGCAAGAGGCCGAAAAGCTCACCCGTGAGGGCCGTGAGGAAATCGCGAACGACTCCATCCTCGAGGAATGCCCACTTGGTGTGGGTACCCGGCAGGCAGAGAAGATGGCGACCGGCGCCGAGCCCATGATGGAGGGCGAGCGCTCCGGCCATCTGCGTCTCCTCGCCCCGCATCACCTCCGGCGCGCCGAGGCGGCTCGTGCACGAGAGCCCCGGGGCGATGGCCACGCGCGTCCCGTCCGAGTCGAACCGCAGCGCGGCCGTCCCCAACGCGCGTAGGTCCGCCGGGCACGGCAGGTAGGAAGTCTCGCGCCAGCCGTTGCGCGAGCCCGCCATGCCGCAAAGAAGAAGCGGCATGGGACCGTAGGTCGTCCGCCAGCTCGCGATGAGCGGCCGCAGAGCCTCGGCAGCCGGCTCGCGCAGCGCTCCGATGCCCGGCCCCTGGCGCGTCTCGAGGACGCGCTCGCCCGCGCAAAGCGCGAGCCGCAGCCGCGAGGTGCCCCAGTCGCCGCAGATGCAGGGTTCAAGGTTCATGCGGGGTCGATATGGTACCGTGCCGGGCGCATGCCACAAGCCGAGATACCCGCCGCCGGAGCGAGCCCCGCCCCGGCCATGCCCCGCCACGAGAAGCTGAACACCCGAGCCGCCACCGTGGTTGCGCTGGCGGTGTTTTGCAGCCGGATCCTCGGACTCGTGCGCGATCAGGTGTTCTCGGCGCTTTTCGGGGCGGGGGAGGTGATGGACGCCTTCAACATGGCGTTCCGCATCCCGAATCTGCTGCGCGACATGTTCGCCGAGGGGGCGCTGTCGGTCGCCTTCGTCACCACTTTCACCAAAACGACTGCCCTCGAGGGCGAGCGCGCCGCCTGGGCGCTCGCCAATAAGGTCGCCACCCTCGCCGCGCTCGTGCTGAGCGCCCTCGTGCTCATCGGCGTTGCCTGCGCGCCGTGGATTGTCGCCGTGATCGCACCGGGCTTCCATGGCGAGAAGGCAGCGCTCACGGTCGAGCTCACGCGGATCATGTATCCGTTCATTCTGCTCGTGTCGCTCGCGGCGCTGGTGATGGGCATGCTGAACGCCCGCAACGTGTTCGGCATGCCGGCGATGGCCTCGAGCTTCTTCAACCTCGGCTCAATCCTCGCCGGGGCGGGACTCGGCTGGTGGTTCGATCCGCACTTCGGCCCGCGCGCAACCGTGGGGCTCGCCCTGGGTACGCTCCTAGGCGGTGCGCTGCAGCTCGCAGTGCAGCTGCCCTCGCTCCACCGTCTCGGCTACCACTTCAGGCCCGATTTCAAATGGCGCGACCGCGGAGTCAAGTCCATCCTGCGGCTGATGGGCCCCTCGGTGATCGCCGCGAGCTCGACTCAGCTCAACGTGCTCGTCAACGGGGTGTTCGCCTCGGAGCTCGGCAACGGGCGGGTGACGTGGCTGCAGTACGCCTTTCGACTGATCTACCTGCCGCTCGGAATCTTCGGCGTGGCGCTCGGCACCGTGACGCTGCCGCTGCTTGCGCGAATGGCCGCCGGCGGCAACACCGCGGCCTTTCGCTCCGAGCTCGCACGAGGCATGCGCCTCGCATTTCTCATGACGATTCCGGCGAGCATCGGCCTCATTCTGCTCGCGGAGCCCATCGTATCGGTCCTCTTTCAACACGGCCGCTTCACGCCGTACGAAGCCGTGCAGACGGCCGCGGCCTTGCGCTTCTACGCCATCGGTCTCTGCGGCTACGCGGCTCTCAAGGTGCTCGTCAACGCCTTCTACGCGATCGACCGGCGCAAGACACCGATGATGGTGAGCTTCGGGGCCGTGGGGCTCAACCTGCTGCTCAGTTGGCTCTTCACCGTGCATCTGGGCTGGGGACACGAAGGTCTGGCTCTCTCGACCTCGTGCGTCGCGATGACCAACTTCGTGGTGCTCTACTGGCTCATGCGCTCGCATCTCGGGTGGCTCGAGTCGCGCGCCATGCTCTTGCTGCTCGAGCGACTTGCCGTCGCCTCGGGGCTGCTCGCGGCGATCTGCTGGGCCGGCAATCACTACCTGCTCGCCGCCTCGGTGCTGATGCACTTCTGGGCGAAGCTCGGCTCGCTCGTTCTGGTCATCGCCGCCGCCGCCGGTGCGTTTTTCTGGTGCGCCAACGCGCTCGGCATCGGCGAGATGCGCGAGATCACGGCCGCCCTATGGCGCCGCTTCAGCCGCCCCTGAGGGCGGGCGCGGTGATTGCGCCGGGCATGCGTCAGAAGGAGTTCGGAAGGAGTTCGTTCGATGAAACGCCATCTGCTTGCGCTCGCAGGACTCATGTTGATCGGAGTGCGGGCCGAGGCACTGGACCTTTGGAGGCGGCCTCTCCTGGCAGCCGGATTACAGCTCGCCGCTCGCGCTGCGGGCGGATCTTCACTACCGCCGCTTCGATGCCACGCGTCAACTCATCGCGATCAATCAGGCCATCAACCAGGTTCGACATCGCCCTCGGGGGCGGGCAGACCTTCTTCGTCGAGGCGCGCTTCACCCGGGTGGGCCTGCGGTTTTGAGGGATAGCCAGTGAGTGAGACTCCCCGGGAAAGCCCCCAGGCGCTCTGGTTCGAGTCGGCCCTGCTGCCTGGCGGGTGGGCGCGGCGCGTACGCATCACGGCGCGCGACGGCAACATCCGCTCCGTCGAGGTTGGGATGGGTCCAGCCGATGGCGATGAGCGCCACGCCGTCGCCCTCCCCGGGCTGCCCAACCTCCACAGCCACGCCTTTCAGCGCGCGATCGCGGGACTGACCGAGCGGCGGGGACCCACGGAAGACAGCTTCTGGAGCTGGCGCGAGCTCATGTACCGGTTCGTCGAGCAGATGGATCCGGACCAGCTCGAGGCGATCACGGCACTCGCATTCGCCGAGATGCTCGAAGCGGGCTTCACGCGCGTCGGCGAGTTTCATTACCTGCACCAGGATAAGTCGGGCGTACCCTTCGCCGATCCGGGCGAGCTCGCGGCGCGCGTCGCGGCCGCGGCCGCCGACACCGGCATCGCGCTCACACTGTTGCCGACTTTCTATGCCCACGGGGGATTCGGCGCGCGCGAGCCGAGCGCTCGCCAGCGCCGCTTCGTGACCGATCTCGAACGCTTCGGGCGGATCGTGGAGTCGAGCCGCAAGGCCGCTCGCGGGCTGGCGGGAAGCAACGTCGGGGTCGCGCCGCACAGCCTGCGCGCCGTTGCGCCGGAGGAGTTGCCCGCGGTCGTGGCGCTGGCCGCCGGAGGTCCCATCCACATTCACGTCGCCGAGCAGGTCCGCGAGGTCGAGGAGTGCGTGGCGTGGTGTGGACGACGCCCCATCGAGTGTTTGTTCGAGGCGAGCCCCGTCGATGAGAGATGGTGCCTCGTGCATGCAACCCACGCGGACCCGGAGGAGCTGCGGCGCATCGCGGCGGTGGGTGCGGTGGTGGGGCTCTGTCCCATCACCGAGGCGAGTCTCGGCGACGGAATCTTTCCAGCTGCGGAGTTCCGCAGCCTCGGCGGTCGGCTCGGCATCGGGACCGACTCCAATGTGTTGCTCGATGCGGGCGCGGAGCTGCGCTCGCTCGAGTATTCCCAGCGCCTGAAGCGGCGCGCCCGCAACGTGCTCGCGGGTGAGGCGGGCGGCTCGACCGGCCGGAGCCTCTTCGACGCCGCGCTCGCGGGCGGCGCACAGGCGCTCCGCGGAGCGTCGGTCGATCGGCAGGCGGGCCTGGTGGCGGACGCACCGCTCGATCTGGTGAGTCTCGATACCCACCATCCGGCGCTCATCGAGCGCCGCGAAGACGAGATTCTCGACAGCTGGATATTCGCCGCGGGCCGTGAGGTGATCGACTGCGTCTGGCGCGCAGGCGAGAAGGTGGTCGAGGGAGGCCGTCATCGCCGGCGCGACGCCCTGATCAGCCGCTATCGCCGCGCGATGAAGGCACTCCTCGCCTGATTGCTTCCGGGCACGGACGGCGCTCGCTGCGGCTTGCGGCCAGCGCGGCGCCGGGCTATAGGTGCCCGATGAACAAGATCGCCGCAGTCCTGCTCGCGGTGGTGGGCGCCATTGCTCTGGCCGGCATTGCCCTGCACCGTCACGAGCCGATCAATGCGCTGTGGATCGTCACCGCCGCGGTCTGCATCTACGCGCTCGGCTATCGCTTCTACGCCGCATGGGTGGCCGCCCGGGTGCTCGCCGTCGACCCTTCGCGAGCGACGCCCGCGGAACGATACGACAACGGGCGCGATTTCGTGCCGACACATCGCTGGATCGCCTTCGGTCATCACTTCGCGGCCATCGCCCACCGTCTTCGCCACCGTGCCGGTCGCGATGCTGGTCGGACTGCACCTGCGGCACCTGCGGCCGGGGCGCATCCTGGAAGCCTCGGCGCTAGGCGTGGCTCTGGTGCTGCTCGCGGTGTTGGCTGGCGGCTGGGTGGACTCCCGTGCGCTGCTGCGCGGCTACTTCGACTGGTCGAGCCTGCCGCTCGCCGGCTTCATGATCGGCTACGGTTGGATCGCGGCCATCCTGCCGGTATGGCTGCTCCTCGCGCCGCGCGATTATCTGTCCACCTTCCTCAAGCTCGGCACCGTGGCGCTGCTCGCGGTGGCGATCGTGATGCTGCATCCGCAGATCAAGATGCCGGCGCTGACCTCTTTCGTCGATGGGCATGGGCCCCTCTTCGGCGGCAAGACATTTCCCTTCGTCTTCATCACCATCGCCTGCGGGGCGGTCTCGGGGTTTCATGCGCTCGTCGCGAGCGGCACGACGCCGAAGCTCATCGCGAGCGAGTCGGATGTGCGCCTGATCGGCTACGGCAGCATGATGGTCGAGTCCTTCGTCGCCATCATGGCGATCATCGCGGCGACGCGGCTCGATCCCGGCGTGTTCTTCGCCATCAACACCGGCGCGGGTGTCGTGGGCAGCGCGCCCGCGGCCGCGGTACATACGATCTCGAGCTGGGGCTTCCCGGTCACCGTGCAGCAGATGCAGACGCTCGCTCACGAGATGGGAGCGACGACGCTCTTTGCGCGCACCGGGGGCGCGCCCTCTCTCGCGGTCGGAATGGCCAGCATCTTCGGCAGCACTTTCGGGCGCGGGCTCCTCAGTCTCTGGTATCACTTCGCCATCATGTTCGAGGCGGTGTTCATCCTGAGCACGCTCGATGCCGGCACGCGCGTCGGACGGGATCGATCCCAACGGCGGAGTCAACATTCTCTGGCCGCTCTTCGGCATCGCCAACCAGATGCTCGCGGCCATCGCGCTCTCGGTGGCGACCGGGATCCTGGTGAAGTCGGGCCGGATGCGTCACGCCTGGGTGACGCTCCTGCCGCTCGCGTGGCTTGCCACGGTGACGACCGTCGCCGCGTGGCAGAAGATCGCGAGCGTCGATCCGGCCATCGGACTCCTGGCCGCCGCCCATGAGCTTTCGGCGCACCTCGCGGCCGGCGCGCTGGCTCCGGCCGCCGCGGCCGTGGCGCCACAGCTCATATTCAATCAACGGCTCGACGCCTGGCTCACCGTGTTCTTCACCGCCGTCCTGTGGCTCGTGATCATCGACATGGGCCGGGTTTGCGCGCGCAAACTGCGCGGACTGCCGGTGCCGGTGAGCTCGAAGGCGCCCTATCAGGCCGCGCGACTGCGACCCGTTTCCCTGTCGGCTCATCTGCCGCAGGAGAGCAGCACATGAACCCCCACGGGCCGGGCATCGGGCGGAGCATTCGGCGGACGATGATCGCGGTCCTCGGGTGGCTGCGGGCGCTCTCCGGGGATGACGCCTACGAGAAATACCTGACACATCATGCGCAGGCTCATGAGGGGCCGCCTCTCAGCCGGCGGGCATTCTATGAGGCCGGCGGGCATTCTATGAGGAAAGGGAAAGAGCCAAGTGGAGCGGCCTCAGCCGCTGCTGCTGAGATTCACGGAATCCTGCTAGAATTCGCCGCTTTTAGCCAAGCGCAGGGCCCGGCCAGAGGCTCGAAGGAATTCCATGCCACTCAAGATCATGATCCTAGGGGCGAACGGCTTCATCGGCAGCGCCCTGACCAGCGCCATCCTGCGCGATCGCGACTGGGAGGTCTATGGCATCGACCTCTCCGACAACAAGCTGGGCTCACTGCCGAAGGACAACCGCTTCCATTTCGTCGAGGGCGACATCACGATCAACAAGGAATGGGTCGAGTACCACGTGAAAAAGTGCGACGTGGTCGTTCCGCTCGTCGCCATTGCCAACCCCGCGCAGTACGTCACTCATCCGCTGAAGGTCTTCGAGCTCGACTTCGAAGCCAACCTTCCGATCGTGCGCCACTGCGTCAAGTACGGCAAGCGCCTCATCTTCCCCTCGACATCCGAGATCTACGGCATGTCACCCGATGCCGTGCTCGATGAGGAGACGAGCCCGCTCGTCTACGGCCCGATCGAGAAGCAGCGCTGGATCTATGCGGCCTCGAAGCAGCTCCTCGACCGCATCATCTACGCCTACGGCGTGCGCGACAACCTGGATTACACGCTCTTCCGGCCCTTCAACTTCATAGGTCCGAATCTCGACAACGTCGAGGAGCCGAAGGAAGGCAGCTCGCGTGTCTTTACCCAGTTTCTCTCCAACGTGCTCTACCGTCGGCCGATCAAGCTGGTCGATGGCGGTCACCAGAAGCGCTCGTTCACCTACATCGACGATGCGATCGAGTGTCTGCTCACCATCCTCGAGAACGCGCAGGGCCGCGCCTCCCGGCGCATTTTCAACATCGGCAATCCCGCCAACTGCGTCTCGATCCGCGATCTGGCCGAACGCACCATCCGCATCGCGCAGGAGTTTCCGGTGCTGCGCGAGAGCGCGCGCGCGACGCAGATCGTCGAGGTCTCGGCGGGCGAGTACTACGGCAAGTACTACCAGGACATTCAGGTGCGCGTGCCCGCGATCCATGCCGCGGAACGCGATCTCGGCTGGCGGCCGACGACGGATATCGACACGGCGATCCGTTGCACGATCGAGTTCTACGTCAAGCAGGAGAACTTCAGCGCCCGCGCCGCCGCTCTCGCGGGTGCCTGAGGCGGCGACCGCCGAGGGACGAGGAACGGCATGAGCACGACGTCCGGGGCGGGTTCGCGCGCGAGCATAGGCGGCCTCAGGTGGTGGGGCTGGGTGGCGCTCGCGGCCGTGTGGCTCGTGACCATTCAGCTGCGGCCGATGCTCGACCCGGACGAGGGCCGCTACGCGGAGATTCCGCGGGAGATGGTGGCGAGTGGGAACTGGGTGACCCCGCGGCTCGATGGCCTGAAGTACTTCGAGAAGCCGGCGTTGCAGTACTGGGCGACAGCAGCCCTGTACTCGCTTGTGGGGCTGAGCAACTGGAGCTCGCGGCTCTGGACGGTCGCTCTCGGCTTCGCCTGCCTGCCGCTCATCTATGCCTGGGTGGCGCGCCTTTACGACAGGCGGGCGGCGGTTGCCGCGGTGGCGCTGCTCGCGATGAGTCCCTACTTCGGCGTCATCGGTCATCTCGACCTGCTCGATGCGGGCTTCACGTTCTGGATGTCTGCGACGGTGTTCGCTTTCCTGCGGGCGCAGTGTGCGCCCAAGCGCTCGAGCCAGGAGCGCAACTGGATGCTCGTGTGCTGGGCCGCGGCGGCGCTCGCGGTATTGAGCAAGGGCATCGTCGTCTTCGTGCTCGCGGGCGGGACCCTTATTCTCTACAGCGCGGCCGAGTGGGATTGGCGGCCCTGGCGGCGGATGCACTTCGCCCTCGGCGTGCCGATTTTTCTGGCGCTGGCGGCACCCTGGTTCATCCTGGTCTCGCTGCGTAATCCGGACTTCGCGCCGTACTTCTTCATCCACGAGCATTTCCAGCGCTTCCTCACCAGGGAGGCGCAGCGCATCGAGCCCTGGTGGTACTTCCTCGTGCTGCTCGCGTTGGGCGCGTTGCCGTGGCTCGCGCCGCTCGGGCGGGCGACGGTGCGCGCCTGGCAAGAACCAGGATTAGACTGGAATTTCAAGCCATTGAAATTCTTATTGATATTTAGTGCACTGACGCTCGTGTTCTTCTCCATCTCGGACTCGAAGCTCGCGACCTACATCCTGCCGATGTTCCCGCCGCTCGCGGCCTTTACCGGTGTCGCGCTTGCGGATCGCACGGATCGCCGGTTTTTGTCGCGCTGCGCGCGCGTCGCCGCGGGCCTTGCGATTTTTGTCGCCGGCGGGCTGCTCATTTATTCCCACCGTCGTAACGGGATGATTCCGGCGCAGGCCTGGGGTTGGGCCGTTGGGGGGGCGGTTGCGGCACTGCTCGTTGTGGCGGCGAGCCGGAGGAGGACACGGGCAGAGGCGACTGCAGTGTCCGGAAGCGAGCCGTCTCCAGGCGCATGGCGACCGCTCGCGATAGCTCTCCTCTTCGTCTTCATCTGGCAGGCGCTGCTGTGCGAGTACACGGTCATTCCCCCTTCGCGGTCGGCGTACCAGCTCGTTCGGGCGGTCTCGCCCGAGGTTCATGCGGGTACCACGCTCTACAGTGTCGGGGAGTACCGCCAGACCATTCCGCCTTACCTCGGGCGCACGCTGATTCTCGTCGGCTTCGAGGGCGAGCTTCACTTTGGCGAAACGCGCGAGCCGGGTAAGCAGACCGCGACGCCCGCGCAGTTCGTGCGGCAGTGGGAAGCCAGCCGCGATGCGATTGCATTCTTCGATCCGCGTGTATGGGATCATTACCGGCAGCAGGGACTGCCCGGACGCATCATTGCGCGGGACGGCTTCACGATCGCGGTGAGCCGGTCATGAGACTGTCCGACTTCTCGTACCTCATGGGCGGGGTGTTGCTCAACGCCGTGGCGCAGCTCGGCTTGAAGGCGGCAACCGATGTCACCGGGCCGTTGGTGGATGCGGATGGCCCGATACTGCGCCGCGGGCTGGAGCTGCTCTCCGTGCCGTGGCTCTGGCTCGCTCTCGGATGCTACGGACTGAGCGTCGTGATCTGGATGCTGGGGCTGTCTCGAGTGCCGGTGAGTCAGGCCTATCCGCTGGTGTCGGTCGGTTACGTGGTCAATGTCGGGCTTGCCTGGTGGCTGTTCGCAGAGGTGCCCAATCTGCAGCGGGTGGTCGGGATCGCGGTCATCATTTTTGGAGTGGTGCTGGTGGCGAGGTCATGACAAAATCGTCCGGAACGATTTTGCACGGCGCGAAGCGCCGGGCCCGAAGGGCCGAAGCCCAGGATGGGCCGAGCCACCCGTTCCTGCCGTTTACGAGGCCCACAATCGATGAGGACACGATTCAGGGCGTGATCGAAGTCCTGCGCTCCGGCTGGCTCGCCTCGGGCCCGTACGTCAAGAAGTTCGAGGCGGCACTGTCAGAGTACTGCGGTGGGCGCCCGGTCCGCACCCAAACGTCCGCAACCGCGAGCCTCGAGCACGCGCTCCTCGTTGCCGGGATCGGCGCCGGCGATGAGGTCATCACCCCGGCGATGAGCTTCGTCGCCACGGCCAACGTCATTGTGCGGGTGGGCGCCCGTCCCGTGTTCGTCGATGTCGGCCTCGACACCCGCAACATCGACTTCGATCAGGTAGAAGCCGCCATCACGCCCCGTACCCGCGCAATCCTGCCGGTGCATTTTGCGGGTCTGCCCGTGGACATGGACCGGCTGTATGCGATCGCCGAACGCCACCGCCTGCGGGTCATCGAGGATGCCGCCCAGGCGATCGGCTCCTCCTGGCGCGGCCGGCGCATCGGCAGCTTCGGCGACCTCGTCTGCATCAGCTTCCATCCCAACAAGAATCTCACCTCGATCGAGGGGGGCTGCGTCGTCGGCGGCTCTCCGGAGGAGGTGAGTCAGCTCGAGCTCCATCGCTTCCACGGTCAGCGGAAAGACGCGGCGGATGAGGTCGACACGCTCTTCGCCGCCGGGAAGGCCAACCTGTCGGACGTGGCGGCACGAGTCGGCCTCGGCCAGCTGGCCGCGCTCGAGCAGTCCGACGCGCGCCGCCGCGAACTTACCGCCCGTTACTTCAACTTGTGGGGCGGCAATGCGCCGCTACGCTTGCCCGCGCGTGGCGATGAGGGCCACAACTGTCACATGTTCGCACCGCTCCTGCCCCTCGAGCGGTTGCGGATCTCGCGCCTGCAGTTCATCAACGAGATGGCGCAGCGCGGCATCGGCATCGGCGTGCATTACGCGAGCGCCATCCATCTCTTCACGGCCTATCGCGCCCTCGGCTATCGGGAGGGTCAATTCCCGAACGCGGAGCGGATCGGCCGCGAGACCGTGACGCTGCCGCTCTTCCCGGCGATGGAACTGACGGACGTGGACCGCGTCGTCGAGGCGGCAACCGACATCCTGAAGAGAGCCGCCCAGTGACCGCGACGGTCTCCATCGTCATTCCGGTCTACAACGAGGAAGCGAGCCTCGAGAAGCTCTTCGAGCGGCTCTATCCGGCGTTGGATCGGCTCGAGCGTCCCTATGAGGCGGTATTCGTCGATGATGGCAGCCGCGACCGCTCTGCCGCCGTGCTACGGGAGCAGTTCGAGCGCCGTCCGGACACGACGCGGGTAATCCTCCTTACCCGCAATGCCGGCCAGCACATGGCCATTCTCGCGGGCTTCGCCCACGCGCGCGGCGACTATGTCATCACGCTCGATGCGGATCTGCAGAACCCGCCCGAGGAGATCGGCAAGCTCATCGCGGCCATGGACGAGGGTGCCGATTACGTCGGTACCGTGCGCGCGCGGCGCCATGATGTGTACTGGCGCAAGCTCGCCTCGCGCATGATGAACCGCATCCGCGAGCGCACGACGCAGATCCAGATCACCGATCAGGGCTGCATGCTGCGCGGCTATCACCGCAGCGTCGTCGAGGCGATCAACCGCTGCGTCGAGGTCAGCACCTTCGTGCCGGCACTCGGCTACACCTTCGCGCGCCATCCGGTCGAGATCGAGGTCGCGCACGCCGAGCGCACCACCGGGCAATCGAAGTATTCGGTCTACCGCCTGATTCGCCTCAACTTCGATCTCATGACCGGCTTCTCGGTCGTGCCCCTGCAGTTCTTCACCATGGCCGGAATGGCGCTCGCGCTGTTCTCGCTTTTCTTCGTCGTCGTGCTCGCGATCCGGCGTATCTTTATCGGTCCCGAGGTCCAGGGTGTCTTCACGCTCTTCGGCATCGCCTTCTTCCTCATCGGCGTGCTGCTCGTCGGCCTGGGCGTCGTCGGCGAATACGTCGGGCGCATCTACGAGCAGGTGCGGCAACGGCCGCGATACACCATCTCGGCGGTGTTGGAGACCGGCGAGCCGCGAACGATCGAGCGCCGTGCCCTTCCGGAGGTTCGGCGTGGGTTGCATCCGGAGCTCGATCATACGGAGATGCTGCGCGCCGAGCGCGCGCAAGGCACGGGCGAGCAATGAGCGCCACCCGCGCGGTGGTGTTCGCCTACCACGACGTCGGCGTTCGATGCCTGAAGGTGTTGCTGTCCGCGAAAATCGAGGTGCCCCTGGTCGTCACGGTCAGCGACGATCCCAAGGAACATCGGTGGTTCGCGAGCGTCGCCGAGACCGCGCGCGAGTACGGCCTCGAGGTCTCGATGCCGCATGATCCCAACAGCTCGGAGGTTGCACAGCACCTGGCCGCCCTTCAGCCGGACTTCGTCTTCTCCTTCTACTACCGCTCGCTCCTCGGGGCGCCGCTGCTGAGCTCTGCCCACCGCGGGGCCTTGAACATGCACGGCTCGCTGCTGCCGAAGTATCGCGGACGGGCGCCGGTCAATTGGGCGATTCTCAACGGCGAGCCCGAGACCGGCGCCACGCTGCACTACATGGTCGATCGTGCGGATGCCGGCGACATTGTCGACCAGCTGGCGGTGCCGATCCTCGAGGATGACGATGCGCGCGAGGTCTTCGGCAAGGTGACCGCCGCGGCCGAAATTGTGCTCGCGCGCTCGCTCCCGGGCCTCATCGCGGGCCATGCGCCGCGCCGTCCGCAGCCCATCGAGCCGACGCAGTATTTCGGGCGGCGCCGGCCCGAGGATGGTCGCATCGACTGGAGCCAGCCGGCCCTGCGCATTCATAACCTCGTGCGCGCCGTCGCGCCGCCTTTCCCCGGCGCCTTCACCGACGTCCACGGGCGGCTGTGGTGGATTCATCGCACCCGACTGGAAACGAGGATCATCAGACCTTCGCAGCGGCCGAGGCTCTTCGGTGAGCAGGGCGGCTGTTATGCCGCCTGTGCGGATGGCGGTGTGCTCCGGATCCTCGCGGCCGCGACGGAGGAGGGGCCCGTCGACCTCCCGCAGCGCTCGCGCGAGCTCGAAGCGCGCCCAGCAGCGCTGAATTGACTGCAACTGTCGCGCGCGGCCGTGGGCACCATCGCACTCAAGATCGACGTCGATACCTACCGGGGCACACGCGAGGGGGTGCCGCGACTCGCGGCGGCGCTCGAGCGCACCGGGGCCCGGGCGACCTTCCTTTTCAGCGTGGGGCCCGATCACACGGGCCGGGCGATCAAGCGGGTCTTTCGCCCCGGGTTTCTCGCCAAGGTGCGGCGTACCTCAGTGCGGCAGCACTACGGAACACGGACACTGCTTTACGGCGTGCTCCTCCCGGGGCCGCACATCGCTCGACGGTGTGGGCCGATCATGAAGGAGATCGCGCAGCGCGGATTCGAGGTGGGTGTTCACACGTACGATCACATCAAGTGGCAGGACGGCGCGGCGCAGGCGAGCGCGCCCTGGACGCGGCGTCAGCTCGTGCTGGCGCGTGAGGAGTTCATCCGGGTGTTTGATCGTGCACCCGAGGTGCATGGCGCGGCCGGCTGGCAGGTGAACCAGCACGTGCCGGCGCTGGAGGGGGAGTTGGGATTTCGCTACGCCTCGGATACTCGGGGCAGCTGCCCGTTCATGCCTGTCGTGGGCGGCCGGGAAGTCGCGATTCCGCAGCTGCCGACGACTCTACCGACGCTCGATGAGCTGATCGGGCGGGAGGACCTCGAGCGAGCCGATCCGGTGGAGCATTTGCTCGCGCTCACCCCGCGGGGCGGAGATCACGTGTTCACGCTCCACGCCGAGCTCGAAGGCGGGGCCTACCTGCAAGGGTTCGAGCGGCTGCTGCAGGCGTGGCACGCCCGCGGATTCGAGCTGACGGACTTGCAGTCATACGCCCGGACGCTCGATCCTACCCGGCTACCACGCTGTCCCATCGAGTCGGGGACGATCGAGGGCAGATCAGGCAGTCTCGCGGTTCAGGGAAGACAATATCGGTAACCCTCCGCCGTCTATCTTCGGTAGATGGATGCCGCGTTGATCAAGCCGCTAAGCCCTGCCTCACAGGATCTGGAGATCGCGTCCGTGGTTCGCCGCGAGCGCCGGCGGCTGCTGTCGTTCATCTTGAAGTGGGTGCGGGATGCGCCGGAAGCCGAGGATATCCTGCAGGAGGTGCTCTACGAGCTCGTCGCGGCCTACCGGCTGATGCAGCCGGTCGAGCAGGCGGGGGCCTGGCTCATGCGGGTCGCGCGCAATCGCATCATCGATCGGTTTCGCCGGCGGCGACCGCAGCTGCTGGGCGACCTGGTGGCCCCAGGAGAGGAAGCGGAAGCGCAGTTGGAGAAGCTGTTCCCAGCGGTGGAGGACGGTCCCGACGCGCAGCTCATCCGCGAGCTGCTCATGGAGGAGTTCGAGCAGGCGCTGGACGAGTTGCCCGTCGAGCAGCGGCAGGTGTTTGTCGCTCACGAGCTCGAAGGCGCAAGCTTCAAGGAGCTGTCGGCGCGTTGGGATGTCGGCGTCAACACGTTGCTGTCACGCAAACGATATGCGGTGTTGCGGCTGCGGGAGCGTCTCAGGGAAGTGTATGAGGCGTGGGCGAGAGATTCGTGAGATCTGATTTTGAGACGAGGAGAGGTTTGTGAAAGTTCCAATGCGTTGGGTGGTCAAGGGACTGGCATTCACCGGGATCATGATCATCGGCCTGGCGGTAATGAGCTGGGTGGTGATGCTGCTCTGGAATGACGTGGTGACGGGCTTGTTCGGCGCGCCATCGCTGCGCTATCTGCAGGCGGCGGGACTTCTGGTGCTGAGCCGGATCCTCTTCGGCGGCTTGCGCGGACACTTCGGGCTCGGGCGCCGTCGCGACTGGCGCGCGCGCTGGGAGAAGCTGACGCCAGAGGAGCGTGAGCGTCTGCGTGAGAAGTATGGACGCCATTGCCGCTGGCACGGAGGCGGGCGGGCGAGCGACAATCCGCAGCCATGAGCGACATACCCGTCTCCATGACCGCGATCGAGATCAGCCAGCCGGGGCCCCCGGAAGTGCTGCGCCCGACTTCACGGCCCGTGCCGCAACCCGGTCCGCGGGAGGTGTTGATCAAAGTGGCGGCGGCGGGTGTCAACCGGCCCGATGTGCTGCAGCGACGAGGAGCATATCCGCCCCCGCCCGGCGTGACCGACATTCCGGGTCTGGAGGTCGCAGGCGAGGTGGTACGCGTTGGAAGCAGCGTGACCGAGCCATCACTCGCAATGCGCGTCTGCGCACTGATCGCGGGTGGAGGCTATGCGGAGTACGCCACCGCGCCCGCGGTGCAGTGCCTGCCCGTGCCAGCGGCACTCTCGATGGAGGAAGCCGCGGCGCTGCCCGAAACCCTTTTCACCGTTTACTACAACGTCTTCATGCGCGCACGCCTGCGCTCCGGCGAGACGTTGCTCATCCACGGCGGCTCGAGCGGCATCGGCACCACGGCAGTCCTGCTCGCGAAGGCGACGGGCGCGCGCGTCATCATCACGGCGGGAAGCTCGGAAAAATGCGCGGCCTGCCGCAAGCTGGGCGCGGACGCGGCGATCAATTATAAAGAGGAGGACTTCGTGGCCCGGACGCTGGAAGTGACCGGCGGCCGGGGCGCCGATGTCATCCTCGATATCGTCGGGGGCGAGTACCTGGCACGCAATGTCGCCGCGTCGGCCGTGAACGGGCGGATCGCGATCATCGGCACTCAGGGCGGCGCCAAGGCTGAGATCGACCTGCGCAGCGTGATGATGAAACGGCTCTGGGTGGGTGGTTCGACATTGCGTCCGCAGTCCGTGGAGAGCAAAGGCGAGATTGCCGCCGCGCTGCGCAAGGAGGTCTGGCCGCTTTTCGAGTCGAAAGGGTTGCGGCCGCTGATTCACGCGCGCTTCCCGCTGCCCGAGGCGGCGCGCGCGCACGCGCTCATGGAGTCCAGTGCGCACATCGGCAAGATCGTGCTCCTCGTCGCACGACGGACGGCCGGCGACGCGCCTAAGTGAAGATCTGCCGCTCTTTGAGCGCGGCGACGATCCTTTCCGCCAAATCCTCCGCCGACCCCTCGCTGGCGTCGACGACGATCTCCGCGCTCTCCGGCGCCTCGTAGGGCGAATCGATGCCGGTGAAGTTCTTGATCTTGCCCTCGAGGGCGCGCGCATAGAGCCCCTTGGGATCGCGCTGCTTGCAGATCTCGAGCGGCGTGTCGACGTGGATCTCGATGAACTCACCCGCCTCGACCAGCTCGCGCACCATCCGCCGTTCCGCGCGGAAGGGGGAGATGAAGGAGCAGAGCACGATCGCGCCGGCATCGACGAACAGGCGTGCGACCTCTCCCACGCGGCGGATGTTCTCGACCCGATCGGCATCGGTGAAGCCCAGATCGCCGTTGAGTCCGTGCCGCACGTTGTCGCCGTCCAGCATGTAGGTATGCGCGCCCTGCGCGTGCAGGCGCCGCTCCACGATATTGGCGATGGTGCTCTTGCCGGAGCCGGAAAGGCCGGTGAACCAGAGAATGGCAGGCCGATGGCCATTCCGACGAACGCGAGCGCTCTTGTCGATGAGCAGCGCCTGACGATGGATGTTGGTCGCGCGACGCAGCCCGAAGGCGATCATCCCGGCCCCGGCGGTGGCGTTCGTGAACCGGTCGATCAGCACGAAAGAGCCGGTGACGCGGTTCTCCGCATAGGGGTCGAAGGCGACCGGGGTGGCGGTAGTAAGGTTGCAGAGACCGATCTCGTTCAACCCCAGGGTCTTGGCCGCGATGTGCTCGAGAGTGTTGACGTCCGTCTTGTGCTTGAGGCTCGTCACTCGCGCCGGCACGAACTTGGTGCCGATCCGCATCAGGTACGAGCGGCCGGGCAGCATCGGCTCCTCGATCATCCACAGCACCTGGGCGGCGAACTGATCGACCACCTCGGGCCGGGCGTGAGACTCGGCAATCAGGTCACCGCGCGCGACGTCCACCTCATCGCTCAAGGTGAGGGTGACCGCATCGCCGGCGCGTGCCTCGGGCAGGTCGCCGTCCGCGGTGACGATGCGCGCAATCTGGCTCTCCCGTCCCGATGCCGCGATCGCTACGCGATCCCCGGTCCGCACCACGCCCGAGGCCACGGTGCCGGACAAGCCGCGGAAATCGAGGTTCGGGCGGTTGACCCATTGGACGGGAAAGCGAAACGGCTTGCTCTCGAGCGCATCGGTGGCGTCGAGCCCCTCGAGGTGCTCGAGCAGGGTGGGGCCCTCGTACCAGCGCATCCGCTCCGAGCGAGTGGTGACGTTGTCGCCGTAGCGCGCCGACACCGGAATGGGCGTGATCGAGCCGAAGGAGAGCGCCTGCGCGAATCCGAGGTAATCACCCACAATGTGGTGGAAGCGCTCTCCGGAGAACTCGACCAGGTCGATCTTGTTGACCGCGAGCACGACGTGGCGGATGCCGAGGAGCGAGCAGATGTAGCTGTGGCGCCGTGTCTGGGTGAGCACGCCCTTGCGCGCATCGATCAGGATCACGGCGGCCTGGGAATTGGAGGCTCCCGTGGCCATGTTGCGCGTGTATTGCTCGTGGCCGGGCGTGTCGGCCACGATGAAGCCGCGCCGTGGCGTCGAGAAGAAGCGGTACGCCACATCGATCGTGATGCCCTGCTCGCGCTCGGCCTCGAGACCATCGACGAGCAGCGCGAAGTCGATGTCTCCGGTGGAGCCGTGTTTGCGGCTGTCGCGCTTCAAGGCCGCGAGCTGGTCCTCGAGGACGAGCTTCGTGTCATAGAGCAGCCGCCCGATGAGCGTCGACTTGCCGTCATCGACCGAGCCGCAGGTGAGGAAGCGCAGCAGTTCCTTCTCCGGTCCGCCGCGGCCGCCGGAGCTCACTCTCACCTGCTCGTGCCCGTAAGCGGTCATCGCGGTGCCCCCATCAGAAGTACCCCTCGCGCTTCTTTTTCTCCATCGAGGCCGCCTCGTCGCTGTCGATGAGCCGCCCGGAGCGCTCCGAGGTCCTCACGATGAGCATCTCCTCGATGATCTCATCGAGACTCGCCGCCCGGCTCTCGATCGCGGCCGAGAGCGGGTAGCAACCGAGCGAGCGGAACCGCACCATGCGCACCTGCTCGACCTCGCCGGGATTGAGCGGCAGGCGATCATCGTCGCGCATGATGAGGAGCCCGTCGCGCTCGATGACCGGCCGTGGAGCCGCGAAGTAAAGCGTCACCACGGGGATCCTCTCCGCGCGCGTGTACTGCCAGATGTCGAGCTCCGTCCAGTTGGAGAGGGGAAAGACGCGGATCGTCTCGCCCTTGCTGATTCGCGTGTTGTAGAGATTCCAGAGCTCCGGCCGCTGGTTGCGCGGATCCCAGACGTGTCCCGCGGAACGGAAGGAGAACACCCGCTCCTTGGCGCGACTTTTCTCTTCGTCACGGCGGGCGCCACCGAAGGCGGCATCGAACTGCCATTTGTCGAGTGCCTGCTTCAGCGCCTCGGTCTTCATGACCTGGGTGTGAAGCTGCGAGCCTGAGGTGATGGGATTGATGCCGCGCGCGAGGCCCTCGGGGTTGGTGTAGACGAGGAGCTTCAAACCGTAGCGCGCCGTGATCGCATCGCGGTGCCGGATCATGTCCCGGAACTTCCAGCCCGTGTCGATGTGCAGCAGCGGAAAGGGTGGCTTCGAGGGATGGAAGGCCTTCAATGCCAGATGCAGCATCACCCCGGAGTCCTTGCCGATCGAATAGAGCATCACGGGGTTGCGAAATTCCGCGGCGACCTCGCGGATGATGCCGATCGATTCCGCCTCGAGACGCTTCAGGTGCTGCGATAGCGCGTGATGTGACTGCGTGCCTGTGGTCATGAGGCGCTCAGGCGGCAAGCGGCACGGGACTCAAGGATCCGCTCGCGATGAAGAACGAATTGCGAAACCCCGGCTTGCCGTAAACGAGCGGCGCCCCGTCAGGGGCCAGTACCTTGCCGCCCGCGGCCGCGAGCACCGCGTGGCCGGCTGCCGTGTCCCACTCCATCGTGGGGCCGAGTCGCGGATAGAGATCCGCCTCGCCCGCAGCCACGAGACAGAATTTGAGCGACGAGCCGATCGAGACCCGCTCGCTAACTCTGTAGTGGCTGAGATAGGTGTCGGTCTCGGGCGTCGAATGCGACCGCGAGACCACCGCCGTGACCCCGTTCGCTGGAACGGCGCGCACGTGCAGCGGCTCACGTCTTCCCGCCGCACTCTCGTCCGCGGGATGGGAGCAGCGGAATGCGCTCGCCGCGGCGACATTGCCCGCATAGAGCGCACCGCCCACCGGCGCATAGACGACGCCGAGCGCGGGCCTGCCGCGGCGAATCAGCGCGATGTTCACCGTGAATTCCCCACGACGGTGGATGAACTCCTTGGTGCCATCGAGCGGATCCACCAGAAAGAACTCCTCGCCCACTTCAGGCCTCGAGCCGGCCGCGACCGCTTCCTCGGCGACGACCGGTACGCCGGGGGCGAGCCGCGCCAGGTGCTCGAGAATGATCCTCTCCGAGGCATGATCAGCCTCGGTGACGGGCGTCTGGTCGGCTTTCTGCGCGACGGCAAAGCCGGTTCGATAGATATCGAGGGTGGCACTGCCCGCCGCCACGGCGGTGCCGAGCAGGGCCTCGATCAGATCATCGTCTGCTGCGGACAGGGGCACGGATGGCGATTTCTCGATGGACCTGTCCCGCAGTCTACACAATCCCCCCGCCCCCCGACCGGCCGCATTTCACAAAGCATTTCGCAGCGCCTCCGCTACCGCCGCGTGCCTGATCTCCCCGGCATGCACGTTGAGTCCGGCCGCGAAGCCCGCATCGCTTTCGAGCGCCGCCTGCCAGCCGAGGTCGGCGAGCATTCTCACGTAAGGCAGAGTGGCGTTGGTCAGTGCGAAGGTCGAGGTTCGCGCCACCGCTCCCGGCATGTTGGCGACGCAGTAGTGGACCACGCCATCGACGACGAAGGTCGGTTGCGCGTGAGTCGTTGGGTGGCTCGTCTCGAAACAGCCTCCCTGATCGATCGAAATGTCGACCAACACCGAGCCCGGCTGCATGGTTGCCAGCATGGCACGGCTGACCAGTTTCGGCGCCGCGGCGCCCGCGATGAGCACGGCGCCGATGACGAGGTCCGCCTCACGCACCAGGCGCTCGATGGTTTCCAGGGTGGAGTAGGCCGTGCGCAGCGATGCGCCGAAGAGGCTCGAGAGCTCGCGCAGCCGATCGACCGAGCGATCGACCACCGTGACGTCCGCGCGCACACCGACGGCCATCTCGGCGGCGTGAGTGCCGGCAACACCGCCACCGAGGATCACCACCTTGGCCGGCGGGACGCCCGGCACGCCGCCGAGCAGGACGCCGCGGCCACCGTTCGCCTTCTGCAGACACGCGGCGCCCACCTGGATCGACATACGGCCCGCCACCTCGCTCATCGGGGTCAGAAGCGGCAGCGATCCGCTGCGAGTGACAGTCTCGTAGGCGATTGCGGTGGCCCGGGAGGCGATCAGTCCGCGCGCCTGCGCGGGATCCGCAGCGAGATGCAGGTAGGTGAAGAGCACCTGGCCCGCACGCAGCATCTGGCACTCGGCCGGCTGCGGCTCCTTCACCTTCACGACGAGCTGCGCTCGCTCAAAAACTTCGGCCGCATTCGGGGCGATGGCGGCGCCCGCGGCGCGGTACTCCGCGTTGGAGAGGCCGATGCCATCTCCCGCACCGCTCTCCACGATCACCTCGTGACCGGCGGCGGTGAGCTCGCGGACGCCGGCCGGCACCAGGCCGACCCGATACTCGTGGACTTTGATCTCGCGTGGAACGCCGATTCGCATGGCTCTATACCCCGGGTGGAATGCGTGCCGAGAGATTAGGCGCCGGGGGCCGGCAGGAACTTGCGTCCTCGTTGCCGGGGCGCCCAAACACGGCAGAATCTGCGACAAAAGAACTAAATCGTGGCAGAATCATGCACCCATGGAGCTAGACCGCTACGATCGCGCCATTCTGCGCCTGCTGCAGCAGGATGCGCGCATCACGAACACCAAGCTTGCGAGCGAGGTGAGCCTCTCGGAATCCGCCTGCCTCAGGCGCGTGCGGGCGCTCGAGGAATCGGGCCTCCTCGAAGGCTATACCGCGCTAATCAACCAACAGAAGGCGGGCTACGCCGTCAATGTGTTCGTGAGCATTACGCTCGATCGCCAGAGCCAGTCGGGACTGACGGCATTCGAGACCGCGGTGCGCAGGATTCCCGAAGTGATGGAGTGCTATCTCATGACCGGCGAGCACGACTATCTGCTGCGGGTCGTGGTGGCCGACCTCGCGGACTTCGAGCGCATCCACAGCCAACACCTGACACGCCTGCCGAGCGTGGTGAGCGTGCAGTCGAGTTTCGCCATGCGCACGGTCACGCGTTCGAGCACGCTGCCCCTGCGTTGAGCCGGCGGATCCCGCGCCCAAAGGCTCGCAATGGCGGCCGCGAAATGCCGCGCCTATACTGCGGCGGTCACCCGAGCCGGCCGTGCAACCCACAATTCCTCCCGCGAGGCTGCTGCAGCGACTCAGGTCGCGCGGACGCCTGTGGCCGGATGCACGGCGCGTCAGGTCGCGCAAGTGGATGCCGCGACCAACGATTTCATCGCCGCGGCGGACGATGGGCCGCGCGCGCTCGATCGCGTCGGGCTCGCCGATGAGCGATGATCTCAACGCGAGGCTCGTGAGCGCCGAGACCTCGTTCCGGGCGCTGCAGAGCGTTCGCCAGCAACTCGAAGCCTGTCTGCATGCGAGCCCCTGCGCGCTGCCCGAGGATGCCTGGCAGCAAGCGGTCGCGCGGGTGATCGAGAGCTATGCGGCGGCGCGCGAGGCTCAGGAGAATCTTCGCGTGTTTGCGCGCCTGCATCGCCTCGATCCGCGCGTGCGCTCGGCGATCGCTGACGCCGACCGCTCGCTGACCGATGCCTTCGCTCCGCTTGTCTTCGCAATCCTGAGCGGCCGTGGGCATCCGGACGGGCGGACCTGGCTCGCGGACAGCTCGCCGACCATGGCCACCTTGGACGGGCTCTCCGGCACGGTCGATGAGGTCGCGGCGAGGCTCGCCGCCGATGCGATGCGCGAGAGCCGCAACGACGTGCTCTTCAACGGCCTTTTCGTTCTGCTCGCCTGCGCAGTTGCCGGTCGATTATCTGAAGATCGACGGCGAGTTCGTCCGCGGCATGAGCGACGATCCGGTCCCGCGGGCCATGGTCAAGGCGATTCACGCTCTCGGCAAGGCCATGGGCATCGCGACAATCGCCGAGTGTGTCGAGAGCGCGGGCGTGCGCCGTCAGCTCGAGGAACTCGGTGTCGATTACGTTCAGGGTCTGGAGGTCGGCGCACCGCTGCCGTTGTCGCGCTACCTGCTGCAGTTCTCGGGCGATGCCGTCGGCCGAGCGCGGCACCTCGCGGGCAGGGAGCGCTCCGGCACCGCAGAGCGTGGCATGAGAGTTGCTCGCGAAGCGCCCGAGGTCGGAGGTCTGTTCGATGAGTACCAACATCAATGCGTCGGCGGCGGGACAACTCATGCTCGGGGCCGATCTCAAGGTCAATCGCCTCGGCTTCGGCGCCATGCGCATCACCGGTCGCGGCGTCTGGGGCGATCCGCCTGACGTTGCCACCGCGGTGCGCGTGCTGCAGCGAGCCGCGCGTCTCGGCGTGACCTTCATCGACACCGCGGACTCCTACGGCCCCGAAGCCAGCGAGAATCTCATCGCGCGCGCGCTTTACCCCTATGCGCCGGACATCGTGATCGCCACCAAGGGCGGCCTGGTGCGTCCCGGTGCCGATGTCTGGGACCGGGATGCCCGGCCCGAGCATCTGCGCAAGGCGTGCGAAGGAAGCCTCAAACGTCTGCGGCGCGAACGGATCGATCTCTACCAGCTGCACGCGCCCGATCCCAAGGTGCCGCTCGAGGATTCGGTCGGCGAGCTCGTGCGCCTGAGGGGCGAAGGCAAGATCCGCCACATCGGGGTATCGAACGTCAGCGTCAAGGAGCTCGAGCGCTGCGAGCGGCTGACGCCAGTCGTCTCGGTGCAGAATCGCTATAACCTGGAGGATCGTCAATCGGACGCAGTGCTCGCCTATTGCGAGAGCAGGGCGATCGCCTTCCTGCCATGGGCACCGCTCGGCTCGGGGCGCCATGCCAGCGGCGCGGGTGCGCGGCAATCGCTGGCAAGAATCGCCGAGCACCACGGCATCACGGTGAGTCAGGCGGCGCTCGCCTGGCTTCTCGAGCGTTCGACCGTGATGCTGCCGATACCGGGAACCGGCTCCATCGAGCATCTGGAGCAGAACATCGCGGCCGCCGTTGTGCGTCTTTCGCCGCAGGACATGCACGAGCTGAGTTAGGGATCAGCCGCCCTCGAGCTCACTCACCGGCAGGCGGGTCGTGAATTTCTTCGTCCGCAGCACGAAGCTCGTGTTGACCGAGCGCACGCCGGGCAGCTGCAGGACCCGGGTGGAGAGGAACTGCTCGTAAGCGTCCATGCTGGCCGCGACGATGCGCAGCAGATAATCGTTGGGTCCGCTCATCGAATGGCACTCGAGGACCTCCTGCCGCTCGCGAACCAACTGGTCGAACTGGCGCACGGTCTGCGGATGGTGATTCTCCAGCGAGATTAGCGCATAGGCCTGTATGGGCAGCCCTATGGCCGCGGCGGAAAGCAGCGTTGCATACCCCGCAATGAACCCTTCCTCTTCCAGGCGCCGCAAACGTCTCCAGCAAGGCGCAGCCGAGAGCCCCACCCGCTGGGCGAGCTCCTGGTTCGAGACCCGGGCATCGGACTGCAGCTCATCGAGGATGCGCCGGTCCAGCCGATCGAGCGATTTTGGCATGAAGGTGCTCGAAATTTTGCTAGAAGAGCAAGGATATTGCCTTGCGGACCTCGGAAAGCGCAATGAAAGCAAGCTCATTTCCGCATAGCCAGCCTAGACTTATGGTCGGGGCTCGCCTCGCCGAGCTTCTGAGCCGCCCCAGCGCAAGAGGTAAGAGGAGGGTTTGTTCGATGCCGGCTGCTGCGTCCCCGGGCCCCCGCGCCAGCGGGGTGGCCCCATCGCCTCGACGGGATCCGGACTGGCGGCGGGTGGCCTACCTGCTGCATGCCTCCCGCGCCCTCGATGACATCGAGGAGTCGCGACTTTTGCCCGAGCGGCAGGTGCTGTATCAGTTCTCGGCGCGCGGTCACGACTTCGCGCAAATTCTGCTCGGCCTCAACCTGACCGACCCGCACGATGGGGTCACGGTGTATTACCGCTCGCGTCCTCTGATGTTGGCGCTCGGAGTGGATCTCGAGGAGGCCGCCGCCGGACCATTGGCGCGCGCCGGCTCCTTCAGCGGCGGTCGCGACATCGGTGTCGTATTCAACAAACCCGGAAGGGGCGGGGCAACCGTGTTGCCCGCCTGCGGCGGCGTCGGCGCGCAGTACACTCCCGCGGCGGGTTGGGGTCAGGCCATCCGCTACCACCACGAAGCCCTCGGTGACGGCGACTACGCGCGCAGCATCGCCGTGGTGTTGGGCGGCGATGCCTCGGTGGCCACCGGTGGCTTCTGGTCGGCGCTCACGCTGGCGACCACGCTGCAGCTGCCGATGTTGTTCTACATCGAGGACAACGGCTTCGGCATTTCCGTGCCCGCGCAGCTGCAGACCCCAGGAGGCAACATCGCGGCCAACCTGCGCTCGTTTTCGGGCTTGACATTGCTCGAGGGAGACGGCGCCGATCCGCACCAGGCGACCGAGCTCATCGACGAAGCCGTACGGCGCGTGCGCGAGGAGCGCGGTCCGCTCCTCCTGCGTCTGACCGTACCAAGGCTCTGCGGACACTCCGGCCAGGACACCCAGGCGTACAAGTCTCCCGAGATCCTCTCACGCGAGCGCACGCACGATCCGCTGCAGCGACTGCAACGATTCCTCGTCCCCGGCATCCTCTCGCAGGCGGACTGGACACAGCTGGCGAGCGACGCACGGCGCGACGTCGAGGTCGCGGTGGAGCGCGCGCTGGCGCGTCCGCACCCCGACCCCGCGACATTGACCCGCCATGTTTTCGCGGAGTCGGCGGATGAGGGGGCGCCGGCCATACAGGAGCAGGGCGGTCTCGCCCCCAGCGGCTACGTGTTTGCAGCCGCGAGCCGCGAGCGGCGACCGGAGCCTACGCGAATCAACATGCTGACGGCGATCCGCCGCACCCTCGATGTGGAGCTCACCTTGAACCCCCGCATGGTGGTCTTCGGTGAGGACGTGGGTCCCAAAGGTGGCGTGCACGGGGCGACCCTCGGACTTCAGGAGAAGCACGGCGCGGCGCGCGTCTTCGACACGAGCCTCTCGGAGGAGGGCATCATCGGTCGCGCCGTTGGATTTGCGCTCGCCGGATTGCTGCCGGTGCCGGAAATCCAGTTCCGCAAGTATGCCGATCCCGCCACCGAGCAGTTGAACGACTGCGGCACGATGCGTTGGCGTACGCACAACCGGTTCGCCGCGCCGATGATCGTGCGGATTCCGGGCGGCTTCTTCAAATGCGGCGATCCCTGGCACAGCCAGACCAACGAGGTCGCCTGGGTGCATGGCATCGGCTGGCGAGTCGCGGTGCCGTCGAATGCCGAGGATGCGACCGGTCTGCTGCGTTCGGCGCTGCGCGGCAACGACCCGACGCTGTTCTTCGAACATCGTGCGCTATTGGATGGTGCAGGGGCCCGACGGCCATATCCGGGTGACGATTACGTGGTGCCGTTTGGCGTCGCACGGCGCATCCGTGAGGGCGCGGAGATCACCGTCGTCACCTGGGGGGCGATGGTCGAGCGTTGCGATCGGGCGGCGGCGGCCGCGGGCGTCGAGGTCGAGATCCTCGATCTGAGAACACTATCACCGTGGGACAAGGAGGCCGTGCTGGCCTCGGTGCGCAAGACCCATCGGTGTCTCATCGTGCATGAGGACAATCTGACGGCGGGCTTCGGAGCCGAAGTCGCCGCCTGCATCGCAAAGGAGGCATTCTTCAGCCTGGATGCTCCGATCGAGCGGCTTGCCATGCCCGACATTCCAAGCCCGCACAGTCCGGTGCTGCTCGAGGCGGCTGTGCCGGGCGTGCAGGCGATTACGCGGCTCATCCAGCAGGTCGCGAGCGTCTGAGCGATGGCGGGGGCGGCCAAGAGTCTGGAGGTCAGGGCTCCCGCGGCCCAGGAGGAGGGTACGCGTTCGCAGGTGCTGCGATGGCTCAAAGCCGTCGGCGAACCGGTGGCCGAGCACGAGCCACTCATCGAGCTCGAGACCGACAAGGTCACCGTCGAGGTCGCATCGCCGGGAGCCGGCGTGCTCACGGAGATCCTGAAGCAGGAGCAGGAGGAGGTAGCGCCGGGGGAGCTTCTGGGGAGGATCGGTCTCGCCACGGCGATCGACGCGCCTAACACGATCGCGCCGGTTCAGGAGCGCGGCGGCGATGCGCCCCTTGGCGCCGCGTCGCCGGCCGGCGCCAACGTCGGTGCGCCGAGCCCGCGTTCGTCCGCGGGCACCGCGGCTCGCGCGTTAAGTCCCGCGGTGCGGCGCCTGATGAGCGAACATGCGCTCGATCCGGCGGCGGTGCGCGGCACGGGTGAGGGGGGCCGGATCACCGTCGCCGATGTGATGCGCGAGATCTCGGCGCCGCGGCGGGAGGGACCGGGTGAGCCGGTCGAGCGGCAGGCGCCGGCACCTGCAGAGAAGGGCTCGGCGGTTTCGAGCGCTACCGAGGAAGTGGCGAGCCATCGTGTGCCGCATTCGGCCGTCCGCAAGCGCATTGCGGCCCGAATGGTCGAGAGCCTGCTTCATACGGCCCCGCATGTCACCACCTTGTTCGAGGTCGACATGGGCGCGGTGCTCGCCCACCGTGAGCGGCACCGCGAGGAGTTTGCGCGTCGTGGCGTCGCCCTGACACTGACCGCGTACTTCGCGCAAGCCGCGATGACCGCAATCCGCGCGGTACCGGAGGCGAACAGCCGCTGGAGCGATACGGCGCTCGAGATCTACGACACCGTCAATCTCGGAGTCGCAACGGCGACCGACGAGGGGCTCGTCGTACCGGTCCTAGCGCATCTCGAAACGTTGAGTCTTCTCGAGACGGCCCACCGCCTGGAGGAGCTGGTGCGTCGCGCACGTGCGGGTACATTGACACCCCTCGACGTGCGTGGCGGTACCTTCACGCTCTCCAATCACGGCGTGAGTGGAAGCCTGCTCGCCGCGCCGATCATCATCCCGCAGCCGCAGTCGGCAATCCTGGGGCTCGGCAAGCTCGAGCGGCGCGCGGTCGTGATCGAGGAGGGCGGCGCGGAGCGGATCGTGGCGCGCTCCTGTTGCTATGCGACCCTCACCATCGATCACCGGGTCATGGACGGCAGCCGGGCGAATCGCTTTCTGCAGGCATTTACCGAACGGCTCGCCGGCTGGACGGACTAAGCGGGGGTGACTCGGGGCAGCGGGCTCGCTACCATGCGAGGGTTGCCAAGCTGTTTGGCGGAGGACGTGAGCATGACCGAGAACGCACCCGCAATGCCCGGCAAGCCGACCGAGGATCAGCCTGATCTCGATCGACGGCGGATGCTCACCACCACCACCGCGGCCGTCGGTGCCGTTGGGGTGGCGCTCGCCGCGGTGCCGTTCATCGAGTCAATGGAGCCGAGCGAAACCGCGCAAGCTCTGGGCGCTCCGGTGACGATCGACATCTCCAAGCTCGCGCCGGGACAGATGAGCAGCACCGAGTGGCGCCAGAAGCCCGTGTGGGTCCTGCATCGCACCGAAGCGCAGCTCGCGGAGCTGCCCAAGCTCAACGGGCAGCTCAAGGACCCCTTCTCGAAGCAGGACCAGCAGGCGCCGCACCTCTCCGCGTGGCATCCGATCGCGCGCGCGATCATTCCCAAGTACCTCGTGCTCGTCGGCATCTGCACGCATCTGGGGTGCATCCCGAAATACCGTCCGCAGGTGAACGCGCCGGACCTGCCCGCGGGCTGGCCGGGCGGCTTCTTCTGCCCCTGCCACGGCTCACGCTACGATCTGTCCGGCCGCGTCATGGACGGCTCGCCCGCGCCGCTCAACCTGCCGGTGCCCCCGTACTATTTCAAGGATACCAACACCATCAGCGCCGGCGAGCTCGGTGACGGCAGCGAGCAGAACTGGGAGCCGAACACCTGGTAGCGAGGCGCGCTACTTGCGACCGAAGCGCGCGCGGACCTCGGCGCCCGCCCGCGGCAGTGGGCCACTGATCGTCCTCGCGCTCGCGGCGAGGAACTGCTCGGCCGCCGCGAACACCGCGGCATAGAGCTTTCGCGTCAGCTCGTAAGCCTCGGCGCCGACCCATCCGGCGGGCAGCAGCGCCGGCGGCAACAGTGGGTCCTGCAAGTGAATCTTGCGGTACTCATGGATGAGGAGCGTGCGCACGAGAAACGCCGGTTGCGGCAGGAGCGCATCCGAGGCGCGCACGGCGGCTTCGACGGGCGCAAAGGTATCGCGAAAGCGGCGGTAGCGCCGCGCGAGGCCGGTGAGATTCCAACCCCCGGCCGCGAGCCCGCGGTCCGCGGCCAGCCCGGTGGTCGCACTCGTGAAGAGCCAACAGTGATCGGAGCACCCGATCGTGGCGAGCCAGCCACCGGCCTCCTCGAGGGTGCACCCCGGATGCGCATACACCCCGGGGCTCAGCTGCCCGAAGCCGAGCCAGCGCAGCTGCTCGCGGATCTTGCGGCGCGAACGTCCATCGGAGGGCGCCAGCACCGCGAGCGTCCACTGCCCGTCCCAGCGCGCCGGGATCACCCCATAGATGCGCCGGGTTGCTTCGGCGAAGACCTTCTGGCCGCTCTCGGTCAGGCGGTATTCGCTGCGTCTGCCGTGGCGCGTGGCGGCGAGCCACCCTTCGGCGGCAAGGCGTGCGACCGAGGTTCGCACCAGCCGCTCGGCAAGGCCTAAAGGCCGCGCGAGATCGATGAGGCTGCCGAGTGTGACGGCGCCCCCGCGGGGAGCGATGGCATCACCGAAGATCGTGATGAGGAGCGAGCCCCCGCGCAGCGGCCGCTGGCTGTGAAAGCGGCGCAGCAGCACCTCGACCGCGGAGGAGAGGGGATCGCGCGCAGATCTCATGGGATCACGAAACGGGGGCGTAACGGCAAGAGCGTGCATTCTGGCACGAAATATCGTGACACAAAAACTGATGGTGATACGATAATCCTGTGTCACGTTGCGTAGCGGTAGCCCCGAGCCATGTACACCCAGGCCCTCGATTCCCCCACCCCCCTCCAGCCGGGAAGTTCCGCCGGTCAGCCGTCGCTCGAGCGGCGCTTCGAGGAGCGCATCGAGCAGGACGAGAAGATCGAGCCCAAAGACTGGATGCCGGAGGCGTACCGGCAGACCCTGATCCGCCAAATCTCCCAGCATGCCCACTCGGAAATCGTCGGCATGCTGCCCGAGGGTAACTGGATCACGCGCGCGCCTTCCTTGCGGCGCAAGGCCGTGCTCATCGCCAAGGTGCAGGACGAGGGCGGTCACGGCATGTATCTTTACAGCGCCGCGGAGACCCTAGGTATCGCGCGCGCGGAGATGCTCGAGCAGCTCCTCGACGGCCGTGCCAAATACTCGAGCATCTTCAACTATCCGACGCTCACCTGGGCGGACGTGGGAGCGATCGGCTGGCTGGTCGACGGTGCGGCCATCATGAATCAGATCCCGATCTGCCGCTGCTCCTATGGCCCCTATGCGCGCGCCATGGTGCGCATCTGCAAGGAGGAGAGCTTCCACCAGCGCCAGGGGTTCGAGATCATGCTGGCGCTCGCTCGCGGAACGGCGGAGCAGCACGCGATGGCGCAGGATGCGCTGAATCGCTGGTGGTGGCCCTCGTTGATGATGTTCGGGCCGAGCGATGCGCGCTCCACGCACACGGCGCAGTCGATGCGCTGGCGAATCAAACGCTTCACCAACGATGAGCTGCGGCAGAAATTCATCGACGTCACCGTCCCGCAGGCGGAGTTCCTCGGGCTGGCAATTCCCGACCCGGCGCTGCGATGGGACGAGGCGAGCGAGCACTATCTCGTCGGCCCGATCGACTGGAGCGAATTCAAGGCGGTGCTGCAGGGCAACGGACCCTGCAATCGCGAGCGCCTCGCGGCGCGACGCTCCGCCCATGAGGCGGGCCGCTGGGTCCGCGATGCCGCCGCCGCATACGCCGCCAAGCATCCCGACGCCCGAGGTGTCGCCCCATGAGCGATGACTGGCCGCTCTTCGAAGTCTTCATCCGCGCCCGCTCGGGTCTCGAGCACAAACACGTCGGCAGCGTGCATGCCGCTGATGCGCGCATGGCCATCGAGCACGCGCGCGATGTTTACACGCGCCGTCAGGAGGGGGTGAGCATCTGGGTGGTGCGCTCTAGCGAAATCGTCGCCTCCGACCCCGAAGAGGCGGAGGCGCTTTTCGAGCCGGCCCGCGACAAGGTCTATCGCCATCCGACGTTCTATGCGATTCCCGACGAGGTGAAGAACCTTTGAGCTCCGAGGCCCGGTTCCGCTACGTCCTTCGACTCGCCGACACCAGCCTGGTGCTGGGTCAACGGCTCGGGGAATGGGCGGGTCACGCGCCCGCGCTCGAAGAGGATCTGGCGCTCGCCAACATCGCTCTCGATCTGATCGGGCAGGCGAGGCTTCTCCTGACCTACGCCGGAGAGCTCGAAGGGCGCGGCCGCACCGAGGATGCGCTCGCGTTCCTGCGCGAGGCGCCGGAGTTCTACAACCTCTCGCTCGCCGAACAGCCCAATGATGATTTCGGCCGCACGATCGTGCGCCAATTTCTGCTCGATGCGTGGCAGCTCGAGCTCTACGAGGCGCTCTCGGGCTCGACCGATACGCGCCTGGCCGAAATCGCCGCCAAGGCGGTGAAGGAGACGCGCTATCACCTGCGCTTCAGCTCCGGCTGGCTGATACGGCTCGGCGATGGGACCGCGGAAAGTCATGGCCGCATCGAGCAGGCGCTCGATGCGCTCTGGCGCTTTACCGATGAGCTCCTCACGCCCGATGCGCTCGATGAGGAGATGGCCGCGGCGGGCATCGGTCCATCGCTCGCGACGTTGCGGCCGCGATGGGAGGAGCGGGTGGGCGCGGCGCTGCAGCGGGCGACTCTGAAGCGGCCCGCGGCATCGAAATATCCCTGGCACGGCAAGCGCGGCGTGCATAGCGAGCATCTCGGCCACATGCTCTGTGAAATGCAGCATCTGCCGCGCACCTTCCCCGGTGCGACGTGGTGAGCGCGACCCTCGCCAAGGAGCTGCGCGGGAGCGCGCCCGATCCGCGGGAGGAGCGGGTCTGGCGAATACTGCGGTCGGTCACGGATCCGGAGATCCCGGTCCTCAGTGTGATCGATCTCGGGATCGTGCGGTACGTGCGCGGTGAGGCAGGACGGCTTCGTGTTGGAATCACCCCGACCTACTCCGGGTGTCCGGCGACGGAGGTCATCCAGCGTTCCATCCGCGAAGCGCTCGCGCGAGAGGGACTGCAAGAGGCGGTCCTCGAGACCGTGCTCTCGCCTCCCTGGAGCAGCGAGTGGCTGACCGAGGAGGGCCGGCGGAAGCTGCAGGCGTTCGGCATTGCCGCGCCCACCGCGCGTGCGGCTTCCGCGGTGAGTTGCCCGCGCTGTGCGAGCCATCAGGTCGCGCGCATCAGCGAGTTCGGCTCGACCCCGTGCAAGGCGCATTATCGCTGCAACGAGTGCCTCGAGCCCTTCGATGTCTTCAAGTGCATTTGAGCCATGTTGAGATTTCACTCACTGCGCATCGCGCAGGTGCAGATGCAGGCCGAGGACGCCGTGGCGCTCGCCCTGGAGGTTCCGGCGGAGCTGGCCGCGGAATACCGCGGCGCCCCCGGACAGCACATCGTGTTGCGTGCCTCGCTCGATGGCGAGGAGGTGAGACGGACTTACTCCCTGGTGAGCGCGCCCGGTGAGCGGCTGCTGCGTATCGTCGCTCGCGTGCATCCCGAAGGTCGCCTGTCGAGACATCTTGCGCACCGCGTGCGGCCGGGCGATCGGCTCGACGTGCTCCCCCCCAACGGCAGCTTCACCCCTCACTCGGCGGCGGCAGGGCGCGGCACCTGCGTCGCGTTTGCCACCGGCTGCGGCATCACGCCGGTCGTCTCGGTAGCCCGAAGCTGGCTCGAGTGCGGCCCCGCGGGGGGTGTCATTCTCTTCTATGGCAATCGCAACATGGCGCGTGCGATGTGTCTCGAGGAGCTGCTTGCGCTCAAGGATCGCTACCTCGATCGCCTGGCGCTGCACTTCGTGATGAGCCGCGAGCCGCAGGAGGCGGAAATCTACAACGGCCGGCTCGACGACGAGCACGTCGGGCAGCTCGCGCGAGCATTCCTCACCCCCGCCGAGGTCGCCGAATACTTCATTTGCGGCCCCGGCGACATGATCGACACGGTGTCGACAGCCCTTCGCCAACTCGGCGTGCCGCCGGAGCGGATCCGAGCCGAGCACTTCACCGTCGCGACCGCGGCCGCGACGGCTCCGGCCGCAACGGCTGCGGCGAGCGCGGGAGCTGTCCCGCTCGCCGCGGAGCCCCCGGCCGGCGGCCCGAGTCCCGCCGAGGAATCGCAAGTCGCCGAAGTCACCCTCATCATGGACGGCCGCCGCCGCTCCTTCCGCATGCGAATGAACGCGGAGAGTGTGCTCGATGGGGCGGCGAAGGCTGGTCTCGAGCTGCCGTTCTCCTGTCGTGCCGGCGTCTGCTCGACCTGCCGCACCAAGGTCGTGCGCGGCGAGGTCGCGATGAACCAGAACTATGCGCTCGAGGACTGGGAGCTCGAGCAGGGTTACGTCCTCGCCTGCCAGTCGAAGGTGAAGACCCCGGTGCTCGAGCTCGATTACGACGAGCGCTGAGCGACGGCGAAACGATATCCCAACAGGCGGTCGGTCATGAGCTATCAGACAATCGTTTTCGAGGCCTCGAACGGTATCGCGCGGCTCACGCTCAATCGCCCCGAGAGACTCAACAGCTTCAACACCACCATGCTCGCCGAGGTGCGGGAGGCCCTCACCGGCCTGGAACGCGATGCCTCGGTGCGGGTGCTGGTCCTCACGGGCGCCGGCCGCGGCTTCTGCGCCGGTCAGGATCTCGGCGATCGGGTCGTGGCGCCCGGTGGCGCACCCCCTGACCTCGGTCCCTCGATCGAGCGCGGCTACAAGCCGCTCATTCTCGCGCTGCGGCGGCTGCCGCTTCCCATCATCGCCGCCGTCAACGGGGTGGCCGCGGGCGCCGGCGCCAACATCGCGCTCGCCTGCGACCTCGTGCTGGCGGCCCGCAGCGCGACTTTCGTCCAGGCCTTCTCGAAGATCGGCCTGGTCCCGGATTCCGGTGGCACCTGGCTGCTGCCACGGCTCGCGGGGCACGCCCGGGCCATGGGGCTCGCGCTCCTGGGCGAGAAGCTTCCCGCCGAGCAGGCGGCGCAATGGGGCCTCATCTGGCGCTGCGTGGACGATGACGAGCTCGGCGCCGAAGTCGACACGCTCGCCCGCCAGCTGGCGGTTGCGCCCACGCGCGGCCTCGCGCGCACCAAGCAGGCCATGCTCGAGGGTTGGAATCGCACGCTCGAGCAGCAGCTCGATGTCGAGCGCGACTATCAACAGGAGCTCGGACATTCCGCCGATTATGCCGAGGGCGTCGCGGCATTCATGGAAAAGCGGGTCCCCCGGTTCACCGGCCGCTGAGTCCCGCAGGTGAGGGTACAACCATGCAGTTAGAGAGCTTCATCGCCGGTCGCTGGCAGACCGGCGCGGGCACCGCCGTCGCCCTGCGCGATGCAACCACGGGCGAGGTGATCGCCAACGCCTGTTCCGATGGACTCGATGTTTCCGCGAGCCTCGCCCACGCGCGCGAGGTCGGAGGATCGAACCTCCGCCGTCTCACCTTCCATGAGCGCGCGGCGTTGCTCAAGGCTCTCGCCAAGTATCTGACCGAGAAAAAGCAGGAGCTTTACAGCCTCTCCTACGCGACCGGCGCTACCAAATCGGATTCCTGGATCGACATCGACGGCGGTATCGCTACGCTCTTCGTCTATGCGAGCAAGGGCATGCGCGAGCTCCCCGATGCCCGCGTCTACGTGGAAGGCGCCACCGAGAGCCTGTCGAAATCCGGTGGCTTCGTGGGACAGCACATCTGCGTGCCGCTCGAAGGCGCGGCCGTGCACATCAACGCGTTCAACTTTCCGGTCTGGGGCATGCTCGAGAAGCTCGCCCCGAGCTTGCTCGCGGGGGTGCCCGCGATCGTCAAGCCCGCCACCGCCACCGCCTACCTCACTGAACGGGCATTCCGCCGCATCATCGAGTCCGGTCTCCTGCCCGAGGGGGCCGTGCAGCTCATCTGCGGTGGCGTCGGTGATCTTTTCGATCATCTCACCTGTCAGGACATCGTCGCCTTCACCGGCTCCGCATCCACCGCGCGCAAGCTCCGCACCCACGCCGCGGTGATCGATCATTCCGTGCGCTTCACCGCGGAAACCGACTCGCTCAACTCCTGCCTGTTGGGACCCGATGCGACGCCGGGCACGACGGAGTTCGATCTCTTCGTGCGCGAGGTCGCACGCGAGATGACGGCGAAGGCCGGGCAGAAGTGCACCGCGATCCGCAAGGCCATCGTCCCCGCCGCGAGCGCGGGGCAGGTGGTGGAGGCGTTGACGGCGGCGCTCGACAAAGTAGTGGTGGGCGATCCGCGACTCGAGCAGGTCCGCATGGGGCCGGTAGCCTCTCTCGCGCAGCGGCGGGAGGTTCTCGGTCAGCTCGCGAAGCTCGAGCGCGAAGCCGAGATCGTCCGCGGCAACGGCCGCCCGATCGAGCTCGCCGGCGCCGATGCCGATCGCGGCGCATTCATGACGCCAACCCTGCTCTATTGCCGCGAATCCTCACGCGCCAGCGCCGTACACGAGGTCGAAGCGTTCGGCCCTGTCTGCACGGTGATGGCGTACGAGGGGGCGGATTCCGCCGTCGCGCTCGCCCGGCGCGGGGCCGGGAGCCTCGTCGGCTCGGTATTCACCGCGGACGATGCGCTAGCCGCGCAACTCGTGCTCGGACTCGCGCCCTTTCACGGGCGTTTGCTCGTCGTCAACCGCCACTGCGCCAAGGAGTCGACGGGACATGGCTCACCGCTCCCCCATCTCATCCACGGCGGACCCGGACGCGCGGGCGGGGGCGAGGAGATGGGAGGGATCCGCGGCGTCCTACACTACATGCAGCGCACCGCCGTGCAGGGGACGCCTGATGTGCTCACCGCCGTCACCGGCCGTTGGGTGAAGGGATCTCGAGAACGCAAACCCGCCACTCATCCGTTCCGTCTCCCTTTCGGTTCGCTCGCGATCGGTGACACATTCAATTCAGCGGAGCGGGAAGTGACGGTCGAGGACATCGAGCGCTTCGCCGCGCTCTCGGGCGATCATTTCTACGCCCACATGGATGAGGGGGCCGCACGCCGCAACCCCATTTTCGGCGGCCGGGTCGCGCATGGCTATTTCCTCATCTCCGCCGCGGCGGGTCTTTTCGTCGACCCGCCCTTCGGACCCGTGCTCGCCAATTACGGCATCGATTCACTGCGCTTCACCAAGCCCGTGAAGCCCGGCGATCGCATCAAGGTGCGCATCGCCTGCAAGGAGAAGGCCCTGCGTGCCGGCATGGGCTACGGCGAGGTGCGTTGGGATGCCCTGATCAGCAATCAGGACGGAGAGACGGTCGCCGCTTACGACGTGCTGACGATGGTGAGCGAGAAAGCGGTGCCGGACGCCTGATGCGACCGAAGCCAGACGTGGCGGCCGACCCGTACGAACGGGTATGCTACGCGGCCTCATGACCGTTCGGTGGCTGGGGGAGATCACTGTCATGCGGATGTTGCTCGTGCTGGCGGTGGCTTCGCTTTTATCTTCCGTGGCCGGGGCGGCGGACATGCTCCTCCTCAATGAGCCGACCCTGTCGAAGACGCAGGTCGTCTTCGAGTATGGGGGCGAGCTCTGGAGCGTGCCGCGCAGCGGCGGTGAGGCGCGGCTGCTGGCGAGCGGCATGGACCTCCTTTCCGGGCCGATCTTCTCCCCCGACGGGTCGATGATCGCCTTCAGCGGTACCTATGACAAGAATACCGACGTCTATGTCATTCCGGCCGGCGGCGGCCAGCCGCACCGCCTGACATATCATCCGGACCCCGACGTCGCCGTTGGTTGGACGCCGGACGGCAGGAGCGTGCTCTTCCGCTCGCATCGCTACAGCTTCTCCGACCCGAACCAGCTTTTCACCGTGCCGGTGACCGGCGGCTTCCCGACCGAGCTGCCGCTGCCCGCCGCCGAGACGGGCTCCTACTCCAACGATGGCAGCCACATCGCCTATGTCCCGGGCTTTCAGTGGGAGCCGTTCTGGAAGGATTACAAGGGCGGCCAACATACCCAGATCTGGGTCGCGCGGCTCGCGGACTCGAGCACCGTGCGAGTCCCCAATCTCGACTCCAACGAGAGCGATCCCATGTGGGTCGGCGGCAAAGTCTACTTTCTCTCCGATCGCGAGGGTCCCGAGACCCTTTACGCCTATGACACGGCCACCGGCCAGGTCAAGCGGCTGATCGACAACACGGGATTTGACATCACCTCGGCATCCGCCGGGCCCGGCGGCATCGTCTACTCGCAATTCGGCGAGCTGCACATCTACGACTTTGCCAGCGGCACCACGCGTGCCGTGCCGGTAACGGTGGCCGGCGAGCTGCCACAGCGCCGAGCGTATTTCGCTGACGTGGCGGACGACATCGTGAGCGGCGCCGTCTCGCCGCACGGCATGCGCGCGGTGTTCGAGGCGCACGGCGACATACTGACCGTGCCGGCGAAGCACGGCAGCATCGAGAATCTCACCCACAGCCCGGGCGCCATGGATCGCGATCCGGCCTGGTCACCCGACGGCAAGTCGATCGCCTACTTTTCCGATCGCGCCGGGGAGTACGATCTCTACCTGCGCGCGCAGGACGGAACCGGGCCGGTACGCGGCATCCCGCTCGGACAGAACGATGCCTTCTATGACGATCTGACGTGGTCGCCGGACGGCAAGAAGGTTCTCTTCGAGGACCAGAAGCTCGATCTCTGGTACGTCGATACGAGCGAGTCACGACCGCAGGCGGTGAGGGTCGCGACCGATGACTATGCGGAGCTGCACGATTTCGCTCCGAGTTGGTCCGCCGACGGCCGCTGGATCGTGTATGCGAAGGTGATGCCGAATTATCTGCACGCGCTTTTCGTCTACGACCTGAAGGACGGCTCGACCCACCAGATCACCGACGGCACGAGCGATTGTCTCGATCCGGCGTTCGATCCCAACGGCAAGTACCTGTATTTCACTTCCAGCACCGACACCGGCCTCGCCAACGGCTGGCTCGACATGACACGGCTGGAGCGCCCCGTGACCCGTCAGGTTTACGCGGCAACCCTCCGGCCCGGACTCCCCTCGCCCCTAGCGCCGCGGGCCGACTTCGAGCGGGGCTCGGCTGGCGGCACGGACGCAGCAAAGCCCGGCGGCTCGGGCGGCGCCTCCGCGAAGGAGCACCAGCAGCCGCCGGCGATAACCATCGAGTTCCAGGGGCTGCAGAGCCGGGCAGTACCGCTGCCAATACCGGCTGCGAACTACGTGAACCTGGCCTCGAGACAGCCCGGGGTAATCCTGCTGGCGAGAGCGCCGCTCGTGCTCATGCCCTCGGATGCCGGACCCGAGGGTCCACCCCTCTCGGTGCTGAGGTTCGATCTCAACGGCCGAAAGCTCGAGGACGTGGTCGACGGCATTACCGACGGCGCGCTCGCGGCCACGGGCCAGAAGATTCTCTATCGCCGGGGCAAGGACTGGTTCATCGCGGACACGCAGCCGCATGCCAAGCCGGACCATCTCGATCTCAGCGGCATGCGGGTCTTCGTCGATCCGCAGAAGCAGTGGGCGCAGATGTATCGTGACGCGTGGCGGATCGAGCGCGCGTACTTCTACAACCCCACCTTCGATGGGCTCGACATCGGGGCGGCCGAGAAGGAGTTCGCGCATTACCTGCCCGGCATCGCCAGCCGCGACGATCTGACGTTCCTCTTCCAGGAAATGATGAGTTATATGTCGGTCGGACATATGTTCATCCGCGGCGGCTACGTGCCGAAGATGGAGGAGATCACGGTCGGCCTGCTCGGGGCCGACTACGCCATCGAGCATGGCCGCTATCGGATCACCCGCATCTTCACCGGCGGGCAGTGGAACCCGAATCTCTACGCGCCGCTCGCCCAGCCGGGACTGAAGGTCAAGGTGGGCGACTACCTGCTCGCAGTCAACGGCACCGCGCTCGATGGGGGCATGGATATCTACGCGGCTTTTCAGGATCTCGCCAACAGGACGGTCACTCTCACGGTAGGGCCCAATCCAGACATGCAGGGCTCGCACCCGATCGTCGTGAAGACGATTCCGAGTGAGCAGGCGCTGCGCAACGAGGCATGGATCGAGCGCAACGCGAGCATGGTGGCACGCCTGAGTGGCGACAAGCTGGGGTATGTCTACCTGCCCGACACCGCCTGGGGCGGTTATACCAACTTCAACCGCTATTTTTTCTCTCAGGTCGACAAGCAGGGCATGATCATCGATGAGCGCTACAACCACGGCGGCCTGATTTCCGACTACATCATCCAGAACCTCGAGCACCGTCCGATGGCGATCAACGTGACGCGCTGGGGACGGACAGCCGTGCTTCCGCCGGAGGCGAATTTCGGACCCAAAGTCATGGTCATCAATGAGTTTGCCGGCTCGGGCGGCGATGCGCTGCCGTGGTATTTCAAGATGGATCATGTCGGCACGCTGGTCGGTGAGCGCACCTGGGGCGGGCTGGTCGGTATCGGCGGCTATCCGGAGTTGATGGATGGGGGCGGAATCACCGCGCCGCGGATCGCAGTCGAAGGTCTGGACGGCACCTTCCCGGTGGAGAACCACGGTGTCAGTCCCGACGTGACCGTATGGCAGAACCCCGAGCTCGTGCGCCAGGGCCACGATCCGCAGCTCGAGCGGGCCGTCGCCATCGCCATGGCCGAGCTCAAGAAGCATCCGCTGCCGCAATATCAGCGTCCACCCTGGCGCAACTATCATCCGAAATTGCCGCCGCTGCCGGCATCGCCGACCAGCGTGTCAGGCGAGTAGGCGACCGGCGTATGCTACGCGACCTTATGCCCCGCAGGGGAGTGGAGGAGTCTGTCATGCTGAAATGGGTGGCGACGGCGCTCGTTCTCGTGTGTTTTTCTTCCGCGCATGCGGCGCAGATGGACCGGGTTCTGCTGCGTGACCCTGCGATGTCGAAGACGCAGATCGTCTTCGAGTATGGGGGCGAGCTCTGGAGCGTGCCGCGCGGTGGCGGTCAGGCGCAGGTGCTGGCGAGCGGCATGGACCTCATGGCGGACCCGATCTTCTCGCCGGATGGATCGCAGATCGCCTTCAGCGGCACTTTCGACAAAAACACGGACGTTTACGTCATCCCGGCCACGGGCGGACAACCGCGCCGCCTGACGTTTCATCCGGACCCCGACATCGCCGTCGGCTGGACGCCCGACGGCGGGAGCGTGCTCTTTCGCTCCAAGCGGTACAGCTACTCCGATCCCGACCAGCTCTTCACCGTACCGGTGGCGGGAGGCTTTCCCACCGAGCTGCCGTTGCCGAGCGGCGAGATGGGATCGTATTCCGGGGATGGGAGCCACATCGCCTATGTCCCGGGCTTCCAATGGGAGCCCTACTGGAAAGGCTACAAGGGCGGCCAGCACACGGAAATCTACCTCACTCAGCTTTCTGACTCGAGCACCGTGCGGATCCCGAATCTCAACTCCAACGAGAGCGATCCCATGTGGATCGGCGGGAAGATCTACTTCCTCTCCGACCGCGACGGTCCGGAGACGCTTTACGCCTACGACACCGGCAGCGGACAGGTGCAGCGGCTGATCGACAACAGGGGATTCGACATCACTTCCGCCTCCGCCGGACCCGGCGGCATCGTCTACTCGCAGTTCGGTCAGCTGCACATCTATGATTTCGCGACGGGCGCGACCCATGCCGTGCCGGTCACGGTCGCGGGCGACTTACCGCAGCGGCGGCCGTACTTCGAGGATGCGGCGCAGGACATCGAGCAGTTCGACATCTCCCCCACCGGGGTGCGCGCGGTATTCGAGGCGCACGGCGACATCCTGACGGTACCGGCGAAGCACGGCAGCATCGAGAATCTCACCCATAGCCCCGGGGTCATGGACCGTGATCCGGCCTGGTCGCCCGATGGGCAGTCGATTGCGTATTTCTCGGACCGCGCGGGAGAGTACGACCTCACCATCCGCCACGAGGACGGCACCGGCGCCGTGCGCCGGGTCCCGCTCGGACAGGAGGACGCCTTCTACTACGACTTGCGATGGTCGCCCGACAGCAAGAAGCTCGTCTTCGATGACCAGAAGCTCGACCTCTGGTATGTCGATCTGAGCGGCTCCGGAGCGCATCCGGTGAAGATCGCGACCGATGCCTTCGATATTCCGCTTCACGAGTTCGATGCCCGCTGGTCTCCGGACAGCCGCTGGATCACCTACACGAAGCTGATGCCGAATTACCTGCATGCGATCTTCATCTATTCCCTGAGCGACGGCTCGACGCACCAGGTCACCCAGGGATCAAGTGACTGCACGTACCCGGTGTTCGATCAGGGGGGGAAATACCTCTATTTCACCTCGAGCACCAACACGGGTCTCGCTTACGGCTGGCTCAACATGAGCTCCATACAGCGGCCGCTCACCCGTACGGTATATGCCACCACGCTGCAGCCGGGCACCGCTTCGCCGCTCACTCCACGCAGCGGCTTCGAGCAAGCGCCACCGGGCGGCGCAAACGCCAACGACCGGTCCAAACCCGCTCGCCACCCCGGGAGCACACCCCACAAGCCGGCGGCGGTGACCATCGATTTCGAAGGACTTCGCGCGCGCGCGATCCCGCTGCCGATCCCTCCGGCAAATTACGTGGGGCTCGATGCCGGGAAGAGCGGAATGCTCTACCTGACGAAGGCGCCGCTGGTGGAAATGCCCTCGTTCGGCCCGAGGCGGGCGCCCATCGATGTGCTGCAGTTTGATCTCAAGACGAGAAAGACTCAGGCCGTCATCTCCGGAATCACCGCTGGGGCGCTGTCGGAAAACGGCGAGAAACTCCTCTACCGGCGAGGGGACGATTGGTTCATCGCGGACGCGCGGCCGAACGCCAAGCCGGATCATCTCGATCTCAGCGACATGCGCGTGCTCGTCATGCCTCACGAGCAGTGGGCGCAGATGTACCGTGAAGCCTGGCGGATCCAGCGCGCGTTCTTCTACAACCCGACCTTCGATGGCCTCGACCTGAATGCGGCTGAAAAGGAGTTCGCGAATTTCCTGCCCGGCATCGGCAGCCGTGACGGTCTGACGTTCCTCTTCCAGGAGATGATGAGCTACGAGTCCATTGGGCACATGTTCGTCCGCGGCGGCTACATGCCGAAGATGGAGGAGATCACGGTGGGTCTCCTCGGCGCCGACTACGCGATCGAGCACGGCCATTACCGGATCACGCGCATCTTCCGCGGCGGGAAGTGGAACCCCGCGCTCTATGCCCCGCTTGCGCAGCCGGGACTGAAGGTGAAGGTGGGGGACTACCTGCTCGCGGTCAACGGCGCACCGGTCGACGGCAACATCAACCTCTATGAGGCGTTCCAGGACCTGGCGGGGAAGACCGTGACGCTCACCGTCGGGCCGGATCCGGGTCTTCAGGGCTCTCACACCATCACCGTCAAGACCATACCGGATGAGGCCGGGTTGCGTCACGCCGCCTGGATCGATCACAACATGCAGCTCGTGGACCGCCTCAGCGACGGCAAGTTGGGTTACGTCTATCTGCCCGATACCGCCTGGGGCGGCTACACCAACTTCAACCGTTACTTCTTCTCGCAGGTGAACAAGCAGGGCGTCATCCTCGATGAGCGCTTCAACCACGGCGGGGACCTGTCCGATTACATCATCGATAATCTGCTGAAGCGGCCGATGGGGCTCATCGTCTCGCGGTGGGGAGCTACGCAGGTGACGCCGCCGGAGGCGATCTACGGCCCCAAGGTGATGGTCATCAACCAGTACGCGGGCTCGGGCGGCGATGCGCTTCCCTGGTATTTCAAGATGGCGCATATCGGCACTCTGGTCGGTGAGCGCACCTGGGGCGGCCTGGTCGGCATCTATGGCTACCCGGCGCTGATGGATGGCGGCAGCATCACCGCGCCGCGGGTTGCGGTCGAGGGCCTGAACGGGACGTTCCCGGTGGAGAACCACGGTGTCAGTCCGGACGTGACCGTATGGGAGGACCCTAAGCTCGTGCGAGAGGGCCACGATCCGCAGCTCGAGCGCGCCGTTGCGGTCGCGCTGCAGCAGCTTCAGGCTCATCCGCTGCCGCACTATCAGCGGCCGCCATGGCGCGACTACCACCCGCAGTTGCCGCCGCTGCCTAAGGCAACGAGCGTCGCGCCGGAGTAGGTCGGAGTAGGCCGCAGTAGGCGGCGTTAGAAGCCAGCCGCGCGGACTGTCAGATTATCCTGCCGGGGCGCGGCGCCGAGCGCGCCCCGGCAGGATAAGTATGTCCTCGCGCCGAGACCGCCTTCACCAGCACCCAAACCAGCATGCCGATACGCAGCCCGAGGGCGTCCCTGGCGCTGCGCGTGACGCGCGAGAGGACGGCGGCGCCCGCACCGATGTCGACCTTCACCAGCACCGCCTGGCCGAAGTCGTCGGAAAGCTCCGTGATGATGCCCTGGAGGGCGTTGCGCACACTGAGGCCCCGTGGAGGCTCGATCGCCAGGATGATGTCGCGGGCGAGGAGTTGGATGCGCATCGCGGCTCCCGGCCGCACACCGGCGACACTGACGTGCAGCGTGCCGCCTCCGAGCTCGACGTGCGCCATCCCGCCCTCCGCATCGACCTGCGCGACCCTGCCATCGAGGACGGCGCCGACTCCTTCCGGCCCGACGATGGCGCGAAACTCGGGCCGCAGGCTGATCTCGCCGAGAGTGCCGGACGCCACGATCTCCCCGGCCTCCATGAGCGCCACGTGGGTCGCGAGCCTCAGAATCTCCTCGAGTTGATGACTCACGAACACCATCGGGATCGATAACCGGTCGCGCAGCGTCTCGAGGTAGGGCAGCACTTCCTCGCGCCGCGCGGCATCGAGGGCGGCGAGCGGCTCATCAAGCAGCAGCAGGCGCGGCTGAGAGAGCAGGGCGCGTCCGAGGGCAACGCGCTGACGCTCGCCCCCCGAGAGCTGGTGCGTGCGCCGCTCGAGAAGCGGCTCGAGCCCCAGCAGGGCAAGCACCTCCTCGAGGCCGATGGTGCGTGCCTCCTTCGGCGCGCGCCGCTCGCCGTAGCGCAGGTTGGCGAGAACTCCGAGATGCGGAAAGAGCCGCGCGTCCTGGAACACATAGCCGATGCGGCGACGCTCGACGGCAACGCATACGCGCTGGCGGGTGTCGGTGAGGACCTGGCCGTCGAGCTCGACCCGTCCCTCATCGGGCCTCAGGAGCCCCGAGATGATGTTGACGAGGGTCGTCTTACCGCAGCCCGAACGCCCAAAAAGCGCGACGACGCCGGGCGTCGGAGCCTCGAGATGGGCGCTCAGCTTGAAAGCTTCGCGCTGCTTCATGACCGAGACTCGTAGCATCGCGGCGGCCGCGCCTCAGCGCCCGAGGAGCCGGTAGAGACGCCGCGCGAGAAGCTCCGCCAGCACCAGCCCGAGGACTCCGAGTGCGATGGAAAGCAACGCCAGCCTGAGGGCCACGGACTCCCCGCCCGGTTCCTGGATGGCGGTGTAGAGCGCGAGAGGCAGCGTGCGCGTGACCCCGGGAACGTTGGAGGCGAAGGTGATCACGGCGCCGAACTGCCCCAATCCGGCCGAGAAAGCCGTGAGCAAGCCCGCGAGAATTCCGGGCAACATCAGCGGCAGGGTGATCGAGACAAAGCGATCGACAGGGCCGGCCCCGAGCGTACGGGCCGCCGCCTCGAGGCCGCGATCGACGCTCTCGAGCGCCAGCCGGATGGCCCGCACCATGAGCGGAAAGGTCATGACGGCCGTTGCCAGGGTGGCACCCGCGGTGGTGAAGGGCAGCTCGATTCCGAAATGCGCGAGCAGCCATCGGCCGAGGGCACTGCGGCTATCGAGGCACACGAGTAACAGATAGCCCACCGCCACGGGGGGCAGCACCAGCGGCAGATGCACCAGCGCATCGAGCGCCAGTGTGCCGGGGAAGCGACTTCGCACAAGGAAATAAGCGACCAGCACGGCGAGCGGCAGGCTAAATGCGACGCTGCGCAGAGCGATCTCGAGGCTGAGGCGCAAGGCGTCGAGCTCGGGCGTTGTCAGAAAGAGCATGGACACGACCTTATCGCATGGCCTGGTCTGTACGCATCTTCCACATAGAGGCGGCTAGCGACCGCCTGCGCACATGACCTCGAAGGCGAGGCAACCGAGCCGCCGAGGTACCACCTTGACTTACCCTCGACCGGCCGCATCTCCAGCCCTGGGTGCGGTCCTTGCGGCCGGGGTGAGTGAATGAGCAGCGAACGGCAATACGGCTGGATGTGGGTGGAAGCGTGCGAGGTCCTCGACCGCGCCGAGCGCCTGCAACGCCAATTCCTGCGCTACCTGGGGCCTGCCGGCGCCGATGCGGCCGTCTGGGAGCCGCCGGTCGACATCCAGGAAACCACCGATGGATTGATTCTGCTCTTCGCGCTGCCGGGCGTCGTGCCCGAGGAGATCAGCCTGAGGCTCGAGCCGACGGAGCTCACCTTGAGTGCCAGGCGTCCGCTCAAGCTCGCACACCCCGAGGCCGTGATCCGCCGTCTCGAAATACCTCATGGACGGTTTTTCCGACGCATACCGCTCACGGGTGTCCCGCTCAAGCTGGCGGCAAGCCGCTACGAAAATGGCTGCCTCGAGGTTCGGCTGACCAGGGACGTGGGACAGAAGTAGAGAGAGACAACCTATGGTGGATCCCGATCAGAACCCTTCGAGCCCGCGGATCGGGCTGCCCCCGCTGCCGGCGGACGCCGTCCCGATCGTGGCGCTGCGCAACGTGGTGCTCTTCCCCGGCATCGTGTTGCCGATCACCCTCGGCCGCGAGGAGAGCATCGCCGCCGCTCAGGAGGCTGTGCGCAGCGGACGCAAGGTGGGACTTCTCTTGCAGCGCGATCCCACGCTCGAGAAGCCGGCCGCCACCGATCTCTACGAGCTCGGCGTTCTCGCCACGGTGGTCCGCTACGTGACCGCCCCCGATGGCGCGCATCACCTCATCTGTCAGGGCGAGAGCCGATTTCGGCTGTTGCAGGTGGTGCGGGAGAATCCGTTCCTCGTCGCGCGTATCGAGACGATCCCCGAGCCGGAGTCCGTCGGCGCCGAGATCGAAGCGCGCATTGATTTTCTCAAGCAGCGCTCCGTGGAGGCGCTGTCGCTCCTGCCGCAGGTTCCCGCGGAGCTCGCCCGCACCATTCGCGGCATCGACTCGCCCGGGCAGCTCGCCGATCTGATCGTGAGCTTCATGGATATCAAGCCGCAGGAGAAGCAGGAGCTGCTCGAGACGGTGAACCTGAAGGAGCGGCTCGACAAGGTCGTGAAACTCCTCGCGCACAGGGTGGAAGTGCTCAAGATCACCCGCGACATCAGCGAGCAGACACAGGCAGCCCTCGGCGAGCGCCAACGCGAAGCCGTCTTGCGCGAGCAGCTGCACCAGCTGCAGAAGGAGCTCGGGGAAGCCGAGGGCGCGGGCGGCGACATCGCCGAGCTCGACAAGGCGATTGCCAACGCGCTCATGCCCGCCGAGGTGGAGGAGCAGGCGCGCAAAGAGTTGAAGCGCCTCGGGCGCATGAGCGAGGCGAGTCCCGAGCACGGCATGGTGCGCACTTATCTCGACTGGCTGGTGGCGCTGCCCTGGAGCAAGGCGGACGCCGAGGACATCGACATCGAGCGAGCGCGTCGGGTGCTCGATGAGGATCACTACGGGCTCGAGAAAGTGAAGCGCCGGATCCTCGAGTATCTCGCCGTGCGCAAGCTCAACCCCGAGGGCAGAAGCCCGATTCTGTGCTTCGTAGGTCCTCCGGGAGTCGGCAAGACATCCCTTGGCCAAAGCGTCGCGCGCTCACTCGGCCTCAAATTCGTCCGCGCGAGCCTCGGTGGCGTGCACGATGAGGCGGAGATCCGCGGCCATCGGCGCACCTACGTCGGCGCCCTGCCGGGCAACATCATCCAGGGACTGCGCAAAGCCGGCATGCGCAATCCCGTGTTCATGCTCGATGAGATCGACAAGCTCGGCGCGAGCTTCCAGGGCGATCCGGCCTCGGCGTTGCTGGAGGTGCTCGATCCGGAGCAGAACTCGACCTTCCGGGACAACTATCTCGGCCTGCCCTTCGATCTGAGTCACGTGTTGTTCATCGCGACCGCGAATGTGCTCGAGACCATCCCCGGACCGCTGCGTGACCGCATGGAGATCATCGAGCTCACCGGCTATACCGAGGAGGAGAAGCTCGAGATCGCCAAGCGCTATCTGGTCGCACGTCAGCTGAAAGCCAACGGCCTCGCGCCTTCCCAGGCGACTCTCTCGGATGCGGCGCTGGCGCGACTCATTCACGAATACACCCGCGAGTCCGGCTGCCGCGGCCTCGAGCGCCAGATCGGAGCGCTCATGCGGCGCGCCGCCATGCGCATTGCCGAGGGCCAGGTCGAGAGCGTGCGCTTCGATACCGGCGATGTCACCGAGGTGTTGGGACCCAGTCGCTTCGAGAATGAAGTCGCGCAGCGGACATCGGTGCCGGGTGTGGCAACGGGCCTTGCCTGGACGCCGGTCGGGGGCGACATCCTCTTCGTCGAGTCGGCGCGCATGCCGGGCAGCGGCAAACTGATCCTCACCGGTCAGTTGGGTGATGTGATGAAGGAGTCGGCGCAAGCGGCCTTGAGCCTCGTGAAGGCTCAGGCGGTCGAACTCGGGATCGATCCCAAGCTCTTCGACCAGAGCGACATCCACGTGCACGTGCCCGCCGGGGCCATCCCGAAGGACGGACCGAGTGCCGGCGTCGCCATGTTCATCTCGCTCGCCTCGCTCCTGAAGCGCCGGGCGGTGAGACCGGATATCGCGATGACCGGCGAGATCAGCCTGCGCGGGCTCGTGCTTCCGGTCGGGGGTATCAAGGAGAAGACCATCGCGGCGGCACGGGCCGGCATCAAGAAAGTCATCCTGCCGGCGCGCAATCGCCGCGATTTGGAGGACATCCCGCAGAGCGCCCGCTCGGCGCTCGAGCTCGTGTGGGTGGAGCGCGTCTCGGAGGCGTTGGAAGTGGCTCTGGCCGGGCCCGGCGAAGGTCAGAAATCGACCGGGCGGCAGAGCGAGAAGGCGGACAAGACCGAAATGTCCGCGGCCTGAATGCGCCGCGGCCTCATCCCCGCCGACGGCGGGGCTGTCTTCAGGCGAGCATGACCCTGTCGAGAGCGAGCGGTGCTGCGGAGGTTGGTTTCACGGCCTCGGCGGCGAATCCTTTCTGCCGCAGCCACTCGGGGTTGAAAAGGCGCGACTGATATTTCGCACCGCCGTCGCAGAGCACCGTGACGACCGTATGACCGGGACCGAGCTCGCGGGCCACGTGCACTGCCGCGGCGACGTTGATGCCGCTCGTGCTGCCGAGGAAAAGACCCTCCTCGCGAAGCAGGCGGTAAACGAAGCGAACCGTATCGGCGTCTTCGACGTGCACCGCATCATCGATGGGCGCCCCCTGCAGGTTGGCCGTGACACGCCCGATGCCGATGCCTTCGGTGATCGATCCCGAGCCCGTTGCCTTCAAGGCGCCGTTCCGTACGTATTCGTAAAGGCTGCTGCCTGGAGGATCGGCGAGCACGCAGCGGATCGCGCGGCGGCGCGACTTGAGGCACTCGGACACGCCGGCAAAAGTGCCGCCGGTGCCCGTGGCGGCAACGAACGCATCGAGGCGTCCCGAGGTCTGTTCCCAGATCTCCGGTCCCGTGGTCTCGATGTGCGCCTGGCGGTTCGCCGTGTTGTCGAACTGATTCGCCCAAATGGCATTCGGCAGGCTCGCCGCGAGCCGCTGCGAGACTTTCTGGTACTGGTTGGGATTGCTGTAGGGCACCGCCGGCACCTTGTGGAGCTCGGCGCCGAGTGCTTCGAGCAGTCGGTACTTCTCCGGCGACTGGTTGTCCGGCATGACGATGACACAGCGGTAGCCGCGGGCGTTGCAGACATGGGCCAATCCTATCCCGGTGTTGCCGGCCGTGCCTTCGACGACCGTGCCGCCGGGAGCCAGCTCGCCGTTGCGCTCAGCGGCGAGCACGATGGCGCGCGCCGCGCGGTCCTTGACCGATCCGCCCGGGTTCATGAACTCGGCCTTGCCGAGCAGCTCGCAACCGGTCTCCTCGCTCAATCGCCGCAGGCGGATCAGCGGCGTGTTGCCGACCGAACCCATGAAACCGTCACGCATGGCCGAGATCTCTCTGCTCAAATCGGTTGAATCAGGTCCGCGGCGGTCTCGACCGCCTCGAGCTCCGCCTCGGGCGCGGTACAGCTGGCCAACCTTGAAGCCGGAGCCGCCACGACATCCCCGACGATGAGCAGCGCCGGCGGCGAAATACCCGCCCGGTGGCCGAGGTCGGCGATCTGCGCCAGTGTAGCGCGGAGTACCCGCTGCCCGGGAAGGGTCGCGTGCTCTATGAGCGCCGCCGGAAGCGTCCCGCGAGCCCCGGCCGCGCGCAGTCGTGCCACGATCGAGCTGAGCGTGCCCACGCCCATGTAGAAGACGACAGTCTGGTGCTCACGCGCAAGAGAGCGCCAGTCGAGCGAGTCATCGTGCGGATCATGGCCGGTGATCAAAGTCACGCTCTGGGCTACCCCGCGCTGCGTCAGCGGAATCCCGGCCGAGGCCGCGGCACCCAACGCCGCCGTGATGCCGGGCACCACGAGATGAGGAATGCCGTGACGCGCCAGAATCTCGATCTCCTCGCCGCCGCGGCCAAAGATGAAGGGATCGCCGCCCTTCAAGCGCGCCACTTTGAGGCCCTGGTGCGCGAAGCGGATCATCAACTCGTGGATTTCTTCCTGCCGCGTGTGCTCCTCTTCGCCGCCGCGATTCTTGCCGACGAAGATCCTGCGCGCCTCCCGGCGGGCCCGCTCGAGCACCGCGGTGGGCACCAACCGGTCGTAGAGCACGATGTCGGCCTGCTGCAGCAGCTGCAGCGCGCGCAGCGTGAGGAGGTCCGGATCGCCGGGCCCGGCGCCGATGAGATAGACCTCGCCCAGCGTACTCCCGCCCGTCCTGACGGAGGTGGTGAGCCCGGATAGCAACAACTCGCCCTCGAAGGCGCGCTGGGCGCCGGATTCATCGCCCGCCAATAGCTGGGCGCCAGTTCTGCCGCGCACGATCCGCTCCCAGAACGGCCGCCGCCCCGCGGTCCCGAGGGAACGCTGCACGCGCTCGCGCCGCTCGCCCATGAAGCGCGCCAGGGCACCGAGGCTCGCGGGTAGAATCGCCTCGATCTGCTCGCGTACCCGGCGTGCGAGCACCGGCGCGTGCCCGCCCGAGCCCACGGCGACGAGCACCGGGGAACGGTCGATGATGGCCGGGAAGATGAAGGTGGAAAGCGACGCGTCGTCGACGACGTTGACGGGCACTCCACGCGCGCGCGCGGCCGCCGAGACTTCGGAGTTGATGTCCTTGCGACCCGTGGCGGCGATTGCGAGATTCGCCCCATCGAGGTGGGCGGGGAGGAACGTGTCGGCGAGGTGAGTCAGCTCGCCGCGGGCGGCACGCTCACGAACATCTTCGTGCAGCTGCGGCGCGACCACGGTCACGCGCGCACCACATCGCAGCAGCAACTCCGCCTTGCGTCCCGCGATGCGACCGCCGCCGACGATGACCGCCGATGCCGAGCGCAGCTGCAGAAAGACCGGCAGATAATCCATCGGCGGCGCAGCGTCCATCAGGCTTGCGCCGCCGGGCGCACTCTGGGATGTAGACCACATTCGCGCGACTCGGGCTGCTCCCACCACCAGCGGCCGGCACGGCGGCTCTCGCCGGGCTGAATGGCGCGTGTGCACGGAAAACAGCCGATGCTCGGGAAGTGGCGATCATGCAGGGAATTGTAGGGCAGCCTGCGCACGCGGATGTACTGCCAGATCTCCGTCTCACTCCAATCGAGCAGCGGACTTAACTTGTAGAGACCGTAGTCCGAATCCCACTCCAGAGGCTGCGCGTGGGCGCGGGTTGCCGACTGCTCGCGGCGCACGCCGGTCACCCAGGCCGTGTAGCCCGCGATCGCGCGCTTGAAGGGCTCCACCTTGCGCACCTGACAGCAGGCGAGGCGCGCCTCGAGACTATGATAGAAGCCGTTGATCCCCCGCGCCGAAACCAGCCGCTCGAGCGCCTGCGCGTGCGGATAGACGAGCGGCAACGATCGCTTGTAGCGTCGCTCGAGCTTCTCGAGCAGATCGTAGGTTTCCTGGTGAAGCCGCCCGGTGTCGATGCTGAACATGTCGATCTCGGGCACGTGCGTCCAGATGATGTCGGTGAGCACCATGGCCTCGGCACCGAGACTGTTCGAGTAAACCACCCGACCGTGCTCGCGCACCGCGGCGATGAGACGCTCGCGAACGGCCACCGCCTTCTGTTCGAGATCGAGGTTCAGCCGCTTTCCCATGGCGGTCGAACTATAGCCAGGGTCCATCGGCCGGCAGAACGAATGATTGCTTATGAAGTTATTATCAAGAGGGGACTCGCGGGTGCGGCCACGGTTGCGTTAGGCTCTGTGCCATGAAGTTGCACCAGCTACGATATCTGGCCGCGGTGGCCCAGAGCGGCCTCAACATCACGGCGGCGGCGCAGAAGCTCCACACCTCCCAGCCCGGGGTGAGCAAGCAGATCAAGCTCCTCGAGGACGAGCTCGGCTTCCAGATCTTCGTGCGCGAAGGCCGCAACCTCACCCGCATCACTCCCGCGGGCCAGCAGGTGATCGAGCGGGCGCTGCGCATCCTGCAGGAAGCCCAGAGCATCCGCGCGCTCTCGACGGAGCTGCGCGATGAGGGCCGGGGGAGCCTGTCGATCGGCACGACGCACACCCAGGCCCGCTACGTCCTGCCGGGTGTCATTCGCGAATTCCTCGCCAAGTACCCGAACGTGCGCCTGAACCTGCACCAGGGCACCTCGGAGCAGATTGCGGAGATGGTGGCCCAGGACCGCATCGACTGCGCGATCGCCACCGGCTCCGAGCACCTGTTCTCGGAGCTCACGATCCTCCCCTGCTACCGTTGGAATCGTGTCGTCATCGTGCCGCGGGATCATCCGCTCGCCACCGCCGGCAAGCTCACCTACCGGGCGCTCGCCGCGTTCCCGATCATCACCTACACGTTCAGCTTCTCGGGCCCATCGTCCCTCATCGACGCCTTCGCCAAGGCCAATCTCACACCCAACGTGGCGATCACCGCGCGCGATTCCGATGTCATCGTGACCTACGTGCGCCTTGGGATGGGCGTCGGCATCGTCGCCCACATGGCAGTCGATGAGAACGACCCCGACCTCGCCGTCATCGACGCCTCGCACCTGTTGCCGGCGCACACGACCTGGCTGGGCTTTCGCCGTGGCACGCTGCTGCGAAAGTACATGTACGAGTTCGCCCAGCTCATCGCCCCGCATCTCGACCGCCGCCTCGTCGAGCGCGCCCACCGCGTCTCATCGGCCGAGGAAGTCGCCGCGATGTTCGCCGACGTGCGGCTGCCGGTGAAATGACGGGGGACCGGCCAAAATCATCCTTCCGGGAGTCGCGCGCGCCGTCGCACCCACACCGGCGTGTGATCATCCGCAGCCGCCTGATAGGCGACCGTGAGCTCGTGCAAGGCTTGCTGGCAGGCCTCGAGGCTCTGATCCTGCCGCGGCGCGATGCTGTCGAAGCCGCACCGCCCGAGCCAGAACACGAGATCCCGAATCACATCCCCGACGGCCCGCAACTCCCCTCTGAACCCGAGCCTCTTCCGTAGCACCATCGCCTGCGACAGCGCCCGCCCGTCGCTGAAGGTCGGAAACTGCAGCGCGAGCAGCGGCCGATCGCTGACCTCCGGATAGATCGCCTCGACATCGGCCGTATTCGGCAGCAGCACTCCAACCACCGCCTGCGTGGCAAGCAGTGCGTCCCGCTCCGAGCGCCAGCGGGCAAGCGTCACGATCAGCCTCCCGCCGGCCGCCCAGTCGCTCGCCGCGCGAGCACCCTCGGCGATCGTCCAATCGTCCTCGACGAGCTCGCGTCGGCGAAGAATGCGCGCCATCATGCCGCCGCCTCCGCCACGCCCTCTGATTCGTTCTCGTAGAGGCGCGCCTTGAAGGGCGCCATGCCCACCCGCCGATAGCACTCGATGAACGTCTCATCCTCATCGCACCGCAGCTCGAGGTACGTGGCAATCAGCCGCTCGACGCCCCCGGCGATCTCATCTCGCGCGAGCGCGCGCCCGATACGCTCGCCGATCGCTGCATCATTCCCCGGGCTCCCGCCGAGGGTCACCTGGTACCACTCCTCACCGTGCTTATCGACACCGAGAATGCCGATGTGCCCGACGCTGTGGTGCCCGCAGCCGTTCATGCACCCACTGATGGTGATGCGGATCGGCCCGATCTCGTACTGCGCATCGAGCGTATCGAATCGCCGGTAGATGTCCTGCGCCACGCCGATCGAGCCCGCGTTCGCCAGCCCGCAGAAATCGAGCCCCGGACAACTGACGATGTCGGTGACGAGACCGATGTTGGGCGTCGCGAGCTCGTGCGTCTCGAGCCTGCGCCACAGCTCGAACAGGTCGCGCTCGGCGACATCGGCGAGGACGAGGTTCTGATCGTAGGTCGAGCGCAGCTCCCCGAAACTGCAGGTCTCGCAGATATCGGCCAGAGCCTCGAACTGCGTGGCCGTGCAATCGCCCGGCACATGATCCGGCGCCTTGAGCGAAACGAACACCGCACGGTAGCCGGGCACCTTGTGCGCGCGCACGTTGCGCCTCACCCAGGCGGCAAAACGCGTATCGCGCGCTGCAATGCCCTCGATGTTCGAACCGACCTCCGAGACCGGGCGGTAGGCGGGCGCCGTAAAGTGTGCGCGCACCTGCTCGATGTCCTCCGGCAGGAGCAGCAGCTCCTCGCCCTCGACGCTCGCCCTGATCTTCGAGTACTCCTCGTCGATCGCGGCGCGAAAGCGCTCCGGACCCCACTCGCGCAGCACGATCTTGATGCGCGCCTTGTGGATGTTGTCGCGGCGCCCGAAGCGGTTGAAGGTGCGCAGAATCGCGCACGCGTAGCGCAGCAGGTCCGATTCCGGCACGAAGGGGTTCATCTCCTGACCCAACATGGGCAGCCGGCCGAGGCCGCCGCCGACGAAGAACCGATAGCCGATCGCCCCATCAGCACGGCGCAGCAGATGCACGGCCACATCATTGGTGCGTGTGGCGGCCCGATCGACCGCGGCACCGGTGAAGCCGAACTTGAACTTGCGCGGCAGCCAGTAGAACTCCGGATGCAGCGCCACGTACTGCCGCAGGAGCTCGCAGTAAGGTCGCGGATCGATGTGCTCATCGGCTGCGACCCCCGCGAGGTAATCACTCGTGATGTTGCGGGTATCATTGCCGCAGGCCTGGATGCCGTGCAGCTGCACCTCGGCCAGCTCCGCGAGCAGATCCGGTACCTGCTCGAGCTTCGGCCAGTTGAGCTGAATGTTCTGCCGCGTGGTGAAGTGCGCGTAGCCGCGGTCGTACGTGCGCACGATATGCGCCATCCTGCGCAGCTGCGCCGATTCGAGCAGGCCATAGGGCACCGAGATGCGCAGCATCGGCGCGAAGCGCTGCTGGTAGAGGCCGTTGCGCAGCCTCAGGTGGCGGAACTCGTCCTCGGCGAGCTCGCCCGCAAGATAACGGCGTGTCTGATCGCGGAACTGCTCGACGCGCTGCGTGACGAGCGCGCGGTCGATGTCATCGTAGCGGTACATGCCGCCGGACTATAGGCGGTGGCCACCGGGGCGCTAAATACCGTGTGGTTTGGTGCCCCGTGCCGCAGGTTATAAATGCCATAATCGCGCCAAGCAGGTAACCAGGAACGGCTCCCATGAAGCTCAGAATCAAAGGCGACTCGCTGCGGCTGCGCTTGACGCAGGGGGAGATGCGCACGCTCGCCGACCGTGGCGCGGTCGAGGATCGGGTTTCCTTCCCCGACGGGGCGGCGCTCACGTACCGGCTGCGAGTGGATGATAAAAATAATTATATTTCAGTTAGTTATGCATTAAATCTCATTGATATTCTCCTTCCGCGGTCGCAGGCCGAACGCTGGTGCCGCACCGATCTCGTCACCCTGAGCGCGAGTCAGCCGATTGCCGGCGGGGCGCTGCGTCTCGTGCTCGAGAAGGACTGGGCGTGTCTCGCCCCGCGCGAGGCGGAGGACGAATCGGATAACTTCCCGCATCCGCAAGCCGGCCAGGGCGCTAAGGAAGGGCGCTAAGACCTGTTGAGCCCGAGCAGATCATCGGGGGTATCGAGATCGAAAGCCGCGCTCGTCATCGGCACCTTGACCAACCGGTCCACATGGCGCTTGAGAAGCGCCCTCGCGCCGACATCACCCCTGAGATCGCCCAGCTCACCGAAGAGATGTCGCGGGAAGATCGCAGGCACCCCGACGGTGGCGCCATAGCGCGCCGCCGCGATGCAGAGGGGCTGGCGCCGCCACGTGCCGGCGAGCCGCCGCAGATCCTCCGCCGTCACGCAGGCCTGATCGGCCAACACCAACATCACGCCGCCGCACGAAGCCGGTAGGCGGGCGACGCCCGCGCGGATGGAGCTCGCGAGCCCCTCGCGCCAGTCCCGGTTGATGAGCACCGAGCCGGGGGAATGCTTGAGGAGCGGCGAGAGCTCGGCGGCCTGCGCCCCGAGCACGACGAGAAGAGCGTGGCCCACGACCTCTGCGGCGCGGCCGACAATGAGACTCAAGAGCGGCCGCTCGCCAATGCGCACGAGCTGCTTGGCCGAACCGAAGCGGCTCGAGGCGCCCGCCGCGAGCACGATGGCGTGGAGGGCATCCTCGGACATTACGCGCGGCGAAGCTCCATGCCCGCGGGAAGCTGCGCCACGACGCGCGCGTAGCGCCGGCGCTCATCGAGAATGGAATCGGCATCGATCGCGCACACCGCGCGCCAGTCGGCGACGCTCAAATGCTCCGCGAACGCCCCCTCGAGCGCGGCGCGCCGGGAGGTCCATACCGAGTTGAAAAACCGCGCGAACTCCTGCCAACGGGAGCGCGCGCCGTCTGCCTCGGCGCCGGCCAGCGCACTCTCCAGATGTGCGAGCGCCTCGCGGCTCCCGCCGGGGCGGGAAACGAGCGCGCCGAGTTGCCGCGCCACCGCGGCCCCGGGGTCGTTGGTCGATTCGCGCGCGGCGAGGAGCTCCGACAGGGTCTGATCGCGCTCCTCGAATCGGGCGAGCACCCAGACGAGATAGCTCACGCAGGATTCGCGCACGAGCGCCGCCGCCTCAGCCGGCATGCAAGGGCCAACGGAAGGGCCAGGAGTCGCGCCGAACACCGCCGCGCAGACGTTGGCGATTTCCGCCGCGTGGTACTGCTCCACGGTGAGCTGGGAACGGATGATCTCGATCTCATTCATTTGCGCTGCTCGCTTGCCGCATACGGTGAATGAAGGCGTGGATTTCGGCAACGACCGCGAGCGCGATGGACTCGGGGGTCCGGCCACCCAGGTTGAAGCCAACCGGCGCCCGAAGACGCGGCCGCAGACGCACCGCCTCGGGGCCGAGCTCCGATAGCAGTTTCTCGCGTCTCGCCGGCGGCCCGAGTAAGCCGATGTAGGGGAGGGGGCTGGCACTCAACGTCCGCAGATACTCGAGATCCGAGGGCAGGTGGTGGCTCATCACCACCGCCGCGGCGAACTCCCCGAGATCCAGAGCCTCGGCGATCTCCTCCGGGCGCGCGAGCAGCACCCGCTCCGCCAGGGGAAAGTGCGACAGCACGGCATACGCCGGTCGGTGGTCGACCAGGGTGACTCGCCAGTACAGGCGCGCGGCAAAGTCCACCACCGGCAGCGCATCGGGTCCGGCGCCGAGAAGAAGCAGTCTCGGGGGCAGGCAAAGCGGCAGGAGCAGCAGCTTCCAGCGCTCGCCCGGTCCTGTCAGCCAACTGACCGCGCGCGCGGCAGGTGCCCGCGCAAGCGCCGCGAGTGCCTCTGGCTCGAGCAGAGCCGCACTTGCATTCGGCGGCGGCAGCAAAAGCGTGCCCATCGGCATCTGCTCATCGCGGGATTCCGTCACCACCCCAATGGCGGTCGGAGTGTGCGCCGCGAGCGCCGCCGCCAGATGCGCGAGCGGCTGCCACTCTTCCCGCGGCCCGACACGCAGCAGCAGGATGTGCATGGCGCCCTCGCAGCCCAGCCCGAGGCCCCAGACGAGATCGTCGGAGTTGCGCAGGTCGTAGGTCACGAGCGAGGCCTGCCCGGTCTCGATCACGGCGCGCGCGCGCTCCCCCAGATCCCCTTCGAGGCACCCCCCGGAAATGAGACCCGCGTACTCGCCATCCGCGCCGATGAGGAGCATCGCGCCGGGTTTACGGTAAGTCGAGCCTGCGGTGTGCACGAGGATGCCGAGCGCCATCGCGCGGCCGACAACCCGCTCGCGCTGGAGAAGGGGGAGCAGGGGACCGAGGACGGAGTCCATTGCGCGGATTATGCCCTGAACATCATTGCGCGCACTCTGGCTCGTCAGTAGAGTCGCACGGCTTTTCCTCTGGTCGATTCCATTCCATGCCCCATTCCCCTCCCTGGGTCGTGCACAAGTTCGGCGGATCGAGTGTCGCCGATGCCGGCTGTTTCCGCCGCGTCGCATCCATCGTCGACTCACTGCCGGCTGCGCGCGTCGCCGTCGTGCTATCGGCGTGCAAGGGCGTCACCGATGCCCTGCTCGACCTGGTGGCGCTCGCCGAAGCCCAGGACGATCGCTACCGGGTGGAGCTCGCGGCCCTGCGCTCGCGCCATGCGGAGATCGCCGAAATACTCCTCAGCCACGAGTCCGCGCGGCTCTATCTCGCCGGATTCGATCGCGACTGCCATGACCTCGAGGGCATCCTGCACACCGTGAAGCTGACCCGCGCGGCCGCGCGCAACGTCAGCGATCTCATCGCGGGGTACGGGGAGATCTGGTCGACCAAGCTCTTTCATCGCTTCTATGAGGAGCGAGGAAGCCGGCGCGGACCGACCCAGTGGATCGACGCCCGGCGGGTGGTGGTCGTCGAATGGGGACCTTTGGGTCCGGCGGTGCACTGGGCGCAGTCGCGAACCCATCTCTTCGATCTCGTCGATGCCGATTTCAAAGGCACGCTCATCATTACAGGCTTCATCGCCTCGGACCGACGCGGCGTGCAGACGACGCTCGGCCGCAACGGCAGCGATTTCTCGGCCTCGATTTTCGGCGCCCTGCTCGACGCCTCGGAGATTCATATCTGGACGGACGTCGACGGTGTGCTGTCGGCCGATCCGCGCCGGGTGCCCGATGCGACGGTGATCGATTCGCTCTCGTACAACGAGGCGATGGAGCTCGCCTATTTCGGCGCGAAGGTCATTCACCCGCAGACCATGGCGCCGGCGGTGGGCGGGGCCATTCCGATCTGGATCCGCAACACCTTCGCGCTCGAGAAGACCGGCACGCTCATCTGCGCGCTGCCGACCTCGACACTGCCGGTGAAGGGAATCGCGAGCATCGAGCAGGTGGCGCTCATCAACCTCGAGGGCGCCGGCATGATCGGCGTGCCGGGGACCGCGCACCGGCTCTTCGGCGCGCTGCGCGAGGAGAGCATTTCGGTCATTCTGATCTCCCAGGGGAGCTCGGAGCACTCGATCTGCTGTGCCATCCCGCAGGAGCAGGGCGAGCGCGCCGCGGCGGTGGTGCGCCAGGCATTCGAGCGGGAGTTGAAGGAAGGGCAGATCCAGAGCGTCGAGATCGATCCGGATCTCGCGATTCTCGCCATCGTCGGCGACGGCATGGCGGGAAAACCCGGTATCGCGGCCAAGGTCTTCAACTCCCTCGGCGCCGCGAGTGTCAACGTGCGGGCGATCGCTCAGGGCGCATCCGAGCGCAACATCTCGGTCGTGATCGAGGGTCGATCCGCAACACGCGCCCTACGTGCGGTCCATGCGGGTCTTTATCTCTCGCCGCACACCCTATCAATCGGCGTGATCGGACCCGGCACGGTGGGAAGGGTGTTCCTCGATCAGCTCGCCTCGCAGAGCGCGCGGCTGCGGGAGCAGTTCAAGATCGACCTGAGGGTGCGCGGCATTCTCGGCTCGAAGCGCATGGTGCTCGCCGAGACCGGCATTCAGCTCGAGAGTTGGCGCAAGGAGTACGAGGAGCGGGGCGTTGCCGCCAACCTCGACCGCTTCGTCGAGCACGTGCGCGTCGATTACCTGCCACACTCGGTCATCATCGACTGCACCGCGAGCGCCGGCGTCGCCGGCCGGTACGCGGAGTGGCTCGGCGCCGGCGTGCACATCGTGACACCCAACAAAAAGGCCAACAGCGCGGACCTCGCCTACTACCGCGCGATGCGCGAGGCGCGTCGTACCGGCGGCGCCCACTACCTTTACGAGGCGACGGTGGGCGCGGGACTGCCGGTGGTGCACACCTTGCGCGACTTGCGCGAGACCGGCGACGAGATCACGAGCGTCGAGGGCATTTTCTCCGGTACGCTGGCCTATCTCTTCAACATCTATGACGGTGGCACGGCGTTCTCCGAGATCGTGCGCGATGCGCGCCAGCGTGGCTACACCGAGCCCGATCCGCGCGATGATCTCTCGGGTCTCGATGTCGCCCGAAAGCTCATCATCCTCGGGCGCGAGATGGGCCTCGAGCTCGAGCTCGCCGACGTCAGGATCGAGAGCCTGGTGCCGCCGGGGCTCGAAGGCGGCTCCATCGAGGAGTTCATGGCGCGCCTGCCGCGGCACGATACGGCGATGCGCGAGCGGCTCGAGAGCGCCCGCGCTCGCGGCAAGGTGCTGCGTTACGTCGGCCGGCTCAGTTGCGAGGGCGGCTCGGCCGGCTCGGCGGCTGGCACGCGCGCGCCCTCAGGCGTTGCGAGCGTGGGACTGATCGAGCTCGATGCCAGGCACTCGTTCGCCAACATCGCGCTCACCGACAACGTGGTGCGCTTCGCCACCCGCCGCTACTGCGACAATCCCCTGATCGTGCAGGGCCCGGGGGCTGGACCCGAGGTGACCGCCGGCGGTGTTTTCGCCGATCTGCTGCGACTTTCGGCCTACCTCGGAGCGCGACTTTGAGCAACACCCCGCGCTCGGCTACCGCCTTCGCTCCGGCGTCGGTCGGTAACGTCGCGATCGGCTTCGATATCCTCGGGTTCTCGGTGACGGCGCTCGGAGATCGGGTGACGGTGAGCCGCACCGAGGCCAAAGGGGTCACCATCACCGACATCACCGGTGTGGCCGAAAAGTTGCCGACCGATCCGGCGCAGAACACCGCCGGTCGGGCGTTGCTCGCCATGCAAGAGGCGCTGCAGCCGGGGTTCGGCTTCGCGATGCGGATCGATAAAGGGATTCCGCTCGGTTCCGGGCTCGGGGGCTCGGCGGCTTCGGCCGTCGGGGCGGTGGTCGCGGCCAACACGCTTCTGCGCCAGCCCTGCGGCAAGCTCGAGCTCCTGAAGTACGCCATGCAGGGTGAGGCGGTCGCGAGCGGCGCGATGCACGTCGATAACATCGCGCCCTCGCTCTTCGGCGGCCTCGTCCTCACCGTCGGAATCGATCATCCCCGGGTCAAGCAGATTCCAGTGCCGGAGGGCGTACGCGCCGTCATCGTGCACCCACACATGTTCCTCTCGACCCGGCAGGCCCGCGCGATCTTGAGGCGCAGTGTCGAGCTCTCCGACTTCGTCTGGCAGACCGCCAACCTCGCGGGCTTCATCTCCGGCTGCTATACCAACGATCTCGACATGATCCGCGCCTCCTTCGAGGATGTGGTCATCGAGCCGCAGCGCCAGGCGTTGATCCCGGGCTTTCAGTCGGTGCGGCTCGCAGCGATGCACGCCGGGGCGCTCGGCTGCTCGATCTCCGGAGCCGGGCCGACGCTTTTCGCCTGGGCGCTCGCCCAGGACGCCCACCGCGTGCTCGAGGCCATGCGCCGGGAGTTTGCCGCCGGCTCGATCCGCATCGATGAGTGGCTGGTCGATGTGGGCGGCGACGGCGCCCGCCTCATCGACTCGGGCTGATCGATGAGCGTGATGCGCTTCGGGAGCACACGTCATGCGGAGCTGACCGTCGGGTTCGCTGAGGCCCTCGCGCAGGGACTCGCACCCGATGGCGGGCTCTACGTGCCCACTGAATGGCCCCGCCTCGCGGCGGGCGCATTCGGACCGCGGGAGATTCTCTCGAGCCTCGGCACCGAGCTCCTCACGCCGTTTCTCGAAGGCGATCCGCTCCTCGTCGCGCTCCCGGCGATCACCGCGGAAGCGTTCGACTTCCCGGCGCCCGTCGTGGCGCTCGGCAACAGCGAGCGGCTCGCGGTGCTCGAGCTGTTTCATGGACCGACCGCGGCCTTCAAGGACTTCGGCGCACGGTTTCTCGCCGCCTGCCTTTCGCGGCTGCGCGGCGTGGACTCCCGTCCTCTCACGATCCTCGTCGCCACCTCGGGCGATACCGGCGGGGCGGTTGCGGCGGCCTTCCACGGCCGGCCCGGCATCGAGGTGGCGGTACTTTTTCCCAAGGGGCTCGTCTCGCCCACTCAGGAGCGGCAGCTCACCTGTTGGGGCGGCAGCAACGTGCGCTCGTTTTCCGTGCGCGGGACCTTCGATGACTGTCAACGGCTCGTCAAACAGGCGTTCCTCGACCCGTGGTGGCGGGAGGAGCGCTCGCTCTCCTCGGCCAACAGCATCAATCTTGGCCGACTGCTTCCGCAGGCGGTGTATTACGCGGCGGCGAGCCTCGCGGTGTTCAGGCGTCATGGCGAGCGCGCCTCCTTCATCGTGCCGAGCGGTAATCTCGGAAACGCCGTGGCTTGCATCTGGGCACGCAGGCTTGGGCTGCCGATCGCGGATGTCGTGCTGGCGCACAACGCCAATCGCACCGTGCCGGACTTCCTCGACACCGGCGAGTGGAGTCCGCGGGCCAGTATCGCGACCGTCGCTTCCGCGATGGACGTCGGCGATCCGAGCAACATGGAGCGCCTGCGCGCTCTTTATCCGGCGCTCGGCGACCTACGGTCGGCGGTCAGCGCCTGCAGCGTGGACGATGAGGCCATCCGCCGGCGGATCCGCGCGGGCTACGAAGAGCTCGGCCAGATCTGGTGCCCGCATACCGCCACCGCCGCCGAGGCGTATGCGCATCTGCCGTCCGCGCGGCGTGAGAGCGGACGCTGGGTGTTGGTGGCGACCGCTCATCCGGCGAAGTTTCGCGAAATCGTGGCGCCCCTGATCGGCCGCGAGGTGCCGATGCCGGAATCGCTGGCTAAACTGTTCGCCCGCCCGACCGCATTTACGGAAATCGATGCCGACCTGGCTTCGCTCCGGGATGCGCTGCCGGCGGCGGGGTAAGCGAGGGTCATCGAAGTGGATGAGATCGAGAAGCTGCCGCCCACCGCATGGGTGCTGATCGCACTCGCCGCCGGGTTGGGGTTTGGAATCTCATGGCTCTGGCGTTGGTATCGCCAGTATCGCGCCCGCAAGTCGCTGCGCATGGCGGTGACCTCGACCGGATCGGATCACGTCGTGGATGTGCTCGTGCCGGATGGAATGGGCGGTGGGTTTCACGTCGATTTCCTGCTGCTCACCCCGCGCGGTGTGCTCGTGATCGACTTGCGCGATGTGCAGGGCAACATCTTCGGCGGCGACCAGATGGCGGAATGGACGGTGATGGATGGCCCGCGGCGCTTTACGTTCACTAATCCGCAGAGCGGCCTCTACGATCGCATCGCGGCGGTGAAGGCCGTTGCCGGGGAGATGCCGGTGGAGGGCAGGGTGGTCTTTACCCGGCGTGGGAAGTTCCCCAAGGGACTCCCCAAGTGGACGCTGATGATCGATGCGCTGCGGGCGGAGTTTCCGGCGATGGAGCACGAGCCGGAGCCGGCGACGGACGTCTTCCGCGAGGGATGGGAGAAGATCAGGGGCGCGGTGAAGCCGAGTTACATGGCGCACATGCGGTAGTCATCCTGGTAACGCCCGCGCGTGATCCGCCAGAACCAGCGAGACACAGGCGGTGAGCTTCTCGGCGTAATCGAGGTGCAGGAATTCGTTGGGGCCGTGGGCGTTGGAATGGGGCCCGAGGACGCCGGTGATGAAGAACTGCGTTCGCGGAAAGCGCTGGCCGAGCATACCCATGAAAGGAATGGTGCCGCCGCAGCCGACGTGCACGGCTTCGGGCCCGAAGATCCGGCGCGAGGCGCGCGTGATCGATTCCTCGAGCCACGGCGCAAAGGCCGGGGCGTTCCACCCGGCCGCGGCGGGTCCCGACTCGAACCGCACTTGAGCGCCATACGGCGGATTGTGCTCGAGCGCCTCCTTGACCGCGCGGGTCGCGCGGGCGGGATCGCAGGTCGGCGGCAGACGCAGCGAGAGCTTCAACGTGAGTGAGGGCAGCAGCACGTTGCCGGCCGAGATCGTGGGCGGCATGCCGTCGGCGCCCGTGACCGCCAGAGTCGCTTTCCAGGTACTGTTGATGAGAAGCTCAACGGGGTCGTTGGAGACCGGCCGAACCCCCGAGGACCAGGGAAGCTTGCCGGCGACGGACTCACCCAGCACGCGCGCCGCGGCTTCGATCTGTGGGCGGCGGTCCTTCGGGACCGGCACCGATAGCGCTTCGAGCATGAGTCCGCCGTTGATCGGGCTCTCCAGACGGGCGAGGAGCTGCTCGAGGATGCGAAAGGGTGTCGGAGCGATGCCACTCGCCATCCCGGAATGCACGCCCTCTTCGAGCACCCGAACGTGCAGCAGGCCTACGAGATTCCCGCGGAGCGAGGTGGTGCACCAGACCTGCTCGTAGTTGCCGCATTCGGCATCGAGACAGACCACCAGTGAGGGATCGCCGATCGCATCCCCCAGCGCCTCGAGATGCGTCGGAAGATCGATGCTGCCGCTCTCCTCCGAGGCTTCGATGAGGATCACACATCGCGGAAGCGCGACGCGCTGCGATTTGAGCGCTGCGATCGCGGTAAGGGAGCTGAAGACCGCATAACCATCGTCGGCTGCGCCACGCCCGTAGAGCTTCCCTTCGCGCAGCACCGGCGCCCACGGGCCGAGCCCCGGGTGCCAGCCGGTGAATTCCGGCTGTTTGTCGAGATGACCGTAGAGGAGCACCGAACCGGCAAGCTCACCGGGGATGTCGATGAGGAGCAAGGGCGTGCGGCCGCTCAGCCTTCGGATCTCGACGCGCATGCCGGGAACCGGCTGCGCGCGGCACCAGTCGGCCATGAGCTGCGCCGCGGCATTCATGTGCCCGTTGGCCTCCCAGGCCGGGTCGAACATGGGCGATTTGTTCGGGATGCGCACGTACGCGGTGAGGCGCTCGACGATGGAGCTGCGCCAGGGAGTGGCAATCGAGGCCCGCAGCTGCTCGAGGTCCATAGGTCAGTCCTCCTATAAATTCAGATAATTAGCGTCGTCAGTTAGCGTCAATTCGCGGTAACCGAAAGAGTCTGCGTGCGGCCTCGGTGCTCGATCGCGCCAGCGACTCCGGCGGTTCGGCGCGCGCTCGGGCCACGACGGCGGCAATGTGCGCAAGATACACTGGCTCGTTGCGACGCGAGGCCGGCTTTGGAGTCAGGTCCCGCGGCAACAGATACGGACCGTCGGTCTCGAGGAGCAACCGATCGGCCGGAATGCGCCGCACGAGCTCGAGCAGGTGCGAGCCTCGCCGCTCATCGCAGATCCAACCGGTTATGCCGATCGCAAGACCGAGCTCGAGGTAACTCTCGAGCTCCGCGGCGCCACCGGTGAAGCAGTGCGCCACGCCGCCGGCGATCGCCGACCCGTGCTCGCGCAGGATGGCGATGAAGTCCTCGTGGGCGTCGCGCTGGTGAAGAAACACGGGCTTGCCGGACTCGCCGGCAAGCTCGAGCTGGCGATGGAAAGCCTGCTGTTGAGCCGCGTGCGGTGAGTAGTTACGGTAGTAATCGAGCCCGCACTCTCCCACCGCAACCACTTGCGGCTCGAGCGCCAGCGCGCGCAGTTCCGAAAGAACGGCGGAGGTCAGCTCCGTCGCGTGATGGGGATGCACGCCCGCGGTCGCGAAGAGCTTCCCGGGATGTTGTCGCGAGAGTGAGAGCGCAGCGCCGGAGCTCGCGGCGCAAGAGCCCGTGACGATCATCTGTACGACACCCGCCGCCTCGGCGCGCGCAATCACCGCCTCGCGATCGCAGTCGTAGCTGTCGTGCGGCAGATTGATTCCGATATCGATGAGCGGCCCCATCCGTGTGCTATCGTTCTCAGCCATGGTTGGGGCGCATTCTACCTTCCTCCTGGTCCTGCTCGCGGCCGGGCCGGCGTTCGCGGCTCCTGCCGCACCGGCCAGAGCTTCCGCCGCCGTGCCGCACTCGGGTGCGCACTGGATGCAGATCGAGCGGCGCATCGAGCGCCGCTATTTCCAGCAGGACGCGGGTGGTTTGGAGGCGATGGCCGCATCGCTCTCGACCGGCGGCTTCGCGCAGGGCGATGCTCGGGACGAGGAATGGCGCAGCTATTACGTCGCGCTCCTCGACTACCGCCTCGTGCTGCTCGCGAAAGATGACGCGGCACGGGCGTGGCCTTTCACCGAGCGTTGTGTCGATCGGCTCAATCAAGCGCTCGTGCTCGATCCTGGCTCGGTGGAGGCGCTCGCGCTGCAGTCCGCCTGTCTGGCCTTGCAAAGCCGTCTCGACCCCTGGCGCTCACCGCTCGCGGCACCGCTCAGCCTCGCGCGCATCGACAAGGCCTTGAAGCTCGCCCCGGATAACCCACGCGTGCTGCTGCTTGGCGCCGAAGGCGCGCGCGATCGCCCGAAGTTCTTCGGCGGCGATGGTCAGGAAGCATTTACGCTGCTCAAACGCGCCGTGGGGGCATTCGAGGAGCAGGGCGCGCGAGTGCGCGCAGTGCCGGCGTGGGGCGCTGCCGATGCCTTCACCTGCCTCGCGCGCGACTACCTCACGCGCGGCGATGCGATCGCCGCGCGCAACGTGCTCGAGCGGGCACTGCTCGTCGCACCGCACTTCGGGCAGGCACGACGACTGATGGCGGAGATCGTCTCCGGTTAAAGAACGTAGAATTCAGCTCCGGACAAGGGGAGGGGTCGATGAGTGGTCTTCCACAACCGGTCGAGCGGCCGCCGGCCGGCGATCTCGGCGTCCGTGTCCTCTACATGCTGCTCTTCGCGGTGGTGTTCTGGATCGTGAGTTGGACGCTTGCCGTCACCGCGATCGCGCAGCTCCTCGCGCGCCTGGTCTCCGGCCATGTCAGCCCCGAGCTGGCGCGCTTCGGCGCCGGCCTCGCGCGCTATACTAAGCAGATCGTCGAATACCTGACCTTCGTCACCGATCGGGTGCCGTATCCGGTAGGGGAATTCCCGTAAAGAGAGGGCGCAGAAGCCCAGATGGCACCTGAATCCGACAAGACACAACTGCTCCATCAGCTCAGGATCGATCGCTCGGACCGCGAGGAGGTGACCAGAGGACGTGGCAAGTGGTGGCTCTTGGGCGCTGTCGTCATCGCCGCCATCGCCGCGGCGGCCCTCCTGCTCATCCGCAATAGCGCGATCGAGGTGAGTGAGGCAACCGCGATCGCCGCATCGGCGAGCGCCGCGCCCACCGCCATCCTGCAGGCCACCGGCTACGTCACCGCAGAGCGTGAGGCGACGGTCTCATCGCAAATTGCCGGCCAAGTGTCTCAAGTGTACTTCGATGAGGGCGAGCACGTTCATCGCGGGCAGGTGCTGGCGCGATTGGACGACAGCGTCCAGGTTGCCGCGTTGGACCAGGCCAAAGCTCAGGCGGCGGCCGCTCAGGCGCAGCTGAGCCAGTACCAGGTGCAGCTCGCTCAGGATCAGCGCGATTTCGCCCGTGATCAGGCCCTGGTCGGCCAGCATCTGGTCTCGGAGCAGGATTTCGAGACCGCCCGGACACAGGCGGTCACGATGGCCGCCCAGGTGAAGACGCAGCAGCTGCAGGTCAAGTCGGCGCAGGCCGGCGTGCAGGCGGCGCAGGTGCAGGAAAACTACACCGTCGTCGAGGCGCCGTTCTCCGGGGTGGTGATCGCCAAAGCCGCGCAGGTGGGCGACTTCATCTCACCGATCTTTGGCGGCGGCACGTTTGAGGCGGCCGGTGTCGCCACCATCGTCGATATGAGCTCGCTCGAGGTCGACGTCGATGTGAATGAGGCCTACATCCATCGGGTGAAGTCCGGGCAACCCGCCGTGGCGGTGCTCGATGCGTATCCGAACTGGAATATCCCGGCGCATGTGATCGCAATCGTGCCCACGGCCGACAGGAGCAAGGCCACCGTGAAGGTGCGCGTTGCATTCCAGAAGCTCGATCCGCGCATCCTCCCCGATATGGGAGTGCGCGTGTCCTTTCTGCAGACGGCCGCAGGGCAAACGGGCGGCAGCGCCGCCGAGTCACTGCCGGCCGGCACCGTCTGGGTACCCGCCTCGGCCGTGGTACAGCGGGACGGACACCCGGTCGTTTTCGTGGTCCAGGGGGACAGGGCGCACGCCGCGTCCGTCACTCCGGGCGCCACTCAGGGAGATCTGCGCGCGGTGCAGGGCATCGCCAGCGGAGCGGGCGTCGTGCAATCGCCGCCCGCGCGCCTCGAGAATGGGGCCCGCATCGCCGTGAAGTCGGAGCAGGGGTAGGCGCCGGCCCGGGTGACAACTGTCACATGTTCGGATGATGAGCCGCACTTGGGGTGCGCCTCTGGATGAGAGATCCTTGCGCCGCCGCTCGAGAAGGCGGCGGCAATGAAACAGCTCAAAACCGCAGTCGTTACGGAGTGATCGCCATGAGCCCGCTGGTCGAGATTCGCAACCTGAGCAAAGTCTATGTGCGCGGCAAGCAGAAGCTGGAAGTGCTGCACCACGTCAACCTCGACATCGCCCAGGGCGACTTTCTCGCCCTGATGGGACCCTCGGGCTCGGGCAAGACCACGCTGCTCAATCTGATCGGCGGCCTCGACTCGCCCACCGAAGGCACCCTCACCGTGGGCGGACAGCGGATCGATCGTCTGGGGCAGAGCGAGCTCGCGCGCTGGCGGGCGGGCCACGTCGGCTTCGTCTTTCAGTTCTACAACCTGCTGCCGATGCTCTCGGCGACGAAGAACGTCGAATTGCCGCTGCTGCTCACCAAGCTTCCGGGCGCCAAACGCCGCAGCCATGCCGGCGTCGCACTCGAGCTCGTCGGGCTCGCCGACCGCGCCACTCACAAGCCCGGTGAGCTCTCCGGTGGACAACAGCAGCGCGTCGCCATCGCGCGGGCCATCGTCTCCGACCCGACGCTGCTCGTCTGCGACGAGCCGACGGGCGATCTCGACCGGCAATCGGCGGCGGAGGTGTTGACGCTGCTGCAACACCTCAATCGCGACCACGGCAAGACCATCGTGATGGTGACCCACGATCCGAAGGCGGCCGAGTACGCCACTCACACGCTGCATCTCGACAAGGGCACGCTGGTCGAGACGGCGGAGGCGGTGGCGCAGGCGGCCTCGTGAAATATCTCGGCCTCGTCTGCTCGGCGCTCTTCCGGCGCAAGACCCGCACGGTATTCACGCTGCTGTCGGTGTTGGCCGCGTTTCTGCTGTTTGGCCTGCTCAACTCGGTGCGCGATGCGTTCGCCTCCGCGGGACACAGCGTCGCGGGGGCGAGCCGCCTCATCACCATCTCCAAGGTCAGCTTCATGATGGAGCTGCCGAAGAGCATTTACATGCGTATTCAGGCGGTGCCCGGGGTGAGCGAGGTGGCCTACATCAACTGGTTCGGCGGCATCTACCAGGACCCGAAGAACTTCTTCGCGAACGAGGCGGTGTCGCCGAATATGTTCGACGTCTATCCGGAGTTCGAGCTACCCGCCGCCGAGCTGAAGGCTTTCCAGCAGACTCGCACGGGCGCGGTCGTTGGGGCGAGCCTCGCCGAGCACTTCCATTGGAAGATCGGCGATCAGATCCCGCTGCAGGCGACGATCTTTCCGCAAAAGGACGGCTCGAATACCTGGATGTTCGACCTCGTCGGCATTTACCACGTCGCCAATCCCCGCGAGAAGCAGCAGGAAAATGCGCTCTTCTTCAACTGGAAGTACTTTGATGAGGCGCGGGCGTTCGGCAACGGCAAAGTGGGCTGGTACGTCGAGAAGATCGCGCAACCAAAGGACGCCGATCGCGTCGCCGCCGCGATCGATGCCCTCTCGGCCAATTCCGATCATGAGACCAAGACGCAGAGCGAGGACGCCTTCCAGACCTCCTTCGTCAGTCAGTTCGCCGACATCGGCCTCATCGTGGGCTCGATCATGGGCGCGGTGTTCTTCACGCTCGTCCTGCTCACGGGCAACACCATGGCGCAGGCGGTGCGCGAACGCATTCCGGAGCTCGCGATCCTGAAGACGATCGGGTTCTCGAACCGGAGCGTGCTCGCCTTGGTGCTCGCCGAGTCGGTGCTGTTGCTCATGATCGGCGGCGCGGCGGGACTCGCGCTCGCCGACCTTACGGTGAGCTTCATTCGCGCGCGGCTCGGGGCGATCCCCATGCTGCCGGTGGGTCTCGAGAGCTGGCTGCTCGGCCTTGCGCTCATGGCGTTCATCGGGCTGCTGGTCGGGGCGCTGCCGGCGCGCCGCGGCATGAGGCTGCGCATCGTGGACGCCCTTGCGGGACGTTGAAGTCGAGGCCTTATGTTGCGACAGACTGGATATGCTCTGGCGGTTGCCGCGATCGCAATCGTTCCCATCATAGTGCTGGTGATCCTGCCCGCGTGGGCGGTCTGGGCGTGCCTGGCGCTTTTTGGAGCCTGGCTCGCACTCACACGGACCGGGCGTCAGGCCTGGTCGGCGACCGCGGTCGGCATCGCCACCATCCCGCAGCGGCTCGGATCCTCTTGCGTAGTGCTCATCGGCATCGCCGGAGTGGTCGGCGTACTGGTGGCGCTGCTCGCCATGGCGGAGGGACTTCGCGCCACGCTGCAGCAAACGGGAAGCAATGACACCGCGATCGTGCTGCGCGCCGGCTCACAGACGGAAGTCAACTCCGTGGTGGACCATGCCGCCGCCGTGATCGTCGCCCAGGAACCGCAGGTGATGCGCGATGCGCAGGGTTACCCCATCGCCTCGCCGGAGATCCTGACGGCCGCATCGATCCCGAGGAAGGGTAACGGGCTCGATGGCACTGCCCCGATCCGGGGAGTCGGGGATCGGGTTTGGGAGCTGTATCCCAGATTGCGGATCATCGCGGGGCGGCGTTTTCGTCCGGGATTGCGCGAGCTCATCGTCGGCAAGAACGCGGCACGTGAGTTCACCGACACCGCTCTTGGCTCGACGCTCGAGCTCAACGGCCAGCCCTGGACGGTGGTCGGGCAGTTCGATTCGGGCGACTCGCACAACTCCGAGCTCTGGGCCGACGCCAACGTGGTCGCCACCGCCTATCATCGCGGCGACAGCTGCAGCTCGGTTACGGTACGGCTGAAGAGTCCCAAGCTCTTCGATGCCTTCAAGGCGGCGATCGCGAGCGATCCGCAGCTCAAGTTTGAAGTGAAAACGACGCGCGCGTACTTCGACGCCCAGTCGGAAGGATTGACCAAGATCATACGGGTCCTTGGCACGACGGTCGCGGTGATCATGGGGATCGGCGCCGTTTTCGGTGCCCTCAACACCATGTATGCGGCCGTCGCGACGCGCACGCGCGAGATCGCGACCCTGCGGGCGATCGGCTTCAGGGGCGGGCCGGTGATCGTTTCGGTACTGATCGAGACGCTGCTGCTCGCGGTCGCGGGCGGCGTGGTCGGCGCTGCCATCGCGTGGCTCCTCTTCGACAACTACACCGCCTCGACTCTCGGCGCCAACTTCAGCCAGCTGGTGTTCCAATTCCACGTGACTCCCGCGCTGGTCGCAACCGGACTCAAGTGGGCGCTCGCGATCGGCTTCCTGGGTGGACTCTTCCCCGCGCTGCGCGCAGCGCGCATGCCGGTGACCGACGGGTTGAGGGAGCTGTAGCGGCACCCATCGCTGGCGAGGCGCCACTTCCTCACTTCCGATGAAGCGCACCGTGAGGTGAAGACGGGCGGCTTGTATGGCCGGGTGCGCTTCTACGATCCCTTCGTGAGGCCGTCCATGAACCGGCGGCGGCCGACGCGAGATGATCCGTCGCGCCCGGTGTGTGCGTGTTGCTTACGCCCACTTTGGCGCCTAGCCCGGCTTCCATTTGATGCTGCAGCCGACGCTCGGGACCTGCTGGGCGATGAGCCGCCCGGCGAAGAGGGCGTCGACCGCGGCGCGCAGATCGCTTCCTGTCACCGGCGAGCCATTGCCCGGCCTGCTGGGATCGAACTGACCGCGGTAAGCCAACTTTCGGGCGGAGTCGAAGAGAAAAAAGTCGGGCGTACAGATCGCCTGATAGGCCTTCGCCACCGCCTGCGTCTCATCGACGAGGTAGGGGAAGGTGAAGCCCTTCTGCGCCGCGATCCGTACCATGTTCTGCGGACTGTCTTCGGGACGGGCGTCCGCATCATTCGGGTTGATGGCGACGATCGCGAGCCCCTTGGGGCCGTATTCGCGGGCGAACTCGACGAAGCCGTCGAGAATATGCTTGACGTAGGGACAGTGATTACAGATGAAGGCCACCAGCAGGCCCTTCGAGCCCGCGAAGTCCTTCAGTGCAAACCGCTTGCCTTTCCCGTCGGTGAGGTTGAAGGGCGGGGCCGGCGTACCGAACGCCGGCATCCGAGACTCTCTTGCGGCCATGTGGTCACCTACAGTGCGGTCAGCGCCGCACACAGCGCCGCGACGTGACGCTCGTCCTGGTCCCAAGAGACGACCAGGCGCGCGACCCCGGAGGCGGGCGAGTCCCAATCGTAGAATTCAAAACCCGCCGTCCGCAAGGACTCCTTGCCCGCATCGCCCAGGTTGAGAAAGACCTCGTTCGCCTCAACTGGATACAGCAGGCGCGCGCCGGCCGCCTCGCCGATGCCGCGGGCGAGAGCGTTGGCGCGCTCGGCATTGCGACGCCACACGCCGGACTCTACGTAGGCCAGGAGCTGAGCGGAGACGAAGCGCGATTTCGACAGGAGGTGACCGGCGCGCTTGCGCCGCAGCTCGAAGTCACGCACCAGGTTGCGGTTGAAAAACACCACCGCCTCGGCGCCGAGGGCTCCGTTCTTGGTGGCGCCGAAGGAGAGTACGTCGATCCCGACTCGCCACGTCACATCGCCGGGATGGCAGCCGAGATGCGCCACCGCATTGGCAAAGCGGGCGCCGTCCATGTGCACGTGAAGGCCCCGCGCGTGCGCGGCCTCGGCGAGTGCTCCGAGCTCGGCGGGACGGTACACCGTGCCGCGCTCGGACGCCTGACTGATCGACACCGCGGCCGGCTGCACGCTGTGTACCGAGACCGGATGGGCATCGAGCATCGCCGCCAGCGCTTCGGCGCTGAGCTTGCCGTGCGCGCCCTCCACGGACACGAGCTGCGCGCCGCCTGAGAAGAAGCCCGGCGCGCCACACTCGTCGACGGCAATGTGGGCATCGGGATGGCAGAAGATCGCCCCGTAGGGAGGGGTCAGGGTCGCGAGCGCAAGCGCATTGGCGGCGGTACCGGTGGCCACCGCAAAGGCCCGCACCTCCGTCCCGAAGAAGGCGCCGAGCACCTCATCCAGGCGGGCGGTCCAGGGATCCTCGCCGTAGGGAACCGCGAACTCGCGGTTGGCGGCGGCGATCGCGGTCACGATCTGCGGGCAGACCGAGGCCGTGTTGTCACTGAAGAAATTCGCAGGCTGTTTCAATCGACCCTCCACTTGAACGACCACGCGCCGAAGACGAGGAACACGAGCGCCGTCACCGCGAGATAAATGAGATTGGGCCTGATCCGCCCGATGCCGGCGCCGTCCAGCATCACCGCGCGGGCCGCCTGGATCACCTGAGTGAGCGGCAACATATCCGCCAGCCTCTGTACCCAGCGCGGCGAGCCTTCGATCGGGAACCAGGCGCCCGAGAGGAACATCATCGGCCAGGTGAGCAGGTTCAGCAGTCCGCCGACCAGCTCTTCACTCGCAACCCGCGCGGCGATCGTCAGCCCGAGCGCGATCATCGACAGCGAACCGATCACCGCGAGCAGCAGCAGCAGGGCGACGCTTCCCGCGCTATGAGAATGGATGATCGCGCCGATCCCCACGTAGAGCACCACCGTGACGAAGACGATGAGACTGAGGCGCGACAGCACCTGGGCGCTCAGGAACTCGAACGCCGTGAGCGGCGTCGCGTGCAGCCGTTTGAGAAACCCGCTCTTGCGATATCTCAACACGACGTAGCCCACGCCGAAGAGGCAGCTGAACATCATGTTCATGGCGAGAATCCCGGGAAAGAGCCAGTCGACGTAGGGAATCGCCTGGCCCGTGACCGGCAGGCGTTGCGCACCCGGGTCGGCGGCGATGAGCAGCTTCTCCACGATGTAGCCCTTCGGGGAATCGGTGTTGACCCAGTAGCGGACGGGACCCTGCAAATCGAGGAGCAGATCGATCTGCTGGTGCCTCACCTGGTAGAGCCCCGCAGCCTGATCGCGAATGTGCACGAACTGGGTATAGCGCTCGTGGAGGAGGGGATTGGCTTGCCTCGCGATGTGCGCGCCGAGGACGCCCACCGTGAAGAGCGGCCGCGGCGGGCCGCCGAAAATGAATCCCATGCCGATCACGATCCCCACGGGCAGCAGCAGCGTGAAGATGAGCGTGGGGCGGTCGCGCAGGAATTCGAGATTGCGCGCGTGCCAGACGGCGGTCAGGCGCTTGATCATGTGCGCAGCTCCTTTCCTGTCAGCTCGAGGAATAGATCCTCGAGATTCGCGGGGCGGATCCGCAGGTTGCGCAGCGGCACTCGGGCCTCGATCAACGCCTTGAGCGTGCCGTCGAGATCGTGCGTGCTGATCTCCACTCGGTCACCGGCGTCGAAGAGCTTCAGCGGCAGCCGCCGCGCGAGCTCGGGGAACTCCTGCCGCGGCAACTCGAGGAGCACCTCGGCGAAGTGCTCGCGCAGGAGCCGCTCCGGGGCACCCTGCGCGATGATGCGGCCGCGGTCCATGATGGCGATCTCCTCGCACAGGAGCTGCGCTTCCTCCATGTAGTGCGTGGTGAGGATGATCGTTTTGCGCCGCGCCTTGATCGACTCGATCAGCTCCCAGAAGTTGCGCCGCGCCTGCGGGTCGAGGCCGGTCGTCGGCTCATCGAGGAAGAGCACCTTCGGGTCGTTCACCAGGGCAATTGCGAGCAGCAGCCGCTGCTGCTGGCCGCCCGAGAGCTTGCGGTTGTCGCGGTCCGCAAGCTTCTCGAGCGCGCATAGCTTGAGTACCTCATCGACCTCGAGGCCGCGCTCGTAGAGGCCGCGAAAGAGCGCCACACTCTGGCGCACGGTGAGGAAGTCCTGCAGCGCGGTCTTCTGAAAGAGAATCCCCGCTTCCTCGTGAAAGCGCGGGCCCAGCGGCTCACCGCGATAGCGCACCTCGCCCGATGTCGGGGGCAGGATCCCCTCCATGATCTCGACGGTCGTCGTCTTGCCGGCGCCGTTCGGCCCGAGAAGGCCGAAGCAGGTGGCCACCGGCACGGCGAAGGAAACGCCGTCCACGGCGTTCACGGGCGGATATTGTTTGACGAGATTGTGGACTTCGAGGATCGGTGCGATCGCGGACACGGCATCTCCTGGCTGGAAGCGCCGCATCTGCCGCGCCGTCGACTGGTATTATGAGGTGGCCCGGGATTTTGCCGCCACGCTGCGATGATTTCCAATATGGTAGCGTCCCAGTTGCCGTTATGGTCCGACAAGGACGCTACCGCGGGGTGGAGCGTGCGCCAAAGCCAGCGCGCGCGACGTCTGACGGTACGCGTCTTTCATACCGGCCGCGTCGAAGTCGTGGTCCCCTCCCGGACTTCCGAGCGCGCGGTGGAGCGGTTTCTCGAGAGACATCGCCCGTGGATCGAGCGTAAGCGCGAGGAGGCGCGGCGCCGGGCGGGTCCGCCGGCCCCGTTCCCGCCGGCGCAGATCGAGCTGCCCGCCTGTGAGGAGAGTTGGCGCATTCATCTTTCGGGCGGGACCGGCAGGGCACGGCTCACCCCATCGGGATCGGGAGTGCTGACGCTCGCAGGCGGTGTCGCGGGCGGGCAGTCGGTCCGGCAGGCACTGCGCCGCTGGCTCACGGATCGCGCGCGCCAGGTGCTCGCGCCGCGCCTCGCCGCGTGCGCGGGCGAGCTCGGCTTGCGCTATGAGCGCGTACTCATCCGACGCCAGCGCACGCGTTGGGGAAGCTGCTCGACGCGCGGTACGGTCAGTCTCAACTGTTGCCTGCTTTTCCAGCGTCCGGCCGTGGTGCGGTATCTCATGATCCACGAGCTCATCCACACCCTGCACATGAATCATTCGCGGCGGTTCTGGCAGCGTGTGGCACGTCACTGCCCCGAGTACCGTAGCCTCGATCGGGAGCTGCTCGATGGGTGGCGGCGCGTGCCGGGTTGGGTGTTCGGCGACGAGGCCCTATGAGCCCGAAGCGTTACGACAAGTCCGAGCGCGTGGACCTCGCGGACGAGGCGATCCACTGGGATCTCGGCTCCTCGCTCTCCTACGGCGAGTACCTGCACCTCGAGCAGGTGCTCGATGCGCAAAGGCCACTCTCCTTCGAGCACGATGAGATGCTCTTCATCATCGTGCACCAGACCTCGGAGCTGTGGATGCGTCTGATGCTGCACGAGCTCGCCGGCACGCTCGAGTGCGTGCGGCGGGATGATCTCGACCCTTCCTTCAAGATGCTCACGCGCATCTCGCGGGTGCAGACGCAACTCATCTCCACCTGGGAAGTGCTCGCGACCATGACGCCGTTCGAGTACTCGGCGTTTCGCAACGCTCTGGGACGCTCCTCCGGATTCCAGTCGTTCCAGTATCGGATGCTCGAGTTCCGCCTCGGCAACAAGCACGCGGAAATGCTCGAGGTGCACAAGCGCGATGCCAAGGCCTATGAGGCGCTCGAGCGCGCGCTCGAGTCACCGTCGCTCTACGACGAGGCGCTGCGGCTCTTGAGCCGCCGCGGCTACGAGATCCCCGAGGAGTACCTGACACGGGACTTCCGCGAGGCATACCGCCCGAGCAAGCGGGTCGCGGGCGCCTGGCTCGGCGTCTACCACAACGCCGCGAAGGACTGGGACCTCTACGAGCTCGCCGAGCGGCTGGTCGATCTCGATCACAAGTTCCAGCTCTGGCGCTGCCATCACCTGAAGACGGTGGAGCGCATCATCGGCTACAAGCCCGGGACCGGCGGCACGGGCGGGGTGTCCTATCTCGCCAAGGCGCTCGAGCTCAAATTCTTCCCGGAGCTGTGGCAGATCCGCACGTCGATGTGATTCTTACCAGTCCGTGCACGTGATCCCCTGGCGTACGGCTTCACGCCGCGCGGCCACCGAGCCGTTGACGAGCACAGCGCGCTCGACGAGCTTCAGATGCGGCAGATCGCTCGCCGCATTACCGTAGGCTAGCGCCTCGATGCCGGGGTGGTGAGCGCGCAGCGCTTGGACACAGCGTGCCTTCTCCTCGCCTCTGCGGTTGGGCGTCGTCAGACTCCCGCGCAGCCGCTCGCCGGCCCAACCGACGCCGGTGCAGATGGCCTCCTCAAATCCGAGCGCGCGCCCGATCACAGGTGCGTAGAGGTCGGGGCTCGCGGTCAGGAGAACCAGATGATCGCCCGCACGGGCGTGCGCCCCGATGGCCGAAACCGCCTGCGGAAAGAGACCGTGCGCCACGAGACGGTCGACGAACGTGGCGGTCCAAGCCTCGAGCTCCTCGCGGCGGCAGCCGCCGAGAGCGGCGCGGATGAACACCGACTTGAGTTGGCCGCGATCGATGCGGCCGAGCGCATGAGCCAAGAGCGCCGGCAGGACGAGCAGCAGCGCGGGAAATCGCCACACCCTCCTGCGCAGCAGGAATCCGAGCACGTACGGCGCGAGCGTGTCGTGCCGGGTGATGGTCCCGTCGAGGTCGAAAATTGCGAGACGCACGTGTCGCGCCCAACGCGTGCGTCCGTCCGCCGGTCAGCTCGAGCGGGCGGAGCCGGCGAGCTGGCGCAGCACGAACTGCAGGATGCCGCCGTGACGGTAGTACGCGCGCTCCTTCGGCGTGTCGATCCTGACCCGCGCGGTGAAGGCGATCGCTTTGCCGCCCTCGGGCGGCGTTGCCTTTACGGACACTTCCTGCGCATCACCGCTCGCAAGACCGGTAATCTCGAACACCTCGCGTCCGCTGAGGCCCAGGGACTTCACGCTCTCGCCCGACTTGAACTGCAGCGGCGCGACACCCATGCCGATGAGGTTCGAGCGGTGGATGCGCTCGAAGCTCTCCGCAATGACCGCGCGCACGCCGAGAAGCATCGTGCCCTTGGCCGCCCAGTCGCGCGAAGAGCCGGTGCCGTACTCGCGGCCCGCGAGGATGATGAGCGGGGTACGCTCCTCCTTGTAGCGCATGGCCGCATCGTAGATCGAGGCCTGCTCGCCGCTCGGCAGATGGACGGTGATGCCACCCTCGACACCCGGAACCAGCTGGTTGCGCAGGCGGATGTTGGCGAAGGTGCCACGCATCATCACCTCGTGGTTGCCGCGGCGGGCGCCGTAGGAGTTGAAATCGACGGGTTTCACTCCCTGCTCGAGAAGAAAGCGCGCCGCGGGACTCGATTTCGCGATGTTACCGGCCGGTGAGATGTGATCGGTCGTGACGGAGTCTCCGAGCACCGCGAGCGCGCGTGCGCCGTGAATGTCGCTGAGTGGCGGCAGCGCGCGGCTCATACCCTCGAAATAGGGCGGATTCTTGACGTAGGTCGACTTCGCATCCCAGGTGTAGAGCTTGCCGTCCGGTACCTTGATGCCGTTCCAGTGCTCATCTCCGGCGAAGACGCCGGCATAGCTCCGTTGGAACATCGTCGAGTCGATCGAGCGCGTAAGCAGCTCCTGCACCTCGTGATCGCTCGGCCAGATCTCCTTGAGGTATACGGGTTTGCCGTCGGCGCCGTTCCCCAGCGGCTCGCTCGTGAGATCGAGATCGAGAGTCCCGGCGAGGGCATAGGCGACGACGAGCGGCGGGGAGGCGAGGAAGTTCATCCGCACCTCCGGGTGCACGCGGCCCTCGAAGTTACGGTTGCCGGAGAGCACCGAGCAGGCGGTGATGTCCCCCGTTTTCACGCCCGCGGAGATCTCGGGCTTCAGCGGTCCTGAGTTGCCGATGCAGGTGGTGCAACCGTAGCCGACGAGATCGAAACCGAGCGCGGCGAGGTCATCGAGCACGCCTGCGCGCTTGAAGTAGTCGGTGACGACGCGCGAGCCGGGGGCGAGGCTGGTCTTCACCCAGGGTTTCGCCTTCAGGCCGCGCTCTCGCGCCTTGCGGGCGAGGAGGCCCGCTCCCAACATGACCGACGGATTGGAGGTGTTGGTGCAGCTCGTGATGGCGGCGATCAGCACCGCGCCGTCCTTGAGCTCGAACGCCGAGCCGTTGAGCGTCACTTTCGCGATGCCCTGGGCGCCGCCGCCGGCATTGCGCGCCGTGCGTTCCTCCGCGGCTTTGCGGGCATTACTCTCGTAAGTGCTCTTGGCGGACTTGAGCGGCACCCGATCCTGCGGCCGGCGGGGACCGGCGAGGCTCGGCTCCACGGTTCCAAGATCGAGCTCGAGGACGTCGGTGTACTGCGCGGGCTTCTCGCCTGCGTTACGCCAGAGGCCCTGATGCTTCGCATAGGCGGTGACGAGCTCGATCCGCTCGCGCGGGCGGCCGGAGAGCTCGAGGTAGCGGAGGGTTTCCTCGTCGATCGGGAAAATCCCACAGGTGCTGCCGTACTCCGGCGCCATGTTGGCGATGGTGGCGCGGTCAGCGAGCGGCAGCGCGCCGAGGCCATCGCCGAAGTACTCGACGAACTTATCGACCACGCCTTTCTTGCGCAGCATCTCGGTGACGGTGAGCACGAGATCGGTGGCGGTTGCGCCGGGCTTCAGGCGCCCGATGAGCCGAAAGCCGATGACCTGCGGGATCAACATGGTGACGGGCTGCCCCAGCATCGCCGCCTCCGCCTCGATGCCGCCCACGCCCCAGCCGAGAACGCCGAGACCGTTGATCATGGTGGTGTGCGAGTCGGTACCGACCAGCGTATCGGGATAGGCGCTGCGGTTGCCGTTCTTCTCCGCATCGAAGATGACCCGGCCGAGGTACTCGAGGTTTACCTGGTGCACGATCCCGGTGCTCGGGGGCACGACGGCGAAGTTGCGAAAGGCGGACTGTCCCCAGCGCAGGAACGCGTAGCGCTCCACGTTGCGCGAGAACTCGATGCGCGTGTTCGCGGCGAGCGCCCCGGCACTGCCGTACTCATCGACCTGCACCGAGTGATCGATGACGAGCTCGGCGGGCGCAAGCGGGTTGACCTGCTCCGCATTGCCCCCCAGGCGCACGATGGCATCGCGCATCGCAGCGAGATCCACCAGGCACGGCACGCCGGTGAAGTCCTGGAGGATGACGCGCGCGGGCGTGAAGGCGATCTCGTGCGCGGGTGTTGCCGCGGGGTCCCAGGCGAGGAGTGCCTCGATGTCGTTGCGAGTGACGTTAACGCCGTCTTCGAAGCGCAGCAGGTTCTCGAGCAGGACTTTGAGGGAGTAGGGGAGTCGCGCCACCTTGTCGGGTGGCAGAGCCGCCAGGCTCCAGATCTCGTACGAGCGATCACCGACCGCGAGGCTCGAGCGCGCCTTGAAGCTGTTCGTCATGAATCTCTCCGCTTTAAGAGCGGCGCGAATTATATCGGGTAGGTCAGGCGGCCGCGCGGCGGGTCGTGACCGGCTCGATGCGCTCGATGACCGCACCGCCGAGGCACCGGTCGCCCTCGTAGACGACGGCATATTGCCCGGGAGTCACCGCGCGCTGCGGCTGCTCGAACAGAATTCGCGTCGTACCATCCGCGCCCGGCTCTAGTCTCGCGGGCTGGTCCGCCTGCCGGTAACGCACTTTCACCGCGCAGGCGAATGGCTCGGTGCGCGCCTCGCTCAGCCAGTGCATGGGTCCGGTGGTCAGGGCCGAGCTGAAAAGCAGCGGGTGATCATGTCCCTGCACGACGATGAGGGTGTTGCGCTCGGCGTCCTTGCGCGCGACGAACCAGGGCAGCTCCGCGCGCCCCGCGCGCCCGCCGATCTCGAGTCCTCCGCGCTGGCCGAGGGTATAGAACACAAGGCCGCAATGCGCTCCCAGCCGCTCGCCGTCGGCCGACTCGATGGGCCCAGGCCGGTCCGGGAGGAAACGACCCAGAAACTCGCGAAACGGGCGCTCGCCGACGAAGCAGATGCCGGTGCTGTCGGGCTTGTCGAACACCGGCAGGCCCGACACTCTCGCCCGCTCGCGCACGGCGCTCTTCTCAAGCTCACCGATCGGCATCAGCGTCTCGGCGAGATGACCGGTCTTGACCGCGTGCAGAAAGTAGCTCTGATCCTTCGCCGCATCACGCGCCTTGTGCAGCTCCACCGCGGCGGGCCGCCTCACGATGCGCGCGTAGTGTCCGGTCGCGAATCGTACCGCGCCCAGGCGCCGCGCGTAATGCAATGCGACACCGAACTTGATCTCGCGGTTGCAGAGCACGTCGGGATTGGGCGTGCGGCCGGCGCGATGCTCCGACAGAAAATGCTCGAACACGCGCGCGCGATATTGCGCCGCGAAGCTCACCCGGTGAAGGGGCACGGCCAGCTCCCGGGCCACGGCGCGCGCATCCTGAAAGTCCTGCGCGGCCGTGCAGTAGCCGTCCTCGTCCTCCTCCCAGTTGCTCATGAAGAGGCCGTGGACTTCCCATCCCTGCTCCTTGAGAAGGAGTGCCGCGACGGCGGAATCGACGCCGCCTGATAAGCCGACGATGACGCGCTCTCTCATGGTTCGTGAATCCCGGTCACAGTTCCACCGCGACCACGGCAAGCGCCGAGCCGAGGTCCAGGTCCACCGCGGCCGCGAGCGGTTGACGCTGGCCGGCGAGATAATCATCGATGCAGCGCAGCACGAGCGGACTGCGCAGTTGCGGCTCGCGGAGCTTCAGCTCGGCGCGCGTCAGCCAGTGCGTGCCGACGATGCCCTCGTCGAGCTTCTGGTCGCGAAGGTCGGATACCGAGCCGGTGAACGCGAAGCGCTTGCTAATCCGGCCGGTGCCGGGATGGCGCCAGAGATAGACCCCGAGAAGCTCCCGCGCCGTGAACCGCCAGGCGGTCTCTTCCCGCACCTCGCGAATGATGGCCTCGAGCAGCGTTTCGCCGGCCTCGACGTGTCCGGCGGGCTGGTTGATGACGAGCCGCCGCTCGATCCGCTCCTCGACGAGCAGAAAGCGACCGTTCGCTTCGGTCACGGCGGCAACGGTGATTTCGGGGTCGGCCATGCGCGGAATTATACGCACCGCAGCTGCCGCGCCCCGCAGGTCCGGGGAGGCGCCGCGCCGGGCCGGCCAGGAGCCGGGGTCCAGAGCGCTATCGACGAGCGGCGCGCAGTCCGTGCTCGGGCGCGCTCGCGTCCCAGATCTGGTCGAATTCCTGCAGGTATAACCGCGCGACCGGCGGGTTGTTGATGTCTGCGACCCCATCCCAGGTGTCCGCGCGCATCCGATAGACGATGGCCCGGTCGTCGGCGATGAGGTAGGCCGAGGCTCGCTGGCGAGCGCCCGCCGCGACATAGCGGATGTCGATGCAGCTCGAGAGCCGGCGCCCCATGGCGACGAAGCGGTTGCTGTCGCGCATGACGCGTGTCGGCTCGGCGAGGAGCACCCGCACCTTAGCGAAGCTGCGCGCGAGCACGAAGTGTTTGATGACTTCGAGAAATCCCGTCTGGTCGTAAAGATCGGGCTCGAGATCGGGCGTGTAGATCGAGATCAGCCGTTGGGCCGAAGCGGCCACCTGACACACCGCGCTGCGCACTTCCGCGAGCATGGTGAGCACGGTGAGCATCTCCATGCCGCGGGCGGCTCGGCCGCCCTTGCCACTCATCGATTCCGGTGAGTAGCGGGCATTAGCGAGCTGTGCGAGCGCGCTGTTGTTCTCGAGTTCCCCGTATTCAGCCACGAATGGCGCCTGCAATCATCGCCTGCAATCTGGGCAGGCCTACCGATCTTAGAGATGCGGCTCACGGGGCGGTTGTCGAATCCGTCACGAATTCAGGCGCTTAGCTGGCCTTAATGAGTTAAAACCGCGCCGTAGTTCTCATTTCCGGCGCCGTTCGCGCTGACGGCAGTTGTCATATTTCCCGAGCCAGGCGGGCGGCGAGCCCGGTGTAATCGAGCGGCCGCAGCCGCTTCAGGCGATGCTTCTCCTCCGCGGGCAGCGGCAGGCTGTCGATGAGCTCGGCGAGCGCACGCTCATCGATGGGTCGTCCACGGGTGTGCTCCTTGAGGCGCTCGTAGCCTCCCGGTACTCCGGCGGCGCGCAGCACGGTCTGCACCGCCTCACCCAGCACCTCCCAAGCGCCCTCGAGATCGGCGCTCATCGATGCCGCGTCCGCATCCACTTTGGAAAGACCACGGCCGAGGGAGCGCCAGGCGATGAGCGTGTGGCCGAGCGCCACGCCCACGTTGCGCAGCACCGTCGAGTCGGTGAGATCGCGCTGCCAGCGCGAGACGGGGAGCTTGTCGGCGAAATGCCGCAGCAGCGCGTTGGCGATGCCGAGATTGCCTTCGGCATTCTCGAATTCGATCGGGTTGACCTTGTGCGGCATGGTCGAGGAGCCGACCTCGGCGGCGGCCGCGCGCTGCGTCAGATACCCGAGGGAGATGTAGCCCCAGAAGTCGCGACAGAGATCGAGGAGCACGACGTTGATGGCGGCGAGCGCATCGCAATACTCCGCAATCCAGTCGTGCGGCTCGATCTGCGTCGTATAGGCGTTGCCGATGAGCCCCAGCGATTCGATGAACGCGCGGCTCACGGCGGGCCAGTCGACCGTGGGAAGCGCCGCATGGTGCGCGTTGAAATTGCCCACCGCGCCGTTCCACTTGCCGAGAATCTCGACCGACTTCAGGCGCCGCTCGCCGCGGCGCAACCGCGCGACGAAGTTGGCGATCTCCTTGCCGAGCGTCGTCGGGCTCGCCGGCTGACCATGCGTGCGCGCGAGCATCGGCCGGTCCGCCTCGCGGCGTGCGAGCGTGGCGAGCTCGGCGGTGCGCTCCTCGAGCACGAGGACGAGGCGGCGGCGCGCCTCACCGAGGAGCCTCGCGTAGCTCAGATTGTTGATGTCCTCCGAGGTGCAGCCGAAGTGCACGAGCTCGAGGGAGGCTTCACTCGCTCCCGCGGCCGTAAGCTGTTGGCGCACGTAGTACTCGACCGCCTTGACATCATGATTGATGCGCGCCTCGATGGACTTGACCGCCGGGGCGCAGTCCGCATCAGGCTCGCGGGCGATCGCACGCGCTCGCGCGCTCGCGGCCGGAGCCAGAGCGGCACCGGGCAGCTGCGGCACCGCCGCGCTCAGATGCAGCAGCCACGCGGCCTCGATGCGCGCGCGCTCGCGGATGAGTCCCGCCTCGGAGAGCAACTCCCGCACCGGCTCCACGGCCGAGCGGTAGCGGCCATCGACCGGCGAGAGCGCCGCAAGGGCGGCAAGCGGATCGAGGCCGGGAGAATCGGGACGACCGTCGGTCATGCGCTATCATAACGCAGCAGAGCTTCGGAGCAGCCGGGATGACGAGTTCCTTTCGGATCGAGCGCGACAGCATGGGCGAGCTGCAGGTGCCCGTCGAGGCGCTCTGGGGCGCGCAGACACAGCGCGCCGTGCAGAATTTCCCCATCAGCGGCCTGACGCTGCCCCGTGCCTTCATCGGCGCGCTCGGCCTCGTCAAGCAGGCTGCCGCGCGCGCCAACACGCGCCTCTCGCTCCTCGATGCCACGCTTGCCCGCGGTATCGATGCCGCGGCCGGGGAGGTGGCGGCCGGACAATACGATGCCCAGTTTCCGATCGACATCTTTCAGACGGGCTCGGGTACCAGCACGAACATGAACGCCAACGAGGTGATCGCCGCGCTCGCTACGCGCCGCCTCGGCAAGCCCGTGCATCCCAACGATCACGTCAACATGAGTCAGAGCAGCAACGATGTGATCCCGACCACGATCCACGTGAGCGCCGCCCTCGGCGTGCGGCGTGATCTGATCCCGGCGCTCGAGCACCTGCGCGATGTGCTGCGGACCAAGGAGCGCGAGGTCGGCGATCTCGTGAAGACCGGCCGCACGCACCTCATGGATGCGATGCCGGTGACTCTCGGACAGGAACTGTCAGGTTGGCGCGCGCAGATCGAGAGCGGCCTGGCGCGGCTGGCGGCGACCGAGCCGCGCCTGCTCGCGCTCGCGCAGGGTGGCACCGCCGTCGGCACCGGCATCAACGCGCATGCCGAGTTCGGCGCCCGCTTCTGCGAGGCGCTCGCCGATCTCACCAACCTGCCGTTCACCCCGGCGGCCAACTACTTCGAGGCGCTCTCGTCCCAGGACACCGCGGTCGAGCTCTCCGGACAGCTCAAGACCATCGCCGTGAGCCTCATGAAGATCGCGAACGACCTGCGCTGGATGAATAGCGGACCGCTCGCCGGCCTTGGCGAGATCTCGCTGCCGGCGCTGCAGCCGGGCAGCAGCATCATGCCGGGCAAAGTCAATCCGGTCATCCCGGAGGCGACCGCCATGGTGGCCGCCCAGGTGATCGGCAACGATGCCACCATCACGGTCGCCGGGCAGTCCGGCAACTTCCAGTTGAACGTGATGTTGCCGGTGATCGCCTACAATCTGCTCGAGAGCGTGCGCCTCCTCGCCAACGTCTCCCGCGCGCTCGCCGATCGGGCGATCGCCGGCTTCAAGGTGAATCCGGGGCGCCTCGCCGAGGCGCTCGACCGCAATCCCATCCTGGTGACGGCGCTCAACCCGGTCATCGGCTACGAGAAGGGCGCCGCCATCGCCAAGAAGGCGTATGCCGAGGGCCGCCCGGTGCGCGAGGTGGCGGAACAGATGACCGACCTGCCGCGCGAGGAGCTGGCGCGCCTCCTCGATCCGGCCGACCTGGCGCGCGGCGGCATCAAGGGCGGTTCGAGGGGCAGTGGCTGAGCCGGAAAGCATGCCCGGTCGCGCGCCGATCGACTGGCCGGCGAAAATCCGCGAGAAACTCGCGGGCAGTGAGCCGAGACATGCCCCCGAGGACTGGATCGTTCCGGGCCTCACCGTGGAGGAGAGCCGGGAGTTTCGCCGCTACTTTCCGGTCGAGCCCATCCCAGCCGCCGTGCTCGTGCCCATCGTCGAGCATACCGGCGAGCCCACGGTGCTGCTGACGCAGCGAGCCACGCAGCTGCGTAACCATGCCGGTCAGGTCAGCTTCCCCGGCGGGCGGATCGAGCCACAGGACGGCAGCCCCACCGCCGCGGCGCTGCGGGAAGCGCGCGAGGAGATCGGCCTCGAGGAGAGCTGCGTCTCGGTGGTCGGCTTCCTTCCCGATCACGTGGTCATCAGCGGCTTTCGCGTCACGCCGGTGGTCGCGATGGTGCGACCCGGTTTCGAGCTCCTCCTCGATGCACAGGAGGTCGAAGACACCTTCGAGGTGCCGCTCCCCTTCGTGCTTGATCCGCAGAATTACCGCCCGCGGCTGCATCGCTTCCGCGCCGCCGACGCGGAAACCAAGATGTACGATATTCCCTACGGCAATCGCAACATCTGGGGCGCCACGGCCGGCATGCTCGTGACGCTCTACCGACTCTGCATCGAGGGTCGCACTTGAATCGCGGCGGCGATCCCGGGGAAGCGATGGCCGCGCTCCTTCAGCTGATGGCGCGTCTGCGTGATCCGCAGCGCGGCTGTCCCTGGGACCGCGAGCAGACCTTCCGCACCATCGCCCCCTACACCATCGAGGAGGCGTATGAAGTCGCCGACGCTGTCGAGCGTGGCGAGCCCGGAAAGCTGCGGGACGAGCTCGGCGACCTGCTCTTTCAGGTCGTGTTTCATGCGCGCATGGCGGAAGAGAAAGGTTGGTTCGATTTCGCCGACGTCGCGCGCGCGATTCGGGCGAAGCTGATCCGCCGGCACCCCCACGTGTTTGAAGCCGCGGGGGCAGTCGCGGACGCCGCCGAGCTCTCGCGGGTCTGGGAAGAGCGGAAGGCGCGCGAGCGCGCGCAGGAGGCTCGCGAAGCGGGCTCCGCCGATCACAGCGCCCTCGCGGATGTGCCCGGAGCGCTCCCGGCGCTCACTCGCGCGGCCAAGCTCGGACGGCGAGCGGCCCGCGTGGGCTTCGACTGGGAGAACGCCTCCCAGGTGCGTGACAAGGTGCTCGAAGAGGTGCGCGAGCTCGAGGAGGCGGTCGCCGCAGGCCCCGAGGGTGATGAAGGCCAGCTCGCCGAAGAGCTGGGGGACCTGCTTTTCGCGGTGGCGAACTGGGGGCTGCACCTTAAGATCGAGCCCGAGGAGGCGCTGCGAGCCGCCAATGCCAAGTTCGAGCGGCGCTTCCGGCGCATGGAGGCCCTGGCCGCCGAGCGCGGGGCAGCGCTTCCCTCGCTCGATGCCGCGCAATGGGATGCGCTCTGGCGGCAGGCCAAGCGCGAGGTATAGCGGAAGCGACCGAAGAGCGCATCCCGGGAGAAGGCTGATTCAGCCTCGATTCACGCGCTTGCGGCTATGTTTCGGGGATTATGAATGGCGTGCGCAGACCGGTGGCCGTCGCGATGGCGCTGGCACTCTTGGCCTGCGGGGTGGCGGTCGGTGCGCATGCGGCGCCGCCGGCTCGTCCTCAGGCCGTGGCGGCCCGGACCCCGGCGCGTGGTGCCGCCGTAGCGCTTTCCATGGACCAAGCCGTCAAGCTGGCCGAGCGCCGCTACCGGGCTCGGGTGGTACGGGCCGAGACTCGCACCGAGGGAAACCGTACCATTTACGTCCTAAGGATGCTCGACGGGGCCGGACGGGTGTTTTCGATCCAGGTCGATGCGGCGAGCGGCACGATTCTCTGATGCGAGTACTGGTGATCGAAGACGAAGCGGCGCTGCGCGAGACGTTGAAGACACGTCTCGCCGAGGCGGGATTTACCGTGGATGTCGCCCAGGATGGCGAGGAAGGGCTCTTCGCCGCGCTCGAGTATCCCCTCGACGTCGCGATCATCGATCTCGGCCTGCCGAAGGTCGCCGGCCTCGAGGTCATCCGTCGGGTGCGCGCCGCGCGCAAGGCCTATCCCATCCTCATCCTGACTGCCCGCGACAACTGGCAGGACAAGGTCGAGGGACTGCAGGCGGGCGCCGATGACTACGTCGCCAAGCCGTTCCATTTCGAGGAGGTGTTGGCAAGGCTGCAGGCGCTGCTGCGCCGCTCCGGCGGTTGGGCGAGTCCCGAGCTGAAGTGCGGCGCGGTCACGCTCGACACCCGTGCCCAGACGGTGAGCGTGGACGGCCAACCGGTCGACCTCACCACCTTCGAGTACCGCATCCTCGAGCACCTGATGTTGCGCGCCGGCGAGGTGATCTCCAAGGGGGAGCTCACCGAGCGGCTTTACGATCAGGACTTCGAGCGCGACAGCAACGTCATCGAGGTATTGATCGGGCGGCTGCGCCGCAAGCTCGATCCGGACGATCGGCGCAAGCCCATCGAGACCCTGCGCGGCCGCGGCTATCGCTTCGCGCTCGCGCGCGATCCGGCAGGCTAGTCCGCGCCCACCGTGCACTCCCTAAGCCGCCGGCTGCTCGTCTCGGTCGCCGTACCGCTCGCGCTCTTCTTCGGCGTGATGATGCTGGTGCTCGACACCGGCTTTCGGACGCTCTCGGAGCGGCAACTGCATGCGCTCCTCAATGCGCAGATCGTCACTCTCATCGCCGCCGCGGAGCCCAACCCCGCGGGCGGCTATGACGCACCGCTCAACGGTCTCGACACCCGTCTCGCGACGCCGGACTCGGGGCTCTACGCGCAAATCCGATCGAACAACCACGCGTGGCGCTCACCCTCGACGGCCGGAGTGCCCATCGACTTCGGGGCGCCGCTCGCGCAGGGTGAACGGGAATTCTCCTATGGGCTGGTCGGCCATACGCGTGTTGCGATCGAGAGCCGCGGTATCTCGTTCCAGGACGACCCGACGCAGGCCCATGCGCTCACCTTCAGTGTGGCGGTGAGCCTGACGCCCTACGAGCAGCAGCTCTGGCTCTTTCGCAGCCGCATGCTCGGCTGGTTCTCGGGGCTCATGCTGCTGCTCCTGGTCTCGCTCGCGGCGCTCCTGCGCCGCGTGCTTGCCCCGCTACGCAGGCTCGAGCGGGAGATCCACGAAGTCGAGGAGGGTCGCAGCGAGATGTTGGGCGCAGGCTATCCGCGGGAGTTGAGCGGGGTGGCGCGGCATCTCAATGCGCTGCTCGTCGGGGAGCGAAAACGCGTGGCGCGCTACCGCGACACCCTGGGCAATCTCGCGCATGGCCTGAAGACGCCGCTCGCCGTGATGCGCTCGGCGTTGTCTTCGGATGGCGGATCAGGCTCGGCGGCGCGCTCGATGGGGGTGGAGATCGATCGCATGACCGGAATCATCGAGCATCAGTTGAAGCGCGCCGCGGCATCGGGCGGGGCACTCCTCGGACAGGCGCCGGTGGCGGTGGCACCGGTCGCGACCGAACTGCGGGCGGCGCTGCTCAAGGTGTACTCGCGCAAGGACCTGTCGATCGAGCTCGCCATCCAGGAGGGGAGTCATTTCGTCGGAGATCGGGGCGACTTCATGGAGCTGCTGGGGAATCTCACCGATAACGGCTGCAAGTGGTGTCGGAGCAAGGTGCGGGTGTCGGTGAGGCTCGAGGACGGAGGGGCGGCGGGGAGGGACAGTCTGACCGTGGTGGTGGAGGATGACGGGCCCGGTATCGCCGAAGAGAACCGGGCGAAGGTCCTGGAGCGGGGCGCGAGGACGGATGAAAACGTGCCGGGCCATGGGCTCGGGCTCGCCATGGTGCACGACACGGTGGATCTCTACGGAGGGACACTCGTGGTCGATGCCTCAGCGCTCGGCGGCGCGAGATTCGCCGTCAGGTTGCCGGGAAAGATGTCTACCTCTAGAGCAGGCGACCGAGCAGAGGAGTCGTCGCGATGAGCGCGATCAGCGCCCACCTGCCCAAGAACCCGAGGCCCGGCTAGCCGAGTTCGAACTTGATCCCCTGGGCGAGCGGCAGATCGCGCGACCAGTTGATGGTGTTGGTCTGCCGGCGCATGTAGGCCTTCCAGGCATCGGAGCCGGATTCGCGGCCGCCGCCCGTATCCTTCTCGCCGCCGAAGGCGCCGCCGATCTCGGCGCCCGAGGTACCGATGTTGATGTTGGCAATGCCGCAGTCGCTGCCCGAGGCGGAGAGGAAGAGCTCGGCGTGCTGCAGGCGGTCGGTGAAGAGCGCGGAGGAGAGGCCGTAGGGAGTGGCATTCTGCTGCGCGACGGCATGCTCCACCGAATCGACGGGGATGAGGTAGAGGATCGGGGCGAAGGTCTCTGACTGCACGATGTTCAGGTCGTTGCGGGCGCGGATCAGTGTCGGCTCGACGAAGTGGCCGGGACCGGGGAGGGTGCGGCCACCGTGGAGGATCTCGGCGCCGCCCTTA
>JBOIAQ010000010.1:0-105870 GCA_050739115.1 Steroidobacteraceae bacterium | reverse complement strand
CGACGGCCATGGTGTGAATGTCGAGATCCATGTCTTGCGAGTAGCGAATGCTCTTGAGGAAGAACCGCAGATTGCATCCGCCTTTGAGCGCGAAGAGGGACTTATCCACGCGCGCGCCGAACGCGCGCAGGAATAGCAGGTGGAATATCTCGATGGTTTGGCGCTCGCTCCACATGCATTGATATTACTCGTACTCGACAAATATGTCGACTGCGAGTAATGTCAATGGGATGGAACAGGCCCGTGACGGACCCTAAGCGGCCGCTCGCGATGGGCCGCTTCCTTGCCCTGCGCGCTTCCAGCTTCGGCTTGACGCCGTTTGCCCGCGGCAGTCGCGCCGGGTAGCCTAACGGGACGATGAGGCGGGGTGGGCTCGAATGCAGCGTCTCGCTTTCGCGCCGATCACCATCAGGTTAGGCGTCATCCGGTGGCAACTCCTACTACGGAATTGAGCGTTGGGGCAGGATAGTCCGCATTTGCAGCAACAGCCGCGTCGACCGCTCCACCAAATGCCCAACAATCCCGCAGAAACGCCCGAGTCGCCAGAGCCTATGAAAATAGGCCTTTCGAACGATTTTCCCGCTGCAAAACTCGATCGCCGGGTGTCCGTCGCCCCGATGATGGACTGGACCGACCGACACTGCCGGTACTTCCTGCGCGGCTTCTCTCCGGGGGTGCTCCTCTATACGGAGATGATCACTTCGGCAGCCATCCTGCGGGGCGATGCACGCCGCCTTCTCGCCTACGATCCCGAGGAGCATCCGCTTGCGCTGCAGCTCGGGGGTAGTGAGCCGCGGGAGCTTGCCGCCGCGGCGAGGGTAGGGGAGCAGGCCGGGTATGACGAGATCAATCTCAACTGCGGCTGTCCGAGCGATCGCGTCGCGAGCGGCGCGTTCGGAGCCTGCCTGATGCTCGAGCCCGCGCGGGTTGCCGAATGCGTGGCCGCGATGCGCGCCGCGGTGAGGATTCCGGTGACGGTGAAGATGCGCGTCGGCGTCGTGCGCGGCACGCGTGGGCACGCGCGGGCGGCGCTGTCGAGATTCGACGAGTCGGATTTCGAGGCGTTGCACGGGTTCGTGAGTCAGGTGCGGGATGCGGGCTGCGATGTCGCCATTGTCCATGCGCGCAAGGCGGTGTTAGGAGGGTTGTCACCGAAAGACAATCGGGAAGTGCCCCCGCTTCGTTACGAGGTCGTGGCCAGATTGAAGCGACACTTCGCCGACCTGCCAGTGATCGTCAACGGTGGGTTCCGCACGGCGGAGCGCGCGCTCGAAGCCCTCACCTGGTGCGACGGTGTCATGCTGGGTCGCGAGGCCTACCACCGGCCGCGCGTGCTGAGCGAGCTCGAGCGGGCGCTCGCTGCGTCGGGCGATCACGAACCGCCGCCCCGCGAGGCGCTCATCGAGCGCATGGCGACTTACGCGCAACGGCAACTCGCGCGCGGCGATCCCCTCGCCGCGATCACGCGCCACATGCTCGGGCTTTATGCCGGTGAGCCCGGCGCACGCGATTACCGGCGGCTGCTCAGCGAAGGCGCACGAGCCCCCAGGGCGGGAGCCGACCTGCTGCGGCAGGCGGCGGCCGCCGCGAGCCGGCAGGGTCTTCGGCCTGCGGAGGCGGTTGCAGCGCCGGTTGATCCGTAGCTGGCCTCAAGGCATCTGGTATCATCGCGTTCAATGTCGTCGCCTTGCCGTCCGGGGCTTGCAAGGGTGGGCGGCCGGGTGCGCACTCTAAATGGGCAAGGACATCGAACTCGCCATACTGTTTGCCGATGTCGTCGGCTCGACCCGGCTCTATGAGCTGATGGGAGACCTGCGCGCGCGCGACATGGTCTCCACCTGCATCGATGTGATGCGCGGCGCCACCGAGCAGCGCCATGGGACGGTCATCAAGACCATGGGCGATGAGGTCATGGCGAGCTTCCCGAGTGCGGATGAGGCTCTGAATGCCGCGGCGCAGATGCAGCAGCAGATCTCGACTCACGCCCAGCTCAAGGTGGACGGTCAGCCGGTGGCGATCCGGATCGGCTGCCATTTTGGTCCGGTGGTGCTCGAGAGCCGCGATGTGTTCGGCTCGACGGTGCATACCGCCAACCGTATGACCAGCCAGGCGAAGGCGGGCCAGATCATCACTACCGCGGCCACGATCGAGCATCTCTCCCCGGAGTGGCGGGCGGCCTGCCGTCTCATCGATACGGCACCCATCAAGGTCAAGGGACAGGGCAACGAAGTGCCGCTCTACGAGGTGCTCTGGCAGACCGAGGATGTGACCAGCATGGTGCCGGGTCTCGCTCTCAAGGCGCGGCAGGCGAGCGCCGTGCGGCTGCGACTGTGGTGGCTCGACCGCGAGGTGGTCGTCGACGATCATCATCCGAGCGCCACCATCGGGCGCGCGGAGGACAACGACCTCGTCGTCAAGGGAAATCTCATCTCCCGGCTGCACGCGCGCGTCGAGCTCACGCGCAACAAGCTGGTGCTGATCGATCAGAGCACGAACGGTACCTTCGTGCAGGCTCTGGGTGGGGAGGAATCCTTCGTCCGCCGCGACAGTCTGCAGCTCAAGGGCGAGGGCATGATCGGGCTCGGGCGGCTGCCCGAGCCCGATTCGGCGCAGACCATCCGCTTCGCCTGCGAGAACGTCTAGCGCGTCGGGGAATTCCCGAGTCCGCTCTCTGTCGTCCTGATCTCGGCGAGCAGCTCTGCAGGCAGCCTCGAGCCGTACTTCTCGAGGTAAGCCCTGATATCCACCATCTCCTTGCGCCAGAGCGCGGGATCGACCGACAGCAGGGCGCGCAGCGACTCGGCATGCAGGGACAGGCCGCGCGTGTTCAGGTCCTCCGGCCGGGGCAGGAGCCCGATCCCCGATTCCACCGCTGGGACCCTGCCGCGGCAGCGATCGAGCATCCACGCCAGCACGCGCAGATTCTCGCCGAAGCCCGGCCACAGGAATTTTCCGTGCGCATCGCGCCGGAACCAGTTGACGTGAAAGATCCTCGGCCGCCGCGCCAGCTTAGCGCCGACCTCGAGCCAGTGCCGCCAGTAGTCTGCGAAGTTATAGCCGCAGAAAGGCTGCATGGCCATGGGATCGCGGCGCACCACACCCACCTGCCCGACCGCCGCCGCGGTGGTCTCCGAGGCGACGGAAGCCCCGACCAGTACGCCGTGCTGCCAGTCGCGCGCCTCGTAGACGAGCGGCGCCACCTCGCGCCGCCGGCCGCCGAAGACGAGCGCGGAGATCGGCACGCCGCGCGGATCCTCCGCGCGCGGGGAGTAGCCGGGGTTGCGCCTGGCGGAAACCGTGAAACGCGAGTTGGGATGTGCGGCGGGCCCTTTGGCGGGATCGTAGCGCCGGCCCTGCCAGTCGGTGACCGGAGTGCCGGCCGTCAGGCCTTCCCACCAGGGCTGGTCGTCGGCCGTGAGCGCGACGTTGGTGAAGAGCGTGTCGCGTCGGATCATCTCGTAGGCGTTGCGGTTGGTCTGCGGGTTGGTTCCAGGCACGACGCCGAAATAACCGGCCTCGGGATTGATGGCCCAGAGCCGTCCGTCGGCGCCCGGATGCAGCCAGGCGATATCATCTCCCACGGTGAAAACCTTCCAACCCGGGAGCGAAGCCGGCGGAATCAACATGGCGAGGTTGGTCTTGCCGCAGGCGGAGGGGAAGGCGCAGGCGATGTAGTGCGTCTCGCCCGCGGGGCTCTCGAGACCCACGATGAGCATGTGCTCGGCGAGCCAGCCCTCGGAGCGCGCCTGCCAGCTCGCGATGCGCAGCGCATGGCACTTCTTGCCGAGCAGGGCGTTGCCGCCGTAGCCGGATCCGAAGCTCTGGATCGCGAGTTCCTCGGGGAAGTGCATGATGAAGCGGCGGTTCGGATCGAGCTCGCCGATCGAGTGCAGCCCACGGACGAATTGCCCCTTCCGCGCGATGCGCTCGAGCGCCGCGCGTCCGACCCGCGTCATGATCATCATGTTGAGGGCGACGTAGGCGCTGTCGGTGATCTCCACCCCGCATCTCGAGAGCGGCGAGTCGATCGGGCCCATGCAGTAGGGAATGACGTACAGGGTGCGCCCGCGCATGCAACCGGAGAAAAGCGCCCGCATCTTGGCGTGGGCCTCGCCAGGGTCCATCCAGTTGTTGTTGGGTCCAGCATCGTCCCGGGAGCGGGTGCAGATGTAGGTCAGATGCTCGACGCGCGCGACATCGCTCGGGCTCGAGCGGTAGAGATGGCATCCCGGAAAGTACTCCGGATTGAGCTTGATCAGCTCGCTTTCCCGGATCAGCTTGGAGGTGAGCTCGCCGTATTCCGCCTCCGTCCCCTCGCACCAACGCACCCCCGCGGGCTGGGTGAGGGCTCGAACGGATTCCACCCAGTCCGACACTGCGCGCGAGAGTTGGGACAACGGAGTTACCAGGGGTGCAGCAATGGCCATCCTCGAGTCCTCGTGTCGTTTGCGGCCCGGCCGTCACCGAGGCCGTTCACCGCGGATAAGGGAGCCTCGACTCAGTATAACCGCGCGTCCGGCCCGCCATCATAAAGTACGATAAAACCTTCCCTTTTGTTCCATAATCGCACACCGCGGAGTCTTACAGGAAATTCAAGCACCTGCGCGTGTGGCGGCGCTGCCTTATCATCGCAGTATGTTGGATCTCGAGGACATCTTCGGGGAGGGAGGACCTCTGCAGCGCGCGCTACCGGGCTTCAACGTCCGCCGGCAACAGATCCTCATGGCCGAGCGGGTCGCCGCAGCGCTGACTCGGGGGGAGATCCTGACGGTGGAGGCGGGCACCGGCACGGGTAAGACCTTCGCATATCTCGTACCCGCGCTGCTCTCCGGCAAACGGGTGCTCCTCTCGACGGGCACGCGGACACTGCAGGATCAACTCTTTGCCAAGGACCTGCCGCTCGTCGGCGCGGCTCTCGGTCGGCCGGCGCGGGTCGCGTTGCTCAAGGGCCGGACCAACTATCTCTGCCGTCACCGCCTGCAGCAGGCGGACGGTGAGGAGCGAGGCGGCATGCTCGAGCGCATCCGCCGTTGGTCGCGAACCACGCGCAGTGGCGATCTGGCGGAAGTCTCCGGGCTCGGCGATTCCCATCCGGTGTGGGCGCAGGTCACCTCGACCCGTGACAACTGTCTCGGGGCGCGCTGCCCGGAGCTTGCGGGCTGTCACGTGGCGCTCGCGAGACGGCAGGCGCTCGATGCCGACATCGTCATCGTCAATCACCATCTGTTGCTGGCCGATCTCGCGCTCAAGGAGGATGGCTTCGGCGATCTTCTCGGCGCGGCCGATGCGATCGTTCTCGATGAAGCGCATCAGATACCCGATCTCGCGGCGCAGTTCTTCGGCGCGCGCGTGAGCAGTCGGCGCATCGAGAATCTGCTGAAGGAGGTGCAGCTCGAGCTCGCGGGACGGGGTGCGCTCAACACGGAAGCGCGAGAGCGCGCACTCGCGGCCATGCGCCACGTCCAGTCCTCGATCGGGAAGCTTTGCGGCGTGCTGCCCGGCGCCCAGGGTCGCATCACCTGGACCGATGTCCATTCGCCGATCGCGGCGGCCGTCGCCGATCTGACGCGCGCCGTCGAGACGCTCGCTGCGGCGTTGCGCCCTGCGGACGAGGAGACCGCGGGGAGCGTGCTCGTCGATCGCGCGGCAGAGCTCGCGGCGAGCCTCGAGCGCATCGGTGCCGTCGATGAACTCGACGGCGCCCGCTCCTTCGAGATCGATGCGCGCACATTCGCTCTGAGTCTCGTGCCGTTCGACATCGCGGCCCGATTCCAGGCGCTGCTCGAGGCGCACCCGTGCTCATGGGTGTTCACCTCGGCCACATTGTCGCTGGGCGAGGATTTCAGCCCCTTCACCGGCCGCTTGGGACTCGAGGGCTCTGCGACGCTCAAGATCGACAGCCCGTTCGATTATCCGCGCCAGAGCCGGCTTTATCTTCCGGCGCACATGCCGCTCCCTGCCGCGCCGGAATTCCTGCCCGCGGTGATGGATGTGGCGCTCGAGCTGATCGAAGCCTCGCGAGGCGGCGCCTTCGTGCTCTTCACCAGCCATCGGGCGCTCGCCGGTGCCGCCGCGCTCTGGCGGCAGCGCGCGCGGACCTCGCGCTATCGTCTGTTCGTGCAGGGCGAAGGGCCGCGCGAGCAGCTGCTGCGGGAGTTTCGCGAGGACGGGGGCGCGGTGCTCCTCGGGACGACGAGCTTCTGGGAGGGTGTTGACGTCAAAGGCAGTGCGCTCAGGCTGGTCGTGATCGAGAAGCTGCCTTTCGCCTCTCCCGATGACCCGTTGGTGCGGGCGCGAGTCGAGTACCTGGAATCCTCCGGGCGCAGCGCTTTTCGCGAGTATCAGCTTCCGGAGGCCGCTTTGGCGCTGAAACAGGGAGTGGGGCGGCTCATCCGCAGCGAGGAGGACTTCGGTGTCGTCGCGATCTGCGATCCTCGGATCACCTCCCGTAGTTACGGCAAGGTGTTTCTCGGTGCGCTACCGCCGATGGCTATCACCCGCGAGCGGGATGAGGTGCTGGCGTTTCTCTCCCGCCATGCTGCTCCGCCCGAGGCGGCGCGGCGGCGCTCGGAACTTACCCTATGAGACTGCTCGCGCTCGATACGGCCACGGAGTGTTGCTCGGCGGCGCTGCTCGTCGGCGATCGGCTGTTCGCGCGCGAGGCGGAGCTCACGCGCGAGCACGCCGAGCGGATCCTGCCCATGATCGATGAGCTCCTGGCCGAGGCGGGCGTCCGCCTGCGCGCTCTCGATGCGATCGCCTTCGGGCGCGGACCCGGATCCTTCACCGGCGTGCGGCTTGCCGCGAGCCTCACCCAAGGGCTCGCTTTCGGTGCTGGCCTCCGGGTGGTGCCGGTCTCCGATTTGCGAGCGGTCGCGCAGCGGGCGTTCGATGAGGACACCGGTATTACGCGCGCCCTCGTATGCAATGATGCGCGCATGCAGGAGGTCTACTGGGGGTGTTTCGAGCGCGACCGTGATGGCTTGGCCGCGCCCCGCGGATCGGAGGGCGTGGCGCCCCCGGCGCGCGTGCAGCTCCCGGCTGGATGGTTCGGCGCCACAGGTCTCGGGCGCGGATTTACCGCTTACCCGGTGCTGAGGCGCCTCGCCGGCATATCGGTGCTTTCGCCCTGGGACCGGCTCCTGCCGCGGGCCGTCGAGGTGGCCCGTCTTGCCGCCCCGGAGCTGTCCGCGGGGCGGCTCTTCGGACCCGAGGCCGCCGTGCCGGTCTATCTCCGTGATGATGTCGCGCGGCCGCCGCCGTAACACATCCCGGAGACTGTCATGACTCTGCAACATTCTCAGACTGTAATACCCGCGTTGCGGAGAGCGGCAGCGGTGCACGGAAAACTCATACTGGTGGTGGAGGACGAACGGGCGATCCGCGACATGATCGCCTTCGGCCTGAAACGCGCCGGCTACAGCGTGCGCGAGGCCGAGGACGCCCGGGCGGCGCGCGAAGTACTCGCCGATCGCCTGCCGGACCTGGCGCTCATCGACTGGATGCTGCCGGACACGAGCGGCCTCGAGCTCACCCGCTCGATGAAGCGCGATCGGCACACCCGCGATCTGCCCATCATCATGCTGACCGCCCGGGCCGAGGAGGGCGACAAGGTCACGGGGCTCGAGAGCGGTGCCGACGACTACATCACCAAACCTTTCTCACCCCGGGAGCTGCTGGCGCGGATCGGTGCCGTGCTGCGCCGCGCCGGCACCGTCGGGCTCGATCAGGTCATCGAGTTCGATGGGCTCAAGCTCGATCAGCAGGGGCAGCGGATCACCGTCAACGAGGAGGTCCTGCCGCTCGCGCGGACCGAATTTCGCATGTTGGAATTGTTCATGAGCCGCCCGGAGCGCGTCTTCAGCCGCGAGCAGCTCATCGCGCGGCTCTGGGGGAGCGACACCAGCGTCGAGGACCGGACCATCGATGTCTGTATCCGCCGACTGCGGATGGCGCTCGAGCCTTACGGCATGGAGCGCTACATTCAGACCGTGCGCAGCGCCGGTTACCGGTTCTCCAACAAGACGGAGTGAGGCGCAGCTGCAACCCGCAACGCAGGCGTGGTGGTTCGCGGCCGGCCGGCTGCTCGGGACCATTGCCGTTGGGCTGATCGTCGGTACATTGCTCGGCAGCATCTGGGGCGGGCTCGCCTGCGCGCTCGCTGCCCACCTCACCTGGCAACTGGTGGTGCTCTTTCGGGTGGACTGGTGGCTGCGCCACCGCAGCTACGCCGACCCTCCGGACATCAGAGGCGTCTGGGGAGAGATCATCTCGCAGGTCATCCGCCTGCACCGGCGCAAGCGCTTCCACAAGCAGCGCTTCGTGCAGCTCATGCGCCAGCTGCAGAGCTCGACCGCGGCGTTGCCGAACGGCGTGGTCATTCTCAACCCGCAGCGCGAGATCGTCTGGTTCAACCGCATGGCGGGCAGGCTCCTCGAGCTGCGCCGCACGGTGGACCTCGGGCTGCGGATCGAGAACCTGCTGCGCGAGCCGGAGTTTCAGCGTTACCTGAAGCTAGGAGATTACGCCAATCCGGTGGTCATCCGGCGCGCGACGCGCGAGGACTGTTACCTCTCGCTGCAGCTCGTGCCGTACGGCGAGGGCCAGCAGTTGCTGCTCGTCGCGGACGTGTCCCGGCAGATGCGCCTGGAAGCCGTGCGGCGCGACTTCGTCGCCAACGCCTCACACGAGCTACGCTCGCCGCTTACCGTGATCTCCGGCTATCTCGAGACGCTGAGTCAGGATCCCGCGCTCGACCGGGAGCTCGCGGGACCGGTCGCCGAGATGCGCCGCCAGGCCGAGCGCATGACCGCCATCATCCACGACCTGCTCGAGCTCTCCCGGCTCGAGCAGCCGGGAGAGCCCGTCGGTGGGGAGCCGCTCGATATCGCGGCGCTCCTCGCGTTGCTGCGCGATGACGTGCTCGCCCGTCCCGTGCACCCGCGGGAGGTGAGAGTGCGGATCGATTCCGAGGCCGAGCTCATCGGCGAGGAGGCGGAGATCCACTCCGCGTTTTCCAACCTGGTCGACAACGCCGCCAAATACTCTCCCGCGGACGGCTCGATCGAGATGCGCTGGTGGGTGGATGAGGACGGCGGACATTTCTCCGTGACCGATACCGGCATCGGCATCCCGCCCGAGCACATTCCGCGGCTCACCGAGCGCTTCTATCGTGTCGATCAGGGGCGCTCGCGCGCCACCGGCGGCTCGGGTCTCGGGCTCGCCATCGTCAAGCACGTCTTGCAGCGGCATGGCGCGGAGCTCGAGGTGCGGAGCGCGCTCGGCAAGGGCAGCACTTTCTCGTGCCATTTTCCTCCCCAGCGCGTACACGTCACCCGCGCCGCAACCGCGGTGTAACGTTGTAGACGTCGCGAGTCGGGCTTTTCAGCTATCATCGCCAGTCGAGCCGGAGAACGATCCTGATGGAAACCGCCGACCTCAGTCATCACATCTCTCGCCGCTTCAACGAGGATCTCGAGCGCGTACGCAGCAAAGTGCTCGCTATGGGAGGCTTCGTCGAGCAGCAGCTGCAGAAGGCCATCACCGCCCTCACCGAGGGCGACAGCTCGCTCGGGGAGTCGGTGGCGCTCGGGGATTACCAGGTGAACAACATGGAGGTGTCGATCGACGAGGAGTGCAGCCGGATTCTCGCGACGCGCGCGCCGGCGGCGGGCGATCTGCGTGTCATCGTCGCCATCATCAAGACCATCACCGACCTCGAGCGCATCGGCGATGAGGGTGAGAAGATCGGCTACATCGCCTCGCGCCTCGCCACCATGGAACGCCCCGCGGACAAATACCGCGAGATCAAGCATCTCGGCCGCATCGTCTCCGAGATGGTCCACGACGCCCTCGACGCCTTCGCCCGCATGGATGCGGAATCGGCCCTGCGGGTCGCGCGTCAGGATCGCCTAGTCGATGAGGAGTACGAGGCCATCCAGCGCCAGAGCATCACCTTCATGATGGAAGACCCGCGCACCATCCGCCGGGCCCTCGATGTGATGTGGGTCGTGCGCGCGCTCGAGCGCATTGGCGATCACGCGAAGAACATCAGCGAGTACGTGATCTACATGGTGTACGGCAAGGACGTCCGCCATACCTCGCTGGACGATGTCGAGCGGGAGCTGCGAGAGCGCGCCACACTCGCGGATGAGCCGCGTCCCACGGCGGCCCCGTGAGCGGTGCGCCGCTCACGGCGGCGACCGGATCTGGCGCCACCCTCTCCCGGCGCCCGATCAATTGCGCCGGTTTCCTGATTTGCGCGGGCCTCATCGCCTACGCGCTCTATGCGCAGTTCGAGCTCGGCCTCGATCCCTGCCCGCTCTGCATCTTCCAGCGCATCGGCATCGCCGCCCTCGGCGTCGTGTTCCTCATCGCCGCGCTGCACAACCCACGGCGCGGGGGTGCCCGCGTCTACGCCATTCTGGTCGCGCTCGCCGCCCTGGCGACGATCGCAGTGGCCGCCCGCCAGCTCTACATTCAGCATCTGCCGCCCGGCGCCATTCCCTCCTGCGGCGCCCCGCTCTCGGCGATGTTGAAGTTCATGCCGCTCACCACGGTCATCCGCAGGGTGCTGAGCGGCAGCGGCGAGTGCGGCGTCGTCAACTGGACCTTCCTCGGCCTCGCCATGCCGGCGTGGGTGCTGATCTGGGCCGCCTGCCTCGGCCTGGGCGGATTCATCGCGAACGTAAGACGCGCCTAGGCCAGGAGGTTCCTCAGCACGTTGAAATACATGCGATGGAGCGCATCGATGTCCGTCACCCTGACGCACTCGTTCACCTTGTGAATGGATGCGTTCACCACGCCCAATTCCACCACCTGCGCGCCCATCGGCGCGATGAAGCGTCCATCCGAGGTTCCGCCTCCCGTGGACATCTTTGGTCTCCCGCCGGTCACTGCCTCGATCGCCGCCGCCACCGCCTCCGACAAAGTTCCCGGTGGGGTATAGAAGGGCTCTCCCGAGACATACCACTCCAGCGTGTAGCGCACGCCGTGCTTACGCAGGATCCCCTCGACCGTTTCCTTAAGTCCCTCGAGCGTCTGCACCGGAGAATATCGCAGGTTGAAGCGCGCCTTGAGCTCCCCGGGGATGACGTTCGCGGCGCCGGTGCCCGCGTTCAGGTTTGAGACCTGAAAGCTCGTCGGCTCGAAGTGCTCCGTCCCCTGATCCCACACGCGGCCGGTCAACTCCGCGAGCGCCGGTGCAAGTTTGTGGACGGGATTTTCCGCAAGGTGCGGATAGGCGACGTGCCCCTGCACACCATGCACGGTCAGCCTGCCGCTGAATGAGCCCCGCCGGCCGATCTTGATGGTGTCGCCGGTCGACACCTCGCTCGAGGGCTCGCCCACCAGACACCAGTCGATGCGCTCGGAGCGCGCGGCGAGTACCTGGACGACACGCTTGGTGCCATCGACCGAGGGACCTTCCTCGTCGCTGGTGATGAGGAAGGCGATGCGGCCGCGGTGCGCGGGATGCGCGGCGACGAATTCCTCCGTCGCGGTGATCATCGCGGCGAGGCCGCTCTTCATGTCGGCCGCGCCTCGGCCGTAGAGCAGGCCGTCGCGCACGACCGGGCCGAAAGGGTCGCTGCGCCATTCTTCGAGCGGACCGGTCGGCACCACATCGGTGTGCCCGGCGAAGCAGAGGAGGGGTCCGCGGTCGTGGCCGCGATGCGCCCAGAAATTCTCTACGCTGCCAAAGCGCAGCGGCTCGACCTCAAAGCCGAGCGCCTGCAGGCGCCGCATCATCACCCCTTGGCAGCCTTCGTCCGCGGGCGTCACGGAGCGGCGGGTCAAGAGGTCGCGGGTGAGCTCGAGGGTGTCGGACATCTCTCCGTTGGGGCTCGCAAATCGGCTGGCGCGTTTATAAGGTGCGCCCGCCCGTGGGGCAAGCGCTTTCTTCGCTCCAGCTCGTTCGAAGCGTGGGGATGTCACGCGGGTGCAACGTTCCGTGGCCAGAATGCCTCCGGCCGCGGCGGATCCCTGATGGTCGCTTGGCGGCGGAGAAAACGGGCCGCTGTCATGAAGCTGTCATAGTTCTGTCATTAAATGCGCGTGCGCGAATGCGGGACGTTCGACAGACCCTGGCGGATTCAACAGTAAGTCAGTCCACAGAGCCACTCATGTTCAAGGAATCTCCGGCCATCCCCTGCGCTGTCGCCGCCGTCCTCGGCGCCGCGGGCTGGGGCACCGCAGTGGCTGACGTACCGTCGCCCACCGTCGGCGGCAAGATCTTCACGGACTTCACCAATATCGACATGGACAGCGACGGCACCAAGTCCGCCGCGAGCGGCACGGGCTTCGACGTCAAGCGCTTCTACCTGATCGTCAATGAGAAATTCGACGACATCTGGTCGGCGAAGCTGCAAAGCGACGCCACGTACAACAGCGTGACGGCGAGCACCTGCACCGGCACTGGCGCGGCACTGAAATGCACCACCAGCACGACCGGCCAGCAGGTGGACGTCTACATGAAGAACGCCTGGCTGCAGGCGACGCTGTCGAAGGCTTTCTGGGTGCGGCTCGGCGAGTCGGACATGCCCTGGATTCCCTTCGACGAGAGCGTCTACAACTTCCGCTTCGTCGAGAACACCCTGATCGATCGGCTGCACTTCGGCAACTCCGCCGACTGGGGCCTGCATATCGGCGGCGACATCGCCGGCAAGATGCTCAGCTACCAGATCTCGGCGGTGAACGGCGCCGGCTACAAGAATCCCACCCGCTCCAAGGACGTCGATGTGGAGGGCCGAGTGAGCTTCCAGCCCATCACGGGCGTGATACTCGCGGTCGGCGGTTATAGCGGCAAGCTCGGTAACGACAAGTACGATACGCCTACCGTCACGGTGTACCACACCGCGAACCGGTTCGATGCGCTCGCCGCTTATGTCAACACCGGCCTGCGCGTCGGGGTGGAGTACTTCGCGGCCCACGATTGGAACGATGTCACCAAGGCCACCTCCGACAAGGCGAACGGCACCTCGGTATTCGCCTCGTACGATTTCACGCCGATGATCGGTGTATTCGGCCGCTGGGATGAGGCGAAGCTGAGCCAGGATGTCGTGCCGGGACTGAACGACCAGTACTACAACATCGGCGCCGTGACCCACCCGGTCAAGAACGTCGATGTGGCCCTGGTCTACAAGCACGAGAAGATGGACGGCGGCTCATCCGCGACGGCCACCTTCAGCACGACCAACGGCGGCTTCAACGAGCTCGACGGAACGTATGACGAGGTCGGCATCTGGGCACAGGTGGCGTTCTGACGGCACCCAGACTCTATATGTTCTCGAACACAGCAAGCGGAGGTATCATGAACGTATGTCGTCCGGGCGCGCTCCGGAAATCCACCACGACGCGCCTCATCGCCCTCACGGCAGCCGCGGTCGTCAGCACGAACGCGCTCGCAGCCGGCCAGATCACCGGCGCGGGCAGCACCTGGGTCTACCCGCTGGTCGCCAAATGGGCGGCCACCTACAATGACAAGACCGGCATTCAGGTCAACTATCAGCCGATCGGCTCCGGCGGGGGCATCCAGCAGATCAAGGCGGGAACAGTAGTCTTCGGGGCGAGCGACATGCCGCTCACGCCGCAGGTTCTCAGTGAAAACCACTTGATCCAGTTTCCGACCGCGATCGCCGGCGAGGATATCGTCTACAACGTTCCGGGTATCCAGTCGGGTCAGCTCCTTCTGACGGGACCTGTGATCGCGGATATCTATCTCGCCAAGATCACCCAGTGGAACGATCCGGCGATCCAGAGGCTCAATCCGCGACTTCACCTGCCCGACATGGCGATCAGCGTCGTCCATCGGTCCGACGGGTCCGGCACCACCTTCACCTTCGCCAACTATCTCTCGAAGGTGAGCCCGGAGTGGAAGGAGAAGGTCGGCGCCAACACCTCGATCGACTGGCCGACAGGTGTCGGCGGCAAAGGCAATCAAGGCGTCGCCTCGTACGTGCAGCGGATCCAGGGCTCGATCGGATACGTGGAGTACGCGTACATCATCGAGAACCACATGGAGTACGCGCGCATGATCAACAGTGCGGGCCAGGTGGTCAGTCCGAGCCTGAAAGGCTTCCAGGCCGCCGCGGCCAATGTGGATTTCACGAAAGTGCAGGATTTCTACATCATCCTGACGGATCAGCCCGGCGCGCAGAGCTGGCCCATCTCCGGCTGCACCTGGCAGATTCTGCGCACGGCGGCGCCGAAATCCGTGAACGAGCCGGTGACGAAATTCTTCCTGTGGGGCTTCGAACACGGCCAGGCCATGGCGAAGTCCATTGGCTTCGGTCCGCTGCCAACGAGCACCGTGCAAGCGATTCAGACGTACTGGAAGCGAAACCTGGGTAGCTGAGGGATTTCGCCTGCGACACCTGCGCTCGCAGGCGATAAGATTGGGTTATTCTCGTGCATGGGGCGGCCGTCCCACGGGGCGGCCGCCCGCCTGAGATCCCGCTTTGGAATGTCGTACGCGGAGTGTCACCGCAGCCGCCGGGCGCGCACGAACCCATTGGACAGTGATGACGAATCGTATGAGTGCCAACACCGGGATGCGGCCATGAGCAGCGTGGTTACGATCGAGCCGAAGCGCATCGCCAGCCAGCGCCTCGGGGAGCGGATATTCCACGGCACCACGCTCGTGGCGGCGTTGCTCGTGCTCGCCCTGCTCGGCGGCGTCGCCATCTCGCTTCTGCACGGGGCCTGGCCCGCCTTCTCGCATTTCAAGCTGGCATTTCTTACCCGGGAGATCTGGAACCCCGTCACCGACGAATACGGGGCCGTCGGGGCGGTCTACGGGACGCTCGTGACTTCAGTCATCGCAATGCTGCTGGCGCTGCCGATTAGTTTCGGTATTGCGGTCTTTCTGACCGAGCTGGCGCCCAGTTGGCTCAAGCGGCCGATCGGCGTCGCGATAGAGCTGCTGGCCGCGATTCCGAGCATCATTTACGGATTCTGGGGACTGTTCATCCTGGCGCCCGTGCTGCAGGAGCACGTCGAGCCCTGGATCATCGCCCATCTGGGCGCAATTCCGGCCGTGGGCGTCCTCTTTCGGGGCGCCCCTTTCGGCATCGGGGTGCTGACCGCCGGGATCGTACTCGCAATCATGGTCATCCCGTTCATCGCGGCGGTCATGCGCGATGTCTTCGAGACAGTTCCCGACGTGCTGAAGGAGTCGGCCTACGGCCTGGGAGCGACGACCTGGGAGACGATCTGGCGGGTAGTGGTTCCCTATTCGCGGACCGGCATGGTGGGTGGCACCATGCTCGGCCTCGGACGAGCCCTCGGCGAGACGATGGCGGTCACCTTCGTAGTCGGCAACGCCCATGAGATCAGCCGCTCTCTTCTCAACCCCGGCACGACGATCTCGGCCACGATCGCCAACGAATTCACCGAGGCGACCACCAAACTCTATGCATCCTCACTGATCGCGCTCGGCGCGCTGCTTTTCGTCATCACGTTTTCCGTCATTGCCGCAGCCCGATTCATGCTGCTGCGGCTCGATCGGCGCGCGATCTCCTCGGTATGAGCCGGCGCACGATCCGCAAGATCATCAACGTTCTCGCGCTCGGGCTGTCCGGGCTTGCGACGCTGATCGGGTTGTTCTTTCTCGGCGCGCTCCTCTGGTCGCTCCTCAAGGAGGGGTTGGCGCATTTCTCGAGCGACGTATTCACCCGGATGACACCGCCGCCGGCCACCCCTGGCGGTGGCCTCCTCAACGCGATCTACGGCAGCGCCATCATGACGCTTCTCGGAGTCCTCATCGGCGGACCGATCGGCGTGTTGGCGGGCACCTACCTGGCCGAGTACGGCCGCAACGCCCGCCTGAGTACCGTAGTGCGCTTCGTCAATGACGTTCTTCTGAGCGCCCCCTCGATCATCATCGGACTCTTCGTCTACGAGATCGTCGTCGTGCCGATGGGGAACTTCTCGGCCATATCCGGCGCCATCTCGCTGGCGATCATCGCGATGCCCGTGATCGTGCGAACGACTGAAGACATGCTCAACCTGGTTCCGCAGGGAATGAAGGATGCCTCGACGGCGATGGGCGCATACCCGTGGCGGACGATCATGAGCATCGCTTACCCGGCCGCCCGCAGCGGCATGGTGACGGGCATCCTCCTGGCCGTGGCCCGCATCAGCGGCGAGACGGCGCCGCTGCTGTTCACCGCGCTGAACAATCAGTTCTGGAGCACGAGCCTCAAACAACCCATGGCCAACCTGCCCGTGGTGATCTTCCAGTTCGCCCTGAGCCCGTACGACAACTGGCAGCAGCTCGCCTGGTCCGGAGCGCTGGTCATCACCTTCGCGATCCTGATCCTCAGCATCGCCGCGCGCGTGATTGTGGCGACACTGAGCCCCGGAGGGCGCCGACAATGAGCGCGGTGCCGGCGGATCCCGGGCGTGGGCCGGCGAGCGGAGCGGAGGCGAACGGCGTGAAGTTCGAGGTCCGGCACCTCGATTTCTACTACGGCGGAGTGCAGGCGCTGAAGGACGTCAATCTGACCCTGCAGGACCGCACCATCACCGCCTTCATCGGTCCCTCCGGCTGCGGTAAGTCGACCCTGCTGCGGGTCTTCAACCGGATGTACAACCTGTATCCGGGAAACCGCGCCACCGGCGAGGTGCGGCTCGAGGGGGAGGACATCCTGTCGCCGGCGCTCGATGTAGCCAGCCTGCGTTTCCGCGTGGGCATGGTCTTCCAGAAGGCCACCCCGTTTCCGATGTCGATTTTCGACAACGTTGCGTTCGGTCTGCGGCTCTCCCAGCGCATCCGCCGGGGCGAGCTGCGCGAGCGGGTGGAAGCGGCGCTCGCCGCGGCCGCCCTCTGGGATGAGGTCAAGGACAAGCTGCACGAGGATGGCCGCAGCCTCTCCGGCGGACAGCAGCAAAGACTCTGTGTTGCGCGTACGATAGCGCTCGAGCCGGAAGTGATCCTGTTCGACGAGCCGACAGCGGCGCTCGATCCGATCTCGACGCTGCGGATCGAGGAGACGTTGCGGACCTTGGGGGAGAAGTACTGCATCGCCATCGTTACGCACAATCTGCAGCAGGCCGCGAGAGTCTCCGACTTCACCGGCTTCATGTACCTGGGCGAGCTCGTCGAGATAGGGCCCACCGAGCAGATCTTTACCGCGCCGCGCTACCGCAAGACCGACGATTACGTCACCGGCAGATTTGGGTGAGCGAACGCGCGCGAGGCTCGTCGCGAAGCTACGAGCGGGCGGAGCATTCCGCCCCTTGATTTTTTAGGAACGATATGCCTGATCTTCCGGAGGCCTACCGTGCACGAGCCCAGACGAGCTGAAGCGCGCGCGGCGGGCGGTTCCGATGCGGGCCGCCGTGTCTTCGAGAGCGGCCTGAACCTCAAGCCGAGCGGGCGCGTGCACGCCCCGACCTCATTGCAGGAGGGGACGGCCGACGGGGCTGGCGGTGACATCACGGGTGGGGACCCGGTCTTCTCCTGCCGTGACCTGAGTGTGTTCTATGGCGCCACCCAGGCGCTGAAGAGTATCTCGATCGACGTCGGACGTCGTCAGGTCCTCGCCGCGATCGGCGCCTCGGGCTGTGGCAAGTCGACCTTCCTGAGATGTCTCAACCGGATGAATGACACCATTCCTGGAGCGCGGGTCACGGGGACCATCACCCTCGATGGACAGGATATCCACGCTGCGGCCAGCGACGTCGTACGACTGCGGGCCCGCGTCGGGATGGTGTTTCAGAAACCGAACCCCTTTCCGAAATCGATTTACGACAACGTCGCGTACGGACCGCGGATCCATGGGCTGGCGCGAAGCCGGGCTGACCTCGACGAGATGGTTTGTGTGAGCCTGCAGCGGGCTGGGCTGTGGAGCGAGGTCAAGGATCGCCTCAAGTCGCTCGCGACGGGACTTTCCGGCGGGCAGCAGCAGCGCCTCTGCATCGCCCGCACCCTCGCCGTGCAGCCGGAGGTGATCCTGATGGACGAGCCCTGCTCGGCCCTCGACCCGATCGCCACCGCGCACGTCGAGGACCTGATCGACGAGCTGCGCGAGTCCTACACCATCATGATCGTGACCCATTCGATGCAGCAGGCCGCGCGCGTGTCGCAAAGGACTGCTTACTTTCACTTGGGTGAGCTCGTCGAGGTCGGCGCGACGGGGCAGATCTTCGGCAACCCGCAGCGAAAGCTGACGGAGGACTACATCACTGGCCGTTTCGGGTGAGCGCCTGCCGCCATGGGTCATTACGATGCGCCCATCGAGGACGCTCACCTGTCCTTGCGGTCCCTCGAGAGGATCGGCGATCACGCGCGCAATCTTGCACGCCAGCTGCAATCGATGAGCGCCGCTGCTTGGCCCGCAGACGCCGAGGAGCCCGCCGTCCGCGGCTACTCCACCGCCCGCAACAGCTCGTTGATCGAGGTCTTCGCCCGCGTCTGCGCATCGACGCGCTTGACGATGACGGCGCAGTAGAGGCTGTAGCGCCCGTCGGCCGAGGGCAACGTCCCCGGCACCACCACCGAGCCCGCCGGAATCCGCCCCTGCAGGATCTGCCCGGTGGTGCGGTCGTAGATCCGCGTGCTCTGGCCGATGAACACGCCCATGGAGATGACCGCGCCGGCCTCGACCACCACTCCCTCGACGATCTCCGAGCGCGCGCCGATGAAGCAGTCATCCTCGATGATGGTCGGGTTCGCCTGCAGCGGCTCGAGCACACCGCCGATGCCGACACCGCCCGAGAGATGCACGTTGCTGCCGACCTGCGCGCACGAACCGACCGTGGCCCAGGTGTCCACCATCGTGCCCGAACCGATGTAGGCGCCGATGTTGACGTAGCAGGGCATCAGCACGACGTTGGAGGCGACATATGCGCCGCGGCGCACGATCGCATGCGGCACGACGCGTGCGCCGCCCGCGCGCAGCTGCGCCTCGGTCGATGCCGCGTACTTCAACGGCACCTTGTCGTAGAAGCGGGTGAACCCCGCATCCATCACCGTGTTGTCACGCATGCGGAAGTAGAGCAGCACGGCTTTCTTCAGCCACTCGTTGACGGCCCAGATGCCGTCCTTGCTCTCCGCCACGCGCACGGTGCCCGCATCGAGCATGGAGATGCACTTCTCCAACACACCCTCGAGGCCCGGCGGGCGGTTGCTCGGTGTAATGTCGGCGCGGAACTCGAAGGCGGCGTCCACGGTTGACTGCAGATTCTTCAGGTCGTCTTTTTTCATGGGGGATTGCGTCGCACGAAGTCACGGATTCGCTCGGCGGCCTGCAGGCACTTCTCGACCGGATGCACGAGCGAGATGCGCACCCGGCCCGCCGCGCGGTTGCCGTTCGGGCCGGTGCGCGCCAGATAACTCCCGGGCAGCACCGTCACGGCCTGGCTGGCGTAGAGCTCGCGCGCGAAGCGCTCGTCGTCACCGCCCACATGCGGCCAGAGATAGAACGCGCCATCGGGCTTGTCCACCTCGAGGTGCGGCGTGAGGATCGGCAGCACGCGCTCGAACTTCTCCCGGTAGAGGCGGTGATTGCGCGCCGCGTAGTCATCGTCCTGCCAGGCGGTGATGCTGGCAAGCTGCGTCGGCACCGGCATGGCGGTGCCATGGTAGGTACGGTAAAGGAAGAAAGCGCGCGACGATCCGCGGGTCGCCGCAGATGAAGCCGGAGCGCAGGCCGGGCAGGCTCGAGCGCCTCGCGCGTGCCGCTGACGGGCAGCACCATGGTCGCGGGATCGACGGCCCCACCCGGCAGGCGATAGCGTCTCTCGAGCCAGCGGGCGCAGGCGGCGCGCAGCTCCGGCAGACCTGCGGTGCTCGGGTAGGCGCCGAGGCGGTGAAGGTTGTCGCGGAGTGTCTTGAGCACCTCCTGCGGCGGCTCGTGCCGCGGCTCGCGAGAGCAGCGGCTTCACGCGATGCTCATCGAATGAGTCAGCGCTAGGCGGCATCGCGGCGGTCGAGCGAGCGGGTGAGACTCTCGCGCAGCCGTTCGGCGGCCGCGGCATCGAGCGGGCGGCCGTCGAAGTCGGTGACGTAGAACACATCCTCGGCGCGCTCGCCCACGGTCATGATCTTGGCGGCCTGCAGCTCCACCCCCTCCTCCATCATTACCTTGCCGACATCGCAGAGGAGCCCGGGGCGATCGCCGGCGGTGAGCTCGAGCACGGAGCGGCGATTGCGCTCGTCGACGCTCAACGCGATCAGGGTGGCGGTATGGAACATGCGCGCCTGACGGGGGGCGCGCCGGTACACGGCGAAAGGCGTGTCCTCCGGGCCTTGCAGCGAGCGCCACAGCGCATACTCGATCTCCTCCTGGCGATCGCGGTCGGTAATCGGCGCGCCGTCATCCTCCAACACGTGATAGAGGTCGAGGCTGAACCGATCGCCCATCGGGGTGATGCGGGCATCGACGATGTTGAGGCCGAGCTGATCGAGCACGGCCGTGGTGCGCGCGAAGCCGTGCCGGCGTGCGCGGGCGTAGATCAGCACCGCCGTGGTTCCGCGCACGCTTTGCGGATCGAGCGCGATGAGGGGCTCGTCGGACTTCGGGTCGCGCTCGGCGAGCAGGCGCGAGTGCCAGGCCACTTCCTCCGGCGAGTGCTGCAGGAAATAGGTGGCGGAGAAGCGCGCCCAGGCGCGCTCGATATCGGCGGCGGGAAGGTTGCGCTCGAGCATCAGCCGCTTCGCGGCCTCCTGCGTCTCGCGCACGAGCTGCTCCTGATCGATCGGTGTCTCGAGTCCGCGGCGCAGCGCCCGCCGCACGCGATGATAGAGGTCGCGAAAGAGCGAGGCCTTCCAGGAATTCCACAGCTTTGGATTGGTGCCGCGCACGTCCGCGCAGGTGAGGACGTAAAGGTAATCGAGATGCGCCTCATCGCCCACGGTGCGCGCGAACGCGTTGATCACCTGCGGATCACCGATGTCCTGCTTCTGCGCCGTGATCGAGAAGGTGAGGTGATTGCGTACGAGCCACGCCACCATGCGCGCATCGTAGGGCGAGAGACCCTGCTCGAGGCAGAACGCCTCCGCGTCCACCGCGCCGAGCTCGGAGTGATCCCCGCCCCGGCCCTTGGCGATGTCGTGAAAGAGCGCCGCGAGATAGGCGACCTCGGGCCGCGGCAGCTGCTGCATGATGCGTGAGGCTTCCGGCAGCTCGTGATCGTAGCGCGGGATCGCGAAGCGACGCAGGTTGCTCACCACGAAGAGCGTATGGGCGTCGACCGTATAGGCATGGAAGAGGTCGTATTGCATCCGGCCGACGATGCGGCCGAAAGCCGGAATGTAACGCCCGAGCACGCCGTAGGCGTTCATGCGCCGCAGCTCGTGCGTCACGCCGGCCGGCGCGCGCAGGATCTCGAGAAAGAGTCGGTGGTGGCGCGGGTTCTGTCGAAACTCCTCGTCGATGAGCCAGAGGCTCCTGGCGACCGTGCGCATCGTGGCGGCGCGCACTCCCTTGATGTCGGGGTTCTGCTGCAGCAGCACGAACAGCTCGAGCAGCGCCGAGGGCGTGCGCGCGAAGACATCCTCGCTCACCGCCTCGAGCGAGCCGCTGCGGACGTGAAAGCGCGCATTGAGCGGACGAGGCGGCTCGCTCTCGGTCCGCAGCGCCTCGCGGAACAGCTGCAGCAGAAGCTCGTTGAGCAGGCTCACGTCCTTGACCGTCCGGTAGTAGCGCTGCATGAGCTGCTCGACCGCCAGGGTGTAGGAGGCGTCCTCGTAGCCGAAGGTCTGCGCGAGTCTCAGCTGATGGTCGAAGAGCAGACGGTCCTCGCGCCGGCCGGTGAGCACGTGCAGCCCGAAGCGTGCCTTCCACAGAAAGGACTGCGCCTGCTTCAGTCGCCGCAATTCCGCGATCGACAGAAACCCGTTGGTGGCGAGACCATCGAGAGTGTCGGAGCCGAAGCGGCGCTTGGCGACCCAGGCGATGGTCTGGATATCCCGCAGTCCGCCGGGGCTCGTCTTGACGTTGGGCTCGAGGTTATAGGCCGTGTCGTTCGCCTTCAGGTGCCGCTCCGATTGCTCGCGCACCTTGGCCTCGAAAAATTCCCTCACCGGCCAGATGCGATCCACGCCGAGCGCGGTATGCATCTCGGCGAGCAGCGCCGCATCTCCCGAGAGGAGTCTCGCCTCGAGCAGTGTCGTCATGACACTGACATCGGCGAGGCTCTCGCCCGCGCATTCGGCGACGGTGCGCACGCTGTGCCCGACCTCGAGGCCGATGTCCCAGAGAAAGGCGAGCAGCCGCTCGATCGCACCCTGTTCCGGCCCGTGCAGCGCGCGCGGCACGAGGAGCAGGATGTCGATGTCGGAGCAGAGGTGTAGCTCGCCGCGCCCATAGCCGCCGACCGCCACCAGCGTCCAGGAGATCATGGAGGGGATCGAGTGCAGGCGCCAGGATTCCCGCAGCACGAGATCCACCAGCGATGCGCGGGCATGCACCAGCGTCTCGACCGGCTCATCGGCGAGGAAGCGGGCTTTCAGCTCCTCGTGCCCCTGACGCAGCAGCTCCCGCCACGCGGCGGGCGAGCCCCGCGCCTCGGCGAGAAGTAGCGGCAGACGCTGTAGCCACGGCCAACCGGGATCGGCCGACGGGGCGGGTAACGCTTCCTCGAGGAGATCGACGTCCCCGGCGGCCATATTCGCGCTCAGTGCGCCCGCCGGTCCGCGGCCCCGAGCGTCAGCACCTCGTGTCCCTCAGCCGTCACCAACACCGTGTGTTCCCACTGCGCGGATAGGGAGTGATCCTTGGTGATGACGGTCCAGCCGTCGGGCAGCAGGCGCACATGGCGCTTGCCGGCGTTCACCATCGGCTCGACGGTAAAGGTCATGCCGGACTTGAGCTCGAGTCCGGTGCCGGGCTCGCCGTAGTGCAGCACCTGCGGGTCTTCGTGATAGATGCGCCCGATGCCATGGCCACAGTACTCGCGCACCACCGAGTAATTGTTCTGCTCCACGAACGTCTGTATGGCGTGACCGATGTCACCGAGGCGCGTGCCCGGGCGGACGGTCCCGATGCCGCGCCACATCGCCTCGAAGCAGGTCTCGGCGAGGCGCTGCGCATGCGTCGGCGGCTTGCCCACGAAGTACATGCGGCTGGTATCGCCGTGAAAGCCGTCCCTGATGACGGTGACGTCGATGTTGACGATGTCGCCGGCCTTCAGACGCTTGTCGTTCGGGATGCCGTGGCACACCACGTGATTGACCGAAGTGCAGATGGTCTTCGGGAAACCGCGATAGTTCAAATTCGCCGGCACCGATTTCTGCACGTTGACGATGTAGTCGTGGCAGAGGCGATCGAGCTCCTCCGTGGTCACCCCGGGCACCACGTGCTCCGCGATCATGTCGAGCACGTCGGCGGCGAGACGGCCGGCGGTGCGCATCTTCTCCTGCTCTTCCTGCGATTTGATCGTCACGTGCATGGTGTATCGATTCATGGTATAAAGCGCCGCCTTTTTTGGCAATTAACCCACACGCGCATCGGCAAACCCGCCGGCTGGGTGTCCTCGCTCGACGAGGATGGCCACGGGGATGCGCGGAGGCTCAACCCAAACAGGAGATTCTCCATGCCCGGCGTGTCCATGCGACAGATGCTGGAAGCGGGAGTCCATTTTGGACATCAGACCCGCTTCTGGAACCCGAAGATGGCGCCTTTCATCTTCGGCGAGCGTAACAAGATCCACATCATCAATCTCGAGAAGACGCAGCCGCTTTACGCGGACGCGGCTCAGTTCGTCAAGGGCGTGGTCGCCGATGGCGGCACGGTGCTCTTGGTCGGCACCAAGCGCTCGGCTCGCGAGGCCATACAAAAGGAGGCCCAACGCTCCGGGCAACCCTATGTCAACCAGCGATGGCTGGGGGGCATGCTCACGAACTTCAAGACCATCCGCCAATCGATCAAGCGTCTCGCGGAAATCACCGAGCTTGCGACCTCTGGGGCCCTCGAGAAGCGCGGCAAGAAGGAGGCGACCCAGCTTCGGCGTGAGATGGAGAAGCTCGAGAGGAGCCTGGGTGGCATCAAGGACATGGAGGCGCTGCCGGATGCGCTCTTCGTCGTCGATGTCGGCCACGAGAAGATCGCGGTCGATGAGGCGAGAAAACTGGGCATTCCGGTGGTGGCGATCGTCGATACCAATTGCTCCCCCGACGGCATCGATTACGTGATTCCGGGCAATGACGATGCGATGAGGGCGATCCAGCTTTACGCCGCCGGCGTTGCCGATGCGGTGCTCGAAGGCAAGGAATCGGTCCCGGCCGTGGCGGTCGGGGAGGACGAGTTCGTCGAGCTCGACGAGGCCGGTAACCCGCGGCGCAAGTCCGCGCGCGGACGCCATAAGCCAGCGCCCACGGTACGCACCAAGAAAGCTCCCGCGCGCCGTCGTCCGGCGGCGCCGGCCAAAGCGCCTGCGGACGCGCCCGTCACGCCGGAAGTTGTCGCCGAGGAGGACGAGTTGGACACGCAGGAGGTGCCGGAGCTCGCCGCCTCGGGCGGAACGGGCGAGAAGGCGGCCGTCGCGGTTCGACGCCCAAGTGGCGCAGGGGCTGGCCGGCGCAAGGGGCGCGGCGCATCGGACTGACAGGAAATACGATTCATGAGCATCACAGCAGAAACGGTCAAGCAGCTGCGCGAGCGCACCGGCGCCGGCATGATGGAGTGCAAGAAGGCGCTGGTTGAGACCGGCGGTGACCTGGATGCGGCCGCGGAGCTGATGCGCAAGCAGGGCCTCGCCAAGGCCGACAAGAAGGCCGCGCGGATCGCCGCCGAGGGCGTCATTGCCATCGAGCGCTCCGCCGATGGGCGCACAGCCGCCATGGTGGAGGTCAATTGCGAGACCGACTTCGTCGCGCGTGAGCAGGACTTTCGCGCCTTCGCTAAGGCGATCGCCGCGCGCGCGGTAGCCGAGCAACCGCAAACACTCGATGCCCTGCTGCGGGCAAAGCTCGACGGCGCCGAGACCATCGAGGAGCGTCGCCGACTGCTCGTGGCCAAGATCGGCGAGAACATCGGTGTGCGGCGGTTTGCGCTCCTCAGCACGCCGCAGCACCTCGGTGCCTATACGCATGGCACGCGCATTGGGACACTCGTGGCTCTCAAGGGGGGAGATGCGCATCTTGCTCACGACCTGGCCCTGCACGTGGCCGCCAGCAATCCAAGATACCTCTCCCAGCGGGAGATCCCGGCCGAGGTGATGAGCAAGGAGCGGGAGATTCTGACCGAGCAGGCTCAAGGGGAAGGCAAGCCGCCGGAGATCGTCGCCAAGATGGTCGAGGGCCGCTTGCGCAAGTCCCTGGGGGAGGTCACCCTTCTCGGCCAGGCGTTCGTCAAGGACCCGGACACGACGGTGGAGAAGCTGCTGAAGGGCACCGGGGCGCAGGTGGTGGCATTCGAGCGCTTCGAGGTCGGGGCGGGCATCGAGAAGAAGCAGGAGGACTACGTGGCGGAGGTCATGGCCCAGGTGAAGGGCTCTTCTTCCCCGTCCAAGCACTGAGACAGCGGTAGCCGTTCACGAAAAAGCCCCGCCGCCGGCGGGGTTTTTTCCATCGGAGTGCGCTAGGTGGACAGCAAGTGAATGAGCGGGCGGAAGCCCGGGAGCGATTTTGGACGCGCAGCGGCCCCGAAGGGGCGAGGCCCAGGATGGGCCGAGCAAAGCGCAGGAGCCACTGAATGAGAGGGCATCTGGGGTATGACTGAAGGCAATACCAAGGCTCGATACTCCCGCATTCTCGTGAAACTCTCGGGGGAGGCCCTGATGGGTGGCGCCGATTACGGCATCGATCCGGCCGTGCTCAAGCGTATCGCCGGCGAGCTGCAGGAGATCGTAGGGCTCGGCGTGCAGCTGACGGTGGTCGTCGGCGGGGGCAACATCTTCCGCGGCGCCGGCTTGGCGCGCGCGGGCATGGATCGGGTGGCGGCCGATCACATGGGTATGCTCGCCACCGTCATGAACGCGCTCGCCATGCAGGATGCGCTCGAGAGCCTGGGACTCTACGCGCGCGTCATGTCCGCCATCCGCATCAACGAGGTCTGCGAGGACTACATCCGTCGCCGCGCCATCCGGCATCTCGAGAAGGGCCGGGTCGTCGTCTGCGCCGCAGGCACCGGTAATCCCTTCTTCACCACCGACACCGCCGCGGCGCTGCGCGCCATCGAGATCGACGCCGAGGTGCTCCTCAAGGCGACCAAGGTGAACGGGGTTTACTCCGACGATCCGATGCGCAACCCAGCGGCGGTCCGCTACACCCACCTCACCTTCGACCGGGTGCTCGCAGAGAAGCTCAATGTGATGGATGCCACCGCCATCGTGATGTGTCGCGACAACCACCTGCCTTTGCGGGTCTTCAATCTCAACAATCCCGGCGACCTCACGCGCATCGTGCGCGGCGCGGATGTAGGTACGACAGTGACCTGCGAGTGAGGGCTTAACAACATGCTCGAAGACATCAAGAAAGACGCTCGCGAGCGCATGGCTAAATGCGTGCAGACCTTCCAGTCGGAGCTGAAGAAGCTGCGCACCGGACGCGCGCATCCGAGCCTCATCGAGCATCTGAAGGTCGACTACTACGGCTCGGAGGTTCCGCTGCAGCAGGTGGCCAGCATCGCCGTCGAGGACGGACGCACCCTGGTGGTCTCCCCCTGGGAGAAGAGCGTCGTGCAGGCGGTGGAGAAGGCGATCTTCAAGTCGGATCTGGGCCTCACGCCGATGACCGCGGGCACGGTCATCCGCATTCCCATGCCGCCGCTCACCGAGGAGCGTCGCCGCGAGATCACCAAGGTGCTGCGGCACGATGCCGAGAACGCGCGCGTTGCCGTGCGCAACGTGCGGCGCGACGTCATGACCGACATCAAGGAGATGTTGAAGGAGAAGATGATCTCGCAAGACGATGAGCGGCGCGCCGAGACCGAGATCCAGAAGCTCACCGACAAGCATGTCGCCGACATCGAGCAGCTTCTGGCGGCCAAGGAAAAGGAAGTCATGCAGATCTGATGGACCCCGTTCCCCGGCACATCGCGATCACGATGGACGGCAACGGCCGGTGGGCCGCTGCGCGCGGCCTGCCTCGTTCGGCGGGCCACAAGGCGGGACTCACTCCCGTGCGGCTGTGTGTCGAGGAATGCAGCCGGGTCGGAGTCGAGGCACTGACGCTATTCGCCTTCTCGAGCGAGAACTGGTCACGGCCGGCAGAGGAGGTGGCGAGCCTCATGAGCCTCTTTTTCGAGGCGGTCGACCGCGAGATCGCGGAGCTGCACCGGCAACGGGTGCGCCTGCGCTTCATCGGCAACCGCCAGCGGCTCTCGGTGCGTCTGCAATCGCAGATCGCCACCGCGGAGCAGCACACCGCGGACAACACCGGTCTCAAGCTACAGGTGGCGGTGAGCTACGGGGGCCGATGGGACATCGTGCAGGCCGCCCGCCAGCTCGCGAGTCAATGCGCGAGCGGTGCGCTGCGAGCCTCGGACATCGACGAAGAGCGCTTCGCCGCCGCGCTCGAGCTCGGGGGGCTCCCGGATGCAGACTTGCTGATCCGCACCGGTGGCGAACGGCGGATCAGCAACTTCCTCCTGTGGAACATCGCCTACGCGGAGCTCTATTTCAGCGACCGGCTGTGGCCGGACGTCGATAGCGAGGAGCTGTCCGCTGCGCTCGAGTTCTTCGCTGGCCGGGAGCGGCGCTTCGGCCTCACGACCGGACAGTTGCCGCAGAAAGCCCGAGGTCCGTGAGCGAGACACTTCGCAAACGGGTCGCCACCGCCGCCGTCCTCATCGCGCTGCTGCTCGCGGTGCTCTTCTGGCTGCCTGCGGTGGCCACGGTGGGACTCCTCACCCTCGTCGTGCTCGTCGGCGCCTGGGAATGGTCCGCGTTCGTGAAGCTCGCCGACCCGCGGCTGCGCGGCGCCTATGTCGGGCTCGTCGGCCTGTTCCTGCCGCTCGCGTGGCTCGCGACGCGCAACGCGGCCGGGCTCGAAGCGCTGCTCGGCGCGGCACTGCTGTGGTGGCTCGCGGCGCTGGTGTGGATCGTGGCGGCGCCGCGGCGGGTCAGCCGCTGGTCTGCCGGGCTCGCGGGACTGTTGTCGCTGGTGCCGGCGTGGCTCGCGCTGACCCGCCTCAGGCTCCAGAGCGCGCATGGCGCGGAATGGGTACTGTTCGCTCTGGTGCTCGTGTGGATGGCGGATATCGGCGCGTACTTCTGCGGTAGGCGCTTTGGACGGCGGCGTCTCGCCCCGAGCGTCTCACCCGGCAAGACCTGGGAAGGGGCGCTTGCAGGCCTGGTCGGGAGCGGCGCCGTGGCCGTGGCGGGCAGCGCCTGGTTCCGGTTGCCGCTCGGGCCCTTCCTGGCACTTTGTTTGGGAGCCGTGGCTTTCTCCATCATCGGGGATTTGACCGAAAGTCTGCTGAAGCGCTTCGCGGGAATGAAGGACAGCGGTACGCTCTTTCCGGGGCACGGCGGCGTCATGGACCGTATCGACAGCGTGACGGGCGCCGCGCCCGTGCTGCTGCTCGGTCTCACTTTGCTAGGAGTCCTGCCATGATCGGCGTGGTCGTCTTGGGTTCCACGGGCTCGATTGGCGAGAGCACACTCGATGTGCTGGCGCGTCACCCGGACCGTTTCCGTCTGGTGGCGCTCGGTGCCAACCGCAGTGTGCGCAAGCTTGCAGAGCAGATCCGTCGTTACCGGCCGGCCTACGCCGCCATGGCCGACGAACGTGCGGCACGGGAGTTGGTGAGCGAGCTCGGAGAGTCGGCGCACACGACTCGAGTCCTCGCCGGCGCCGGTGCGCTGACGGAGATTGCGACATTGCCCGAAGCCGGCTGCGTCATGGCCGCGATCGTGGGTGCCGCAGGGCTGCGCTCGACGCTCGCCGCCGCGCGAGCCGGCAAACGCCTGCTGCTCGCGAACAAGGAATCGCTCGTCATGTCAGGACCGCTGTTGATGGAGGCGGTGCGCGTGGGCGGCGCGACGCTGCTGCCGATCGACAGCGAGCACAACGCCATCTTCCAGTGCCTGCCGGCAGGCTGGCGCGCCGGCGAGACGCCGCGGGGCGTGCGCCGGATTCTCCTCACCGCTTCCGGCGGACCGTTCCGCGACTGGCAGCCGGAGGCCATCGCGGCGGCAACCCCCGAGGCGGCCTGCGCACACCCTAACTGGGTCATGGGGCGGAAGATCTCCGTCGATTCGGCCACTCTCATGAACAAGGGCCTCGAGCTCATCGAGGCCTGCTTCCTCTTCGCATTGACGCCGGAGCGCGTCGAGATCGTCGTGCACCCGCAGAGCATCGTGCACTCGCTGGTCGAGTACCTCGACGGCTCGCTGCTGGCGCAGCTCGGCTCGCCCGACATGCGCACGCCGATCGCTTACGCGCTCTCCTGGCCCGAGAGAATGGGCTCCGGTGTAGAATTCCTCGATCTGGTGAAAACCTCGCGGCTCGATTTCCGAGCCCCGGACCCGCAGAAATTCCGCTGCCTCGCGCTCGCGCAGTCGGCGGCACGGGCCGGCGGGCTGACGCCGGTCGCCCTGAATGCCGCCAACGAGGTTGCTGTCCATGCTTTTCTGGAGCGCCGATTGAACTTTCCCGGAATCGCGGCAGTCATTGAAGAAGTGGTTACACGGTGTCCCGCGGGGGCTATCGGCGGTCTGGATGACGTGCTGGCGGCCGACGCCGAAGCCAGGCGGATCGCATCCGAGCGCATCGAGGGCGGGCTGCGTGCGGCCGGGGAGCGCTCGCTCGAGGGCGCGCGGGCATGAGTGTCATCTGGTACACGCTGTGGTTCGTCATCGCCGTCGGGCTGCTGGTCACCGTTCACGAGTTCGGCCATTACTGGGTCGCGCGCCGCCTCGGCTTCAAGGTCCTCAGGTTCTCGGTCGGCTTCGGGCAACCGCTCATCTCCTGGCGGATGGGACCGGACCGAACGGAGCACTGGATCGCGCCGATTCCCCTCGGCGGCTATGTGAAGCTCCTCGACGAGCGCGAAGGTCCGGTGCCGCCCGAGGACCTGCCGCGATCCTTCACGCGCAAACACCCTTTCCAGCGCATCCTCGTGCTCCTTGCCGGCCCGGGCTTCAACATTCTGTTCGCGATCGTGGTGCTCGCCGGCGTGCTGTGGGTGAACGGCGTCAACGAGTGGCGGCCGGTGGTGGGCGATGTGACGGCCGGGTCGATCGCCGCGAACGCCGGCTTGCGCTCGGGCGATACCATCGTCGCGATCAACGGCTCGAAGGTCGAGGAGCAGCAGGGGGTGCTCTACGGGCTACTCGATGCGATGAGCTCGAGCGGAATTGCGAACCTCACCGTGCGCGCCGGCAGCGGCCAGGTGCACCAGGTCGATCTCGATGTGCGCAACGCCGCGACCCGTCGTCATCTGACCGTGGACCCGCTCACGGGGCTCGGCTTTCAATTCTGGCAGCCGCCGATTCCAGCGGTGATCGCCCAGGTGAAGCCGGACGGCCCCGCCGCCCGCGCGGGGCTGCAGGAGGGCGACCGGATCCTCTCCGTCAACGGCACGGCGGTGAAGACTTCCCAGGAGGTGCTCGATCAGCTCATCCCGCATCCGGGCGGGACGGTCAGCCTGACTTACGAGCGCGATGGCGCCGATCATACGGTGCAGGTGGAACTCGAGAGCGCGAAGGTCGACGGCAAGTATGTCGGCCGGATGGAGGCGGACGTCGGTCAGTTGACCGACGTCGTCTATCCGCCGAGCATGGTGCGTCATCTCGAGGTGTCGCCCGCCACCGCCGTAGGGCGCGCCGCCAAAGAGGCCTGGGACATGACCGCGCTGCAGGGAACGCTCTTCTGGCGCATGATGCTCGGGCGGGTGTCGGTCAAGAACCTGAGCGGACCGGTGTCGATTGCCGAGTACGCCGGGCAGTCGGCGAGCGCGGGAGTGAGCTCGTTCCTCGGCTTCCTGGTGTTGATCTCGCTCTCGCTCGGGTTCCTCAACCTGCTGCCGATTCCGATTCTCGATGGAGGTCAGATCCTCTTCCAGCTGATCGAGTGGGTCAAGGGCAGTCCCATGTCGGAGCGGGCGCAGGCATTCGGGCAGCAAGTGGGGATCGCGCTGCTCATCCTCCTCATGGGGGTGGCGCTCTTCAACGATATCGCGCGCCAGTTCAGTTGAGTCTTTGATAGTCAGACCGGACCCCGAGAGGTCCGCACATCCCCGCCGCGGTCGTTCCCTCCGCGGCGAGGACGGGGTCAAATTACGTGATCGATGCAACAGTTGGGCTCGATGAGCCCGGAAGTGACAAAGTTGAGTATTAGAACATGAAGGCGCGTGCCATGCTGCTGGCCTCGGTCGCACTGGCCGTTCATTCGGCGATCGCGCTCGCGCAGGCCCAGACCTCCTCTTCGGACGCGGACTTCACCGTCAGCAACATCAAGGTGGAGGGCCTGCAGCGCATTTCCGAGGGCACGGTATTTAATTACCTGCCGGTCAACATCGGCGATCACATGGATCCGCAGCGGGTGCGCGAGGCCATCCGCGCGCTGTACGCGACCGGATTCTTCCGCGACGTGGAGCTGCGGCGCGAGGGCAACACCCTCGTGGTGGTGGTGCTCGAGCGGCCTTCGATCGAGAGTTTCGCCATCTCCGGCAACAAGGACATCAAGACCAAGGACCTGCAGAAATCGCTGCGCAACGTCGGCCTCGCCCCCGGCAAGATCTTCGATCGCTCGGTTCTCGAGGAAGTCACCCAGTACCTCACCGATCAGTACTACAGCCGGGGCAAATACGGCGTCACGGTCAACACCAAAGTCACGCCCGACAGCGGCAACCGCGTGAAGATCGCGATCAAGATCGTCGAAGGCGGCCGGGCGGTGATCCGCTCGATCAACATCGTCGGCGACACCAAGTTCAAGCAGAAGAACATCCTCGATACTTTCCAGCTGAAGACGCCGAACTGGATGTCCTGGTACAAGCAGGACGACCGCTACTCGCGCGAGACGCTGCAGGGCGACCTCGAGCGGCTGCGCGACTACTACATGGACCGCGGTTACGCCAACTTCCGAATCAACTCCACCCAGGTGCAGATCACGCCGGAGAAGAACGACATCTTCATCGACGTCAACATCACTCAGGGGACCGTGTACCGGGTCTCCGGCGTCAAGCTCGCCGGCACGTTCGTCGTGCCGAAGCCGGAGCTCGAGCAACTGGTCGAGATTCATCCGGGGGAGATCTTCAACCGGGGGCTCATCACCGCCACCCAAAAGGCGATCCAGGACCGCCTCGGCGAGGACGGTTACGCCTTCGCGAAAGTCGACCCGGTGCCGACCCCCGACGACAAGAACCACACGGTCTCGCTCACTTTCTTCGTCGATCCGGGCAATCGCGTCTACGTGCGCAACATCACCTTCTCCAACGAGACCTCGATCAACGACGTCGTGCTGCGGCGCGAGATGCGCCAGCTCGAGGGCGGTTGGCTCTCCAACGTGGCGCTCGAGCGCTCCAAGCAACGCATTCAGAGGCTCCCCTACGTGAAGGACGTCAGCTACACGACCACACCCGTCCCGGGCTCACCGGATCAGGTGGACGTCGACTACAAGATCACGCAGGGTCCGGCTGCGCAGCTCTCGGGCGGCGTCGGCTACTCGGCGACCTACAAGCTGATGCTGAATGCGAATTACGCGGACGCGAATTTCCTCGGCACCGGCAACCGCTTCGCGGTCGAGCTCGAGGGCGGGGCTTACAACAAGGTCTACACCGTCGAATACAGCAACCCGTATCTCACCATGAACGGGATCGGGCAGACGCTCTCGGTGACCTACAGCAACGTGACGCAGTTCGTCTCCTCCTCATCGAACTTCTCCTCGAAGAACCTGAGCCTCGGTCCCACCTGGACCGTGCCGATCTCCGAGTTCCAGTTTCTCTCCTTCGGCACGGCGTTCGAGAGCTCGCAGCTCCTGACCACCTCCTACAGCAGCGCCCTGCAGGCGCAGGAGTGGGTGCAGGAGAACGGAAATACCTACGACCGCCTGGTGCATGAGGACTACACCAACAACGACTACGAGCTCTACGGCACCGACTTCCACGACCTGCTGCTGGTCGCCGGCTGGGGCCTCGACTCGCGCAACCGCTCGTTGTTCGCCGATCGCGGCAACCGCACGGCCCTCAGCTTCCGGGTCACGGTGCCGGGAATAAGCCCGGTGGAGTACTACATGGGGAACCTGAGTTTCCAGCAGTACGTGCCCGTTTGGCTCCACCACTTCACTTTCTCGTTCTTCGACAGCGTCGATTATGGCGGGGCGCTCGGCAACACCACGGCCATCCCGCCCTACCAGCAGCTCTACGGCGGCGGCCCGGACTCGGTGCGCGGCTTTCGCGAGGACTGGCTCGGGCCGCGCGACAACTACGGCAATCCCTACGGCGGCAACTTCCGCATCACCAGCCAGAACGAGCTCCTCCTGCCCATGCCGGCGAAGTGGCGGCAGAATGCGCGCGTGAGCCTGTTCTTCGATATCGGGAACGTCTTCTACACGGGTGACAAAATCCACTTCTACGGGCCGGACGGGGTGACGCCGGTCGAGTACCATTTGAACGGTTGGGGAGATCTCAAGCGCTCGACCGGCCTTGCGGTGGAGTGGCTGGCGCCGATGGGGCTCTTCCGCTTCAGTTACGGCGTGCCGCTGAACGCCAAGCGCTACGGCTGCACGGGCGCCTCGTCCACCTCGATCGGCACCTGCACCTGGGGCGATCAGACCGAGGGCTTCCAATTCTCGGTCGGACAGGCTTTCTGAGCGCTTGCCCCCGGTTGCACGAGAGCCCAAAGGGCTGGGTCAGCCAATGCTACAATGACAGGCTGGGCCGCCACCTGCGGCCTTCGATCACATCAATCATATTCGAGGTGGGTTTCCGTGAAGCGCTTGATCGGGTTGAGCTCTTGGGTTTGCAGGATTGCCGCTCCCGGCGCGAGTGCCGTCGCGGTGGCGCTCGCCATGGTATCGGTCGGGACGCTCGCCGCGGCGCCAGCGCACGCGGCCGGCCTCAGGATCGCGGTGGTGAACTACGCGCAGCTTGTTCAGCAGTCGCCGCAGGCGCAGGCCGCCAACGCCTCGCTCCGTGCGGAGTTCTCGCCAAAGGAGCGCAGTCTCCAGGCCGAGGCCAATGAGCTCAAGGCGAGAGAGAACACCCTCAAGAAGAACGAGGCTACGATGACGCAGGACCAGCGCGACCAGGCGCAGGTCGATCTGCGGGAGCGTTATCAGGCTCTGGCGCAAAAGCAGAGCGAGATCCAGGACGATGTCAATGCGCGGCGCAACGAGCTGATGTCCGACCTGCAGCACACCCTGGTGCAGGTGGTCCAGAGATACGCCAAGGAGCAGAGGTACGACCTGGTGCTCGCCGATGGCGTCATCTACGCCGACAACGCACTCGACATCACCCCGGCCATCCTCACCGCCCTGAAGTCGCAGCCCCTGCGCCGCGCGCCGGCGGGCCGCACCCACTGACAGGAGCGCGGCGCAGGGCGCTGCCGGACTCGGTCCTCCATGGGCGTCTCACTCGGGGAACTCGCGGTCCGCTTCGGTTGCGAGTTGCGCGGCGATCCCGGCGTGCAGGTCGAGCGCGTGGCCACGCTGGCTGACGCGGATTCGAGCTCGTTGGCATTCATCGCCAATCCGCGCTATCGGCTGCAGCTTGCGTCCTCGCGTGCGGCCGCGGTGGTGCTCGATGCGCAAAGCGCCGCGGACTGCTCGACCGCGGCTCTCGTCTGCGAGAATCCGCACGCCACCTATGCGCGCATAGCCGCCGTCCTGCATCCGCTTCCCGCGGCGCCGCCCGGCCGACACCCCTCGGCGGTGATCGCTCCGGGGGCGCGCATCGATCCGAGCGCGCACGTCGGTGCGCTCAGCGTGATCGGGGACGGGGTCATCGTCGGGCCGCGTGCCTTCATCGGCCCACAGTGCCTCATCGAGGATCAGGCGACGATCGGCGAGGATGCGCGCCTCAGCGCGCGCGTGACGGTGTGCCGTCGGGTGGAGATCGGTGCGCGGGCCGTCATCCAGCCGGGAGCGGTCATCGGTGGCGACGGTTTCGGTTTCGCAAACGAGCGCGGACGTTGGATCAAGGTGCCACAGACCGGTAGCGTGCGTGTCGGCCCCGACGTCGAGATCGGCGCCAACACCACCATCGACCGCGGAGCCATCGAGGACACCGTGATCGAGGAGGGTGTGAAGCTCGACAACCTGATCATGATCGCGCACAACGTGCGCGTCGGCGCCCACAGCGCCCTGGCTGCCTGCGTCGGTGTCTCGGGCAGCACGAGCATCGGTCGCCGCTGCATGATCGGCGGCCAGGTGGGCATCGGCGGGCATCTCACGATCGCCGACGACGTGATCATCACCGGCTGCACCATGGTCAGCCATTCCATCGCCCGCCCGGGCGTATACTCCGGAGGCATTCCGCTCGAAGAGGCCCATGTCTGGCGCCGGCTGGTCGCGCGCTTCAAGCGCATCGACTCCCTCGCCGCACGGCTGAAAGCGCTGGAGCGCAACACCTCCGGCGGCTCCGATCAGGAAGAGGATGATGACTGACTCGACGCAACTCGATATTCGGGGCATTTTGCGGTATCTGCCCCACCGCTACCCGTTCCTGCTCGTCGATCGCGTGCTCGAGTGGCATAGCGGCAGCAATATCCGCGCGCTCAAGAACGTCACCTACAACGAGCCGTTCTTCCCCGGTCATTTCCCGGGGCGGCCCGTCATGCCGGGTGTCATCATCATCGAGGCGCTGGCGCAGACGGCGGGTATTCTCACATTCCTCAGCGCCAACGTCATTCCTGATGCGGAGACCCGCTTCTATTTTGTCGGCATCGACAAGGCGCGTTTCCGCAAACCGGTGGAGCCGGGCGATCAACTCGTGCTCACCGCCCGGGTGGAGCGATACCTGAGGGGCATCTGGCGCTTCTCCACGGCGGCGTTGATCGGCGACAACGAGGTGGCTCACGCGGAAATCATGGTGGCGCCGGAGACGGCGAAGTGATCGATCTGCACGCCATCGTCTCGCCGCAGGCGGAGCTGGCGGCGGACGTCGCCGTGGGTCCCTTCAGCATCATCGGCCCGGAGGTGCGCATCGGCCCGGGCACCATCGTCGGACCCCATGTGGTCGTCAACGGCCCGACCACGATTGGCGCCGATAACCGTATTTTTCAGTTCGCCTCGATCGGCGATGCGCCGCAGGACAAGAAATACCGCGGCGAGCCGACGCGCCTCGAAATCGGCGATCGCAACGTATTTCGGGAGAGCTGCACGGTCAACCGCGGCACCACCCACAAGGGGGTCACGGTGATCGGCCACGACAATCTCTTCATGGCCTATTCGCACGTGGCGCACGACTGCCTGATCGGGTCCAACACGGTGTTTGCCAACTGCGCCGCCCTCGCCGGGCATGTCGAGATCGGCGATTGGGTGACGCTCGGCGGCCTGACGGCCGTTCACCAGTTCACCAAGATCGGCGCCTACGCTTTCCTCGGGGGCGGAACGATCGTCACGCGCGACGTCCCTCCTTACGTGATGGCTGCGGGCAATCCCGCGCAGCCGCACTCGATCAACTCCGTGGGCCTGAAGCGAAGGGGATTCACGGACGAGCAGATCCGCTCGATCCGCGAGGCTTACCGCATCGTCTACCGCTGCGACCTGAAGCTCAGCGAGGCGCTCGAGCGGCTCGAGGCGCCGGCGGGCGAGCAGCCGGAGCTGCGGCTGTTCGTCGACTTCATCCGCAGCTCCCAACGCAGCATAGTCAGATGAGGCGGTCGGCGCCGCTGCGCGTCGGCATCGTCGCGGGAGAGTCGTCCGGAGATCAACTCGGTGCCGCCCTCATCGCGGCGCTGCGCGAGCGCGTTCCCGAGCTCGAGTGTTTCGGAGTCGCGGGACCGAAGATGATGGCTGCGGGCTGTGAGGCGTGGGCGGGCGCGGAGGAGCTCGCGGTCATGGGGCTCACCGAAGTGCTGCCCCATCTGCCACGCTTTCTGCGGCTGCGAGCCGCGCTGATCAGGCGGTTTGTGGCCGAGCCGCCCGATGTCTTCGTCGGCATCGACGCACCGACTTTCAATCTGGGCGTGGCGAGGCGACTCAAGGAGCGCGGCATCAAGACCGTGCAGTACGTCGCGCCGCAAGTCTGGGCCTGGCGTCAGGGCAGGGCGCGCAAGATCGGCCGCACCTGCGATCTGGTGCTTTGCCTGCTGCCTTTCGAGACCGCTTTCTATGCGCGCCATGGAGTGCAGGCGGTCTTCGTCGGTCATCCGCTCGCCGACCAGATCCCACTCGAGGTCGATCGCGCGGGGGCCCGCGCCGCGCTTGGCTTGGATCCGTCCGCGCGCATCGTGGCGCTCCTTCCCGGCAGCCGGGTGGGGGAGGTGGAGCGGCTCGGAGCGGATTTTCTTCGGGCCGCCGCATGGCTTGCCGCCCGCCGACCGGATCTGCGCTTCATTGCACCGATGGCGACGGCCCGCGCTCGTGAGATCTTCGCCCGCATGCAGACCGAAGTCTCCACGGCACCGGAGGTTGCGCTCCTCGAAGGGCGCGCTCAGCAGGCGCTTGCCGCCTGCGACGGCGCCATCGTCGCCTCGGGAACCGCTACACTGGAGACGCTGCTGTCGCGCCGGCCGATGGTGGTGGCGTATCGTTTCGGCACGCTGACCGCGTTCGTGCTGCGAGGACTGCGACTGGTCAAAGTGCCCTACTTCTCGCAACCGAATCTGCTCGTCGGACGAGCGCTCGTCCCTGAGCTCTTGCAGGAGCAGGTGAGCGGCGCCGCCCTCGGCGAGGCCCTGCTCGCGCGGCTCGAGGACCGCGAATACCTGCGCGAGCTCGACAGCGAGTTCCGTAAAGTGCACGCGACGCTTCGGGGCGACGGAGCGGGTCGGGCGGCCGATGCAATCGTGGCACTCGGGCGCGCGGCGGAGCGCCCCGGGAGGGCGGCTTGAGGGCTTCACGGGCGACGGTGTCACGGCTGCGGCGAGTCGCCGGGGTCGATGAAGCCGGTCGCGGGCCGCTCGCGGGGCCCGTGGTGGCCGCGGCGGTGATCCTGCATCCGCGCCGCCGCATCGATGGCCTCGCCGACTCCAAGACACTCTCGGTTCAGGAGCGTGAGCGTCTCGCGCCCCTCATCCGCACGCGTGCGCTCGCATGGGCCGTCGCCTGGGCCGATCGTGAGGAGATCGATGCGCTCAATATTCTTGGCGCCACATTTCTCGCCATGCGCCGGGCGCTGCTGCGCCTGCCGGTGTGTCCGACCCACGTGGCCGTCGATGGCAACCAGATCCCACCTCTCGCTGACCTGCCGCTCGGCTGCACGGCGGAGGCCATCGTCCACGGGGATGCCCGGATCGGCGCAATCAGCGCGGCCTCCATTCTCGCGAAGACGTATCGCGATGCCATGATGGAGGCGCTCGATCCCTGCTACCCGGGTTTCGAGCTTGCGACCCACAAGGGTTACGGCACGCCGGCGCACCTTCAGGTGTTGCGCATCCGCGAGCCGTCGCCTCAGCATCGCCGCTCCTTCAGCCCCGTCAAGGTGGCGCTCGGCACGCTGCCGGACCTCGATGACGAGTGGCCGCTCACTGCAACCGACAGGCAGGGGTGAGCCTTGTCCGCCGGTTTCGTTCACCTGCGCCTGCACACCGAGTACTCGCTGATCGACAGCGTGGTGCGGGTGCCCGAGCTCATCGAAGCCGTCGCCGCCGCGGGCATGCCAGCCGTGGCCGCGACCGACCAGTGCAACCTCTTCGCGATGGTCAAGTTCTATCGCGCAGCGCTCGCCCGCGGCATCAAGCCCATCATTGGTGTGGACCTGCTGATCCGCGAGTCCGGTGACCGTCAACAGCCCGCACGCATTACCCTCCTCTGCCAGAACCAGACCGGCTACCACAACGCCACGCGTCTCGTCAGCCGCGCCTACCTCGAAGGTCAGGAGCGCGGAGTACCTCTGATCGAGCGTAGTTGGCTCACCGCCGAGACGCTCGAAGGCCTGATCGCGCTCTCCTGCGCCAGCGAAGGGGACGTCGGCAGAGCGCTGGCGAACGGCCGCGAGGCGGACGCGGGGCGCGCGCTCGATGACTGGCTCGCGCTACTGCCCGATCGCTACTACATCGAGCTGCAGCGCCTCGGCCGGGCGGGCGAGGAAAGTTATATCGCGGCGGCGGTCAACCTCGCCGGCCGCCGTGGGGTTCCGGTGGTCGCCACCAATGACGTACGCTTCCTCAAGCAGAGCGACTTCGAATCCCACGAGGCCCGCGTCTGCATCCACGACGGCACGCTCCTCGCCGACCCCAATCGCGTGCGCCGTTACACTTCCAACCAGTATCTGCGCACCCCCGGTGAGATGTCGCGCCTGTTCGCCGACATTCCCGAGGCGCTCGCCAACTCCGTCGAGATCGCCCGCCGCGCGAGTCTGGTCCTGAAGTTGGGTGAAGCCCGGCTGCCGCCGTACCCGGTTCCGGGGGGCATGAGCACCGAGGAGTACCTGCGCCGCGAAGCCGAATCCGGCCTCGAGCAGCGCCTGCGGGAGATCGCCGACGCGTCGCGGGCCGTGACGTCCTACGACAGCTATCGACAGCGCCTGCGCACCGAGCTCGACGTCATCTGCCAGATGGGCTTCGCCGGCTACTTCCTCATCGTTGCCGACTTCATCCGCTGGGCCCGCGAGAACGGTGTCCCGGTAGGTCCCGGGCGCGGCTCCGGCGCCGGCTCCGTGGTCGCCTACAGCCTGCGCATCACCGATCTCGATCCTCTGCGCTACGATCTTCTCTTCGAGCGTTTCCTGAATCCCGAGCGCGTGTCGATGCCCGATTTCGACGTCGACTTCTGCATGGAGGGCCGAGATCGCGTGATCGACTACGTCGCCGGCCACTACGGCCGCGAGCGTGTTTCGCAGATCATCACCTACGGCACGATGGCAGCCAAAGCCGTGGTGCGCGACGTCGGTCGGGTCCTCGGCATGACCTACGGCTTCGTTGACAAGATCGCCAAGCTCATCCCCTTCGAGCTCGGTATCACCCTCGATGACGCCCTGGCGAAAGAGCCCGAGCTCGGGCGCCTCTACGACGCCGAGGAGGAGGTCCACAACCTCATCGACCTCGCCCGCTCGCTGGAAGGCCTGACACGCAATGCCGGCATGCACGCCGGTGGTGTCGTCATCGCGCCTTCCGTGTTGACCGACTTCGCGCCGCTTTACTGCGACGAATCCGGCGGCAGCCTCGTCACCCAGTTCGACAAGGACGACGTCGAGGCGGCGGGCCTGGTGAAGTTCGACTTTCTCGGCTTGCGCACGCTGACCGTCATCGACTGGACGGTGAAGGCCATCAACGCGCGCCGAGCGCAGACCGGCGAGCCCGCGCTCGACATCACCAGGATCCCCTTGGATGACGCCTTCACCTATGAGCGGGTGTTCAAGCGAGCGCAGACGGTGGCTGTCTTCCAGTTCGAATCCGGCGGCATGCAGCGCATGCTCAAGGACGCGAAGCCTGACCGTTTCGAGGACCTGATCGCACTCGGGGCGCTGTACCGGCCGGGACCGATGGAGCTGATCCCGGAATACGTCGCCTGCAAGCACGGCAAGGCGCCCGAATATCTGCACCCGGACATGGAACAGGTGCTGGGGGTGACCTACGGCGTGTTCGTCTATCAGGAGCAGGTGATGCAGATCGCCCAGCGCCTGGCGGGCTACACCCTCGGCGGCGCCGACCTGCTGCGGCGCGCCATGGGCAAGAAGAAGCCCGAGGAGATGGCCAAGCAACGCGGCGTCTTCGTCGCGGGCGCCGCGGCGCGGGGGATCGCGGAGAGGATCGCCAATGCGATCTTCGATCAGATGGAAAAGTTCGCCGGCTACGGTTTCAACAAGAGTCACGCCGCGGCCTACGCGTTGATCTCCTACCAGACCGCTTACCTCAAGGCGCACTTTCCGGCGGCGTTCATGGCGGCGATGCTGTCGGCTGATATGGATCATACCGACAAGGTCGTGACGCTGATTCACGAGTGCGAGGCCATGAAGCTCGAGGTGCGCCCGCCCGATATCAACACCTCGCTCTACCCCTTCACTGTCGAGGGCGATAGCGCCATTCGCTACGGATTGGGAGCGGTGCGGGGCGTCGGGCAGGGGGCCGTGGAGGCGATCGTTGCCGAGCGGGAGGCCCGCGGTCCGTTCGCGAGTCTCGAGGACCTGTGCCGACGGCTCGATCTGCAGAAGATCAACCGCCGCGTATTGGAAGCGCTGCTGCGCTGCGGCAGCCTCGATGTGCTCGGACCCAACCGCGCGACGCTGATGCACCGCCTGCCATCCGCGATGCAGCTCGGCGACCAGAATTCGAGGGCTCACGAGGCGGGGCAGAACGACCTGTTCGGGCTCGGCGCGCCGGCTCTTGCGACACCCGGCGAGAAGGCATCGGCGCAGCCGCCGGTCGCGGCGCGCGGGGACGGGGTCGTGCTGCAGGAATGGACCGAGGCGGTGCGCCTCGCGGGCGAGCGCGAGACGCTCGGGCTCTATCTGACCGGCCATCCCGCGAAGCGTTTCGCATCGCTTCTCGCCTGTGCCGCCTCGCACTGGATCGGGGATCTCGTGAGCGAGAGGCCGGCGGCCGGCAGTGAGCCGATGCGCTTCGGCGGCGGCAAACCGGTGACGGTCGGTGGCTTGATCGATGAGGTCAAGAAGCGCGGACCGCGCGTCATTCTCACGCTCGATGACAGTACCGGCCGAGTCGAGGTGACGCTCTTCGAGGATGTTTATCAGAGATATCGGGATCTCGCCACGAAGGATGCGCTGGTGCTCGTCGAGGGCATGCTGCGCTTCGACGAGTTCAGCGACGGCTGGCGAGTTGCGGGCCGGCGGATCACGGACCTCGGCAAGCTCGGTGAGCAACAGGCGCGCCACATCGTGCTCACGTGGCCCGCGGGTCGGCCCGACACGGCGGCGCTGCAAGGGCGCCTCGCCGAGCTGCTCGCCACTTACCGCTCGGGTCCGTGCGCGATTACGATTGAGTATTCCGCCTCCGCCGCGCGTGGCGTTCTCAAGCTGGGGCCGGAGTGGGCCGTTCGCGCGACGAGCGAGCTGCGCGAGGGCCTCGAAGGCTTGCTCGGCCGCGGCGCGGTCGACGTCAGGTATGCTCCGCTCGCCGCCGCTTCCGGGCCGCCGCTGTCCGCGGATGGCCGATAATCTCCCGGGAAACGGCCGAGCTTGCGCCCGGGGCTGGCGCCCCGTACGCTCGCGCGCAGCGTGAGAAAGTTGCGGTAAGCCTGCATGGCGGTTGCTTTCCTGGATTTCGAACAGCCCATTGCCGAGCTCGAAGCCAAGATCGAGGAGCTGCGGCACGTCACTTCCGAATCGGAAGTCAACATCCAGGAGGAGATCTCGAGGCTGCAGGCGAAGAGCCGCCAGCTTACGAGCAGCATCTTCGCCAACCTCACGCCCTGGCAGATCACGCAGCTCGCGCGTCATCCGCGTCGTCCCTATACGCTGGACTACATCGCCGCCATCTGCACCGAGTTCAATGAGCTGCATGGCGATCGGATGTTCGCCGATGATCAGGCGATCGTCGGCGGGCTGGGGCGCATCGATGGCCGGCCGGTGATGTTCATCGGTCATCAGAAGGGGCGTGACACCAAAGAGCGGGTGCGACGCAACTACGGCATGCCGAAGCCTGAGGGCTATCGCAAGGCGCTGCGGCTGATGCGCCTTGCGGAGCGCTTCGCGCTGCCGCTCATCACTCTCATCGATACGCAGGGCGCCTATCCCGGGGTCGGCGCCGAGGAGCGCGGCCAGAGCGAGGCGATCGCCCGCAATCTGTTCGAGATGTCGGTGCTCAGCGTTCCGATAGTGACCGTGGTGACGGGCGAGGGCGGCTCCGGAGGCGCGCTCGCCATCGGCGTCTGCGATCGGCTCATCATGCTGCAGTACAGCACCTACTCGGTCATCTCGCCCGAAGGCTGCGCCTCGATCCTTTGGAAGAGCCAGGACAAGAAGGAGGTCGCCGCCGAGTCGCTCAACCTGACCGCCGATCGACTCGCCAAGCTCGGGCTGGTGAACGAGGTGATCGAAGAGCCGTTGGGCGGCGCGCATCGAGATCCGCCCGCGATGTCGGCGAGCCTCAAGGCCACGCTGTTGAAACACCTCGAGGCGCTCGAGTCGATTCCGCGTGATGAGCTGCGCGCTGCGCGCTCGCGACGGATCGCCGGCTTCGGGGTGTTCAGTGAGAGCTCCGAATGAATCGCCTGGAGCGATTGCTCGCCGCGATCCCTGCGGCTCGGCCTTCGGCCCGCCTGACGGCGTCCAAAGCTGCTCCCGGCAGCTTTGTCATGACGACACGCGGAGCGTGTCGGCCCCCGCGCCGGCGGGGGTGAGGCCCAGGGATGGGGCCGAACAATAAGCAAGAAGGCACGTTCGCTCCCGGATGGCTCATCGAGCGCCTCGCGCGCCTGCTGCCCGGATTTCCCGACGTCGCCGTCTGTGTCGCGCTGAGCGGCGGTCTTGACTCGACGACGCTGCTCGCCGCACTCGCTGCCGCGCGCGTTGACCGGCTCCACCTGCGTGCGGTGCACATCGATCACGGCCTGCATCCGAACGCTTCGCGCTGGGCCGCGCACTGCCGCAAACTGGCGCGGCAGCTTGAAATTCCCCTGCGGGTGCTCGCCATTGAGGTCAATCGCGGGGGCGGCGTTTCGCTGGAGGAGGCCGCACGGGCAGCCCGATACCGGCGTCTGGCGGAGTATTTGAAGCGTGGCGAGGCTCTGCTGACTGCCCACACGCGGGACGATCAGCTCGAGACGGTGCTGTTGCAGCTCTTTCGCGGCTGTGGATTGGCGGGTCTTGCCGCCATGCCGCCCGTTGCCCCCCTTGGCGCCGGATTGCTCGTCCGGCCGCTCCTTGGATGCTCCCGCAGGCAGCTCGAGGCATGGACGTGCGCGCGCGGGCTCGCCTGGGTCGAGGACGACACGAATCTCGATGAGCGATTCGACCGCAATTATCTGCGGCGACGCGTGCTGCCGCTGGTTCGCGAGCGTTGGCCCGGTGTGGGCTCGGCGGTCGCACGCTCGGCACGCCACGCCGCCGAGGCACAGAGACTCCTCACGGCTCTGGCGCGCGCCGATCTTGAGCGCGCGAGCGATGGTGCATCGCTCTCGGTGAAGGCGCTGCGCGCGCTCACTCCCGACCGGCGGCGCAATCTGCTGCGGCTCTGGATCGCGGACAGCGGCCGCGTCGTGCCGGATGCGAGGCGGTTGGAGGAAATCGCGGGTCCCCTCATCGAGGCGCGTCCCGATGCGCACCCGCAAGTGCTCTTTGGCGATGTGGAGGTGCGACGGCACGCGGACCTGTTGTCGCTCACGGATCGCGAAGCGACATCGGGCGGACGACCCGACGCGCAGACGCAGGCCGCGGAGCTCGACTGGCGATGGCGGCAGTCGAACCGCCGCGCCCTCCCGGGCGGCAGCGCGCTGGAGCTGGTGGCCGGGAGCCAGGGCGCGATCGATCTCGATGCGCTGCCGGAGCGGCTCGCGGTGCGCTGGCGACGCGGGGGCGAGCGGTTGCGCGTGCGTAGCGGCGGTCCGCGGCGCGCGCTCAAGAGCTTATTGCAGGAAGCTCGCGTGCCGCTCGCGGAGCGGGCGCGAATGCCGTTGATCTTCGCCGACGGCAGACTGATCGCGGCGGCGGATCTCTGGATCGATGAATCGGTGCGGGCGGCGCCCGGCGCGGCGCATCGGGCGCGGCTCTTCTGGCGCAAGCCTACCGGCGGTGCGCCCTAGTGTGATATCGTGCCCTCCCGTCGTTCATGCTCACTTGGCTCACCGGGCGTTTCTTCGACGGGATATCCACTGATCACTGTATGACGCGATTCGTATTCGTCACAGGCGGCGTCGTGTCCTCATTGGGCAAGGGCATCGCCGCTGCATCCCTCGGGGCGATTCTGGAAGCCCGCGGGCTCAGGGTCGCGATGGTCAAGCTCGACCCGTACATCAACGTCGATCCGGGAACGATGAGTCCGTTCCAGCATGGCGAGGTGTTCGTGACCCATGACGGCACCGAGACCGACCTCGACCTCGGCCATTACGAGCGTTTCGTGCGCACCACCACGGGACGCAACGGCAATTTCACGACCGGGCGCATCTACGAGCGCGTGATCGCCAAGGAGCGCCGCGGCGATTACCTCGGCGCCACGGTGCAGGTCATTCCGCACATCACGGACGAGATCAAGCGCAGCATTCAGCTCGGGGCCGAGGGGGCCGATGTCTGCATGGTCGAAATCGGCGGCACGGTGGGCGACATCGAGTCGCTGCCGTTCCTCGAGGCCATCCGCCAGCTCGGCGTCGAGCTCGGACGCAGTAACTGCGTCTACCTGCACCTGACGCTGGTGCCGATCGTCGGTGGTTCCGGGGAGATCAAGACCAAGCCGACCCAACACTCGGTCAAGGAGCTGCGCGGCATCGGCATCCAGCCGGATGTGCTCCTCTGCCGCTGCAAGCACCCGCTGCCCGAGGAGCAGCGGCGCAAGATCGCGCTCTTCACCAACGTCGAGGAACGGGCGGTCATCTCCGCGGTCGATGCGGACGACATCTATCAGATTCCGATTCTGCTGCATGAGCAGGCGCTCGATGAAATCGTGGTCGACAAGCTGCGGCTCGATGTGCCGCAAACCGACCTCGCCGAATGGCGCCAGGTGGTCACGGCGAAGGCGAATCCCGACGGCCAGGTCGACGTCGCGATGGTCGGCAAGTACGTGCAGATCCGCGACTCCTATCTCTCGCTGCATGAGGCGCTGATGCATGGTGGGCTGAAGTCCCGCACGCGCGTCAACATCCACTACATCGAGTCCACGGATGTCGAGCAGCACGGCATCCATGCCCTGAAGGGGATGGATGCGATCCTGGTGCCGGGCGGATTCGGCGAGCGCGGCATCGAGGGCAAGATCCAGGCGGTCCGCTACGCGCGCGAGCAGTCGGTGCCGTATCTCGGGATCTGCCTCGGGATGCAGGTTGCGATCGTCGAGTTCGGGCGCCACGTACTCGGTTTTACCGGTGCCAACAGCACCGAGTTCAACCGCGCGACGCCGCACCCGGTGATCGCGCTCATCAGCGAGTGGCAGGACCAGGCCCGCGGCACCCAGACCCGCGAGGAGGCCTCCGCCAAAGGCGGTACCATGCGTCTGGGCGCGCAGGAGGTGCTGCTCGGGGCCGGCACGCGTGCCCGGGAGATCTTCGGTCGCGATTCGATCTACGAACGCCACCGCCACCGCTACGAGTTCAACAACAACTTTCTCGATCGCTACCGGCAGGCGGGCATGCGCTTCTCTGGATTCTCGCATGACGGTCTGGTGGAGATCATCGAGATCCCCGGACACCCATGGTTCGTGGCGACACAGTTCCACCCGGAGTTCACCTCGACACCGCGCGACGGCCATCCGCTGTTCACGGGGTTCATCCGCGCGGCGCGCGCCCAGCGGGCGTCCCTTCTGCCGCAGGCCGCGGGCGCCTGAGCCGATGAAGCTCGCGGGACAGGAGATCGGCATCGGCCGACCGTTCTTTCTCATCGCAGGCCCGTGTGTCATCGAGAGCGCGGAGCTCACGCAGCAGGTTGCAGGACGGCTCAAGGAGATCACCGGGCGTCTCGGCATTGCCTTCGTGTTCAAGGCTTCCTTCGACAAGGCGAACCGTTCCTCGGGCGCGAGCTATCGCGGTCCTGGGATCGAGCGGGGGCTCAGGATTCTCGAGGGCGTGCGAGGCGGCATCGGCGTGCCGGTGCTCACGGACGTGCACGAGGACACACCGCTCGATGAAGTCGCTGCCGTCGTCGATGTGCTGCAGACGCCGGCTTTTCTCTGTCGTCAGACCAATTTCATCGTCGGCGTCGCCTCCCGCGGCAAACCGGTCAACATCAAGAAGGGGCAGTTCCTCTCGCCGTGGGAGATGGGCAATGTCGTCGACAAGGCCCGCTCGACCGGCAACGAGTCGATCCTCGTGTGCGAGCGGGGCTTCTCATTCGGCTATAACAATCTCGTGTCCGACATGCGCTCGCTTTCGGTCATGCGCGCGACCGGCTGTCCCGTCGTCTTTGACGCCACCCATTCCGTGCAGCTGCCGGGCGGTCTCGGCGCCGCCTCCGGAGGCCAGCGGGAGTTCATTCCCGTTCTGGCCCGCGCCGCCGTGGCAGCGGGTGTGTCGGGACTTTTCATGGAGACGCATCCCGATCCGGCGCACGCGCTCTCCGACGGACCCAACGCCTGGCCTCTCGATCGCATGGAGCCGCTGCTCGTCACTCTCAAGGCTCTCGATGCCGCCGTGAAAGCGCGGCCGCTCGAGGAGTCGCTGCTGTCACCACAAGGAACACCGCCGTGACCCGAATCGCCGACATCCGCGCCCGCGAGATCCTGGATTCGCGCGGCAATGCCACCGTCGAAGCCGATGTCATCCTCGACTCCGGGTTCATGGGTCGGGCCGCGGAGCTGCCGCGCATCGAGGCCAAGCTCGGCAAGGTCAGGTACGCCGGCCGTGATGCCTTCCCGGTTAAGATATGAAAATACTCGCTGCCGCCCTGGCTGTCGTCCTGATGCTCCTTCAATACCGGATCTGGATTTCCGACGACGGCCTGCGCGGTGTCGAGCGACTGCAGCACGTGGTCGCCGCGCAGCAGAAGCTGAACGCGAGTCTTACCGAGCGCAACAGCCGCCTTGCCGCCGAGGTGCAGGACCTGAAGTCTGGCACCGCCGCGATCGATGAGCTCGCCCGCAGCGACCTCGGCATGATCGGCCCGGACGAGACCTTCTATCAGGTGGTCGAGCCGGCTCCCGCGTTGGCCACCACAGCGTCGGCCCTCCCGGCAAAGAAAGGGCGCATCACTAAATGACCCCCGGCCGGAACGCCGTGAATCCGTCCCTGGAAGGCTTCCTGGGGCGCTTTGCGTTGCCGCGGCGGCTCGCAGGGGCGCGCCGGCTCTCCTGCGGGCGAGCGTCTGGCCAGCGGTCAGTTTGCGCTGCGCTCTGAGCAGCACGTGAACGTCAGGTACTGGCTCGTCATGCCGGCTGCCGGTGTCGGCCGCCGCTTCGGCGTCGACCGCCCGAAGCAATACGCCCCGCTCTGCGGCCGCACGGTCATCGAGTGGGCTCTGGCCCCTTTCCTCGCCGATTCGCGCTGCGCCGGCGCCGCCGTGGCCCTCGCCGAAGAGGACCCGTACTGGAGCGCCATCGCTCCCGCCACCGTCATCGTGGCCGCGGGGGGCGCGCAGCGAAGCCACTCCGTGCGTAACGGTCTTGCGGCGCTCGCCACGTGCGCCCAACCTGATGACTGGGTGCTCGTCCATGACGCAGCGAGGCCCTGCCTTCCTCGCCAGGATCTCGATCGTCTGCTCTCCGAGCTGACGGCCCATCCGGTGGGGGGCCTCCTCGCCACCCCTGCCGCCGATACCCTGAAGCGCGCCGACGCTCGCGGCGAAGTCCAGCAGACCATCGACCGCACCGGCCTGTGGCGGGCGCTGACACCGCAGATGTTCCGCTACGGGCGGCTCTGCGAGGCGCTCGATCGCGCGCATGCCGCAGGCCGCATTCCAACCGATGAGGCGCAAGCGATCGAGTGGCTGGGCGATGCTCCCAAGCTCGTCGAGGGCATGCCCGCGAATCTCAAGGTCACGAGCGCCGCCGACCTCGCGATCGCGGCCGCACTGCTGAAGGAGACCCGCCGATGAGAATAGGCTCCGGCATCGACGTGCATGCGTTCGGCCCCGGTGATTTCGTCATGCTGGGCGGTGTGCGTGTGGCACATACCCATGGGGTCCTGGCTCATTCGGATGGCGATGTGGTGTTGCATGCGCTCACCGATGCGCTCCTTGGGGCGGCCGGTCTCGGCGACATCGGTCAACATTTCAAGGACACCGATCCACGCTGGCAAGGCGCCGACAGCAAGCGCTTCGTACGCACCGTCATGGACATGCTGCGCGCCCGCGGGCTTCGAGTCGGCAACGCCGATGTAACGGTGCTCGCCGAGCGGCCGAAGCTCTCAGGGGTGCGCGATGACATCCGGCGCCAGGTGGCGGAGCTCCTGGAGGTGACTGTCGAGCAGGTCAATGTAAAGGCGACGACCACCGAGAAGCTCAGCTTTCTCGGACGGGCGGAAGGCATCGCCGCGCACGCCGTGGTGCTCCTGATCGATGTCGCTTGAGGCGGCGCTCGAGCCGCCGCGGGTCCACGGCGAGCCACTCGGTGCCGGACACCTGCGCACGCGGCCGGAGGATTTCCTCGTCGAGGAGCAACTTGGCTTCGCGCCGGCCGGGGCCGGCCAGCACGTGCTGCTCAAGGTGCGCAAGCGCAATGCCAACACCCAATGGGTCGCGCGGCAGCTCGCGAGCGTCTGCGGCTGCCGGGCGGCGGATGTCGGCTATGCCGGCCTGAAGGACCGGCGCGCGGTCGCGGTGCAGTGGTTCACCGTACCACATTCACGCCTCTCACCGGCGGAGTGGGCGCTGGTGCGCAGCGGCGAGTTCGAGGTGCTCGAGGCCCATCCGCACTCGCGCAAGCTTCCGCGCGGAGCGCTCGCCGGCAACGGCTTCGTCATCCGGGTGCGCGCGACCGATGTGGCCGACGAGCGGCTGACGAGCCGACTCGCCGCGATCGGGTCACGCGGGGTGCCGAACTACTTCGGGCCGCAGCGCTTCGGCCGGGACGCGGGCAACCTGCAGCGCATCAGTGGCGGTTTGTGCGCGCTGAAGCCGGTTGAGCGCGGCTTCGTGCTTTCGGCGGCGCGCAGTCTCCTCTTCAATGCCGTGCTCGCCGAGCGCGTCGGCGATGGCAGTTGGGAGCACCTCGAGCCGGGTGACCTCGCCAGCCTCGATGGCCGCGCGAGCCATTTTCCCGTCGAGGCGGCCGATCAGACAATCGCGGCCCGATGCGCGCGGCTCGACATTCACCCGACCGGCCCGTTGTGGGGGAGCGGCTCGCCGCCGAGCGGGGGGCGGGTGTTGGAGCTCGAGCGGCGCATCGCGGCGGCCTTTCCCGCCGCGTGCGAGCTCGTCGGGGCGGCCGGCATGAAGCAGGAGCGGCGGAGCCTGCGTCTGGCGGTCCGGGATCTGCGCTGGCGGCGGGACCCCGACGCCTCCGACTGCATCATTCTCGAGTTCCGATTGAGCCGCGGCGCGTATGCCACGGCGGTGCTGCGTGAGCTCTTCGCGCTCGCGGGCGGCTACGATGAGAGCAACACATAGAGCGCGCCAGTCCCGCCGTCGACCTGGCGCGCCGAGACGTACGCCAGCACCGGACCGATCTTGCACAGCATCGCCCCAACCATTCCCTTGAGCACCGGCCCGCGGTGCCCGGAGCGAAGCCCTTTGCCGTGCACGATGCGCACGCACCGCCACTGGCGCATCAGCGCCAAGGCCAGGAACTCCCGCAGTGCCTGCTTCGCCTCGCTCACGTTGAGGCCATGCAGGTCGATCTCCCCCTGAACGCGGTAGTCACCCCGGCGCAGTTTGCGCAGCACCGAGGATTGAATTCCCGCACGGTGGAAGACGAGCTCCTCGCCACCGGCCAGCGCGGGGTCGATGATGTCACTGGACAGACTTTCCTCGAGCACGGCGAACCGGTCGGCATGGGCGAAGCGCGCCGCCGCACGCGGACGCCGCCTGCGCTTTTGCGGATGAGCGGTCCCTTGATCGGAACGCCCGAGCGGCTTGACGTCCCGAACGGCTTCGCGGAATAACCGCGCCTCGTCCGCGCGTGCCGCTTCAGGAGCCGCATCCGCACGGGCGGCGGAGTCATCGGCAGGCTGTTTCGGCTTTCTGGGACTCACGCTAGCTCCGTGGAACTTTGCTTCCAGTATAGTTAGGCGCGCTTCGCGGGGCTCTGCCCGTTGCGAACACGGGTCTTAAGGGGCCTCGGGCCCGGCATGGCAAGGCAATACCACAATCAGAACCTTGAAGATTCTCGTCAGCAACGATGACGGTTACCGCTCCCGCGGCATCCGCCTCCTCAAGGAGGCTCTCGCCGGCATCGCCAAGATCACCATCGTGGCGCCGGACCGCAACCGCAGCGGCGCGAGCAACTCCCTCACACTTGATGTGCCGCTGCGGGTGTTCGAGGCCGAGCCCGGCATCTACTACGTCCAGGGCACACCGACTGACTGCGTGCACCTGGCCATCTCAGGGTTGTTTGATTACGAGCATGACATGGTGGTTTCGGGCATCAACGATGGCGCGAATCTGGGTGACGACGTGCTCTATTCCGGGACGGTGGCGGCCGCGATCGAGGGCCGGTTTCTCGGGCTCCCCACGATCGCGATCTCCTTGTGCACGGCGCCCGATGGCGAGGCCCATTTCGAGACCGCGGCGCAGGTTGCCCGAGATCTGGTGGGTCAGCTCGTGCGCAGCCCGCTCGAGCCGACGCTCATCCTCAACGTCAACGTGCCCAACGTATCTTTTGCGGCGCTGCGGGGTTTCCGCAGCACGCGGCTCGGATTTCGGCACCGCTCCGAGCCCATCCTGCCCGCGCACGATCCTCGCGGACGACCGGTGTACTGGGTGGGACCGGCGGGACCGGAGCAGGATGCCGGACCCGGCAGCGACTTCGAAGCCATCGCCCAGGGCTTCGTGTCGGTGACACCGCTACAGATCGATCTCACACGCCATTCCGCTCTGCCTGCGCTGCAGCACTGGCTGGAAGGCATCCATGCCTGATCTGCGGTTCTCGGGTATCGGCATGACCTCGGCGCGCACGCGCGACCGGCTCGTCCAGCGCCTGCGCGAGCAGGGCATCACGAGCTTCGCGGTGCTCGACCGCATCCGCAACGTGCCGCGTCACATCTTCGTCGACGAGGCGCTTGGCAGCCGCGCCTACGAGGACACGGCGCTGCCGATCGGTTTCGGACAGACGATCTCACAACCCTACATCGTCGCGCGCATGACCGAGGCCCTCCTCGAGAGTGGGCCGCCGCAGCGCGTGCTCGAGGTCGGCACCGGCTGTGGCTACCAAACCGCCGTGCTGGCACCGCTCATCGAGCGGATCTACACCATCGAGCGCATCGCGCCGCTGCTGGATCGCGCCAAGGAGCGACTGAAGGAGCTCGGCATCCGCAATGTCAGGTTCCGGCACGGCGATGGCAGCGCGGGCTGGAAATCGCAGGCGCCGTTTGACGGCATCCTCGTTGCCGCCGCACCGCTCGTCGTTCCCGAGGCGCTGCTCCAGCAGCTTCAGCTGGGTGGCCGACTACTCGTGCCCGTCGGTCCCGAAGGCGAGCAGGAGCTGATGCGTTTCACCCGCCGCGAGCAGCGAATCGATCGGGAGTCGCTGGGACCGGTGACGTTCGTACCGCTTCTGGGGGGTACGGGGTGATCGCAATATAGAGTTAAACTTAACTTTATTTCATAACTTAATGAAATAGAACAATTTTAAAATATATAGTTGCGAAGGGAACTGTGACCTGCTTAACATGGCGCCCTGTCGCTTAGCGCCGACAGTCGGCGCGATCCACCGCAGAGCAGCCGGAAGAGGGCACAGGGAGGAGGGGAGGCCGCAAGAAAAGCAACAACAGCGACGCACAAGAAGAAAAGCATGCCGCCGTCCGAGTCTGTCAGCTTAGGACGGTGGGTCGGTTGTTTGATGCCCCTCCCCCTGTGTCTTCTTCCGGCGGTTTTGCCGCCGGAAGAAGACTACTCCAGGAACAAGGCCGCCACGGCGCGCCGCTCCTCCTGCACCAGAATGTTGTAAGTGCGGCAGGCCGCTCCGAGATCCATCACCTCGAGTCCCACGGATCGCGCCACGAATGCGGCGCGGATGTCCGCCGGCGGAAAGCGCTGCCGCTCGCCGGTACCGAGCAGTACGACCTCAGGCTGAAGCGCGAAGATCGCCGTAAGGTGCTCTGGGGTCAGAGCTTCGAGGCGTAGGGGCGGCCAATCGGTGATCAGCCGGTCGGCGGACACGATGCAGCTCGAGCGTACGCACTCCTCGCCGATCCGCAGCTCAGTCCGCGAGTAGGCGCGCACCACGTTCACTCGCGAACTGCTCTCCAAAGTGAACTTCATAGACGGCTAGGATACGCCCGTGCGCGAGATCGTCATCGTCGTTACGGATCTGTACCTTAAGCCGGAGCTCACCGGTCAGTCACAAGCCGCTGCCGTGGTACGGGATGTACCGTCGCCGGCAGGCTCGCCGCTTTCTGACGCGAGCGCAGCACCCGGCCTGGAGCATCTCGCGCGCTTCGCTGGGCGCAAGACTCTGCACGAAGATTGGCGCGCGTGGGTCGCGCGTTGGGCGGGTCTTGCGCAGTATGCCGGTGAGGCTCCCGCGAGTGTCGCGGCAGCGCCGCTTGCGGGGGCGCTCGCGAGTCGAGCGGTATGGCTCGCAACGCCGCTGCATCTGATCGCCGGCCTCACGAGCGTGCATTTCGATCGGCGCAGCATCCTTCACCTGGGGCCCCGCGAATGCGAAGAGCTGGCGGTGAGTTTCCGGGACGCCTTTCGCGATTCGGGGTTCGATCTGCACCCACTCGCAAGCGGCGAGCTGATCCTCTCCGGGCCCACGGGAGCGGCGCCCTCAATGACCACCGAGCCCGCACGGATGCTGCTGACCTCGATCGACGAGGCGCTCGCGGTCGGGGAAGGCGCTCCGGCACTGCGCCGTCTGAGTGCGGAGATCGAGATGTGGCTGCACGCGCATGCCATCAACGCGCGACGCGCACAGCGGGGCGCTCCGGGGATTGCAACACTGTGGGTGTGGGGCGGCGGCGCGCCCGCTCACTCGCCTCCCACCGCTTCGCGTGAGCTCCCCGATGCAGCGTTCGGATCGGATGTCTATGTTCAGGGTCTCTGGCGGCTTGCGGGGGGAGAAACCCAGCCGATGCCGGTAGACTGGCGGGCGGTGGTCGGTGAGCCGCGCGTGCAGCGCGCGCTCGGCGTAATGGAGATTGCCGAATTGCTGCAGACAGAAGCTTCCTGGGGTCTCGCGGATGCGGTGGCGGAAATCGACCGCCGGCTCATCTCGCCGTCGCTCGATGCGCTCCATCGCGGCGAGCTTGAGCGGCTGCAGCTGCTGGCCAATGATCGGTGCTTCAGTATTCGTGCGGCGGACCGTTGGCGCCTGTGGCGGCGCAAACGGACGGCTCTCGAGGGACTCGCTTGAATCTGCGGGTCGTGCGGCGCGGGGCGCGCGCGGAGGAGGTGGCCCCACTCGGAGCGGGACTCCATCCGGTGCTGCACCGCGTATATCTCGCCCGCGGGGTACGCAGCGCCGGCGATCTCGATCTCTCGCTCGATCGTCTCCTGCCGGTGAGCACGCTCGAAAGTATCGCCGCGGCCGTGGACCTGCTCCTCGAGCATCGGGCGGCGGGCCGGGTGCTCGTGATCGGGGATTTCGATACCGATGGGGCAACCAGCACCGCGCTCGTCGTCCGGGCGCTCACCGCATGGGGCTTCGCCGCCGTCGACTTCCTCGTGCCGAACAGATTCGAGTTCGGCTACGGCCTCACACCCGAGATCGTGCGGCTCGCCGCCGGACGCGCTCCCTCGGTCATCATCACCGTCGATAACGGCGTTTCGAGCGCCGCCGGGGTCGCCGAGGCGCGCTCGCGCGGCATCGATGTGCTGATCACCGATCATCATCTGCCGGGCACCGAGCTGCCCGCCGCCAACGTCATCGTCAATCCCAACCTGACCGGCAGTCTCTTCAAGAGTCGCGCCCTGGCGGGCGTCGGCGTGGCCTTCTATGTGATGGCCGCGTTGAAGCGGCGGCTGGACGAGGAGCGGCTCGCGCCGCCGGGCGCCCCCGGGGCCGCGGAGTTTCTCGACCTGGTCGCTCTCGGCACGGTCGCCGATCTGGTGCCGCTCGATGCGAACAACCGGGTGCTCGTCGCCCAGGGACTGAAGCGCATCCGCGCGGGTCGCTGCGCCACCGGCATCCGCGCGCTGCTTGAGATCGCGGGTCGGCCCCTCGAGGGTCTCATTGCGGCCGATCTCGCCTTTGCGGTCGCGCCGCGCCTGAACGCCGCGGGTCGACTCGATGACATGACCGTGGGAATCCAATGTCTGCTCGCCGATGAGCCGGCCGCGGCCGCGGCGCTCGCCACGCGTCTCGATGAGCTCAATCAGGAGCGCCGGTCGATCGAGGCGCGCATGCAGGCGGAGGCCCTCACGGCGGTGCGGCGGCTGCGCGATCCGGGACCGCGCGCCCTGCAGCGCAGCGGCGTGTGCCTCTTCGACGAGAGTTGGCATCAGGGTGTCGTCGGGTTGGTCGCGAGCCGCATCAAGGAGCGCATCCGCCGGCCGGTGATCGCCTTTGCGAGCGCAGGAGAGGGGCAGCTGCGCGGCTCGGGCCGCTCGATGCCGGGCATTCACATCCGCGACGTGCTCGCCAATATCGATGCCCGCCATCCGCAGCTCATCGACAGATTCGGCGGCCACGCGATGGCGGCCGGTCTGTCACTCGAGCGCTCCAAGCTCGATTTCTTCGCGCGCGCCTTCGATGAGGAGGTGGCCGCTTGGGCCGCGCAGTGCGGGCCGAGCGATGCGATCGAGACCGATGGCGAGCTCACCGTGGAGGAGATCGCGCTCGAGACGGCGAACGCGCTGCGCGCCGGCGGCCCCTGGGGTCAAGCCTTCCCCGAGCCCTCCTTCGACGGTGTGTTCTCGATCCGCAGTGCCCGGGTGGTCGGAAATCGGCATCTGAAGATGTGGCTCGAATTGCCGCGCACGGGCCGCTCCTTCGATGCCATCGCTTTCAATCACATCGAGGATGCGGCGGCCTTCACGCTGCCGGAGGGCTCCCTGCAGCTCGTCTACCGGCTGGATGTCAATGAGTATCTGGGCGAGAGGCGGCTGCAGCTGCTGGTGGATCACGTGTTGCCGGTGTTGTAGCTCTCTGGCGACGCTAGCTGTTGTGCTCCTTCCCGGCGTGAACGGCGTCGCAGTGCGGGTTGACGGGTTCGGCTAACGTTTGCTCGCCGCGGCGGGTCCGCGCGGGAGGTCGTCTTGGCTCACAAAGCCATTGCAGCGGGTGTCGCGGTGGCGTTGATGCTGGCTTGCCTCGGTCGACCGCCGGCTTCGGCGGCGGCGACTCCGGATTTTGCGGTGGCGGTGCGCGCCGGCACTCCAGGCGTGGGGTTGGACCTGGATCTCGGTCTCTCGCCATCCTTCGGCATGCGTGTCGGCTTCGCCGGCTTCAACGTCAATCACACGATCGACACGTCGGATGTCGACTATGACGGTCGCCTGAAACTCAGAACCGTCACCGGGCTTCTCGACTGGTACGTGTTCCAGGGAGGCTTTCACCTGACGGCGGGCGTCGCCGGCAACGGTACGCAGCTCGATGTCATCGGACGGCCGAGTCAGGGTTTCTATACCATCAATGGCACGACCTATTCGAGCTCCCAGCTCGGCTCGCTCACCGGTGAGCTCAAGTTCGGCAACTCGGTCTCCCCTTATGTGGGCTTCGGCTGGGGAAATCCGGCCGGCGAAAGCGGCCGCGTTCACTTCCTCCTCGACATCGGCGCCATCTATGGCGGAACCCCGAGCGTTTTCCTGACGGCGCAGTGCGGCGCGGCCGCACCGCCGGGCTCGCCGCTCTGTCAGCAGATTCAGGGCAACGTCGCCACCGAGGAGCAGAAGCTTCGCGACAAGGCGGACATCCTGCGCTGGTATCCGGTGGTGAATCTCGGAGTTGCGGTGCAGTTCTGAGCGCCGTAGCATGCCGGGCTTCCTCACGGCACCGCTTCTCACGGCTCTCAATATGGAAGTCAATCAGCTCAAGCGCCACCTCAAAGACCTGGGCGAGCGCACCGCCTCGCTACGGAGGTTTCTTTGAGTACGACCACAAGAAAGAGCGCCTCGAGGAGGTAGGGCGGGAGCTCGAGGACCCGGCCGTCTGGTCCCAGCCGGAGCGCGCGCAGGAGCTCGGCAAGGAGCGCGCGCGACTCACCGCCGACGTCACGCAGCTCGATCGCACCGCCAAGGGCATTGCCGATGCGACGGAGCTCCTCGAGCTCGCCGAAGCGGAGGGTGATGAGGCCGCGGCGCGCGACGTCGACCGGGATGCCGAGCGGCTCGAGGGCGATGTGCGGCGCCTCGAGCTCAAGCGCATGTTCCGCGGGCAGATGGACTCGCACAGCGCCTTTCTCGACATCCAGGCGGGTGCCGGCGGCACGGAGGCACAGGACTGGGCGCAAATGCTCCTGCGCATGTATCTGCGCTGGGGGGCCGCTCACGGCTTCTCCTGCGAGGTCATCGACTCCAATCCCGGAGAGGTGGCGGGAGTGAAGAGCGCCACCATCGAGTTGCAGGGTGAGTACGCTTATGGTTGGCTGCGGACCGAGACCGGGGTGCATCGGCTGGTGCGCAAGTCGCCGTTCGACTCCGGCAACCGGCGGCATACCTCTTTCGCCTCCGTGTTCGTATCGCCCGAGATCGACGATGAGATCGAGATCGACATCAACCCCGCCGACCTGAAGACCGATGTTTACCGCTCCTCCGGCGCCGGCGGCCAGCACGTCAACAAGACCGAGTCGGCGGTGCGCATCACCCACCTGCCCACCGGCATCGTGGTGGCGTGCCAGAACGAGCGCAGTCAGCACAAGAACCGCTCGACGGCCATGAAGATGCTGAAGGCCAAGCTTTACGAGCTTGAAGTGAACAAGCGCAACGCCGCCGCCCGGGTGCTCGAGGACTCGAAATCGGATGTGAGCTGGGGCAACCAGATCCGCTCCTACGTGCTCGACCAGTCGCGCATCAAGGACCTGCGCACCGGTGTCGAGGTGGGTAACACCACCGCCGTGCTCGACGGCGATCTCGATCAATTCATGGAGGCCTCGCTCAAGGCGGGCCTGTAACCTACATGACAGACAAACAGCGAGACGGTGGCTCCGGCGACGGCGGCACTGGCGGCGACGAGAACAAGCTGATTGCGGAGCGCCGCGGCAAGCTTGCGGAACTGCGCACGCGCGGCCCCGCCTTCCCCAACGACTTCCGCCGCACCGCGCTCGCCGGGGAGCTGCAGAGCGCCTTCGGCGAGCGCGATCGCGAATGGCTCGAAGCCAACCCGACGCGGGTCAGCGTCGGCGGCCGCATGCTCCTCAGGCGCGGCCAGGGCAGGGTGAGCTTCGCCAACATCGCGGACCGGACCGGCCAGATCCAGCTCTTCCTGCAGAAGGATGCGGTCGGAGCTGAAGCGTACGCGGAGTTCAAGACCTGGGACATCGGCGACATAGTGGGCGCCACCGGCATGCTGTTCAGAACGAATGCCGGCGAGCTCTCGGTGCGGGTAGAGAGCCTGCGCCTACTGGTGAAGTCGCTGCGGCCGCTGCCGGACAAGTGGCACGGGCTTGCCGATATCGAGACGCGCTACCGCCAGCGCTACGTCGATCTGATCGTCAACGAGGCGAGTCGCAACGTCTTTCGGATGCGCGCGCGGATCATCCGCTATCTGCGTGATTTTCTCGACGCGCTCGATTTCCTCGAGGTCGAGACGCCGATGATGCAGCCCATCCCCGGGGGCGCGGCGGCGCGGCCGTTCGCGACCCATCACAACGCGCTCGGGCTCGACATGTATCTTCGGATCGCGCCGGAGCTGTATCTGAAGCGACTGGTGGTCGGCGGATTCGAGCGCGTATACGAGATCAACCGCAACTTCCGCAACGAGGGGCTCTCGACCCAGCACAACCCGGAATTCACCATGCTCGAGCTCTACCTCGCCTACGCCGATTACGGCGCCCTGATGGACTGGATCGAGAAGGCGCTGCGCGGGCTCGCCGATACGATCCACGGCTCGCAAAGAGTGAAGTATCAGGGGCGCGAGTACGACCTCGCGCGGCCGTTTCGTCGAGTGACGGTGGAGCAGGCGATCCTCGAGAACAACGCCGGACTCGATCCGTTATCACTGCGCGATGCGCAGTACCTGCGCAGATTCTGCGAGCGGCTCGGCATTCCCGTACAGCCACACGATGGCCTGGGGAAGCTGCAGATCGAGATCTTCGAGAAAACCGCCGAGCACACGCTCCTCGAGCCGACGTTCGTGCACGCCTATCCGGCTGAGGTCTCGCCGCTCTCCCGCGCCAACGATGCCGATCCTTTCCTGACGGATCGTTTCGAGTTCTTCCTCGCCGGTCGCGAGCTCGCCAACGGCTTCTCCGAGCTCAACGATCCGGAGGATCAGGCCGCGCGCTTTCGCGCGCAGGTCGCGCGCAAGGACCGGGGCGATGAGGAAGCCATGTTCTACGACGCCGACTATATCCGCGCCCTCGAGTACGGCATGCCACCCACGGCGGGCCTCGGCGTCGGTATCGATCGCGTGGTGATGTTCTTTACGGACTCTCCCTCCATCCGGGACGTCATCCTCTTTCCGCACCTGCGTCCGGAATGAATCGCCCGAAGAGCCCCGACGCGCCGATCGGCGTCTTCGGCCGCACGCTCGAGTCACGGGGTCTTGCGGCAACCTGCGGCGGCGGGGCACCTCCCTGCGCCTGATCGTTCAGTCGGGAAGCGCGTAAGGCAGGTCCAGGCGCTCGATGTCGGGTGGCAACTCGCCCGTGAGGCTCGCCGGCAGCGTGGCGGCGCCTGCGCGTCGGGGTCCTGCCGGCGCAGTCGCAAAGGGCGCCCAGAACGCCCCGGTGGCGCTGAGCTCCGTGGGCACGGCGGCGTGCAGGGCGGCCCCCGTGGCGGGCGCGCCGACGTTGGTGCGCGCCAGCGCGGCCGATCCGGCTCGAGCGGGTCGAGCGCCGAGCGGCGCGCTGACACGTTCCAGCACCGCATCCGGTTGCGTGGCGGCAGAGAGTTCCGGCTCGACGCTCGGCAGCGGGGCGACCGCGAGAAACTCACAGCGACCATCCTCCAGGCGCACCGCCTCGACCACCTTGAAGGCCCGGCCATCGGTCAGCTCGCCGTTGTCGCCCGGCTTGAGGTCGAGGGGCCTTCGCGACCTGAAGCGCTGCAGTCGACGCTTCACGCGGCCCCGGTAGTGCGCGCGCGCGATCACCTCCTGACCCGTGTAACAGCCCTTGTCGAAAGCGATCGCGCCGACTATATCGAGATTCAACATCTGGGCGACGAACTGCTCCGAGGTCGCGCCGTAGACCTGCGGCAGCCCGGCGATGATGTCGAGCTGACGCCACGTGTCGCGGCTCGCCGGGGTGCGCGCCGGCAGGTCCTGATTCGCCGGAGCTTCGGCGCCCGCGCGCGCGATCATGAGCCAACGTCCGGGTTGCTCGCCCACGCAGAGTAGAAGGCGATCGCCGAGCCGATGTTGCGCACCGGCGATGGTTGGAAACGCGCCAGGCGGTGAGGGCGTCACGGCACTCGAGGCGACGAGGCCACTGATGCGCCAGCTCGGCGACTCATCGGTCACTTTCACCCTGGCGCGCAGCACGTACTTCGAGAGACGAGCGGCCACCGTGGCGGTCAACTCGAGCGGCAGGAGCGCCAGCAGATCATCCGGCGCGAGCTGCACGATGCGCAGCAGTGCGATCGTGCGGCCCTGGGGGTTGTGGAGGCCCGCGAGGGCGGAGCGCTCGGTGCTCAGGCGCGCGAGGTCATTCGACAGTTGCCCCTGCAGGAAGCGAACGGCGTCGGCGCCCGCGATACGCAGCGCACCGAGATCGTCGAGCTCGACCGACTGGAAGTGACCGGCATTCATGTGACTGATGATGACTACTTTGGCGTGGCGGCGGGAAGCGGCTTCATGGCCGCCGGAGCTGAATTCTGGCACACTTGTAAAATATGCAGATCAATCCAGAGAAGAACTGCGCGACTCCGCCTTCCGTTCCGCCTTCCGCCACCGATTCTCGCCGCCGCCTTACCTCGGATCTTGCCGACGTGGCAGCCGCCGAGCCCCGACGCGAGATCGGCGGACCTCCGGGTCCCGAGCCTACGCGCTTCGGTGACTGGGAGCGCAAAGGACGCTGCATCGATTTCTAGCCCGCGAAGCCGCCTATGACTGAAAGACCGCTCTCGCCGCACCTGACTGTGTACAGGATGTACCGCTATACCCTGCTGACCTCCATTGTCAACCGCGCCACCGGGCTCGTACTCTCCGCGGGACTCATTCTGCTCGTCTACTGGCTGGTTGCGATCGCGAGCGGCCCGGCGGCTTACCGGGGCGCACGCGAGGTGCTCTCGCTCGATCTGCTCAAGGCGGTCTACGCCCTTCTGCTCGCCACCTTCTCCTATCATCTGATCGCCGGCATCCGCCACCTGGTGTGGGACACCGGGCATGGGCTGGAGCGGGCGCAGTCGCAGCGCAGCGCCTGGCTGGTGGCGATCGCCGGCACCCTGCTCTTCGTGGGCCTCACCTGGTGGGCGCTGCACGCCGGAGCGCGCGCGCCATGAGCCTGCGCAGTCCGCTCGCCCGGGTTCTCGGGCAAGGCTCCGCGAAGGATGGAGTGCATCACTGGTGGGTGCAGCGCCTCAGCTCGGTGGCGCTGGTGCCGCTCACTGTCTGGTTCGTCGTCTCGGTGCTGTCGCTCCCCTCGCTCGATGATGCGACGGTCACCGCCTGGATCGGGCAACTCTGGACGATGGTGTTCCTCATCCTGCTCGTGCTCACGGCCAGCTGGCATTCGCAGCTCGGTGTGCGCGTGGTGGTGGAGGATTACGTGCACGGCAGCGGCACCAGGGCGCTGACGCTGACGCTCGTCACCTTCTTTCATGTCGTCGTGGCGGCCGCTGCGGTGCTCGCCATCCTCAAGGTGGGGCTGGGGGGCGCCGCGTGACAAAATCGGCCGGGCCTCGCAACGCCTACGAGCTCATCGATCACACCTACGACATCATCGTGATAGGAGCGGGTGGCTCGGGGCTACGCGCGACGCTCGGGCTCGCGGAAGCGGGACTCTCGACCGCCTGCATCACCAAGCTCTTCCCGACACGAAGCCACACCGTTGCCGCCCAGGGCGGTATCAGCGCGGCTCTCGGTAACATGGGCGAGGACGACTGGCGTTGGCACATGTACGACACGGTCAAGGGGTCGGACTGGCTGGGCGATCAGGATGCGATCGAGCTCATGTGCAAGGAGGCGCCGGCGGCGGTGATCGAGCTCGAGCACTATGGCGTGCCGTTCTCGCGCACGGAGGAGGGGCGCATCTACCAGCGGCCCTTCGGCGGCATGACCACGCACTTCGGCAAAGGGATCGCCCAGCGCACTTGCGCCGCCGCCGACCGCACCGGCCACGCGATGTTGCACACGCTGTATCAGCAGTCGATCCGCCGCTCCGCGACCTTCTTCCTCGAATACTTCGCGATCGATCTCATGATGGAGAATGGAGTCTGCCGCGGCGTCATCGCGCTCGACATGACCGAGGGCAAAGTCCACCGCTTCCGCGCGCACATGACCATTCTCGCGACCGGCGGCTATGGACGCGCGTACTTCTCGTGCACCTCCGCGCACTCCTGCACCGGCGACGGCAATGCCATGGTGCTGCGCGCGGGCTTGCCCCTCCAGGATATGGAATTCGTGCAGTTCCATCCGACCGGCATCTACGGCGCCGGCTGCCTCATCACGGAGGGGGTGCGCGGCGAAGGCGGCTATCTCACCAACTCGAAAGGCGAGCGCTTCATGGAGCGCTACGCTCCCAACACCAAGGACCTGGCCTCGCGCGATGTCGTCAGCCGCGCCATGACGATCGAGATCCGCGAAGGTCGCGGCGTCGGCGCCGAGCACGACCACATCCACCTGCACCTCGAGCACCTCGGTCCCGAGGTGATCCACGAGCGCTTGCCCGGCATCGCGGAGTCCGCCCGCATCTTCGCGGGCGTCGATGTCACCAGGCAACCGATCCCGGTGCTGCCCACGGTCCATTACAACATGGGCGGCGTGCCGTGCAATTTTCATGGCGAGGTCGTGGCCCCGAGGGCCGGCGATCCCGATGCGGTAGTGCCGGGTCTCATGGCGGTGGGGGAGACGGCCTGCGTCTCCGTCCATGGCGCGAACCGCCTGGGCTCCAACTCCCTGCTCGATCTGGTCATCTTCGGCCGGCAGGCCGCGCGTCGCTGCGCGGAGCTCGTCCGGCCGGGAACGAGGCACGCGCCGCTGCCGAAGGACGCCGCGGAGCCCGCGCTCTCCCGCCTCGATCGACTGCGCCACGCGCAGGGCTCGCGCCCGACGGCGGCCATTCGCCTCGAGATGCAGAAGGTCATGCAAAGGGATGCGGCGGTGTTCCGTACCGGCGAGTCCTTGCAGGAGGGAGCGCGCAGGCTGGCGCAGACCTTCGAGGCTTTCTCGGATGTGAGGGTCATGGACCGCTCGCTCATCTGGAACACCGATCTCGTCGAGACGATGGAGCTCGAGAACCTGCTCCTGCAGGCGACGGCGACCATTCACTCCGCCGCCAACCGTACCGAGAGCCGTGGCGCGCACGCGCGCGAGGATTTCCCGCAGCGCGATGATGAGCGCTGGCTCAAGCACTCCCTGGCCTGGGTCGAGGGACCGGGGCGCGTGCGCTTCGATTATCGGCCGGTGCATCTCAATACGCTGAGCGGCGATGTGCAGACGATTCCGCCGAAGGCGCGCACGTACTGACTGTCAAGGCTATCGATGGCTCAATTCCGACTCCCGCCCAACTCCCGCATCCGCAAGGGTGTGACTCACAAGGCGCCGGCCGGTGCGCGCAAGGTGCGCACGTTCCGCATCTATCGCTTCGATCCCACTTCGGGGGAGACCCCGAGGGTCGATAGCTTCGAGCTCGACATGACCGGATGCGGGCCGATGGTGCTCGATGCGCTGATTCAGATCAAAGGCGGCATCGACTCTTCATTGACCTTCCGCCGCTCCTGCCGCGAGGGCATCTGCGGCTCGTGCGCGATGAACATCGATGGCATCAATCGTCTGGCGTGCACCACCGCGATGGAGGATCTCCCCGGGAGCGGCATCCGCATCTATCCACTACCGCACATGCCGGTGATAAAGGATCTGGTGCCGGATCTCACGAACTTCTACGCGCAGTACGCCTCGGTGAAGCCCTGGCTCGTCACCCACACGCCGCCGCCGCCCGATCGCGAGCGGCTGCAATCGAAGGCGGAGCAGGAGAGGATCGACCGGCCCGCCGCCTGCATCCTGTGCGCGTGCTGCTCGACGGCATGTCCGAGCTACTGGTGGAACAGCGAGCGCTTCCTCGGGCCGGCGGCATTGCTGGCGGCCTATCGCTGGATCATCGACAGCCGCGACGAGGAGACCGGCGAGCGGCTCGATGCGCTCGAGGATCCGTTCCGGCTCTATCGCTGCCACACGATCATGAACTGCACTGATGTGTGCCCGAAGGACCTCAATCCCGCGAAGGCGATCGCCGAGATCAAGCGGATGCTGGTCGAGCGGCAGAGTTAAGGAGATGGACGCTGAAGCCCGCGCTCTCCTCTGGCGCTGCCGCCGCGGCATGAAGGAGCTCGACGTCGTGCTCGAGCGTTATGCGGCGGCCGTGCTGCCGCAAGCGAACGCGGGCGAGCGCCAGCTGTTCGCGAAGCTGCTCGACCACCCGGACCCGGAGCTTGCCGGCTATTTCCTCGGGGGCGCGGTGCCCGTGGAGCCGGCCATGGCGGCGCTCGTGACGCGGATCGCGGAATGCGCGGCCCCTCTACCCCTGTGAGGCATGGGACACCCCTGGGAAACCCCCTGGAATCGGCGCATCATCGGACTTGAAAGCACTTGACCGAGTCCAATTTCACCAAGGATGCCGGCGGCAACGATCTGGCACCGGCGCTGAACTTCGATGAGGGTTCGGGGTCTATTCAGGTCGCGGCGCCGCGGCCTTACCGGCAGGAGAGGGCGCGAATGAGCGCCGATGCAAGCGATCTGAGCCTGGTTCGCCGTGTGCAGCGCGGCGACAAGGGTGCGTTCGACGTGCTGGTGCTCAAGTACCAGCACAAACTCGTCAAACTGGTCATGCGTTATGTCCGCAACCCGGCCGAAGCCGAGGACATCGCCCAAGAGGCCTTCATCAAGGCCTACCGCGCTCTGCCGCAGTTCCGCGGCGACAGCGCCTTTTACACGTGGCTTTACCGGATCGCGATCAACACCGCCAAGAACGCGGTGGTCTCGCGCGACCGCAGCCCCATCGAATACAACGTCGACCGCAACAGTATCGATACCGATGAGTCATACGATATGCAAGGCCGGATGAAGGATTCCGAAACCCCCGAGGGGCTGGTGCTGACTGACGAGATCCGCTCCACCGTCAACGCCGCGATCGATGCGCTGCCCGAGGATCTGCGCACCGCCATCGTGCTGCGAGAGCTCGAGGGCCTCTCGTACGAGGAGATCGCCGCGGCAATGGCCTGTCCGGTCGGTACCGTGCGCTCGCGCATCTTCCGGGCGCGCGAGGCGATCGACCGGCGCCTGCGTGAAGTGTTCGAAGGCGGTCTCGGCCGCGCCGAGGAGCTGGGATGAACGAAGAGCTCGACAGCCAGCTTTCGGCCATGTTCGACAACGAGCTGCCCGCGGCCGAGTGCGAGCTGCTCGCGCGGCGACTCTCCCGGGATACGGAGCTCAAGGCTCGCTGGGGTCGATATGCCGTGATCGGGGCAGTGATCCGCGCCGAGCGGGGCGTTACGCTCGATGGCACGATCGCCGGCCGCGTGAGCGCAGCGCTCTCGAGCGAGCCGGCGCTGTCGGGCGATGCGGCGCGATCGAGCCGCCAAGGAGCGGCGTTCCCCTGGTGGCAGCCGCTCGCCGGGGCGGGGCTCGCGGCCGGTGTGGCGGCGGCCTCGATTCTCTGGCTGCGCTCGCAGGCGCTGCCCGAGCATTCCACCGTCGCGGCACCCGTCGTGGTAGCGAGCAGCTCGGCTCCGGCGCCGTCGGCCCGCCCCGCGGCGCCCGACAGCTTCGTCGTGCCACCGCTCCAGCAGCGGCCCATGATGGTCGTACCCGCCACGGAGCTCGCCGACTACGTCGTGGCCCACAGCGCCTACTCCTGGCCGGTCAGCCGCGGAAATCTCCTCTCGGCGCTGATGGTGAGTGAGCCGGGAACCTCCAGCACGTCCGCCGGGTCGGATCAGCGAACTCAGCACGTGCAAGGCAATGCGATCCAGAATCCGAAGTAGCGAGCGTATCGGCTGGCTGGCAGTCGCCCTGGCACTCGCCGGTGTGGCGAGCGCCGATGAGCCGGCAAAGTGGCTCGAGCGCATGAACCACGCGCTCACCACGCTCAACTACGATGGCACTTTCGCGCACTGGCAGGGCGGCAAGGTGGAGATGCTGCGCATCATCCACCGCGTCGAGAACGGCACGGTTTCCGAGCGGCTCGTATCTCTCGATGGCTCCGGGCGGGAGTTCATCCGCACGGGCTCGAACCTCGCCTGTTATTTTCCCGACAAGCGTGTCGTGCTGGTCGAGCGCACGCCGGCCAAAGTCTCGCTCCTCGGTGGCTTTCCCGCGATCAATGGACAGACCGCGCGGTTCTACGACATCAAGGAAGGTGGTCGCATGCGCTTCAATAGGCACGAGACCCACCTCATCACCGTGATGCCGCGGGATCAATACCGCTACGGTTACCGCCTGTGGATCGACGACTCGACGGCAATGCCGCTGAAGACGCAACTCTGTGATGCGCGTGGGAACGTCATCGAGCAGATCGTGTTCGCGAACCTGAAGATCCGCTCGCACATTCCCGATTCGGCCTTCCGGCCGGGCATCTCGACCGCCGGCTTCCGCTGGCTGCGCAACGGCTCCGCCTCACTCAAGCAAGCGGTGGCCGGCGACGGCACCGTCTGGAATGCGAGCCCGCTGCCGCCGGGCTTCCACATGACCGTGCGCGCCGCACAGGTCATGCCTGGCAGACCGGGACCGGTCGACCACCTCGTGTTCACCGACGGGCTCGCCTCGGTATCGGTGTTCGTCGAGACTCACGTCGAGACCTCCGGTCGGGAGCCGGTCGTGGAGGCGGCTCGCGTGGGCTCCTCATACGCCTTCTCGACGGTGGTCGATGGTCACAAGGTGACCGCGGTCGGAGAGGTGCCGCCGCAGACGGTGCGCTTCATCGCCGACTCGGTAAAGGCGGAGAGGACCCCCGTGTCCGCGCCGCCGCCGAGTTTGCTCGGAACCTTGCGAGGGGGACCCTTCGCGCACCCACCGCCCCCGCGCTGAAGGACTCGCCGTTCTCACCGTCGTGCACCGGCGCGATTGCCACCTCTGCGAGGAGATGCTTGCGCAGCTGCGGGCGCTCGGGCCGGCCCTGTCCCTCCCGCCCATCGAGATCGTGGACGTGGATGCGGATCCCGTGCTCAAGCGTCGCCACGGGCTCGATGTGCCGGTGCTGCTTCTCGATGGCACCGTCGTCTGCCGTCATCGGCTGGATCTCGAAGAGCTCCGGCGCCTGCTGCGGCGGGGCTGACTGCTATAATTGCGGGGGCCGCTGAATACCTGGCGCGGCGACAACGCGACAGACCGGTTCATGCGGCTCATACGTAATTTTTCCATCATCGCTCACGTCGATCACGGCAAGTCGACCCTGGCCGACCGCTTCATTCAGCTTTGCGGTGGGCTCGAGGATCGCGAGATGCAGGCGCAAGTGCTCGACTCGATGGACCTCGAGCGCGAGCGCGGCATTACGATCAAGGCGCAAAGCGTCACGCTCTACTACCAGGCGCGCGACGGCGAGCGCTATCAGCTCAACATGATCGACACCCCGGGGCACGTCGACTTCTCGTACGAGGTGTCCCGTTCCCTCGCCGCGTGCGACGGCGCGCTGCTCGTGGTAGACGCTTCGCAGGGTGTCGAGGCTCAGAGTGTCGCCAACTGCTACACGGCGACCGAGCAGGGACTCGAGGTGCTACCGGTCATCAACAAGATCGATCTGCCCTCGGCCGATCCGGAGCGCGTGATGCGCGAGATCGAGGAGATCATCGGCATCGAGGCCTCCGATGCCGTACGGGTGAGCGCCAAGACGGGCGAGGGCGTGGCGCAGCTGCTCGAGACGCTGATCCGGCGCATCCCGCCGCCCAAGGGCGAGCCGCAAGCGCCGCTGCAGGCGCTCATCATCGACTCCTGGTTCGACAACTATGTCGGGGTGGTCTCGCTGGTGCGGGTCGTCAACGGCAGCGTCAGGACCGGCGAGAAGATCCGGGTCATATCGACCGGCCGCAGCCACGCGGTCGACCGCCTCGGTCGGTTCACGCCGAAGCCGGTCGTGGAAAAGTCGCTTGCGGCGGGCGATGTCGGCTTCATCGTCGCGGGCATCAAGGAGATCGACGGCGCGCCGGTGGGCGATACCATCACGCTCGACAGCCGTCCGGCGGCGGCGGCGCTGCCCGGTTTCCGGCAGATCAAGCCGCGGGTGTTCGCGGGCCTGTTCCCGGTCAATTCCGAGGATTACGAGAGCTTTCGCGATGCGCTCGCGAAGTTGAAGCTCAACGACTCGGCGCTGCATTACGAGCCGGAGGTCTCGGGAGCGTTGGGGTTCGGCTTCCGCTGCGGATTCCTCGGCCTGCTCCACATGGACATCGTGCAGGAGCGGCTCGAGCGGGAGTACGCGCTCGACCTGGTGACGAGCGCGCCGACGGTGGTGTACGAGGTGGCACGCACCGACGGCACGGTGGGATATGTCGACAATCCCGCGAAGCTCCCTCCCTCGAACGAGATCGAGGAGATCCGCGAGCCCATCATCGTCGCGAGCATTCTGCTGCCGCCCGATCACGTCGGGGCGGTGTTGAAGCTCTGCAACGACAAACGCGGCACGCAGAAGAAGATGCAGTACCTCGGCAGTCAGGTCTCCCTGCATTACGAGCTGCCGCTGGCGGAGGTGGTACTCGACTTCTTCGACCGGTTGAAGTCGGTGAGCCGCGGGTATGCCTCCTTCGACTACGAGTTCTCGCATTTTCAGGCGGCGCCGCTCGTCAAGCTCGACGTCCTCATCAACGCTGAGCGGGTCGATGCGCTGTCGATCATCGTGCATCGGGAGGGCGCCTATCAGCGCGGTCGCGAGCTCGTCGACAAGATGCAGGAGCTCATTCCGCGGCAGATGTTCGAAGTCGCCGTGCAGGCGGCCATCGGCAGCGCCGTCATCGCGCGCGCCACGGTCAAGGCGTTGCGCAAGAACGTTCTGGCCAAGTGCTACGGCGGCGACGTCAGCCGCAAGCGCAAGCTCCTCGAGAAACAGAAAGAAGGCAAGAAGCGTATGAAACAGTTGGGTCGGGTCGAGATTCCCCAGGAGGCGTTCCTCGCCGTCCTGAAGGTCGGCCGCAAGTAGGCGCCGGAGCAAATGCCTCCCGCTCTCATGCAGGTCATCCTGGCCCTCTCCTGGCTTGCATTGCCGGTCGGGCTCCTCTGCGTCATCGATGACTGGTTCCTCAGGCCGCGGCGTCAGATCGCCGCCGCCCCGAAGCCGGTCGCCGACTCGTCCGTGATGTCGCTCGCCTATCACGTGTTGCCGATCCTGATCGGCGCGGCGGTGGTGCGACTGCTCGTGTCCGAGCAGATCGATTTCAGCGCGCTGCTGGTTGCGATCTCGGCCGCGACCGGGGTCATTTGGGCGGTGGACGCCTGGCTGCTGCGCGGACGGCGCCGTGGCGCGGCCCAATCGGCCGGCAAGGACCCGGCGGTCATTCCGGAGCCCGCGACTGTCGATTACGCCCGCAGCTTCTTCCCGGTGGCGATCGCGGTGCTGCTGCTGCGCGCGTTCGTGTTCGAGCCGTTCCGCATCCCCTCCGACTCGATGATGCCGACGCTCCGCGACGGGGACTTCATCCTGGTCGACAAGTTCTCCTATGGCCTCCGGCTCCCGGTCACCAACACGAAGATTCTGAACACGGGCAACCCCGAGCGGGGCGACGTCGTGGTTTTCCGCTATCCGCTCGATCCTTCTGAGAACTACATCAAGCGCGCGGTCGGCCTTCCGGGTGATCATGTGACGGTGCGCGACGACCGGCTCATCATCAATGGCAAGGTGATACCGTTCGAGGTCACGGCCACCTACTCCGACGGCTGCTACATCAACATGCAGCTCGCCACCGAGCACCTCGGCGATCATTCCCACCAGGCGCTGCTCTGCCCAGTGCCGCTCGAGGTCACCCCCTATCCCTTGCCGGGGTGCCGGCGCAGCGACGCGCGCGGCTACGTCTGCGGCGGTACGCCTCCCCCGGGCGCGATGCCCCTCATCGAGCCCGAGGTGGTCACCCAGGTGGTCCCGTCCGGGGAGTACCTGATGATCGGCGACAACCGCGACAACAGTGATGACGGGCGCGTCTGGGGCTTCGTGCCCGATGCGAATCTGGTCGGCAAGGCGACCTACATCTGGTTCAATTGGGACCCGCAGCGATCGGGGGGTCCCATCTGGAGCCGAATCGGCAAGAAGATCCAATAGAGCGGGGGTTCAGCAATGCATGTGCGTCAACGTGGCGTGACGGCGATCGGGTGGCTGGTGCTGCTCATCCCGTTCGCAATCGTCATCTATGCGGGTATCCGCCTGGCGCCGGTTTACCTGAACTACATGAAGGTATCGCGTGCGCTAAATGAGCTGACGGGCGAGTATCGCACCGGCGCCGAGACGCCTAACAGCATTCGCAATAGTATCGCGAGGCACTTCGAGATCGACGAAGTGGATTACCCCACCATCCAGGAGATCCGTATCACCCGTGACGATGAGGGCTGGCAGGTCGAGGCGGCCTACGACGACCAGGCGCCGCTCTTCGGCGGCATCACCCTGGAGGTGCAATTCGACAAGATCGTCACCCTGAACAGCGGTGGCTAGCGCCGACGGGTCGCTTGCCTGGGTGCGCGCCGAGCTAGGCTACCAACCGCGCGACCCGGCGCTCTTTCGCGCCGCGATGACACACCGCAGCGTCCCCGGACCGAACAACGAGCGGCTGGAGTTCCTCGGCGATGCGGTGCTCAATCTCATCGTCGCGCATCACCTTTACGCCGCCTTTCCCGATGCGAGCGAGGGGGATCTCAGCCGGCTGCGGGCGCGGGTGGTGAGCGGGGAGCCGCTCGCCGAGGTGGCCGCATCGCTGAAGCTGGGCGAGGCGCTGCAGCTCGGCCCGGGTGAGCTCAAGACGGGAGGCTTTCGTCGCCAATCCATTCTCGCGGACGCGTTCGAGGCGGTCTGCGGGGCACTGTATCTCGACGGGGGGCTCGCCGCTGCGGAAGGGGTCATCGAGCGGCTGTTCGAGCCGCGGATCGCGGCGTTGCCGGCCCCGCATGAGCTCAAGGATGCCAAGACGCGGCTGCAGGAGTACCTGCAGTCCCGGGGACTTACGCCGCCGAGCTACAAAGTGGATCGGGTCGAGGGGCAAGCGCACGCGCAGACCTTCCAGGTGCTGTGCGATGTGATCGCGCTGCAGCTCTCCGCGCATGGCCGGGGATCGAGCCGCCGGCGTGCCGAGCAGCAGGCCGCCGAGCGCATACTGTCCGGTATCGAAGGCGGCACGGAACCTCAAGGTGACTGACTCTGCGGCTGAATTCCGCTGCGGCTTCGCGGCACTGGTCGGGCGCCCCAACGTGGGTAAATCGACGCTGCTCAATGCGCTCATCGGACAGAAGCTGAGCATTGTGACGCCGCGTCCGCAGACCACGCGTCACCGCATCATCGGGCTCGCGCAGCTGCCGCGCGCGCAGATCGCCTTTGTCGACACACCGGGGCTTCACAGTCACGCCAGCCGTGCACTCAACAAGGCGATGAATCGAACCGCGGCGGCCGCGCTCGAGGATGCGGACCTGGTGGTGCTGGTCGTCGAGGCGCCCGTGTGGAACGCCGAGGACGAGCTGGTGCTGAAGCGCATCGCGCGCGCGGCCCGCCCGGCGCTGGTGGTCGTCAACAAGGTCGACCGGGTGAAGCCGCGCGAGCGGCTGTTGCCCTATCTCGCCGAGCTCGATCACCGCCATGGGTTTCTCGCGTTGGTGCCGGTGTCGGCGCTCAAGGGGACGAATGTCGATGATCTGCGCGGTTCGATCGCGGCGCACTTACCGGTCTCGCCGCCGCTCTTTCCAGCAGGGCAGCTGACGGACCGGGGGATCGAGTTTCGGATCGCGGAGATGATCCGCGAGAAGCTGACTCTGGAGCTCAATCAGGAGGTGCCGTACGGCATCGCGGTAGAGGTGGAGAAGCTCGCGGAGGAAGACGGGCAGCTCACGGTCGATGCCGCCATCTGGGTCGGTCGCGAGGGGCAGAAGCCGATCGTCATCGGTGCCAAGGGGGAGCGGCTGAAGCGGGTGGGCACTTCGGCCCGCCTTGCGTTGAACGGGGTGTTGGGGCGGCGGCTGCACCTCAACCTCTGGGTGAAGGTGCGTGAGAACTGGGCGGACAACGCCCGTGCATTACGCGAGTTGGGGCTGGAGTGAGTCATTAAATGACCGCACATCCCCGCCGCGTCCTACTGGCGCCGGGGTACATCCTGCACCACCAGCCGTACCGGGATACCAGCCGCATTCTCGAGGTGCTGTCGCGGGATCACGGGCGACTGACGCTGTTTGCGCGCGGCGTGCGTGGGCCGAAGCCGCGCTTTGGCGGGGCGCTGCAGCCCTTCGGCCTGCTGCTGCTGTCGTTTCATCTCGGGCACGAGGCGGGGCAGCTCACGGGCGCTGAGAGCGCGGAGAGCTCATCCGGCTTGCCGGCGGGAAGCCTGCTGGCGGGTTTCTACCTCAATGAGCTGCTGCTGAAGCTCACGACGCGGCATGACCCCATGCCAGAGGTGTTCGGGCACTATCGGCGGGCGCTGGAGGGGCTTCGCGCGGGGGAGAGCGTCGAGGCGGTCCTCCGCATCTTCGAGAAGCGGCTGCTGGAGGCGGTAGGGTATGGGCTGGATCTTATCTCCGAGGCGCGCACCGGGAGGACCATCGAAGCGGGACGGTTCTACCGGTTTCGCGCGACTGAGGGGCTCTTCCCGGCGGACGGGGATGAGGCGAACGCGCTGGCGGGAAGCTCACTCATCGCCCTTGCCCGGGAGGAGCTCACCGCGGGCCGAGCGCTCGAGGATGCGCGCCGGGTGCTGAGGGCGGCACTCGCGGAGAGGCTCGAAGGCAAGGAGCTGACCACGCGCAGGGTGGCGCGGGCGCTCGCCGGCCAAGGCACTCCGAGACCCGTCAAGTATCCTCGCTGAAAGGCACCGGCTCGCCTAATCTATCTATAGGCCCAAAGGCGCCTGCGGCGCTTTGGGCGAGCGCGGCCATGTGACTGCCTTTGATCCCGCTTGCTGACTTGCTTTCGAACGGCGCAAGACCGCGACTCGACGCGAGCCGCAGGTCTCGATTGGAGCACCCGTGACTCGTTCATTCATCGCATTGGGCGTCAATATCGATCACGTGGCTACCCTGCGGCAGGCGCGGCAGGGGAGGGATCCGGAGCCGTTGCAGGCTGCGTTGGCCGCGGAAATGGCGGGAGCCGACAGTATCACGCTGCATCTGCGCGAGGATCGCCGGCACATTCAGGACTTCGACGTCAGGACGCTGAAGGGACTGATGAAGACCAGGATGAATCTGGAGATGGCGGTCACGGACGAGATGTTGAGCATTGCGGGGGAGGTACGACCGGCCGATTGTTGCTTCGTGCCCGAGCGGCGGCAGGAAGTGACGACGGAGGGCGGACTGGATGTGGCGGGGCGGGAGTCTCGGATGAAGGAGGCGACGGCGAGGCTCGTCGGGCTCGGGATCAGGGTTTCCCTCTTCATCGATCCGGACCCACGGCAGGTGGAGGCGGCGGGGCGGATCGGAGCGCCGGCGATCGAGCTGCATACGGGAGCGTATGCGGAGGCGACCGGCGACGAAAGGGCAACGGAGCTCGAGCGGCTGGCGGCGTGCGCGCGGATGGGGGCGGGGCTCGGGATCGCGGTTCATGCTGGGCATGGGTTGAATTACCACAACGTGCAGCCGGTGGCCGCGATCCGGGAGATCGTGGAGCTCAACATCGGGCATGCCATCATCGCGCGGGCGGTGTTCGATGGGCTCACGGCCGCGGTGCGGGACATGAAGGCGCTGATGAGGGCGGCGCGGGCATGATCTACGGCATCGGGGTGGATGTCCTCGAGGTAAAGCGCATCAGAGAGACGCTGGAGCGGTTCGGGGCGCATTTCATCGAGCGGCTGTTGATGCCCGAGGAGCAGGCGCAACTGGCGAGGACGCAGCGGCGGGAGCGGTTCATCGCCATGCGCTTTGCGGCCAAGGAGGCGATCGTGAAGGCGATGGGAACGGGCTTCTCGCATGGCGTATGGATCCGGGATGTGGGAGTGGTGCAGAACGCGTGGGGTAAGCCGGAAGTGGTGTTTTCGGAGCGGGGCGAGCGGGTGAGGAAGGGACTCGGAGTCGGTGAGGGGCATGTGACGCTGACCGATGAGGCGGGGCTCGTCGTGGCGGTGGCGGTGCTGATGAAGGCCGATTGCCCGTCATGAACTGTCTGGTGTTTGACATCGAGACCGTGCCCGATGTGGCTCTGGGACGGCGGCTCTATGGGCTCGAGGGGTTGCCGGATGCGGAGGTCGCGAAGGCGATGTTTGCCTTGCGGCGGCAGGACTCGGGCGGGGAGTTCCTGCCGCTCGAGCAGCACCGGGTGGTCGCGATTTCCTGCGTGCTGCGCAGCCGGGAAGGACTCAAGGTCTGGAGCCTGGGGGATCTGACGTCGCCGGAAGCGGAGCTCATCGAGCGCTTCTTCGACGGCATCGAGCGGTTCTCGCCCGATCTCGTGTCGTGGAATGGGTGCGGGTTCGACCTGCCGGTGCTCACCTATCGGGCGCTGCTCGCGGGCGTGCAGGCGCCGCGGTACTGGGAGACAGGGGATGGGGATCAGGCCTTCCGGTTCAACAACTATCTCAACCGGTATCACTGGCGGCACATCGATCTGATGGATGTGCTGTCAGGATTTCAGGCGCGAGGGCGGGTGTCACTGGCGAATGTGGCATGCCTGCTCGAGCTGCCGGGCAAGCTGGGATTCTCGGGCGCCCAGGTGTGGGATGCGTACCACGAGGGGGATCTCCTCGGGATCCGGCGCTACTGCGAGACGGACGTGCTCAACACCTATCTCGTGTACCTTCGCTTCGAGCTGTTGCGCGGTCGGCTGACGCGCGAGCGCTACACCGAGGAGCTCGAGCGGGTGAAGGGGCTGTTGCGCGCGGGGAAGGAGCCTCATTTCGCGGAATTCCTGCGGGTGTGGGAAGGCGGCGCGTGAGGCGCGAAACGGCGGGCCGGGCGCGGCGGCTCAACGCGAAGCCCGAGACGGCGGAGGTCGTCGGCCTCACTCACGATGGAGAAGGCATCGTCCGCTCCGGGAAGACGGTGTTCGTGGCGGGTGCGCTTCCCGGGGAGACGGTGAGCTTCGAACGTACCCGCAGGCATAGACAACATGACGAGGGACGGCTGCTCGATATCCTGCGCCCCGCGCCGGAGCGGGTTGCGCCGCGCTGCGCGCATTTTGGCGTCTGTGGTGGATGCGCGCTGCAGCATATGGCGCCCGAGGCGCAGATTGCCCTCAAGGAAAAGGAGCTGCGCGACAACCTCGAGCGCATCGCGCGCGTGGAATGCCGCAGCTGGCTGGCGCCGCTGCAAGGTCCGGTCTGGGGCTACCGCAGGCGCGCGCGGCTTGGCGCGAAGTATGTGGCGAAGAAGGGGCGGGTAGTCGTCGGATTTCGGGAACGGCTCGCGCCCTACGTGGCCGACCTCCGCCAGTGCGATGTGCTGGCGCCCCCGCTCGGAGAGCTGATTCAGCCACTCGCGGAGCTTCTGGGAGGGCTCGACATCCGCCAGCAAATCCCACAGATCGAGGCTGCCCGCGCGGACGATGCGACGGCGCTGGTGCTGCGGGTGCTGAGGACGCCGTCCGAGGAGGATCGGCGGAAGTTGCGCGACTTCGCCGCCCGCCATGGGGTGTGGTTCTACCTTCAAAGCGGCGGGCTCGAGTCCGTCGAGGAGTTGACGCCCGGCCCCCGACCCCTCTCGTATGCGCTGGCGGAGTTTGGTCTCGAGCTCGAATTCGCTCCGACCGACTTCGTGCAGGTGAACGGTGTCCTCAATCAGGCGCTGGTCAGACGCGCGCTCGAGCTTCTGAGTCCCACCCCGGAGTCGCAAGTGCTCGATCTTTACTGCGGACTCGGCAATTTCACACTCGCGCTCGCCGGCACCGCCGGGCGCGTGGTGGGAGTGGAGGGCGAGGCGGGTCTGGTCGAGCGCGCGCGTGGCAATGCGCGCCGCAATGGACTGATGAACGTGGAGTTTCACACCTGCGATCTTTCGAAAGCGGAGCTTTCGGCGGAGTGGCTCCAGGGGCCCTACAGCCATGTGCTGCTCGATCCGCCGCGGGTGGGTGCGACGCGCGAAGTGCTCGCGGTGATCGCCCGGCTCGCCCCCGAGCGCGTGTTGTATGTCTCCTGCCGTCCGGGGAGCCTCGCGCGGGATCTGGGCATCCTGGCGCACGAACACGGATTCCTCCTCGAAGCCGCCGGAGTCATCGACATGTTTCCACATACCGCGCACGTCGAGTCGGTCGCGCTGCTGAGGCGGCCATGACTCTCGGACCCCTCATGATCGACCTGGAAGGGACCTCGGTGACGGCCGATGAGCGGGAGATGCTCCGGCATCCGTTGGTGGGCGGTGTGATCCTCTTCACACGCAACTACGCGGACCCGGAGCAGCTTTCGGCACTGGTGGTGGAAATCCACGCCGCCCGCAATCCGTCGCTCATCGTGGCGGTCGATCAGGAGGGAGGGCGCATTCAGCGCTTCCGCACCGGGTTCTCGGCGCTGCCGCCGGCCCGGCGGATCGGCCACGAATACGACGCCGACACCCGCTCCGGGCTCGAGCTGGCCCGGAGCATGGGTTGGCTCATGGCCGCGGAGCTGCGCGCGCGCGGCCTCGATCTGTCATTCGCACCCTGCGTCGATATCGACTACGGAGTGAGCATCATTACCGACCGCGCCTTCCATCGCAGCCCGGATGCGGTTGCGGCATTGGCGTCGGCCTATGCCCGCGGCATGCGGGATGCCGGGATGGCGGCGACGGCAAAGCACTTCCCGGGCCATGGCGCGGTGGTGACCGATTCCCACCTGGCGCTGCCTGTGGACCGGCGGCAGCTCGCGGATCTGACGGGTGACCTGACCCCGTACCGGCGTCTCATCGCCAATGGCCTGCCGGCTGTCATGGTGGCCCATATCCTCTTCCCGGCGGTGGATGAGGCTCCTTCCAGCCTTTCGGCGCGTTGGATTCGCGACGTATTACGCGGAGAGATGCGTTTCCAGGGGGTAGTGTTCAGCGACGACCTGTCGATGGGAGGAGCCGCGGCGGCGTTCGGGGACATCGTCACCCGGGCGCTTCGGGCGCTGTCGGCAGGTTGCGACATGATACCGGTCTGCAACCAGCGCACCTCGGTGCTGGAACTGCTGGATCGCCTGCGGGCAGAGCCCGAGCCGGCCTCGGGCCTGCGGCTCGTGCGACTGCACGGGCGTGGCGGATGGAGCCTGGAGGAGCTCAAGACGCGGCCGGAGTGGCAGCGCGCGCAGGCCTGGCTCGAGCGTTGCGCGGCGGCTCCAACGCTGAAACTCGATTCCGGACGCTGATGAGCGAAAGACAATGAACAACTGGTCGGACGAAGCCTGGCGAATGCTCGTCGACGGCGCGCCTGAAGGCGTCGTGGTCTGCGACGCCGTCACCGCCGACCATCCGGTCATCTACGCCAACGCCGCGTTCGCCGCCCTGAGCGGCTACGCGGTCGATGCGCTGTTGGGAAAGAACCTGCGTATCCTCCAAGGCCGCGATCGCGAGCAGGACGGACGCCAGCGCATGCGCGAGGCGCTGGCGCGGGGCGAAACGACACGGGTGCTGATGCGCAACTACCGTCAGGACGGCACGCTCTTCTGGAACGAGGTGGTCATTCAACCGCTTCGCGACGGCTCCGGGCGCGTGACCCATTTCATCGGCTATTACCGCGATGCGAGCGAGCGGCTGAGCGATGGCGAGAAGCCCTCGCCGGGTCTGTCGTCGTGGCTGCGGGAGGACCGGCTGACGGGCCTGCACTCGCGAGCTTATCTCGAGGAGCTGCTGCAACGCGATTGGCTGCTCGCGCAGCGCGACTCGCACGAGATCGCCCTGGCGCTGTTCGACATCGACGATCTCGCGGCTTACAACGACACCTTCGACAAGAGCGCAGGCGATGCCTGCATCCGCCGGGTCGCGCGCGTGATCGCCGCGTCCTACCGCCGTGGGGGCGATCTGGTCGGTCGCTGGGAAGGTGGCACGCTCGCAGCGCTCGCGCAGGGCGATGCGGCGCAGAAGGCACCGCAATACGCGCAAGTCGTCGCGCAGCGCGTGCGGGATCTGTTGATCCATCATCCGCGCAACGGCTCGGGGCGCTATCTCACGATCAGCGCGGGTGTGGCGAGCCTGGTTCCGGAGCGCGGCTTGCCACTCGAGGCGCTGCTCAAGGCTTCCCGTGCGGCCCTCAAGCGCGCCAAGAGCAAGGGCAAGAACAGCATCGTGACGGCCGAGGAGCCCGATTTCGCCTGAGGCGCCCTCGGCGGGCTGCCGGCGTTTCCGCGCAACGGGCGGATGCTACTTCGGCAGCAGGTGCATGAAAGGCTTCGCCTCTTCCAACGCGCGCGCGTAGGAGGGACGCTCCATCAAACGATCCAGATACGCCAGGGCTTTGGGGTGCGTGTCCCGGAACGGGCCGAAGAAGCGGTTGCCATAGAAGAGGGCCGGCGCCGCTGAGCAGTCGGCCATCGTGAAAGTCTCGCCTATCGCCCAGACCTTGCCCGCCATTTCGGCGTCTACCAACCCGAGCGCCTTCACGAACAGTGCTCTCGCCTCGTCCAGTCCGTATGCGTCTTTCTTGCCTTCCGGCCGCAAGCGCTCCGCGGCGAACTTCTGCATGGGCGTGTGCACGTAGTTGTCGAAGAAACGATCGCGCAGGCGCACCTGCCAGGCGAGGTCCGGATCCTTCGGGATGAACCTGATCCGACCGGGAAAATGGGTGTCCAGGTACTCGATGATGATGGTCGATTCGGGGATCACCCGGTCTCGTCCCAGGTCCCGCAGGATCGGGAAGCGTTTGAGGGGCGAGAACTTCTCGTATTCACAGGCGACGGCGGGAGCATCGATTCGTTTGACTTCGAACGGAGTGTCGTTCTCGTAGAGGGCAATCAGCACTTTGTGACAGTACGAAGAGAGCGGGTGCAGGAAAAGCTCGAGAGACATGGCGCTGGATTCTCCCAATCAGTTCAAGAGGGTTATTGCCGGTTTTCCCGCGAAGCGCTGGCTGATGTGCATGCCGAGATGTTCAACACATCATAATCGGTTGCGGCAGCGATTCGCAGCCGCTATGGGTACGCGCTTCGGCGGCAGCAGCCTGTCGAGATTGGCAACATCCGCGGGCACTTGACAGCCGAAATTATATGTAAGAAAATACTTACAGGTGTATATTGGAGCTGAACACTGACCTCCGCGGGGGAACGACTGCTCATGGTGTTCGGGGCGCTGGCGAATCCGCATCGGCTGCGCATCGTCGGCTTGCTCAATGCGAAGGGGCGCCGGTACGTGAGCCAGCTCGCGCGTGAGATCGGCATCAGCCGTCCCTTGCTGCACCTTCACCTGCAGAAGCTCCAGGAAGCGGGCCTCGTCAGCAGCAAGCTCGAGCTCTCTTCGGACGGCAAGGCGCTCAACTACTTCGAAGTGACGCGATTTGCGATCGACATCACTCCGGCGATCATCACCAAGGCCGCCGTGACGCTTCCGGATCCATCGGCAGAATCAGACTGAAGAAGGGTTTTCACATGAGTGCGATCGACGTTCCAGACATAATTTACGCGTTGGTTCTCGGCACGATGGTGATCTTCGGAGTGAAGTACATCGCGGGCATTTTTCAGGCCTGGGCTCTCGGGGCAAATGAGAAACGGTACCGCATCCTTGCCGAGAGGGTCGTGACGGCCCAGTCGGAAACTCAGGCGACGCTGTCCGCCCTGCAGGCGGATCTTTCCAAGGTCGCATCGAGTGTTGCGGAGATCGAAGAGATCCTCAAGCAGGTCGAATGAGGCTGCCAGTCAGTTTCCCATGAAAGGCGATGACCTATGAAAACCATATCCCCCTTGCGGTTGAATCTGCTGCGCCTGTTCTATCTCGTCTTGATCCTCGGGATTGGATTGGACATGCATGTGTGGTCCAAGATGATCTATGGGGTCTATTCGATGAGATTGGATTCCGGGACCGTGATTTGCATGCTGTTTGCTTTGTCCGTGCTGTCTATTCTGGGTCTTCGATACCCGTTGAAGATGCTGCCGGTGCTTTTCTGGGAGTTCACGTGGAAAGCATCCTGGCTGCTCAGTGTGGCCCTGCCGCACTGGCTCCGCGGGCAATGGAGCAAGGATCTCGGGACAACCACATTCGCCATCGGGATGATTGTAATCTTCCTCCCGCTCGTTCCCTGGTCGTATGTCTTCGAGCAATACGTGAAGAAGCACGGGGATCCGTGGTGGCGACGTGCGACGACCGTTCCTGTGACCCTCTGACAGGGCGCTGGAACGTGCTTAAGATGCGCTAGACTGTCGCCTCTTCTGACCCCAGCACCGGAGCCGCCATGGACCCGAAACTCGCCGCTCAAGAGCGTTTCGAATCCGCACGTCAAGAGCTGATCGAGCTGAGCCACCGTATCCACGCGCATCCGGAGCTCGGCTTCGAGGAAGAGAAATCTTCCGTCTGGCTGTGTGAGGCGCTGACGGACGCCGGTTTCGATGTGCAGAAAGGCATCTGCGATCTCCCGACGGCCTTTCGCGCCCGCGCCGGATCGGGACCGCTGCACGTCGGGATCTGCGCCGAGTACGACAGTCTGCCGAGTATCGGCCACGCCTGCGGGCATAACATCATCGCCGCGGCCGCGGTCGGCGCGGCGCTGGCTGCGGCCAAGGTTGCCGACGAGGTCGGCTTGACCGTGAGCGTCATCGGCACGCCCGCCGAAGAGGTCGGCAACGCCGGCGGCAAGATCCTGCTGCTCGAGCGCGGCGCCTTCGACGGCCTCGATGCGGCCATGATGGTGCATCCCGCCCCGTACGACATGCTGTGCGCGAAGATGATCGCCGCATCGATGTTCGAGGTGTACTGCACCGGCAAGGAGTCGCATGCCTCCGCCTTCCCCGAGCTCGGCGTGAATGCCGCGGATGCGCTCACGGTTGCCCAGACGGCGATCGGGCTGCTGCGCCAGCACATCCGCGCCAGCGACCGCATCCACGGAATCGTGACTCACGGGGGCGATGCGCCCAATGTCGTCCCGGCGCATACCTCGGCGCGCTACATCGTCCGCTCGGAGACGCTGGAGCAACTCTCGGAGCTGCGTGGCAAGGTCTACCGCTGCTTCGAGGCCGGCGCGCTCGCGACCGGCGCCAAGCTCGAGATCAAAGGGGGCGATAAGCCCTATGCCGAGGTGCGGCACGATGAGACGATGGCCGAGTTCTACCGTCGTAACTCGCAGGCCCTCGGACGATCATTCCCCGACCTTGGCGAAGCGGGGCGGCGGGCGACCGGCTCGACCGACATGGGCAATGTCTCGCTCGCCATTCCTTCGATTCATCCGATGATCGGCATCGGCTCGCTCCCGGCCGTCAACCATCAGCCGGAGTTCACCGCGCATTGCGTGACCGACGCGGCGGACAAAGCGATGATCGATGGCGCGCTCGCGATGGCCTGGACGTGCATTGATCTTGCGATGATGCGCCAGGCCTCGCGGTAGGCACGCATTTGGGGCTGGTAACCTCACGCGACTCGAGCATGGACGGAGACACTCGGAGTTAGCGCCAGAGGCGCGGTGACGAGAGTTGCACCGACGAGAGTGACGGTCAGCGCGACAAGGATAGTGGCGGCCCTCTGGATGAGATTCATGATGACTTCTCCTCTGCTGCGAAGTGCGACGTGCTGTCGCTGTGCCAGAGGTATTGCAAGGGCAATGCCAGCCGCTGTGGATGGCTAACTCATTGTTTTTCCAGCGTGCTCTTCGCCTGCGTGCGCTCGTGAAGTGTCCGCGGACAGATCTCCGAGCGTCCGGACGATTCCGAGCGCTGGCTCAGCTCGCGGGGATGACGCCGGGTCCCACGACCTCGGCCGCGCGAAATTCAGCGTGTATCCGATGCCAAAGCGCTTCTCGATCAGCGCCGCTGGGTCGTTGCGGTTGAAATGGAAGACGCCGAGAAACCAATACCGATCATCGGTTCGATCTCCGAGGGCATGGACGGGGATGCGCCGCGCCAGCGCAATGACCAAGGCGATCGCCACCAACGGCGGCAACAGCAGCATGATCGTCCCCGCGGATCCGGCGGCGTTGAAGCTGGGAAACAGAGCGTGAAGCGCAATCCATGATGCTTGCAACGCGAGGACGTATGCGAGTGCGGGGACCGCAATCGATGCCGTGCGCCGCAACCTCCGTTCATGCGCGCCGGGCGGTTCCGTCGCTCGGATCGCAATACGCCGCGCAGGCGGCGAGCACGAGGAAAGGCCCACATGCCGCCAGCCCCCCCCCGGGGGATCCTCCGCGGCTGGTCGTCAGGCTCGGCTTCGTCGGTCAACTCCGGGGTAGCGGCATGAGGAAGCACGCGTGCCCGGGCTCGATAGAAGACGAGCAATGAGGCGGCGAGTTGCACCAGAAGGATCAGGGGCGTGAATCGGAGCGCCGTTCCTCGGCTGCACGCGGTGTCAGGGCTTCACTCCGCTGACGACGTCGTCGTCGCGGCGTGCGCCGCCGAAGCTTCGGCGATCTCCTTTGCCGGGAATAGGAGACTCGCCATCACAGCGACGGCGAGATTCACGCACAGTCCGACGAAGCCGGCGTTGAGCCCGAACACCGGATCCAGGTGCGCGCCCATCAGCGAGGCCGCGGTCACGACACCCACTATCATGCCGATGAAGACTCCGCGCCCGGTGACCCGCCCCCAATAGAGGCCGAGCACGACGCCCGGAAAGCACTGCGCCATCACGGCATAGGCGGTCAGGAGCAGCGAAACGATGGTGCTCGAGCCGCGTACGGCGAGTGCGAGACTGACAGCGCCGAGCAACACGACCATGGCACGCGCGAGCCGTGTAACCCCATCGTCCGTCAGCGCCGGCGCAAATAACGGACGATACAGGTTCTTGGCGAAGAGCGTGGCGGCGGTGAGGATGAGGATGGCCGCGGGCACCATGGCGGTCAGAGCGCCCGCCCCGCCGATCACGCCGAGGAACCACGGCGGAAAGGTTTGCCGGGCGACGGTCAGGAGCGCCAGGTCGCCGTCCCGCAGGTGCGGAATGATGAGAACTGTGGCGAAACCGGCAAAGAACATCAAGGCGAGTGTCAGGGTGTAAAGCGGCATGACCACCGCGTTACGCCGCAACGTATCGGCGCTCTTGGCCGTGAAGGCCGCGCCGAACAAGTGGGGCCACATGTAGCCGCCGAGCGCGGACAAGAGCACGGTGGAGATGAACCAGGAGTGCCCCAGATTCGCCGTTGCGCCCGGCATCATGAGGTGCCCGGGATGCGCGTGCGCCAGCGCGTGGAACATCGCGCCCACACCGCCGAAATGCGCAAGCGGTATGCCGATACCGATCGCGACCGCCGCGATGATCATCAGAGCGTCCTTGACGACGCTCACCCAGGCGACAGCGCGCACGCCGTTCGCGAACACGAAGGCGACGACGAGAAGGGCGGCGACCGTCATTGCCGGGACGCGTCCGATGTGGCCGAAGCTTGCCACCGAAACGATGATGCCGACCCCGAGGAGCTGCAGCTGGACATAGGGAATGAACGCCAGGATGCCCACTACGCAGACGAAGCCTGTGAGGTATCGGTTGCGATAACGGGTGTTGAAGAAGTCCGGCTGGGTCTGCAGCTGATGGCGGCGACCGAGCTCCCAGAGTTGCGGCAGGATGAAGAACGAAGTGACGTAGGCGAGGGTGATATAAGCGAGCACGTAGAGGGCGGGACCCCCGCGGCTGTAGGCCCAGCCACTCACGCCGAGAAACGAGAAGGTGGTGTAGGCCTCGCCGGCCATGAGCAGGAATACGAGCACTGTGCCGAAGCGCCGTCCGCCGACCGTCCATTGCTCGAGGTCCATCCGCTGGCGAGATCCGGCGAGGAACCCGACCGCCGTGCCGATCGCGACGATTGCGAACATCACCGCGAGAGTCGTCGCGGCGGGAGTCATGATCCGCGCTCCCGTCTACGGTCGGCCGAGGTCTCGATCCGATAAGCACCCCACATGAAGCAGGGCGTCAGCACGATCCAGAGGATCAGCCAGCACAGATTGAACGGCACGCCGAAGATCATCGGCTGGATGCGATCCCAGAGCGCGACCGAGAAGCACATGGCCACGAAGGGAATCGCTCCGAGCGCGAGAGCAACAAGCGACGGTGGTTTCACATACACGAGCTGTGGCCCGGCTCGAGAGTGTATCAGCGCGGCGCGCGAACGGAGCGGCGCTCTTGCACGATCAACGGCCCGGCGGCCGTGGACCACGCGCCGGAGTGACGAGCGCGATCACGCCGAAGGCCGGGTGGTCGTAATAATTGCGCTCGTAGAAGCGGACGCGCCGAGTCTCATTCATGACGAACGTGGTGCCGGGAGGAGCGTTCAAACCGGGCGGCGGATCCTGCATGGCGTAGACGAGCGTCATGCCGAGATGCAGAAACTCGCCGCGCTCGAAGAATATGACACCGCTGAGTCCCGGAACATCGATGCCGAGGGACTGGAGGGAAAAGCCGGCGCGGGTTCCCCACGCGCTTGCGGTCTGCACCCAGGCGGCATGCGCCACGGGAACATAAGCATCACTCGAGCGCAGCTCCGAGTCGATCGGTGTCAGCCGGTAATTCGAGGGCGGCAGCACGGTCAGAAGCTTCCCGACCGGTCCGGACCCGCTCGAGGCTTCCCCACCGGTGATCGTCGCGCTGGCGGTGGTTTCAGCGGCCCAGTTCTCGGGTTGGCCGAGAGCGATCTTGGCGCGGAAGATCACGATTTCGATGTCGTAGGAAGGCCCGGTGGCGGCAGGGGCGGTCGGCGTGGCGCTTGGCGACGCCGCTGTTGACGGCCGGGCGGTTGCCGCGGCTCTGCCCGGCGCCCGGGTCGCGGTTGCAGAGGCCTGGGATGGCGCGACCTGAGATGGAGTAACCTGCCGCGATGTGGCCTGAGGCGGCGCGGATTGGCCGGTCGTCTGTGCGAATGCCGCCAGTACGGGGGTGAGGAGCGCCACCGCAAGTAGGGTGGCGACCCTCTTGAGGATCGCGCTTCGGCAGGTCATGGCGCCAAGTCTACCCGATGGCTGTTCAGCGGGGTTTGCCGGCCAGGCGCTTCATCAGGCTCGCCCCAAAATCGAAGCGCGCCTCCTCGGTCGGCAGGGCGCGCGTGACGCGCAATCGCAGCGGCCCTTCAAGACGGTATTCGCGCGGCGCCTGCTGCATGAGTCGCACCACCGCGGCGGGATCGATCGAGTTGCGCACCTCGAAGGTTACCGAGCCGCCCTGGGGGCCGAGGTCGAGTCGCCGGATGCCGATCGCCCGGGCGGTGAGCTTGAGTTTCGCGATGCGGATGAGCGTCTGCGCAGGCGCGGGCAGGGCGCCGAATCGGTCGTGGATCTCGGCGGTGAGATCATCGAGCGCCTCGCTATTTTCGGCGGCCGCGATGCGCTTGTAGAGACCGAGGCGCACGTGTACGTCGGCGATGAAAGCCTCCGGCAGAAACGCCGGCAGGCGCAGCTCCACTTCCGTCGCCGCCGCGAGCGGCTTATCGAGCGCGGGCTCGCGCCCTTCCTTGAGCGCCTTGACTGCGTGCTCGAGCAGATCGAGATACAGGGCAAGTCCGATCTCGGTCATCTGGCCGCTCTGCTGCTCGCCCAGGAGCTCTCCGGCGCCACGGATCTCGAGGTCATGGGTGGCGAGTACGAAGCCGGCGCCCAGTTCCTCCATCGACTCAATGGCCTCGAGCCGCTTGGCCGCATCGCCCGCGAGCGCCTTGCGCGGCGGGGCGATGAGATAGGCGTAGGCGCGATGATGGGAGCGACCGACCCGGCCGCGGAGTTGGTGAAGCTGCGCAAGCCCCATGTGATCGGCGCGGTTGATGACAATCGTGTTGGCGGTAGGGACGTCGATGCCGCTCTCGATGATGGTCGTGCAGAGCAGCAAGTCGAACCGCCGGTGATAGAAGTCCACCATGAGCTGCTCGAGATCGCGCTCGCGCATCTGCCCGTGGCCGATGCGCACACTCGCCTCGGGCACGAGTGCCTGCACCTCGGCGGCGGTTTTGTCGATGGTGCGGATCTCGTTGTGCACGAAGTAGATCTGGCCCCCGCGGCGCAGCTCGCGCAGCACGGCTTCGCGCAGCGTCGGCCCGTGCCACTCGATGACGAAGGTCTTGATGGCGAGCCGCTCCGCGGGCGGTGTCGTGATGAGCGACAGGTCGCGTAGGCCGCCGAGCGCCATGTTGAGAGTGCGCGGGATGGGAGTAGCGGTGAGGGTCAGCACGTGGACGTTCGCCCGCAGCGCCTGCAGTCTCTCTTTGTCGCGCACGCCGAAACGGTGCTCCTCATCGACGATGAGGAGGCCGAGATCCTTGAAGCGCGCATGGGCATGCAGCAGCCGGTGGGTGGCGACCACGATGTCGACCGCGCCGCCCTCGATCCCCTCGATCGTCGCCTGGGTCTCCTTCGCATTGCCAAACCGCGATAAACCTTCGATCCGGACCGGCCAGTCCGCGAAGCGGTCGCGGAAGTTGGTGAGGTGCTGCTGAACCAACAGAGTAGTGGGCGCGAGCACCGCGACCTGCTTACCCGCGTGGCTCGCTACGAAGGCGGCGCGCATGGCGACTTCCGTCTTGCCGAAACCGACATCGCCGCAGACGATCCGGTCCATGGGTCGGTCGCTCGAAAGGTCGGCGAGCACCTTGCGGATGACCTCGGCCTGGTCCTCGGTCTCCTCGAAGGGGAATGCATCCGCGAAGGTCTGGTACTCGCTCTCGTTCAGTGGGAATTTCAGGCCCTTCTGCGCCTTGCGGCGCGCGTACAGGTCGAGGAGCTCCGCGGCGACATCGCGGATCTGCTCCGCGGCGCGCTTGCGCGCCTTCGCCCATTGATCCGTTCCCAGCTTGTGCAGCGGCGCGCTTTCGGGCGCGGCGCCCGTGTAGCGGGTGATCAGGTGTAGCGCGTGTACCGGCACGTACACGCGGTCGCCATCCAGGTACTGGAGAACCAGAAACTCCCCGGGCTGTCCTGCGACCTCCATCGACTGCAGACCGACGTAGCGGCCGACGCCGTATTCCTCATGCACCACGGGAGCCCCGGGATTGAGGTCCTGCAGGTCACGAAGGATCGCTTCGGGGTCGATCGCCGCGCGCTTGCGCCGGCGTTCCTGCGGCGCCCGCGGCCCGAAAAGCTGCGCCTCCGAGATGACCGCGATGCGGGGCTGCGCCAGAGCGAGGCCTTCGACATCCGTCGCGACGGTCAGCGCAAGGGCCGAAGTGCCGTCAGAGAATGCAGCCCAGCCCTGCACCGTCTCGAGAGTGTGCCCGTGTCCCCGCAGCAGATCGTTGAGCACTTCGCGGCGCCCCGGGGAGTCGGCGGCAATCAGCACACGACCGTCGAACTCCTGGAGGAATCCATCGAGAACGGCGAGCGGCTGCTCGGCGCGCGGATCGATCCGCAGCGCACGCGGCGCGAGGCTCGGGAAATTGAACACGTTGTCGGGCACGCCATCGAGCGTCGTATCCGCTTTGAACGCTTCGAGCGTGATGGAGGCGAAATCATCGAGCCTGGCCTCGAGCCGGGGTGGCTCGAGGAAAAGCTCCGCCGGAGCGAGCACCGGTCGCTCGATGTCGTGTCGGCGATCCTCGTAGCGGGTCCCGATCCCGCTCCAGGCTTTCTCCAGGGCGGCCGGCAGGGCAGCCTCGCGCACGATGACCGCGTTGGCCGGCAGATAATCGAGCAGCGTCGCAGTCTGCTCGAAGAAGAGCGGCAGGTAGAATTCGATACCTGCCGGAGCAATCCCCTCGCTGACGCCGCGGTAGATGGTGGTTCGATTCGGATCACCCTCGAAGCGCGTACGGAAGCGGCGTCTGAACTCCCTGACCGCCTCCGGATCGAGCGGCATCTCGCGTGCGGGCAGGAGGCGCACGCCGTCGAGCGCATCGAGCGAGCGCTGCGTCTCCGGATCAAAGCGGCGGATCGCCTCGATTTCCTCATCGAAGAGATCGATACGCAGCGGCGCCGCCCCGCCCATCGGGAAGACGTCGAAAAGCGAGCCGCGCACCGCGAACTCCCCGGGGCTCGTGACCTGACTGACACTCGCGTAGCCGGCGTCCGTCAACCGCTGACGGAAGGGCTCGAGCGCCAGCGCCTGACCGCGCGTGAGCTCGAACGCGCGGCTCTGGACGTACTGCCTGGGCGGCAGGCGCTGCATCAACGTGTCCGCCGCGACGATCAGACACCCCTGCCGGGTCTGCGGCAGCTCGAAGAGCGTGCGCAGCCGCTCGGAGATGATGTCCGGGTGCGGCGAGAAGAGGTCGTACGGCAGCACCTCCCAGTCGGGCAGGGCGAGCAGCGTCAATCTCTCGCCGGCGAAGAAGTGCAGCTCCGCCGCCAGCCGGTCGAGCTCGCGCGCCGCGGCAGCCACCACGACATACAACCGCTGGTCCGAGTGCGTCGCTTCGGCGAGCGCGAGAGCCGGGGCGCTGCCATGGAGCTGGTGCCAGCGCAGATGCCGCCGGGCGGCGCTCGGAACGGGCGGATTCAGGACTCTCAAATCGCGACGGGCACTTCCGTAACGTTCAAGCGCTCCGCAACGGGCACGCAGAAGATGTCGATCGAGCCGGAGCGGCCGCGTACCTGCATCGGCGGCAGCGGCGTCGCGCCAACGTCGAGCCCGAGCGCATCCAGGGACTGCTTGAGCGTGCGCGAGAAGAGCATCTCGCCGGCGCGCGCGCGCTGACAGAGCCGCGCGGCCACGTTGACCGTGTCACCGACCAGCGTGTAGCTCATGTACGAGCTCGATCCGATGTTGCCCGCGACCACATCGCCTTCGTTGATGCCGATGCCGAGCCCGGAATCGACCCCGTATCGCTCCCTCCAGGACTGCGCCAGCGCCTTGAAGCTCTCCAGCATCTCCTGTGCCGCGCGCACCGCCCGGCGCGGGCTGTCCGACTGCTCGAGTGGCACGCCGAAGCCGAGCATCAGACAGTCTCCGGCCATGTGAAACACCGTGCCGTCGTGGCGGAAGGTGATCTCGGTGAGGAGCGAGAAGTACTCGTTGAGGAGCGGCACGACCTGGGCGGGCTCGAGCCGCTCGGAGATGGTCGTGAAGCCGCGCAAATCCGCGAACAGCACCACGGCATGCGCGCGCAGATCGTCGGTGGAAAGCAGCGTGTCGCGCAACTGCGCATCCTCGAGGATCTTATCGGCGAGCCGGGGCGAGAGATAACGGCGGAACGTGCGCCGCAACACCTCCTCCCGACGCCTGATCTCCGCCTCGAGTTGCGCGGCCGCGAGCTTGCGGCGCACCGCCCCCGCACGCACCAGCTCCTCGATGCGGGTCTTCAGCGACTCATCGACGGGCAAGATCTGATCCCCGATATTCTTCTGCGAAAATGGAAGGTTACCATAGGTCGTCCCGGTGCCCAGCAGATCCATGCATCAGGCCGGTGCGCGCGATGGCGCGGGCGAGAATCGCCGAGCGGTTTGCTCCGTGCGGCATGCGCACTGGCGAGCGTGGAGCGGCGATATTATCGTCGGCGCAGATGTTTTGGAATTGCGCTATGTCAAGCTCATCCTCTCGTTCGAGACCCTCGTTCGCCGCTGCGCTCGCGGCAGTCATGGCGCTCTGCATTTCCCAGGCGAGCGCAGCGGCCGGCCTCGAATGGGCCGATACGCACATCGCCCCGCCACGGGATACGCCGTATCCGGGCACGATCGAGATCCACGTGGACGCCTCCGATACCGCGCAGGGGATCTTCCGGGTACACGAGCTCATCCCGGTGCGCGGCGGCGAGCTCGTGCTGCTTTACCCGAAATGGATTCCCGGAAATCACTCCCCGAGCGGACCCGTAGACATGCTGGCCGGGCTCACCGTCTCGGCCGACGGCAAGAGCCTGGCCTGGCAGCGCGATGAATACGATGTCTACGCGTTTCGGGTCATGGTCCCGAAGGGCGTCTCCCGGCTGAGCGTCGACTTCCAATATCTCTCCGGCCGCACCGCACTGCAGCCCATCCGAATGACCGACAGGATCCTGGACCTGCAATGGAGCGACGTGTCCCTTTACCCCGCGGGCTACTACTCTCGTCGGATCACCTTCGCACCGAGCGTGACCCTGCCGCACGGCTGGCAGTTCGGCACCGCGCTCGAGGAGCGTTCCCGATCCGGCGACATCACGAGCTTCGAGCCGGTGACTTACAACACGCTGGTCGATTCGCCGCTGTACGCGGGTCTTTATTTCAATCGGGTCGACCTCGACCCCGGAGCGGCGGTGCCGGTGCACCTGGACGTATTCGCCGATGCGCCGCAGGACCTGAAGATGACACCGCAGCAGCTGCAGGTTCATCGCAACCTCGTGACACAGGCGTACAGGCTCTTCGGCTCGCAACATTACGATCATTACGACTTCCTGTACTCGCTCTCCGACCAGCTGAGCGGCAACGGGCTCGAACATCATCGGTCGAGCGAAGACGGCACGCGCGCGAATTACTTCACCGACTGGGACAACACCGCGCCGGGGCGGGACCTTCTCGCGCACGAATACACCCACTCCTGGAACGGCAAGTTCCGCCGGCCGGCGGACCTCTGGACACCCAACTTCAACGTTCCCATGGGCGACTCGCTCCTGTGGGTCTATGAAGGCCAGACGCAGTATTGGGGATATGTGCTGACGGCACGCGCCGGGATGTGGAGTGCCCGGCAGTTCCGCCAGGCGCTCGCATTGGTGGCCGCCAATTACGATCGCGACCGCCCGGGCTTCGAATGGCGCACGCTCGAGGATACGACCAATGATCCGACGGCGGCGCATCGGGCGCCGCTCCCCTATCGTAGCTGGCAGATGAGCGAGGAGTATTACAGCGCCGGGCAGCTGCTCTGGCTCGAGGTCGATGCCAAGATCCGCTCACTGACGGGCGACCGCAGGTCGCTCGACACGTTTGCTCGCCGCTTCTTCGGCATCGATGACGGCAGTTTCGTCACCCGCACCTACACGTTCGATGACCTCGTCAGCGCCCTCGACGGCGTCGTGAAGTACGACTGGGCCGATTTCCTCCGCCAGCGGCTCAGCGACCATCGCCCGCCGCTGAGTGGCATCGAAGCCAGCGGCTGGAAGCTCGTCTACACCGATGAGGAGAGCGAGTTCGAGAAGGAGTACGACCAGACGGCGGCCAGCCGCCACATGGTGAGCTTCGCGTTCTCGATCGGGCTGGCGCTCACCAAGACGGGCGAGATCAACGATGTGGTCTGGGACGGCCCGGCGTTCAAGGCCGGCGTGTCAACCGGTGCCACCGTGCTCGCCGTGAACGGCCAGGCGTACTCGCCCAAGGTGATGGCGCATGCGCTGCGCGAGGCTGAAGACACGCACTCTCCCGTCAGGCTCCTGCTGAGCTACCAGGGGGAGTACAAGACAGTCTCTGTCGATTATTACGGCGGCCCGCAGTACCCGCACCTCGTGCGCATCAACGGCTCGCCCGATTATCTGGACGAGATTATCGCCGCCAAAAAGTAGCGGCGCCTTGCCAACCCGTGGCTGCCCCAGAGCGTGCGCCTCAATGGGCTGGCTGCTCGAACCGCCGCAGGCGACTTCGAGCCCATAGACAATATCAGCCGTGCACGACCGCGTGCACGACCCGGTTGTACTCGAAGAAAACCGAGAACGATGGGTAATCCCAGCGGGTGATCGGTGGCTTGCCGACGGCGGGGTAGCGCCTTTGCGGGGCCCCGAACTTCGCTTCCACCTGATGCATCGTGGTGCCGCGTGCGGGGTGCGCAACCGAGGTCTGCTCGAGCTGCACCTGCCCATCCACGACGATCGTTTCGGCACCCGCGCCGCCCGCGATGGCGCAGCCGAGCAGCAGTGCAAGAAGTTTTGTCGAGCGCATACGGAACCTCCACCAGTCCGAGGTGACTATACACCCAGCCGGAATCTGTCAAAGCCGGGAGCCTCGGATCGGCGCCGTTTTGTGAACCCGATCAAGATCCGGCGGCCCGCGGTCCCGATATGGTTAAATGACCAGGATGTTTCATCCGCTGTCGCTCTTCGTGGGCCTGCGCTACGTGCGCGCCCGTTCTCATACTTTCTTCGTCTCCTTCATCACCTGGACCTCACTCGCCGGCGTTTGCGTGGGCGTCGCGGCGCTCATCGTCATCCTCTCGGTGATGAACGGTTTCGAGGGCGAGCTCAGGGGTGAGCTCCTGTCGCTGGATGCGGATGCGCGGGTGGTGCTGACCGGCGCGCCCGGTTCGGCGGCGGCAGGTCCGACGCGGTGGCAGGCCGCCGCCGCCGCGACCCGGAGCTCCCCCGGGGTGACCGGTGTAGCGCCCTACGCCCAGCTACAGGCGCTCGCCGTGCGCACGCCGGAGATGCTGCCCGTCGAGTTGCGCGGCATCGATCCGCAGGAAGAGCCCTCCGTCACCCGTCTCGCGGGCGCGATCACCGAGGGGAAGCTGTCCGACCTCGAGCCGCGCTCCGACAGGGTGATCGTGGGAGAGACGATCGCCGAGGAACTCGGCCTCGCGCCGGGCGATCAGCTGACGCTGCTCATCCCGACCGTCACGGCGGGTGGGGTGCCGACGCCGCGGTTACGGCAGTTCAAGGTGGCGGGCGTCTTCCAGGCGGGTCCCGACAATGACGCCTCGCTCGTGTTTGCCAACATCGACGACGTGCGCGCGCTCGCGCCGTCGGCGCGGGGCGATCAGGGCCTCAGGGTGCGCTATCGCGATGCCCTCGCCGCGCCCACCTTCTCCGCCGACCTGAGAGCGAGGCTGCCGCGGGGTTTCGAGGTCATCGACTGGACGCAGGACAACGCGGACTACTTCCGCGCCATCCGTATCGAGAAAACCATGATGTCGCTCATCCTGCTGCTGATCGTGGCGGTGGCGGCATTCAACATCGTGGCGATGCTCGTCATGGTCGTCACCGACAAGCGCACCGATATCGCGATTCTGCGCACCTTCGGCGCATCGCCACGGCGCGTGATGGGCGTTTTCCTCACCCAGGGACTGATAATCGGCTGGCTCGGCGTGGCGCTCGGGATAGCGCTGGGTCTCGCGCTCGCCTTCAACGTCGATACCATCGTTCCCTTCCTACAGAATACCTTCGGTTTCCAGATCTTCAGCTCGAGCGTCTACTACATCACCACCGTTCCCTCGATTGTCAGGTGGAGCAATGTCGCTGCCATCAGCGTCGCGGCCCTGATTCTCACCGCCGTGGCGACCGTTTACCCGGCGGTCCGCGCGGCGCATACGGCGCCCGCCGAGGCGCTTCGCTACGAGTGACTCGCGATGAGCTCGGCATACGAGTGGCTGGTCGGCACACGCTATCTGCGCTCCACCCATCGACGCGGCTTCGTGTCCTTCGTGTCGCTGATGTCGGTCTGCGGACTGGCGCTCGGCGTGGCCACTCTCATCGTCGTGCTCTCGGTCATGAACGGCTTTGGCCGCGAGCTGCGCGCACGCATTCTGAGCGTGACTTCGGATGCCACGATCATGGGTCTGCAGGGCACGATGCCCGACTGGCAGGCGGTTCAGCGACGCGTCGAGCGCGAGCCCGGCGTGCGCGTCGCCGTTCCCTATGTCGAGGAGCAGGCGATGCTCACTCACGGCCAGGACATCACCGGTGCTTCGGTGCGCGGAATCCTGCCGCGGGAGGAGCGTCGGGCGACGGGTCTCGCACAGCGACTCACGGTTGGAAGTCTCGATGACCTGCAGTCCGGCCGTTACCGGGTGATCCTCGGGAGCGCATTGGCTCGGGCACTGCACGTGCGGGTCGGCGAGTCCGTGGTTCTGATTGCGCCGCAGGGAGTCGCGACCCCGACCGGTGTCATGCCGCGCATGCGCCGCTTCGAGGTGGCGGGACTCTTTCACTCCGGCATGTATGAATACGATCGCGGACTCGCGCTGGTGAATCTCACGGATGCGGCCCGTCTCTTCGCTCTCGCCCCCGGGGAGGTTACCGGCCTTCGCCTGTCGCTCGATGATCTCTGGCAGGCGCCCAAGCTCGTGCGGCGGGTCGCCTACGACCTCGGCGGCCCGGGGTACTATGTCAGTGACTGGACGGACAAGCACGCCAACTTCTTTCGCTCCATCGAGAGCACCAAGTCGATGATGTTCGTCATGCTGTCGATGATCGTCGCCGTCGCCGCATTCAACATCGTCGCAACCCTCGTCATGATCGTCAAGGAGAAGCAGACCGACATCGCGATCCTGCGCACCTTCGGTGCGGGACCGCGCAATGTGCTCGCCATCTTCGCGATTCAGGGGATCATCATCGGGCTCGCCGGAACGCTGCTCGGGGCGGCACTTGGTGCGCTGATCTCGCACAACCTGCAGTCGCTCGTCGGCGGACTCGAGCGGTTGCTCCATACGCAATTCCTCGATCCGCGGGTGTACTACATGAGCGATCTTCCGGCCTACGTGGAGGGATTCGACGTGCTGCGCGTCTGCGGAGTGGCATTCCTCCTCTGCGCGCTCGCGACCATCTATCCGGCGTGGCGCGCGGGCCGCACGGCCCCGGCGCAGGCGCTGCGGCGTGAGTAATAAATCGTCTGTCCTCGAGACGCGCGCGGTCTCGAAGAGCTTTCGCCAGGGGCCGGTGACGCTCGAGGTTCTTCGGGAAGCCGATCTGTCGGTGGCCGCCGGGGAGCGCGTGGCGATCGTCGGCGCCTCAGGCTCCGGAAAGACGACGCTGCTTCAGATTCTGGGCGGACTCGATCGGCCGACGAGCGGTCAGGTGCTCGTCGATGGACGCGATATTCACGGTCTGACTGAAAAAGAGCGGGGCGAGCTGCGTAACCATGCGCTGGGCTTCGTCTACCAGTTCCATCACCTGCTTCCGGAGTTCTCCGCCCTGGAGAACGTTGCGATGCCGCTGCTCGTGCGCCGCGCGAGCGTGGCCGAAGCGCGCACGGCAGCGCGTGGGCTCCTCGGGCGCGTCGGGCTCGGCGAGCGTCTCGATCATCGGCCCCATCAGCTTTCAGGGGGTGAGCGCCAGCGCGCCGCCGTCGCGCGAGCGCTCGTGACACAGCCGAAAATCGTTCTCGCCGATGAGCCGACCGGCAATCTGGATGGCGCGAATGCGGAGTCGGTATTCGCGCTGATGCTCGAGCTCAACCGCGAGCGCGGTACCAGCCTCATCGTGGTGACCCACGATATCCGCCTGGCCGAGCGCATGGAGCGGATCTACGAAATCGAAAAGGGAAGGTTGACGGAGCGGCTCACGCCGGGGCTGCGACGCGGCGAGACTTATACCGGGACGTGACGCGCCAGCGCCAGATCAGCTCCAGACATCCCCAGCCGAGAAGCCCGAGAACCATGGCGCAAGCCACGCAGCCGATGAGAAACGGCTGCCACATCGGCCCGAGGCCGTTCTCGAGCCAACCCCAGCTCAGGTGAAACGAGAAGCTCTCCGGCGAGACTCTCAGCAGCGCGGCCCCCACGCGGTACGCCAGATAATAAATCGGCACCATCGTGAGCGGGTTCACGAGGAGCGTGGTTCCGTAAATCGCGGGCACGTTGAGCCGCCAGGCGACCGCGATCAGAACGGCGACCAGCAGGTGCACCGGCAACGGAATGAAGCAGATGGCGATTCCCACGCCAAAGGCCGCGGTAACGCCGCGGCGGTGCAGTGCCCACAAGCGGGGGTCGAGGAGTCGCTCGCCGAAGTGGCGCAGCAGCCAGTGGCTCTGCAGCTGGCGGGGGGAAGGAAGAAGTTTCTTCAGCACGCGACGTGGCATCGAGGTGGGGACTGTACCAGATTGGCGACGGTATGGCGCCCCCGGGGCCTACATCCTCCTGATGGACCCGATATAAGTCACCTTGAGCACGTGCGGCCGTCGGGTATCATGCGCCGTCGCAGTTTTTCTTGGGTTCCGTCCCCGGGGTCGCTGGATGTGGGAAATCGTGCGGGCAGGCGGCCCGCTCATGTGGCCGATCATTCTCTGCTCGATCACCGCGGCCGCGATCGTGCTCGAGCGGATGTGGACGTTGCAGGACCGGCGGGTGATGCCGCGGGAGCTGCCGCAGAAGGTCTGGCAGCTGATCGAGGCCAATCAGATCAACGACAAGGTCATTGCCGCGCTCGAGCAGAACTCGCCTCTGGGCCGACTTCTCGCCGCGGGCCTGGCCAACCGCCACCGGCCACGAGAGATCCTGATGGAGCGACTGGAAGATACCGGCCGGCACGTGGTCTATGAGCTCGAGCGCTTCCTCAACACGCTCGGCACCATCGCCGGCGTCTCGCCGCTCTTGGGGCTCCTCGGGACGGTAACCGGCATCATCCGCGCCTTCAACGCCATCCAGGCGGGCGGCATGGGTGATCCGCGCGTGCTCTCGGGCGGCATCGCCGAGGCGCTGATCGCCACCGCGGCCGGCCTTTGTGTCGCCATCCCCTCGCTCTTCGCCTACCGCTACCTTCGCGGCAGGGTGGAGCGCATCGTGGTGGAGATGGAGAAGCAGGCCATGCGCATGGCCGATGCGGTCGAGGCGGCCGGCGTGCGTGGCGGCCGCTCGGCCGCGGCCTGATCGGCGCCATCTCATGAACCTCAAGCCGCGCCGTCACGAGGAGCCGGAGATCAATGTCGTCTCCCTCATCGACGTCGTGCTGCTGCTCGTTGTCTTCTTCATGTTATCGAGCAAGTTCACCGATGAGGGGCGGCTGCACGTACAGCTGCCGCAGGCGAGCGCCGTGCCCCCAGCCGCTGAGCAGAGCGAGCCGCTCGTGGTGTCGGTGACCGAGGCCGGAAGCTATCTCGTCAACGGGCGCGAGCTCATCAACTCGAGCCCCGACACACTGCGCTCGGCGCTCCTGCAGCAGGCCGGCAGCAATCGGGACATGACCGTCACGATCCGCGCCGACGGCCGTGCCACCCAACAGTCGGTGGTCACGGCGATGGACGTCCTGGGCCAGCTCGGCTTCGTCCGGCTCAACATCGCGACCATCCGGGACGAGCGGACGGGCGCCCCTTGAACGACGTGGCGGGCCGCCGGGCCGCCGAGCCGGTGAGTGTGTCCGTCACGTATCGGCGGCTGCTCGGATATCTCAAGCCGCACAAGGGCATGTTCGCCCTCGGTATCCTCGGGGGAGCGGTCTATTCCGCCTCCATGGCGGCCTTCGTCGAGCTCGGCAAGCGCTTCGGCGACTGGTTGAGTCACCCCGATCGCCGGATGATCTTCCTGATCCCGGTCGCGCTCGTGGTCATCTTCATCGCCCGCGGCATCGGCAATTTCACGCAGACTTACTGCATGGGTTACGCGGGTCGCGGCATCGTCAAGCGGTTTCGCGCCGAAGTCTTCCGCAGCGTGCTCGATCTGCCCGCCGCCTACTTCGATCGCGCCTCCTCGGGCGCGCTCCTCTCGAAGCTCACCTACAACAGCGAGCAGATCGGTCAGGCCTGCACCACCTCGATCGTCATCCTGGTGCGGGCGGCGCTCACCGTCGTGGCGATGATCTTCTATCTCTTCTGGCTCAACTGGCGGCTCGCGCTGATCTCCCTCGGCGTCGGGCCGCTCGCGGCCTGGTTGGTCACGAAGGCCAACCACGGCTTTCGCCGCTATGGCAGGCGTATTCAGGACTCGATGGGCGATGTCACCCGCATCGCCAAGGAGAGCTTCGAGGCACCGCGCCTGGTGAAGGTCTACGAGGCGCAGCCGCACCTGCGCGCGCAGTTCGAGAGCGTCAACGAGCACAACCGCCGCTCCTACATGCGCCTGATCCTCACCCGCGCGCTCGCGAATCCCACGGTGCAGCTGGTCACCGCGCTGGGCGGCGCGCTGGTGCTCGGCCTCGCCATTCGCGACACCTTCAATGGGCAGATGACGGCGGGCGACCTGTTCGGCTTCTTCACCGCGCTGAGCCTGATCGCGCAGCCATTGCGCGAGCTCGTGAGCGTCGCCGACCCGCTGCAACAGGGCGTGACCGCCGCCGAGAGCCTCTTCGAGCTGATCGACGAGCCCGGCGAGCCCCGCGGCGGCGGCTATATCGCCGGGCGAGTGCGCGGCGAGGTGAAGTTTCGAGAGGTCACATTCTCCTATCCGCGAGGCAACGGCCCCGCGCTGCGGGGCATCTCGCTCGAGGTGCCGGCCGGCACCACCCTCGCGATCGTCGGGCGCTCCGGCAGCGGCAAGTCGACGCTGGTGAGTCTGCTGCCGCGGTTCTATGACCTCACCACGGGCGCGATCCTGATCGACGGTCGTGACATCCGCGAGTACGAACTGGCGAGCCTTCGCCGGCAAATTGCCGTCGTCAGCCAGGAGGTCACGCTCTTCGATGACACCATCCGCAACAACATCGCCTTCGGTCGTACGGTGTCGGAACCGGACCTCCTGCGGGCGGCCGAGGCGGCGCACGCGCTCGAGTTCACGTCGGTCCTTCCGGCCGGACTCGATACCTTGATCGGCGAGCGCGGTGTGATGCTCTCGGGTGGGCAGCGGCAGCGCATCTCGGTGGCGCGAGCGTTGCTCAAGGATGCACCGATCCTCATTCTCGACGAGGCCACCTCGGCGCTCGACACCGAGTCCGAGCGCCACATCCAGGCGGCGCTCGCGCAGCTGGTGCGCGACCGCACCACATTCGTGATCGCGCACCGGCTTTCGACGGTGGAGCAGGCGGATCGGATCGTAGTGCTCGATGCCGGTCAGATCATCGAGAGCGGCACCCACGCGGAGCTGCTCGCTCGCGACGGCCGGTACGCGCAGCTCTATCGGCTACAGTTCGCCGATTGATGGATGTCAGCGGCAGGGCCGATGAGGACACACTGGCTCTTCAGGCTCTGGTATGAGCAGGCGCGAGGCGGCTCGGGGCTGTTGCCGCTTTCCTGGTTGTACGGCGCAGCCGTGTCCGTGCGCCGCGCGGCATACCGACGCGGCTGGATAAGATCCCGTGCCGTCGGCAGACCGGTCATCGTCCTTGGCAATCTCACGGTGGGCGGCACCGGCAAGACACCCCTCACCATCTGGCTCGCCAACCAGCTCCGCCAGCACGGCATCGATGTCGGTCTCGTATCCCGCGGTTACGGTCGCCGGGATGGCGGTCTACGCATCGTCGCGGCGGACTCTTCCTGGCAGGAAGTTGGCGATGAGCCGCTCATTCTCCAGCGGCGCACCGGGTGTGCCACCGTCGTCGCGAGCGATCGGGTCGCCGCGGCGCGGGCATTGGTCGAGCGAGGCGCTCAGGTCATCCTCGCGGACGATGGCCTGCAACATCTAAAGATGGCGCGCGACTGTGAGATCGTGGTGATCGACGGCGCACGCGGTTTCGGTAATGGCCGGTTGCTGCCCACGGGGCCGCTGCGCGAGAGCATTCGCCGGGTTCGCGATGCGGACGCCGTGGTCGTGAACGGCGGGGCTCAGGGCGCTACGATTCGAGGCGTTCCGCCAGAGCTCGGGGCCGCGGCCCTGCGGATGCGATTGGTGCCAGCCGAGGCACGGCGGCTGGCCGATCCCGGCGAGCCGGCGCCGCTCGTGGCGTTTCGGGGTCGCCCGGTTCACGCCGTCGCCGGCATCGGCAATCCCCAGCGATTCTTCGGCGACCTGCGCGCCTGCGGCCTCGAGCTGATCGAGCACGCCTTCCCCGATCATCACGCCTTGTCGGCAGCCGAGCTCGATTTCGGCGACGGCCTGGCGGTGCTCATGACGGAGAAGGATGCCGTAAAATGCGCAACGATCGCGGACCCGCGGCTCTGGTACGTGCCGGTCGATGCGGCGTTCAGCGAGGAAGATTCGCGCCGACTGCTCGCGCTCGTGACGCGCAGGATCGGATCCTTTGTCCCCAGCGGAGGTTAGATTGCCGATGGACGCCCGCCTGCTCGAGATCTTGGCCTGTCCGGTCTGCAAGGGAACATTGATCTATCGGCGAGACCCACAGGTACTCGTCTGCCGCCTGGACCGGCTCGCGTACCCGATCCGCGACGACGTGCCCATCATGCTGGAGGAGGAGGCGCGGCAGCTCGCGGCCGACGACCCGCTCCTCGAGCGCTGAGACGGTCCGCACGCGGCGCCACGGCATCTGCGTGTCAAACTCCTTTCACGTCGCCATTCCCGCTCGTCGCGGCTCGACGCGGCTGCCCGGCAAAGTGCTCGCGCCGATTCAGGGTAAACCGCTGCTGCAATGGGTGTTCGAGCGCGCCATCGCCTCGGGTGCCGGCGATGTGTTGATCGCGACCGACGACCCGGCGATCGCGGCCGCCGCCGGCGCCTTTGGCGCAACGGCACGGATGACCTCCGCTTTGCATGCTTCCGGCACCGATCGAATCGCCGAGCTTGCCGCCATCGAGGGTTGGCCCGACACCGACATCGTCGTCAACGTGCAGGGCGATGAGCCGCTCATTCCCCCGGCGCTCATCCGTCAGGTCGCCGCCCTGTTGGAAATGGATCCTGAGGTCGCGATCGCAACCCTGGCGACCCCGGTGGAGTCCCTGCCGGAGCTGCTCGATCCCAACGTGGTAAAGGTCGTTGCGGACGCGAAGGGCAGGGCGCTCTATTTCAGTCGTGCACCGATTCCCTGGAACCGTGAGAGCGCCCCATCGGGAGCATCGAGCCAACGGGTGTTCGCCGGAGCGCGCCGCCACATCGGAATGTACGGCTACCGGGTGGCGGCGTTGCGAGGCTTCGCAGCACTTGCGCCGACCACGCTCGAGCAGACCGAAAAGCTCGAGCAGCTGCGGGCGTTGGAGCATGGATTCCTCATCCGCGTGGCGGATGCGACGGAGAGGCCGGGACCCGATGTCAATACGGCGGAAGACCTGGCGCGGGTTGCGGCATTGCTCTCGCCCTGAGACCCAGTGCGCCTCGGAAGCGGCGCCAGCGGGGGTATAATTCGATGCAGCGTTATGGCAAATGCCGGGGTCGGGTTGTCAACCCGCGGATCGTCCCCACGTTCAGGCAAGGCAGCGGGTTCGCGTAACGGAAAAACCATGCGTATCAAATTGTTACCAGAGTCGACGGCCCTGCAGGGCATCACCGGGATCGCCGCCCTGTCGGCGCTCATGCTGGGCCTTGGGGGCTGCGTGACGGCACCGCCACCGCCACCGCAGCCGCCGCCGACGTATGCCGGGCCGCCGCCGAATACGACCGTTTATGCCTATCCGGAGAATGGCCAGTCGGCCGACCAGCAGAGCCGGGACCGGTACGAGTGCGGATTGTGGGCAGTCAAGCAGACGGGCTTTGACCCGAGCGCGCCGAACGTCCCCGCCCCCGATCGGGTGGCCGTAAGTGGCCCGCCTCCGGGAACCGGGACCGCGGTCGGCGCCATCGCCGGGGCGATCCTCGGAGCCGCGATCTCGCCGCGCTGGGACCGAGGTGGCGGAGCGGTGTTCGGTGGCATCACGGGCGCGATGATCGGTAGCGCGAGCGACGCTCAGCACGCTCAGGAAAACCAGATGGCCATGAGCGAAGAGGACCAGCAGCAAGCGGCTGCCATGGCGCACAAGGCTGCGGATTACCGCCGCGCCGTCAGCGCCTGTCTTGATGCGCGGGGCTACAGCGTAAAATAGCGCCGGTGAGGATTCTCTTCGTCTGTCTCGGCATCACTAAATTTATCAAGTATATTCAGTAAGATACGCGCTTCTGGATACAATTCTGGATACATGGCCGAGCCGTGGATGGGCTCTTTCCGGGATACCTCTCCAGGATAAGACCGTACGCGATCGAGAACCCCATAAGGTAACGGGCAGCTGACCCGGCCGAGGCTCTGCGGGTGTGCGAATGGGCACGCCTTCATCTCTGGATCGTCCGATCACCGTACCAGCCCGCATTGGACCCCCTGGTTTCCTGGGATGGGCCTCATGAGCCGACCCTTCAAGAACTCGGCGAGGCGGTAGCTGCACAGCGTCGCAAGCTGGGCCTCAAACAAGGCGTGGTGGCGCTTCAAGCGGGCGTCACCCAAGAGTCCTTGTCGCGCTTTGAACGTGGTCGCGCTACCGAGTTTGGCTCGCGCAAACTGCTCGCGTTGCTGGCCGTGCTTGGCCTCGAGGTGCAATTCACCCCAGCTGGTGTCTCCGGTTCGCTCGAAGAATTGCGCCGCGAGCGCGGGGCATCGCCATGAAGCTCTCTGTCTACGTGCTGGGCCGTGATGTGGCCGTGTTGGAGCCGGTCGGCGACTTCAAAAGCGTGCTGACTTACCACTCGGGTGCCGCCGCCGATGATTTCGTATCGCTGACCATGCCGGTACGCACTGAGTCCTACGGCTGGGACGATCAGCTGCCCCCGGTTTTTCAGATGACGGAACTGGGAGGATTCTCGGCAAAAAATCGCTGACGCCACGAAGGCTGTTGCCGAACTCAAAGCGTATCTCAAGGCACAGGGCCAGGAGATTCAGAACGAAAAGGAGAAAGAGGACGCCAAAACCAGAGCTCGCGAGACCCGACAGCAAATTCAGCGCAGCCACACCGATAAGTCCACAGCTCCAACAGCGCCTCGACAGCCTGCATCCCGCCATCGGCACGTGGCAAGGTGGCTACGATTTTCAGAATTGGTTCTATGGATCTGCTGGATTTATGCGAGATCTTGCGGATCAGACGACACGCCTCGCAGACCAGTGAAGCCTATCTGCCGGTAGCAAAATTCGGCGGTTAGGCGGCCGGTCGCCCAGAACCGGGTGACTCAAGGGGGCTTGCTGCGCTCATAGCCAAATCAATGCGACCAGTGCGCGACTGCGACAGTCTGGCATTGCTAGCGCCGTCGGGCGCGATCCTCTCGCCGACCTTTACGAAGTCAAGCTGAGCCGGACCAGACGGCGATCGTCCGCGTCGTGCCCGCGCAGGATCAGTCCGCACTTCACCATACGGTCCGCCAGCTCGACAGCACTGTGGTGCTGGATGCACAGCCGTTCGGCGATCTCGCCGACAGTCGGGTGATCATCTCGCGGAAAGCTTTTGATCATCAGCAGAGCCTGGTGCTGGCGTGTTGTCAAACCACTCTTAGCCGCCCCCATCTCACTGAACTCCAGGAAGTGCCGAATCAGATAGCGGAACTCGGAGAGCGTCCGGTACTCCTCGTGGCTGAGCTGCGTCCGCGCGGTCAATGGGGAGCTCTCACTTGAACGGGAAATATCGCTGTGCGATATACGCGATCATATATCCGCGGATAGCATAATGGTGGCATTGCGCGCCACGGCGAGCTGCTATCGACTCAAGGCCTGAGAAGCGGTCGCCGGTGCATAAGCTGTGCAGATCAAGCGCCACGGGTCGGCGTCGATTCGCGGCGTTGCATACTTTCATCGTTGAATGCCGATAGTCGCGTGATTCCGAACGCGCGGTGCAGCGCTCGCAATTCGGTGCGGTGCAGTAGTGCCAGGCGCTGCAGATTCTGCTCGCCCTTCGGTGCCAGGCGCACCTCCACTTGACGGCGGTCGGTGCGGCCCTGCCGCTTGACCACAAAGCCAAGCGCTTCGCAGCGCAAGACGAGAGCCACGACTCCGTGGTGCTGCGCCTGCAACCGTTCGGCGAGTTCGGCGATAGTGGCCCAGTCGCGGCCAGGAAATCCGCGAAGGTGCAGAAGCAGTAGGTATTGCAGCGGCGTGATGCCCGCTCGACGAACCGCCCGTTCGCTGGAACGTAGAAAGCGCCGGATCTGGTAGCGCAGCTCCGAGATCGCCTCGAAGTCCCGCTTGGTCAGTGCTCGATAGTTGATTCCCGGCCTCATCAAAGTCCCGCGGCGCCCAGAACTGTGCATCCTCTGCGCGTTGGCGAGGTGTCGTAAAACGCTTTCGGCAATCATAGCACACTGTGATATTGTTGCGCGTCTTTGTCCAAGGATCCACATGGAACGACAGCGCGTTCACGCTCCCCTGCGGGTACCGTCGCGCCTCGGCGATTACGAGGTCAAGCCGCGTGTCCTATTGATCAGCGCACTGGCACTGTTGGTGGGTGCCATGTCGGGCTTAGTGGCCGACGCGCTGCTGAAACTGATCGGATTGATAACCAACCTGGTTTTCTATCAGCGTGTCGCGACCGGGTTGGTTGCCCCTGGCGCCGGCACGCATCACTGGTGGCTGATCGTCTGCGCGCCAGTGGTTGGCGGCCTCATCGCCGGAGTCATGGCGCGGTACGGCTCCGAGGCGATCCGCGGCCACGGTATGCCGGAGGCGATCGAGGCGATCCTGCGCGAGGGCAGCAAAATCAAGCCCCGCGTGGCCATCCTGAAGCCGGTGTCGTCGGCGATCACCATCGGTACCGGCGGGCCGTTCGGCGCCGAGGGGCCGATCATCATGACCGGGGGCGCGTTTGGATCGCTGATGGCGCAGACGCTTTCTTTAACTGCCGACGAGCGCAAGACCCTGTTGGTTGCCGGTGCTGCAGCCGGCATGGCGGCGACGTTCAACGCTCCCTTGGCGTCGATCCTCTTGGCCGTTGAGTTGCTCCTGTTCGAATTCCGGCCGCGCTCCTTCGTACCGGTGTCGATCGCCGTGGTAGTGGCGACGGCACTGCGTTGGGCGCTGCTCGGTGCCGCGCCGCTCTTCCCGACATCGCATGCGCTGCCGACGCTTACGCCTATCGTGCTGCTCCTGTGTGCCACAGCGGGGCTCGTCGGCGGGTTCATCGCCTGGTTCGCGACTGCGCTCGTGTACCTGTCCGAAGACACGTTCCGCAAGCTACCGATTCACTGGATGTGGTGGCCGGCGATCGGTGGGCTCATTATCGGCATCGGCGGGTTATTTGAGCCACGCGCACTGGGTGTGGGTTACGATGTGATCGGCACGCTGCTTGCCGGCCGCGCCACGCTGTCGTTGGTCATCGGAATCCTGATCGTCAAGACGCTGATTTGGAGCCTGTCGCTCGGCTCCGGCACCTCCGGCGGCGTGTTGGCACCGGTGTTCATGATCGGCGCCGCGCTGGGCTCGCTGCTGGCCTACGTGTTTCCGCCGGTGGCGCCAGGTTTCTGGGCGCTGATGTGCCTAGCGGCGGTGCTCGGAGGGGTGATGCGCAGCCCTTTGACGGGTGTGGTGTTCGCAATGGAACTCACGCATCAGTGGGATGCCGTCATGCCGCTAGTGGTTTCGGCCACGGTTGCGTTTCTGTTGTCGGTGCTGGTACTCAAGCGATCTATATTGACCGAGAAGGTCGTGCGCCGAGGCACCCATCTGACGCGCGAATACACTATAGATCCGCTGGAGATCTTCCTGGTCGGTGAGATCATGCCCGACAGCTTCGTGTGCTTCCGACGCGGCATGCGCCTGTCGGCCGCTTTGCAAGCCGCGGAGGCTACGCGGCCCGCGGATGAAAAGCAGAAGCTTGCCCACATTCAGCGGCTATATCCGATCCTCGACGACGCCGGATATCTGGCCGGGTTGATTACTCGCCAGCAACTGCTCAGCGCGTCGCTGCGGCTCGCGTCGAACGCGGACGCGAACATCGATGAGTTGATGATGAAAGAGATGGTCGTCGGGTATCCAGACATGACGCTTCGCGAGCTGGCCAATCTGATGGCCGAACGCCAAGTCTCGAGTGTGCCGATCGTCGATCGCATAAATGTGCTGCAAGTGGTGGGTGTCATGGCGATGGATCAGGTGCTGGAGGCGCGCCTGCGGGATGTGAACGAAGAACATAAGTCGGAGCGAGTACTGAATTGGTTTCAAATCCGCGCGATCAGCGGTGATCGCGTTATGGTGCACAGCCATTCGGGCGGCAAAAAAACCTCCGACACCGAATCGGACTGACCCCAGAATCTCCGTCCAACGGTACGATCGCCAGTGTACTTTACGTCGCTTTGATCTATGGGACGCGCGCCTGCGTGTCACCCTCGTGCTCGAATTGACGACGCTGTTCGTCAGTTCCCGTTGAGAGCGGTCAGGGTATTTGAGGGACTGGTTTTCACGGACTGTGATGGACACGCGGTGTAAGTGATCGTGACGGCGGCACGGTCGGCGGTGGATCAGAAGGGAGGGTCGTCGAGTGGCAGCGATTG
>JBOIAQ010000009.1:0-117299 GCA_050739115.1 Steroidobacteraceae bacterium | reverse complement strand
TCGCGGGCAGCGGCACCTCGTCGCTTGGGATCGCGGGCAGCGGCACTTCCGCCAAGGGTATTGCCGGAAGTGGCTTGTCGCCCCGGGGTATCGCGGGTAGCGGCACCTCGTCACTTGGGATCGCGGGCAGTGGCACCTCATCGCTAGGCATTGCGGGTAGTGGCACCTAAGGCTTTCGCGGGCGCGGCTTGAACTGAGCGGAGCCGTCTCGCTGATCCGTCGGCGAGAAAGACCAGCCGGCTAATTCGACCCCTCTCAACACGCGCGACGGATCTTCGTCGCGGTTCGCCTGCGCCCCCTGTTCGCGGAATGATCACGGTCTACGGAGACTCTGAATGCGCCAACAGACTAGGCGAGCAAAGACAGTCATTAACAGGGGCCAGGCGATCTCTCTGCTTTATCCGATCGCGGCATTCTTCAACAGCGGGGGAATGACTAAAGCTCAATCTTTGAGCGCGCTTGCTTCCGCGATAGAAAAGGCTTGTATAGAAGCGCGTAAGCGCGAGCTTGAGCACATAGGTGCTCCAGCGTGTTACGCCGAGCTGATCGCGACGTGGACGCGGGAGCGGAGATTCCTAGATTCCAATGGCCGGCCCCGGCCCCTGGCACTATCAGGTCCCAACGGATTTGCAGCACTGGCGAAGCTCGCTACACCAGGGGTAAGGGCAAAAGCCCTCCTGAGAGTGCTGGTTCAATATAGAAACGTGCGTAGGCTCCGCAGCGGGAAAATTCAGCTTGTGAGCCCATTTTTCCACGCGACTACACACACAAAAATGGCGTTCGAACCAATGGTGTTATTTCTTAACGACGCTACAGCAACGATGAGTCGAATTCTAAGGAATCCGAGCGCATCGCGGGATCCAGAGCCATTTTGGCGCAAGGTTGAGACCGTTTACGTGTCCAAAACTGCTGCAAAGGAATTTTCTGAATACGCACGGGAGCGAAGCCTGATTTTCCTGGAGGAGATGGAAGACTGGCTCCGAGCGCATGCCAGGAAGCGCATATTCGGAACACGCAAGCAAACACGTGTTGGCCTGGGGCTGTTCTCGGTCTACTCACACTGAGACGCCAATTCAGCTGGCTTAACCAGACGCCTCGGTACCTTTGCTTTTGTCAAAATTGAAAACGAGAGCGTCCTCCAAGCGAACCGAGGATTCGCTCGTTGGCCTCCTGTTCCCGATCAGTCGCTTACTAGTGCTCGGAGCTGTCGGTATCGACGAGCTCATCAGCGCAGCAAAGCGTGCATATCTTCGCGCTGCGATAGACGTCACTGTTCCGGCGGGTCGGCGCCTCAACGCATCGCGCCTATCGGTCGCTACAGGTATGACACGGAAAGAGGTGGCTGCTCTCCTAAATCAGTCAAAATCCGAGGAGCGTCTCGCCATTCGGAGAAGCGGACAACAGCGTGCTCTGCGGGTGCTCCGCGGCTGGTTGACGGATCCTCGCTTCCACGCCATTGGGGCACGGCCCGCGGAACTCCCCCTGTCGGGGCAAAAGAGGACATTCCGGCAACTCGTTAAACTGTATGGCGGAGATGTGACGCCCAATTCTGTGCTGCGTGAGCTGGAACGAATGGGGGCAGTAGAGGTCACAAGATACGGAACACTTCGCGTACGATGGAAACGGAATGAGGAAAACCTGAAACCCGACTACCAGCTTTCAGAGTTGGCGAAGTTATTCGAGGACTTCGTTTCGGCAGTTACGCCACCAGGTTCTAAGCCCTCATTTTTTCGATTCAAGGATGCAGTAGTTGCCTCCTCAGGCGAGGCCGCTGCATTTATGCAGACATTCTCCCGGCGTGCAGCCGCCCTTATTGAGGGATTTGAACAATGGTCGACCAGTCATGAGCTGGCTAAGACCGTTAATCGCGACGCAGCGGGCGCAAAGCGTATTGGAATAGGACTGTATCTGCTTCATGCGGATCCGCAGGCCGCCGGCAAACTAATCGCGGGCTCCCATGTGCGCAGCAAGGCTCGTACGAGAAAACGGGCTCGATGATCAGGCAGCACTTCCTCTCAACTCCTTCCTCAATATCTTCCCCACATTACTCTTGGGGAGATCCGTTCTGAAGTAGACATGCTTGGGGACTTTGTAGCCGGCGAGGGATTTGCGGCAATGCTCGATGATATCGTGCTCGGTGAGCTGCGTGTCCTTGGAGACGACGTATAGGGCGACGACTTCCCCTGAATGCTCATCGGGCTGGGCGACGGCGGCGCATTCGAGGACGCCGGGGCAGGTGGCGGCGACGGCTTCAACCTCGTTGGGATATACGTTGAAGCCCGAGACCAGAATGAGGTCCTTCTTGCGGTCCTGCAGGAATACGTAGCCGCGTTGGTCCATGTGGCCGACATCGCCGGTGCGAAGCCAGCCGCCGGGAAGCATGACTTTGGCAGTCTCATCCGGACGGTTCCAATATCCGCGCATCACTTGGGGCCCGCGAACGCAGATTTCGCCGGTTTGGCCGAGAGCGACATCCTCCCCCTGGTCATCCTTGATCGCGATCTCACTGGAGGGGATCGGTAGCCCGATGGAGCCGTTGAAGTCCTCTGTCGTGGGATTGATGGTCGCGGCCGGCGAGGTCTCGGTGAGCCCCCAGGCCTGGGTGAGAATGTTGCCGGTGATTTCCTTCCAGCGCTGCGCCACCGATTCCTGCACGGCCATGCCGCCTCCCAGCGTGACCTGAAGGTGACTGAAGTCGATGGCGTCGAAGCCCGACGTATGCAGCAGCGCGTTGAAGAGGGTATTGACGCCGGTGAAGAACACGAAAGGCTGTTTGCGCATCTCCTTCACGAGCGCCGGAAAATCCCGCGCGTTGATGATCAGCACATTCTTCCAGCCAAGATGGACGAAGAGCAGGCAGTTCGCGGTCAAAGCGAATATGTGGTAGAGCGGAATCGCCGTGATGAGCACGGCGCCCTCGTGGGAGAATCGGCCGGCGAGCCACGCCTCGGCCTGCAGAATGTTGGAGCTCACGTTGCCGTGGGTCAGCATGGCGCCTTTCGCCACGCCGGTGGTGCCGCCCGTGTACTGCAGGAAAGCGATGTCCTCCGGCGCCACGTCGATGGCTTTGAACGGCCACTTGCGGCCGAGGCGCAACGCTTCGCGAAAATCCATGGCGCCGGTGATGTGCCACTGCGGCACCTGCTTACGCCGGTGGCGCACGACGTAGTTGACGATCCAGGATTTTGGAAATCCGAGGAAGTCGCCGGCCGCGGTGATCAGGACCTTCTTGAGCCGCGTGTTCCCGGCGACCTGCTGCACGACGTGCGCGAAGTTCTCGAGCACCACGATGGCGGTGGCGCCGGAGTCTTCCAGCTGATGCTGCAGCTCCCGCGCGGTGTAGAGCGGGTTGGTGTTGACGACGATGAGGCCGGCCCGCAAGGCACCAAACAGCGCGATCGGGTACTGCAGGCTGTTGGGCAACATGATGGCGATCCGATCGCCTTTGACCATGCCGCTCGCCTGCAGCCATGCCGCGAAATCGCGTGTCAGCTCATCGAGCCGCGCGAAGGTCATCTCGCGCCCCATCTGCTCGAAGGCCGGCCTGTCCCGGTACGCGGTGCAGGCCTGGCGCAGGAGCGCCACGAGGGACGTCAGCCGGAGCGGCTCGATCTCGGCCGGCACGCCGGGTGGATAGGACTTCAGCCAGATTCGGTTCATGGTTGCGCCCCTCAGTGGCTCTTCTTCAACATCGGCTGGAGATACGGCCACACGTTGTCCAGCACCAGCGGCTCCCCGCGCGCGTTCGGATGCAGGCCGTCCTGCTGCATCAGCTGCGGAGCGAGCGCCACCCCCTTCAATAGGAAGGGTACCAGGGCGGTGTGGAATTGCCGCGCAAGGCTCGGGTACATGTCTGCGAACTGCTTGGTATAGCGCGGCCCGTAGTTCGGCGGGATGAGCAGCCCGGCGAGCAGCACGCGCGCGCCCGCGGCCTCGGCCAGGCGGATCATCTCGGCCAGGCGCTGCCGCGCCAGATTGAGCGGTAGGCCACGGAGGGCGTCGTTGGCCCCCAGCTCTAGGATGAGGACGCCGGGGCGCGTCAGGCGCAGCTCCGGCGGCAGGCGCGCCAGACCTCCGGTAGTGGTCTCGCCACTCACGCTGGCGTTGATCACCTGGTACTCGTAACCTTGCGCTCCCAGGCGCTCGACGAGCAGCGCCACCCAACCCTGCTCCGGCCTCAGGCCGTGCGCGGCGCTCAAGCTGTCGCCGAACACGAGAATGGTATGATCGGACGCCACCGCGTTCTGGAGCGCGATGAACATCAATCCGATGCCGAGCGCCCAGGCGCCGGCGGTCCGCAGCAGTGTTCTCAAGGCCGAGCACCTCACCAAGCAGGTCCAAAGTCCCGAAGGCCTGTTGACTATTGTGCACGACGTCTCGCTCGACATCGCATCGGGCGAGTCGATCGCGGTCGTGGGGCCTTCCGGGGCCGGCAAGTCGACGCTGCTCGCGCTCCTCGCCGGGCTCGACCTGCCGACCGAGGGCAGGGTGCTGCTCGAGGGGCGGGACCTCACGCGACTCGATGAGGACGGCCGGGCTCTGGTTCGGGCGCAGCGCGTCGGATTCGTGTTCCAGTCCTTTCACCTGATCCCATCGCTCACGGCTCTCGAGAACGTGATGCTGCCCCTGGAGCTCGCTGGACATGCGCGGGCGCGCGATGCGGCTCTCCAGACTCTGCACCAGGTGGGGCTCGGGGATCGCGCACGGCACTACCCGCGCCAGCTCTCAGGCGGCGAGCAGCAGCGCGTGGCGCTCGCGCGCGCGTTCGTGACGGAGCCGGCAGTGCTCTTCGCGGATGAGCCGACCGGCAATCTCGATGCGGCGACCGGCGCGCGCATCGGGCATCTGCTCTTCGAGATGAACGCCCGCTCGCGCACGACCCTGGTGCTCGTGACGCACGATACCGATCTCGCTACGCGCTGCGAGCGCATCGTGCACATGGAAGCGGGCGGACTGAGGTAGCGAGCATGCGCGCGGCCCTGCTTTCGATGCGCATGCTCTCCCGGGAATGGCGTTCCGGCGAGCTCGGCGTGCTGCTCCTTGCTCTCACGGTCGCGGTCGCTGCGCTCACCGGCGTCCGCTTCCTGGTGAGTCGCATCAGCGCCGCGGTGTCGATGCAGGCCAGCCAGGTGTTGGCCGCCGACATCCGCCTCGAATCGCCGCAACCCATCGACCGGACGGTCATCGCGCAGGCGCGAGAGAGTGGAATGCGGGTCGCCCTCGCCACGGGCCTCTTGAGCGTGGTGTTCGAGGGGGATCAAAGTCAACTGACGGACATCGACGCCGTGAGCGCCGGCTACCCGCTGCGCGGCACGGTGATGGTGGCCGATCAACCCTTCGCCAAGGGCGTGCCGGCCCGGAACATTCCCCCGCCCGGGGAGGCATGGCCGGACTCGAGGCTGCTCGCAGCCCTGGGCGGGCATGTTGGATCGCGGCTCAGCATCGGCGCCGGGACGTTTCGTGTCGGCCGCGTACTCATCTCCCGGCCCGATGCGGGCGGCACCTTCACCGGGCTCGTGCCGAATCTCCTCATGAACGCCGCTGACCTGCCGCGCACGCAGCTCGTCCAGCCGGGCAGTCGGGTGAGCTACGCGGCGCTCTTCGCCGGCAGTCCCGCGCGTATCGCGACCTTCAAGCGCTGGCTCGAGGCGCACCGCCGCCCGCAAGAACGTCTGCGCGATATCTCGAGCACCAGTCCGCAGATCAAGAGCGCGGTCGATCGCGCCGGCCGGTTTCTCAGTCTCGCGAGCCTCGTAGCGGTGCTGCTCTGCGCCACCGCGGTGGCGATGTCGGCGCGACGTTATGTCAGTCGGCACCTGGATTCCGTGGCGCTGCTGAAGACCTTGGGCGCGACACGGCGCTTCACGGTCTGGCTGACGACGCTGCAGCTGCTGGCGGTCGCGCTGCTCGCCGCGGTGATCGGCTCGGCGGTCGGGTACCTGGCCCAAACCTGGCTGGTGTATGCGCTGCGCGGTCTGCTGGCCAGCAGAACGCTGCCGCCGGCGAGCCTCGCGCCGGTGGCAATGGGCTTTCTCGCCGCCGCAGCGCTCCTTGCGGGCTTTGCGCTGCCGCCGTTGCTGCAACTCTCGCGCGTGCCCGCCATTCGCGTTTTGAGGCGCGACATCGGGCCGCCGCGACCACTCGTGCTGCTCGCCTTTGGCCCCGCGCTGGCAGTTGTCATGTTGCTGATCTACTGGGTCGTGCTCGACTGGAAGCTCTTTTTCGGGTTCACTGCGGGGCTTGCGGTTTTCGTCGCTGCGCTTGTCGTGACCGGCGCGCTGCTCGTCATGGCGGCAGGCCGACTGCGCGGGCGCGCCGGAGTGGCGTGGCGCTATGGCATCGCGAGCCTCAGTCGCCGCAGGACCGACAGCATCGTGCAAATCGTTGCCTTCGGCACCGGTATCATGGCGCTGCTGCTCCTTGGCATCATCCGCAACGATCTCGACGGCGACTGGCGTCGGAGCCTCCCCGCGGACCTGCCGAATTACTTCTTCATCAACATTCCGCCGCCGCGTCGGGACGCATTCATCGATTATCTGCAGGCGCACGGCGCCAGGACCTCGCGCGTGCTGCCGATGATCCGCGGCAGACTCACGGCGATCGACGGCCGGCCGGTCGCGACCTTACGTTTCGCCGATCATCGCGGCGAGGAGTTTGCGAACCGCGAGCAGAATCTCACCTGGTCGTCCGCGCTCGGCGCCGACAATCGGATCGTCGCCGGCCGCTGGTGGACACCGGCGGACAAGGGGCAGCCGCTCGTGTCCGTGTCGACGGAATTCGAGAAGTGGCTCGGCTTGCGCCTCGGCGATCGGCTCACTTTCGACATCGCGGGTCAGAGCGTCACGGTGCGTATTGCCAACATCCGCAAGGTGAAGTGGGACAGCTTCAGGCCGAACTTCTTCATCGTGTTCGTCCCCGGCCTGCTCGATAGGCTCGCCGGCACCTATCTCACCAGCGCCTATCTCGCACCCGCTGCCGCCGGTTCGCTCGCCGGGCTCGCGCGCCAGTTCCCAAGCGTGTCCATCTTTGACATCGACGATCTGTTGGCGGACGTGAGGTCGGTGCTGGACAAGGCGGTGTTGGCGGTGCAGAGCGTCTTTGCATTCACGCTGCTGGCAGGATTGACGGTGCTCCTCGCCGCAGTGCAGTCGAGCCGCGACGAGCGGCGCTACGAGAGCGCAATACTGCGCACGCTCGGAGCGAGCCGCCGCACGGTGCTCTCCGGCGTGCTGGCCGAGTTCGCGGCGCTCGGCGCCCTTTCCGGGCTCATAGCGGCGGCGGGCGCCTCGATTGCGGCCTACTTCCTCACGACCCGGGTACTCGATCTGCGGTATGCCTTCAGTGCCTGGGCCTGCGTGGTCGGGCTCGCGGGCGGCGGGCTTCTGGTGGTCGCGAGCGGGTGGCTGGCGACGCGCTCCGTGGTGAGACAACCGCCCCTTGCGAGCTTGCGCGCCGACATCTGAGATTGACGCGCCGAGTCGGCGGTCTGTATTAGAATCGCGACAGGTACACGGAAGCCAAGCACGAGCGTTGCTTCTTGCGTGGCATGCATGGTGGGAGGCAGCATGATCCGGAGGCTGATCGATGCCGCGGCGGCGGCGAGCGGATGCGACGGGGACTGAAACATGGTGCATTCGATCCTCGATGAGCAGGGCGGATCGGGGCCGGAGGATCACCCCGAGCGGCGCCGGGCTGAGCCCGATGCGGATGCGAGCAGCACCGCCACCTATCTCCTCGAGCGCCAGGCGATCCTCGACCGCACGCTCAAGGACGAGGACCACTCGATACTCTCGAGCATTCTGCGCCGGCATCCGCCAGTGCCGGTCGCCCTGCTGTCGCTGGCACCCAGGGAGGTTCGCGAGCGCTTCGTGAAATGGCTCCGCAATGCCAACATCGAGATCGAGTCCGCCGCCTCGGCGACGGATGCTCTCGTGATGCTCGAGGCGCGTACGCATGCGCTGCTCTTCACCGACCGGCTGGAGCTGGCGCAGGCGGTGCGCCAGCTGCCCGCGGGTTCGGCGACGCACGTGGTCTTTGTCGACATCGATGGCAAGGTGGGGGTGCGCGAGGCGCTTCGCAGGGGCGCCAATGATTGCATGCCCGCGGAAGCCGGGGGCGAGGAGTTCTGGGCGCATCTGACGACCGCCCGGCGCATCGCGAGTCTCTCGTCCGCTCTGCAGCTCGCGCTCACCGACAATCGCATTCTCTCGACCATCGATGAGCTCACGCGCTGTGGCAGCCGCCGCTTCTTCGAGCACGAGTTTCCCCGCGAGATCGAGCGTGCCATGCGCATGCGCCGTGCGTTGTCGCTGGTCATGTGCGATATCGATCTGTTCAAGGCGGTGAACGACTCCTACGGTCATGAAGTGGGCGATGAGGTGTTGCAGGAGTTCGCGACTCGCCTCACGCACGGGCTGCGTTTGGGCGAGGATTGGGCGGCACGCATCGGCGGCGAGGAATTCGCGGTCGTGCTGCCCGAAGTCGCGAGCGGCGAGGGAATGCAAGTCGCGCAGCGTCTGTGCGAGCGCGTGCGGGCCACTCCGTATGCGACTGCCGCCGGAGCTGTGCGCATCACGGGGAGTTTTGGAGTTTCCGGATTCGAGCCGCAGCGCGGCGAGCGCCGAACGTCGATGCGCGCGCTCGTCAACGCCGCCGACGCGGCGCTCTATGAAAGCAAGCGCTCCGGCCGCAATCGCGTGACGGGCTTTCAGCCTCACTGAACCGAGCGCGGGGCCGGCACCAGGCCCGCATCAACGCGCTCGGGCACTGTGCGGCAACTCACAGCACGATCGGTCGCGCCGTCGGTATGCTCACGATTGGCAAGCCGGATAGCCGGGAGTAAAGACGTGGGACAATCACCGCCAGAAGGCGGCGCCACATGCCAGGTAACGGCCGAGGATCCAGCGACCGAGCTCGATCTTCTGGAACAGACGATCTCGATCGAGGGCGCCAGGATCCTGCGACACGATGCGCACGGTCTCACCGCCGCACCCATCGCTCGGAGATGGATTTTGGAGGGCGATCCGGTTGCCCGCGAGAAACGGCTCACGGGCGGCAGGGACACGCTGGCCTCCACCTTCATGTGGGATTGCACGGCCGGTCGGTTCGACTGCTTCTACAAGCAAGACGAGGTCGTCCACGTGTTGGAAGGCTGCGTCCTCATCGAAGACACCGCGGGAGTGCGTCGACGGCTGCAGACGGGTGACACGTTCCTCTTCCCCGCCGGATCCCGCTACCAGTGGACCGTCCCGCACTACGTGCGCAAGATCGGTTTCCTGCACGTGCCGCTGTCGCGCGAGCTGCGGATCATCAGGCGCGTGCTCGAGCGTCTGAAGGCGCCGTTGCGCCGCAAGCCACCCGCCGGCAGGGCAGCGAACGACAGCTGATCTCCCGATTGCGGGGAAACGCCGGCGCGCTCGCGGGGCTATACGACCCGCGGTTGGCGGCGTAGCCTCTGGCGATGGCCCGCCTAGCACTCTCGCCGGCAATCGCCGCGGCACTCGCGGCGGCACTGCTCTTTGGCGCGAGTACGCCACTCGCGAAGCAACTCCTCCGGGATACCTCGCCGATGCTGCTGGCCGGCCTGCTTTATCTGGGCAGCGGCGTCGGTCTGAGCGTCGTCCGACTGGTGCGCGATCGGGGCTGGCGCGTTCCCTCGATGAACCGCAACGAGTGGCTTTGGCTGCTGCTCGCCATCGGCTTTGGCGGAGTGCTCGGCCCGTTGCTGCTGCTGTTGGGGCTTACGCGAACCTCAGCCGCGTCCGCTTCGCTCCTCCTCAACCTCGAAGTGGTCTTGACGGCGCTCCTCGCCTGGATCGTCTTCCGCGAGAATACCGACCGGCGCGTCGTCCTCGGGATGGCGCTGATCGTCGCGGGGGCCACCGTGCTCGCCGGAGGCGGCGCTTCGCACGCGGTGGGACTCGGATCGGGCGCGCTTCTCATCGCGCTCGCATGCCTCTGCTGGGCTTTCGATAACAACATGACGCGCAAGGTGTCGGCTTCCGATGCGGTGTTCCTCGCGGGACTGAAGGGGCTCACAGCGGGGGCGGTCAATACCGGATTGGCGTTGCTTCTCGGCGAGCGGCTACCGGCCACCGCTGCCGTCGCGGAGGCGATGACGCTCGGACTTCTCGGCTACGGTGTGAGCCTGGTGCTTTTCGTGCTGGCGTTACGCGGTCTGGGTGCGGCGCGCAGCGGCGCCTACTTCTCCACGGCGTCGTTCGTGGGGGCGGCCATCGCGATCCTCGGCTTCGGCGAGCACCCCGTAGCATCGTTCTGGCTGGCGGCGGCCCTCATGGCCGGTGGCGTCTGGCTGCATCTGCAGGAGCGGCATGAGCACGTGCACACTCACCCGGCCTTGAGGCATACGCATCGCCATGTTCATGACGGGCACCACCAGCATGCACACGAGCTCGAGTGGGACGGGCGGGAGCCGCATACTCACGAGCACACCCACGCGCTCCTGAGGCACAGGCACCGCCACTATCCTGACATCCATCATCAGCACGAGCACTGACCGGCGGCAACCGCTTTGCGCGGCTACATCACGTGGACGTGGATGTTGCGGTACTTGTCATCGTAAAACGCGAGCCGGTCTTCCAGCGCCTGCTGCTCATCGAAGGGTTCTGGGCAGCTGCAGGCGTCTTGGAACAGCCCCGGGCGGCCGTCGGGCTTGCCGGCTCAGGTGGTCGATAGCAGTGCCCGCGACTGCTCGGCCCAGAACAGCGCATCGACGTACGCCGCGCGGATCAGGGTCGCGGGCAAATCCGCGTAGACCGCATCATCCCAGGAGCCTTTCTCGTATGCGCGCACGCAGTGCAGCGCCGCGCCGAGCGGGCCCTCGCCGGCCACCAGTGCATTGGCTACCGCCGGCGTGAGCGGCAGGTCCTCCACCACCTTGCGGGTCGGGAGTCCGAGCAGCGCGTTGAGGAGCGAGAACAGGCCGGTGATGAAGAAAGGCCCGGCGTCGTGCGCGCCCCCTAGCTTGCCGAGCTGCTCGCACATGCGCCCGCGGGTCATCGCCTGCATGATGAGGCTCGGTGGCCGATCATCGAGCCCTTGCAAGCAGAGCAGTCCGCAGAGTTGGCGCAGGTTGTCGAGCCCAAGAATGACGATAGCCTGGCGGATGGAATCGATCCTGCGCGGCAGGTTGTAATAGCTCGAATTGATGCAACGCAGGACGCGGTAGGACAGCGAAACGTCCTGGCTGAGCAGCCGCTCGACCTCATCGAGCGAGTATTCCTCGTTCTGGAGCGCCGCCGAGAGCCGCAGCGCACCGAGCCGGTTCACCGGCACGCGGCGGGCGCTGAAAGTCTCCGGTTGTTGGAGGAAGTTGCCCTGAAAGCCGGTGAATCCGAGGGCGATGCAGCGCTCGAATTCCGCCCGACTCTCGACGTTCTCGGCGATGAGCTCGAACCCCTTCAACTCCCGTGTCAGGCGGGCGAGCTCGTCGGCCGGTGGATGGGTGATCTCGAGCTTCACGAGATCGGCGACTTCGAGCAGCCGCGGATCGCTCACCTGGGGCGAGAAATCATCGAGCGCAATGCGGTGACCGCGCGCCCGCAGTGTGTGGATGCCCTGAAGAACCTGCGCAGTGGCGCGCACGTCCTCCAGAACTTCGATGACGATGCGCTCCGCCTGCACGGGCAGGTCGGGCACGTTGACGAGCAGTTCCTCGGGAAAGTTGATGTGAACCGGCAGGCCGCCCGCCAGACGATCGAGTCCGATCTCGAGCGCGGCGCCCGTGATGACCTCCAGGGTCGCGCTGCCCGGATCGCTGACGTGCGCACTGCGGCTAGTGGGAGATGCCCGGTAGAGCAGCTCGTAGGCCTTGACGGCCATGGACTGGTCGTAGATGGGCTGCCTTGCCAGGAAGACTTCGGGTCGTAGGGAACTCACTGGGATGACGCGCGCACGCCGATGGTCACCCAGGAGTCCGGCTGCGGCTGGCCCTGCCAGTTCAGGCCCTCGATCGTCAGCTGATAGTCGCCCGGTCCGAGAGCGGTACTGTTGAGCGCAATGCGCAGATTTCCGTCGGAGTCCTTCCCCAGGCGGTCGATGATGCCGACGCGGCCCTGATTGATGCGGTCGATGGTGATGCGAAAAAGCCGGTAAGGTGAGCGTGACTCGTCGATGCGAAAGTCGGCCATCTGTCCCTCGCTGCCGCCGCCGATCACGATCGCGGGTGTATCCGAAGCCCCATCCCGGCTGGGGAGTAGCCGAATGTCTCGGGTGCTGGTGGCCGGATCCAGCGGCCGCTCCATCGCCTGCTGCTGCAGGGCGACGATCATGCGGGTTTTGTGGGCGCTGCCACTCGCGACGAACACCAGCGCGACACCGAGCACCAGCACCGCACTGAGTAGCCCCAGAATGATCTCGAGCTTTTGCCAGAAGGGCTTCGGCGCCTCCGCCCAGGGTTCGGGCTTGCCACTGGCTTCGAGCAGCCGCAGCGCGGCATTGACCCGCTCCGGGATCCCGAGCTCATCGAGAAGCTCCGGATTGTCGCGGCAGAAGCGCTCGAATTCGGTGGCGCCCTTGATGGGCAGGCGACCGGAGAGGTAGCGCTCGACGACCTGGTTGCGGGCGATGAAGTCACGGTCCATGAGAGCTGGGCCGGCCGTCGGGGCCGCTGCGAGCGAGGAGCTCGCTGCGGCCGTCGCGGGCTGCTGCGGAGGGCTCGAGGCAGTAGCCGCAGTGGCCGCCGTCGGGGCCGCTGCGGCCGGAGCGGCGCGCGGTGGCTCGGGTTGCCGCACAGTGCTCGTGCCGCCAGAGGGGATCACGGGAGCGATTCGGGGCGGCTCCGGAAGTACGGCGAGCGCCTCAGGAGTAGCGGGCGTGCTGGCAGTAACGGGCGCGACGGCAGTAACGGGCGCGGTGGCAGTAACGGGCGCGGTGGCAGTAACGGGCGCGGTGCGTGGCGGCGCCGTAGGTTGCGGCGCGACGCTCGCGCTGGCAGGAGCGCTTGCAGGAGCGGTACGTGGCGGCTCGGGGGTCGACAGCTCGCTCGCGAGGAGGAGTTTCTCGGGATCGACGAGCTCGTCGCTCGCGCCCTTTCCAGATCGCGGCGGCGTCGGGCCGGAAGCCGCGTGCCCGCGTTTGCCGCTGCGCGGCCCGCTCGGGATGAAAGCATCGACGGGGGCCTCGACCGGCAGCTCAGTCAGTGGCTCGGGGAGGGGGCGGGGTCTGGACTCCATCTCTAGATCCTGCAACGCGGGCGGCGGCAAGCCAACGCGACGGCTCACAGATCGTGAGTGCCTCGTCCTCGAATCGTGACCCCGATCGCACTTCGGCGCGAGGACGTCGAGATGCGCCACCGGTATTGCGTCACATTTCGCGCCGGCCGCCTGAGATACATTGCGGCGCGATGCACCTCAGTGAGCCACTCGAGCACGAGAGCTTTCCGGACTCCGCGTACGCTCAGGAGTTGCGCCGCGGCTTTCCCGACCTGCGCTTCGCACCCGATCTCGAGCGGATATTCCAGGCATTTCACTTAAAGCGCGCGCGTGCTCGCGTGCGCTTCTTTCAACTCGCGTTGGGACTGTTGGCGATCGCCGCCGCGGTCGATCTGACGGTGCTCGATGCGGTGCCGCTGAGGGAGGTCGCGCTCGGCTGGCTCGGCGTGGTGATCCCGGCGTGTCTGGTGCTGGCGCTGACTTCCTGGAGTCGGCTCTACGCGCGGTTGTATCTGCCGGCCGCGAGGCTCCTCCTGCCGGTGATCGCCGCCGTATCCGCGGTCGGGGTCGCGGACCGGCGCATCGCGGGTCATCCTGACCTCTTTTACTTTCTGACATCCTTCAGCATCGCGGTGTTCTTTCTCGGCGGACAGCTGTTTCGCGAAGCGCTGCTCGTCAACACCTTCATGGTCGGCGCATTCGTCCTGGCACTGGTCCACGCGGGGTGGGCCGCGCCCGAGGCTCTCTACTATGTCACCGTGCTCGTCATTACGAGCGCCGTCGGTGCCTTCGTCTATCAGGGCGTGGAACGGCAGCTGCGGACCTCGTTTCTCGAGCGCGGATTGCTGAGCGAAATGGTGGCGCGGGACGGCCTCACCGGGCTCAAAAACCGCGGTGCGTTCGATGATGACTACGCGCGACTGTGGCAGCAGGCGACGCGCGACCGCCGCTCGCTTGCCGTGCTGCTCATCGACGTCGATCACTTCAAAGCCTACAACGACCGCTACGGGCACCAGGCCGGGGACCGGGCGCTGCGGCGCGTGGCGCAGGTGACGCAGCGCTTCGCGCGCCGGCCGCTCGACATCGCGGCGCGCTACGGCGGTGAGGAATTCCTCGTCGCCCTCTATGACCTGGGCACTGAGCACGTGCGAGAGATCGCCGAGGAGCTGCGCGAGAGCATTCTGGCGCTCGGCATTCAACATGACGATTCGCCTGCGGGCGTGGTCACCGCGAGCATCGGCGTCTCGATCGTGAGTCCCCGGCCCGGGCGCAGTCCCGAGGATGCGGTGCGGCTTGCGGACGAGGCGCTCTACGAGGCCAAGCGCGCCGGCCGCAACATGATTCGGCTGGTGGACTGTGGCGAGATCAACTACTCGACGGACGCGTTGCGGCGCAGCGCGTGACGCTCGAGAAAGTGCTCGACTTTGTCGCGGTAGGTGCGTGAGAGCTTGAGCTCCTGACCGGCTTCCAGGGTGAGGAAGTATTCCCCGTTCATGTGCGCGCGCAGGCTCCTCACGAAGCGCAGGTTGACGATCGTCGAGCGGTGCACGCGTTGAAAGAGGCGCGGATCGAGGATCTCCTCCAGCTCCTTCATCGTGCCCCGGAGGATGTGAGTATCGCCCTCGGCATGCACGCACATGTAATCGCCCGCGGCATCGATCCACTGGATCGCGGGGATCGGCACGCGCACGGTCTTGCGCCCCTGGCGGATCGGCAGAACCTGAGGCTGGCGCACACCGAGCGCCGCGGTGCCACGCTCGAGCAGCTCCTCGAGCCCGATCTCTCCGGAGCCGGTGATCTCGGCCACGATCTCCATGAGACGGTCGCGCTGGTCGGCGGCGTCGCGCTCGAGCGCGCTCTGCCGCACCCGCTCGAGCGTCGCATCGAACCGGTGGTCATCGATGGGCTTGAGGAGATAATCGATCGCGCGTGCCTCGAAGGCGCGCACCGCGTATTGATCGTAGGCGGTGATGAAAACGACCATCGGCAGCTGATCCCGCGGCAGATGAGTCAGCACATCGAAACCCGAGAGTCCCGGCATCTGGATGTCGAGAAACACGAGATCCGGCTGCTCCCGCTGCAGCGTGGCCACGGCTTCGCGACCATTGCTGCATTCGGCGACCACCTCGAATTCCGGCGCCTCCTGCAGCCGCAGCGCAATGCCGCGGCGCGAGAGGAGCTCGTCATCGACGATCGCCGTGCGGATCCTCACGCGTTGACACTCTCCGGAACACGTACCGGCCGCGGGTAGCGCGCAGCGCCCGTGCGTGCCGCCTCCTCGCGACTTACTGTTTCGAGCGGCAGCGCCATCTCCACCCGCACGCCCGGGTGACTGTTGAGCACGGCGAAGCGGCAGTTCTCGCCGTAGAGCACGGCCAGGCGCTCGCGCGTGTTGCGCAGTCCCACGCCGCGTCGCTCGCCGGGACGGGAGTCGTCGCTGACGCCCGGGCCGTCGTCGACGACGCTGATTTCCAACATCGTGTCGCGCGCCCGGCCCTCGATCCGCACCAGGCCGCCCTGCTCACGCGGTGAGACAGCGTATTTCAAGGCGTTCTCGAGCAGCGGCTGCAGCAGCAGACTCGGCACCAGCCCATCGAGCGCCACGCCTTCGATCGCATATTCCAGCCGCAGGCGCTCGCCGAAGCGCAGTCGCTCGGTGCCGAGATAAAGATCGAGCGCCTCGATCTCCTGGCGCAGCGTCACGCGCTTCATCGGGTCCTGATCGAGCGTGTAGCGCAGGAACTCCGAGAGCCGCATGATGGCGTGGTTGGCCGTGCGGTTCTGGTTGTCGAGAATGAGCGTGGAGATGGCGTTGAGGGTGTTGAAGAGGAAGTGCGGATTGAGCTGATAGCGCAGCATCTTCAGCTGCGCCTCCTGGGCCAGGGTCACCGCCTTCAGCACCGCCTCCTGCTGCTGCTGCTTGAACTCATAGTACTTGATGCCGAAATAGAGCGCGCTCCAGCAGAGCAGGAGGTAGGTCGACAGGAGCGCGTTGCGGAAAAGGTCGAACGGCGAGTTGAAGTGATGCGTCGGATCGACGAAGTGCTGTAACGACAAATTGATGTCGACGCGCAGCGCGAGCGCCGTGATATACGAGGTCGCGAGCACGATGGGGATGACCCAGCGCTCGCCGCGGCCCCACACGGCCCGGTAGACATAGCGCATTGGAACCGACAGCACGAAGCCACCGGCGGCCGCAAAGGCGATCACCGGCCCGATGCCGGGGGGCGGTTTGAGTAAGAGAAAGCCGAAGTAGACCGTGAGGGCGTACGCCAGCCAACCGCTGGTCTGCAACGACCAGAAAAGAAGATTCCGGCTGGAGCGCAGTTGCGAAAAGGTGAGCATGCTTACCCGGTTCCCTGGGACATCATACCGAGGAAGAATCCCCGGGGAAAATCAGTCTCGGGGAGCCATCCCCAGCAATCCCTCGAGCGGCTGCTGCCGCGCCAGCATCGGTCCCTGGGCGAAGTCGCACCCGACCGCCGTGAGCCACTGCAGCGCCGCCTGCGAGTCCACCTGCTGGGCGGCGCAGTGCATCCCGAGCACCTTCACGGCCTGCACGATCGCCACCACCATGGCCTGCGACAGCTTGTCGCGCAGCGCCCCGCCCGTCAGTCGCCCGTCGATTTTCACCAGCCGCAGCGCCTTCGAGCGCAGCAGCGGCACGAGCGCGGAATCGAAGGAGAAATCGTCGATGATGACGAAGCAGCCGAGCTGATCGCAGTCCGCCATGAAGCGCTCCACCTGCGCGCGGCGCTGCGTGCAGAGGGGCTCCGCAATCTCGAACCCGACGGCATCGGGTGCGATGCCGTTGCTCTTTAGGCAGGCGCCCACGTGCTTGAGGAAGCGGTCGTCCTCGAGCGTGGCAATCGACAGGTTGAGCGTGAAGCTGGTCGGCTCCACGGTCCAGGCGGCGCGGTGACTGCCTAGCCAGGCCAACAGGCGCTGTACGGCCAGAGCATCGAGCACGGAAGGGTCGCGCAGCTCCCGCGCGGTGCCCGTCGGGAGAACCTCGAAGCGGCGCGTCCGACCACCCGAGCGCAGCTTCACGAATGGCAGCATCTCGAGACTCACCAGCGCGGGATCGAGCGTGAGCGCGCGGGCCGTACCGCTCGATGCCGGGCTCGCGAGATGGCGCCCACTGCCGGTGTCTGCCGGTGAAGCGTGGTTGAGGGTCCGCGAGGTGCCGGAATCCGCCGCGGAAGGCTGACCGTGGTCCCGCGAATGCCCGTTCACTGCCGGGACCGGCGGAATCAGGGCCGGTGAGCCGCGCGTGGCCTCCGGCGCCTGCGGGGCGGGACGCAGGATCGGCGCACCGGTCAGCTCGAATTCCAATATGTCATTGACCGCCGTGGCGGAGAGCTCCCCCGCACGGCCCTGGGGGCTCTTGCGCGGCGCCGCGGGCTGCGGCGGCGGAACGGGCGTGGCGGCGACGTGCGGTTCGGCGGCGACGGCAGGCACCTCCGCGGCCGCGAGCGAGAGGACCAGGGCAGTAGGATCCGTATCGGGCCGGCGCGGGCCCGCGGGCCGCAACAGCACCGCGAGTTTCTGCATCAGAGTGCGGGTGGGCGGCGTCATGATGCGATCTATCAAGGCTTCGCCGCCCGACTTCAGGTCCGCCAGCACCATGGCGAGTCCGACGAGATGGCCCTGGGGTGCGCGCACCGCCAGAAACGCGGCGATGCGTCCATCCTCCAGCCGATTCTCGCAGCAGCTCTTGGCGCTGTCGGTGGTGAGCCTGTCCAGGGCATCGACGACGAGCGAATGCTCGTCGGGTCCGAGCGCCCCTTCACTCAACCAGAGAACGTTACCTTGGCTGTCATAGATCGACACGGAGTGCAGCCGCATGTGCGGGAGCGCGGCGCGCAATTGCCAGCCCAAGGCCTCGGCGGTGGCCGAGTCTCCGCTCGGCGCGTGAGCGCCGACGATTGGGCGTGGAGGGAGCGCGTTCTGTGGCTGCAATACCTTCCCCATTACGGACGGCAGATCCGGTGTCGACGGATTTTAGGGTGACAGCATACTCCGGGCGCCGCCGTGATTTTGCTCTAAGTTACGTGGCGCCGGGCGGGTGCCGCGGGCGATCACGCCGCGTGAGTTTGACTAAATCCGGGCCCGCTGCCTGTAAGAAAGTCATTCTTCCCGAGCTCGACGCCATTGTGCCGCAGAATGGCGTAGGCGGTGGTGATGTGGAAGAACGCGTTGGGAATGACCCAGCGCACCAGATACTCGAGGCCCGTGAATTGCAGCGTGCGATCGCGCAGCGGCACCTTGATGATGCGATCCTCCGAGCCCTCGAGCGAGCTCGCCGGCACGCCCTTGATGAAATCGATCGTGCGCGCGAGACGCGCGCGCAGCTCCTCGATGGTCTGCTCCTTGTCATCGAACTTCGGCGCCTCGATGCCGGCGAGGCGCGATACGCCGTACTTGCTCATGTCGGATGCAATCTGCACCTGACGTGTCAGCGGGAACATGTCGGGCGCCAGGCGTGCGCCAAGGAGCACGGCGGGGTCGAACTTGCGGGCGGTGGCGTACGCATGGCCCTTCTCGAGCACGTGCGAGAGATTGGCGAGCGCATCGGCGAGCAGGTCGACGGACACGGCATGGACAGAGATTTTCATCGGGTTCCCCAGGAGGTGGCTTGCACGGCTGACCGTGGCATCTTAATCGCCCAAGCCCCTGGCGCGCACGCCCCCCAGGTGAAACAATAGCCTCCCGCTTCCGAGGGATTGAACCCGGCTTGAGTCAGCTCTGGGCACCCGCGCAACTGGCCGTCCTCGCCAAGGTCGTGGACCTGAATGGGTTCTCCTCGGCGGCGCGCGCCTTGGGCGTCCCGAAGGCGGCGGTGAGCCGGGCGGTCGCCGACCTGGAACAGGCGCTCGGGGTGAGGCTACTCGAGCGGACCACCCGGCGTCTCTCCCTGACTGCGGCCGGACGGCTTCTTTATCCGCACGCCCGGCGCGTGGCCGAGGAGTGCGATGCCGCGCGTACCGCGATCGCGAAGCTGCATACACCCGCGGTGGGGCCGCTGCGCATACTGTCCGATCCGACCTACGGGCGAGTGTTGCTGACTCCGCTGATACCGCGGTTTCTCGAGAGCTTCCCGGATATCCCGCTCGAGGTGGCACTCGATGCGGGAGCGGACGGCGGTTGGGACGTGGCAATCCGCGCGCACCCTTCGGATGATCCCGCCGTCACCCATCGATCGCTCGGCGCTCCGCCGGCGCTGCTCTGTGCGACGCCGGGTTATCTCGCACGCCGTGGCACGCCGGCACGGCCGGATGACTTGCGCAGCCACGATCTGCTCACTCCCGAGCCCACCGATCTGCCCGAGTTCCGGCTCCTCCTCACGCGGGCTGCGCGGCGCGCCGAAGTCGCGGTTTCGCCCAAGCTCGCGGTCAACGATCCCGCGGTGCTGCATGCGGCCGCGGCGGCCGGGCTCGGCATCGCTCTTCTGCCCGGGTTTCTCTGCCGCCAGGGGCTGGCCACCGGCCGGCTGACGGCGGTGCTGCCCGAATGGACGGCGCCGCCCGCCGCGGCTCTCTACGCCCTCTACCCCGCGGCCTTGGAGGCGGACGCCCGCGTGCAGCGCTTCATCGAGTTCCTGGCCGCGAGCATCATTCCGGCGCTGGCCGGCCCCTAGGAATCCTACCCGCCGGCAGACAGGTTACTCGCAAGTAGGATTGCGCCGCGGCCGCAGCTACACTAGTACGAGGCGCTGGGGGCCGGGCGTCGTGCCCGGCCTAGCGCGCCTCGGTGTGCCTATGCGTCATACCGCGCCGGAGATCATCCATGTACCGCGCGCCGCTCAAGGAACTGCGCTTCGTCCTCGAGGAGCTGCTCGGCAGCGCGCAGCTCGCTGCCTGTCCCGCCCTCGCCGACTACAGCGATGAGGTGGGCGCGTCGATTCTCGAGGAAGCCGCGAAGCTTGCCGAGACGGTGCTCGATCCCCTGAACCGTCCGGGCGATCGCGAGGGCGCGCGCTGGACGCCGGATGGCGTCTCTACGCCGACGGGTTTCAAGGAAGCTTACCGTCAGTACGTCACCGGCGGCTGGCAGCAGCTCGGCGCCGACCCCCGCTTTGGCGGTCAGCGCGTGCCTCAGGCCCTGGGCAGCGCCGTGCAGGAGCTCTGGGGCTCGGCCAATCTCTCCTTTCTGCTCTGTCCCATGCTCACCCATGGCGCGGTGCACGCGCTTGAGCGCTGCGGCTCGCCGGAGCAGCAGCGGCTCTTTTTGCCGAAGATGGTGGGCGGCGAGTGGACGGGCACCATGGTGCTGACGGAGCCGCAAGCCGGCTCCGATCTTGCGCAGGTGCGCACGCACGCGGCGCCGGAGGGCGATCACTACCGGCTCTTCGGGCAGAAGATCTTCATCACCTGGGGCGAGCACGACTACACCGACAACATCGTGCACATGGTGCTCGGGCGCATCGACGGCGCGCCGGCCGGGGTGAAGGGCATCTCGCTCTTCATCGTGCCCAAGGTGTTGGTCAATGCCGATGGCTCGCTCGGTGAGCGCAACGAGGTCCGTTGCATCTCCATCGAGCACAAGCTCGGCATTCACGCGAGCCCGACCTGCGTGATGCAGTTTGGTCACGATCGGGGCGCGATCGCGTACCTCCTGGGCAAGGCGAATCGTGGCCTCGAATACATGTTCATCATGATGAACACGGCGCGCCTGGCGGTGGGCGTGCAGAGCTACGCCGTCGGCGAGCGGGCTTTCCAACAGGCGGCGGAGTATGCGCGCACGCGCGTGCAGGGTAAGCCCGCGGGCACCGAGGCGGGCCGCCCGACCATCATCCAACATCCCGACGTCCGGCGGATGCTGCTGACGATGAAGTCCTGCACCGAGGCATCGCGGGCGCTTGCCCTCTATGCCGGGCAGCAGATCGATCTCGCCGCCTGGCATCCCGAGGCTCAAGCGCGCGCCGCCGCGCAGGCGCGCGGGGACCTGCTGATTCCGATCGTGAAGGCCTGGAGCACCGAGACCGCCAACGAGGTCGCCGCCATCGGCGTGCAGGTGCATGGCGGCATGGGCTTCATCGAGGAGACGGGCGCGGCGCAGTACGTGCGGGATCTGCGCATCACCACCATCTACGAGGGAACCACCGGCATTCAGGCCAACGACCTCATCGGCCGCAAGATCGGCCGGGACCGGGGTGCCGCCGTGATCGCGCTCATCGACGCGATGCGTCGTGAGCTCGAGTCGCTAGCGCCGAGCGAAGCCGCGCCCGGCGAGACCCGCGCCGCGGCGCTCGAGGCCGTGGGCCTGCTCGAGTCGGCGACCCGCTCGCTCGTCAGCAACTTCGCGCAGGCGCCACAGCGCGCGCTCGCGGTTTCGGTGCCCTACCTCGAGCTCTGCGGCCTGGTCATCGGCGGCTGGCTGCTCGCGAAGTCGGCTGCCATCGCGGCGGCCGGGCGTGGTGCCGCCGGACCGGAGTTCTATCAGTCGAAGATCCACACGGCGCACTTCTACGCCAGGCAGGTGTTGCCTGCCGCCCTCGGACTGGCCAGGGTCGTGGAGGAAGGGGCGGCCAGCGTGTTGGAGACGGCGCCGGAGCAGGTCTGAATCGGCGCGGACAACCCCTGCTCTCCGCGGGAGTCGTCGTCGTACGCCGCGCTCTCACGGGTTGGCTTCTTCTCATGCTGCGCGCCTACCGAAACTGGGATTTCCCCAAGGGGCTGGTCGAGCCGGGCGAGGATCCCCTCGCGGCCGCACGGCGTGAAGTGCGCGAGGAAACGCTCATCGAGGATCTGCAGTTCGATTGGGGAGAGGTGTATCAGGAGACCGGTCCCTACGGCCAGGGGAAGATCGCCCGCTACTACCTGGCCGCGACGCCTGCGGAGACGATCACGTTGCCGGTAAGCCCGGAGCTCGGTCGGCCGGAGCATCACGAATGGCGTTGGGTGAGTCCCGAGGCGGCGCTGGCGCTCGCCGCCGCACGATTGCGGCCCGTGGTGCGCTGGGCGGCGGCCACCGTGGCGAGCCGATGATCCGACCTGCGGCCGTTGCGATTGGCGTCGCGTTCGTCGCGCTTGGCCTGAGCTCCGCACAGGCGCGGGTCTCGTCCTTGGAAACCCCGCGCGATGGCGGTGGCCTCGAACGAGTCGGCGCGGGCGCCGGAACGCGTACCGTCATCGACGACGCGGGTGACCGAGTCACCGTGAAATATCCGCCGCGCCGGATCGTCAGCCTGGCTCCGGGTGCCACCGAGATGCTCTTCGCTGCTGGAGCCGGCGCGCAGGTGGTTGCGACGGACGATGCGTCGGATGAGCCGCCGGCGGCGCGCAAACTACCCAAGCTCGGAGACCTCGCCAACGTCGACATGGAGCGTCTGATCGCGGCGAAGCCCGACGTGGTCGTCATCTGGCCCTACGGCACGAGCCCGGCGCAGATCGCGCTGCTCGCTCGCTTAGGTGTCCCGGTTTACCGGGAGGAACCGATGACTCTCGAGGGCATTACCGCCTCCATCGAGAGAATCGGACGGCTTGCGGGCACGAGCGCGGTGGCCGATCGTGTTGCCGGCGTACTGCGGGCGAAGGTTACAACACTGAGGAAGCGTTACGGCGCTGTCGCCGATCCGCCGACGGCGCTGCTCGAAGTCTGGGACCGGCCGCTCTACGCCGTCGGTGGGCGGGAACTGATGAGCGATGCGTTGCGAATCTGCGGCGTGAGAAACGTGTTTGAAGACTTGCCGGAGGCGGCACCGGCCGTCAGCGTGGAGGCCGTCATCGGCCGCAACCCCGACATCATCATCGTCGCGGCCCCGCCGGGAAAGGGGGCGGCCTGGCTCGCCTCGTGGCGCCGCTTCCCCATGTTGCGGGCCGTGCGCAGCGGTCGGCTCATCGACTTCGAGGACCAGGGGCTCAGCGGGTTGGGACCCGGGGCCATCGAAGCGACGGCGGCGCTCTGCAGGAAGATCGCGACCGTCAAAGCCGTGCCCTAGCGGTTGCCGTTTCGGAACGGCCGGTGCTCTGGTAGGCTGTATCGGCCTACCAAACTACAAATGGCGTGAGGTCGGGACATAGGGGCGGCAGCGGGCTGGAAGATGGCCAGGATCAGCTTCTTCATCGTCCGCCCGCTGCTCTTCATGTTGGGGTTCGCGTCGGCGGTTCTGTTGCTGCGTGAGGACGCCCGCGCCGAGGGAGCGACCGCCTCATTCAACCTGCCGGCGGAACCGCTGCCCCAGGCGCTCCTCGATTTCTATCACCAGTGCGGCGTGCAGCCGGCCTTCCAGGCGACTGCCCGGCTCGAATCGAGCACGAGCAACGCCGTCGCCGGTGTGATGGACCGCGCCGAGGCGCTGACGCTGCTGCTCAAGGGAAGCGGCTACACCTTCCGATTCGACTCCGATCATTCGGTCGACATCATTCCGGTTCCGACACCGAGCGTCCCGACGCCGGTCGCCGCTTCCGCAGGCCGCCTCGAGCGCTTGCCCGCGGCCAGGCCCGACAGCGAGCAGGACCCGGGAGCCCTCGAGCCGGTGAACGTGACGGGGAGTCTCATCCATGGGGTGCAGGATGCGGTCGCGCCGCTCGTTTATGTAAAGCGGCCGCAGCTCGCGCAGACGGCCTTTGCAACGGTCGAGGACGCCCTCTACTCACTGCCCATCATCTCCGCCAACGGGCCGCGCGAGGATCTCGGCATCGATGCCAACTATCAGTACGGCGCGGGGCTCGATCTGCGTGGCCTCGGCGTTGGCGCGACACTGGTGCTGGTGAACGGATACCGGCAGCCGCTTTCGGGACTCAACGGTGATTTCGTCGACGTATCGACGATCCCGTGGAGCGCGGTGCAGCGCATCGAAGTGCTGCCGGATGGCGCTTCGGCGCTCTACGGCTCCGATGCCGTCGCCGGAGTCGTCAACATCATCATGCGCAACGATTTTCAGGGCGCCGAGACGCAGGTGAGATACGGAACGGCGATCGGAGGGCGGCGGGAAGTGATGGTGTCGCAGCTTCTCGGCACGCACTGGAGCGGCGGTCATGCGATGCTCGCCTATCAGTACTCCGACATGACACCGCTCGATGCGGCCGCGCGTCCGTACGCCGCGAACGAGGACAAGACGCCGTACGGCGGCGGCAACTACGACAGCTACTATAGCAATCCGGGAAACATCCTCGACCCCCTGACGCTGCAGCCGGCGTACGGTATTCCACCGGGTCAGAACGGCCGGGGACTGACCGCGGCCGAGCTCTCCCCGAGCGTGAATCTCGAGAATCAATACGCCGGCCTGCAGCTCTTTCCGGAAGTCAGGGCGAATGAGTTGTACGCGACGCTGGCGCAGGATCTGAACGAGAGGCTGGAGCTGTTCTTCCGGGGGCGGTTCGTCGAGCGCGACACCCTCAGAAACTCCCTCCCCTATCAGCAGATTCTGGCCGTTCCTCCCTCCAACCCCTTTTACATGAACCCCTTTGCCGGTGTGCCGTATACGCTCGTGGCGTACAGCTTTTCGAGCGACTACGGCCCCTCGGAGTTTGCCGCAAGAAGCCAGGTGTACATGGGCACGGCGGGCGCCCGGCTGCAGATCGGAGATACCTGGCAGGCGGTACTGAGCGAGTCGTACGGCCGCCAATCTCTGCAAAGTGACGAGTTCAACCTCGCCGATCCGACGGTCCTCGCGGCGAGTCTCGCCGACCCCAACCCGGCTACGGCCTTCGACCCGTTCGGCACCGGATCGAACACCAACCCGGCGACCCTGGCCGCGATCGAGCAAAACTATCCCCTGCACGCCGCCTCGAGCATCGAGTCCACCCGCCTGGTCGCGGATGGCGCGCTGCTCAGCATGCCGGCGGGCGAGGCCAAGCTCGCCGTAGGTGTCGAGCTGCGGCAGGAGGGACTGGCGCACGACGTTGCCGATTCGCTGAATCCGGCGGAGCAGACGATCCCCCAGAGCTACTCCCGGCACATCAGCTCGCTTTTCTCGCAGCTCGCGCTGCCTCTGATCGGCGATCGCGACAATCCGCGTGCGGTGCCGAGGTTGGAGCTCAATGTGGCCGCGCGTTACGAGCACTACAGCGATTTCGGCGGTACCTTCAATCCGACGGTCCGGATCCAATGGATTCCCACCGAGCCTTTGAAGCTGCGGGCGAGCTGGGGGCGATCCTTCCGCGCCCCGACGCTCGACAACTTATATGACACGTCGTCGAATGCGGCCGCATCGGTGGTGCTGTCCGATCCGCAATCACCGACCGGCCGCTCGCTGGTGCTGGTGGAGCAAGGGTCGAATCCGAGCCTGAAGCAGGAGACGGCGAAGACCTGGACGACGGGCTTCGATCTCGCGCCGCCATGGCTGCCGCGCTCCACGTTTTCGCTGACGTATTACTCGATCGACTACGAAAATCGGATCGCGCAACCGGGCGCGGACGATCCGTTCGCGATCCTGATCGACGCGGCCGAGTGGGCCGCGGTGATCAACCGCCATCCATCCCGAGCGCAGATCGCAGCCATCTGCAACCAGTCCGATTACCAGGGCCCCGTTTCGGCATGCCTCGCCAGCTCACCCGCAGCCATCATCGACGGCCAGCTGGCCAATCTGGCAACGACCCGGACTACGGGTCTCGATGCGGAAGCGCAGGCTGCGTTCAGCGGCGCGCTCGGCACCTTCGGCCTCGGCCTGACCGCGAACTACGTCTTCAACTTCGACCAGGCCGTCACCAACACCTCGGTCGCGACTGACATCGTGAACACCATCTCCAACCCGCTCGCGCTGCGGCTGCGCGGGATGCTGGCGTGGAATCGCGAAGGTCCGCAGCTGCCGGGTCCGGGAGCGGCGGTGGCCGTGAATTACACGGGCGGCTACCAGAATCCCGGCAGTATCCTGGTGCCCGATGTATCGCCGTGGACGACCGTGGACGTCCACCTCCTCTATCGGACGCGGCCGGATGCCTCGTGGCTGGGCGGAGTGGAGTTCTCGATCAACGCGGTGAACGTGCTCAACCACGATCCGCCGTTCGTCGACGACCAATACGGCTACGACGCCTACAACGTGCAGCCCCTCGGCCGCGTCGTGAGCGCCGATATCAACAAGAGCTGGTGATCGCGGCGTCAGTACGTGGTGAAGCCGGCGCCCGAATCCGGCTTGAAACCGAACCAGCCGCCTTTGGTCTCCGACACCTTGCCGAGCTCGACGAGCGCGGGATCCTGCGCCGGTTGCGGCTCCTCACGAGCGGTTTCGACCTTCTCTTCCGCGTCATTCAGCAACGCATCCGAAGTGGTGTTCATGCTTACTCCTCGCGAGCACGATGAAGTGCGAGTGACCACCATCCGATGTTACAACAAAAAGGAACCCCGAGACGATGCGCTCGCCGGCGGGGCTCACAGGGATCTTATGGTAATATCGGCTGCCCCCCAGCCGATGTTCTCCAGTACCCGGGCCACCGCGTGTACCGTGGCCGCGATGCGCACCGCGCTCTGCACGGCCTCCCGGGAGAAGCCGTGCTGGCGGACCTGACGCTCATGGGAGGCGACACAGGTGCCGCAACCATTGATGGCCGACACCGCCAGACAGATGAGCTCGAATTCCGCCTTCTCCGTTCCCGGGTTGCCGATGACGTTCATCCTGAGGCGGGCCGGCATGCGGCCGTACTCGGGATCCTCCACCAGGTGCAGGAAGCGGTAGTAAACATTGTTCATCCCCATGATGGCGGCGGCCGCCCGCGCGCCGGTTCGGCTGGCATCATCCAGATGCGCGCCCGCCAGCCCGCCCATCGCCTCGGCAAAGGCGGGGTTGCGGGAGGCCTCGGCCGCACCGACTGCCACCGCCCAGATTTGCCGCTCGGTGAGGCCCGGCGCCCCCGGCGGGGAGAGCACCGAGCCCAGGTTGAGCTTGAGATCCCGCGCGTACTCGGGCAGCGCATCGCGGAGCGCGTCCAGGGTCGCCATGCTCATGCCGCCTCGAGGGTTTCCTGTCCCTGCTTCCAATTGCAGGGGCAGAGCTCATCGGTCTGCAGCGCATCGAGCACGCGCAGTACTTCCTCGGGGCTGCGGCCGACGTTGAGGTCGGTGACGTAGACGAAGCGAATGATGCCCTGCGGATCCACGATGTAGGTGGCGCGCTGGGCGACGCCCGCCTGCGGATCGAGCACACCGAGCCGTTCCGAGAGCTCGCGCTTGAGGTCGGAGAGCATGGGGAACGGCAGGCTCTTCAGCTCGTCCTTTTCGCGTCGCCAGGCGAGGTGCACGAATTCACTGTCGATACTGACCCCGAGCACCTGCGCGTCGCGGGCCGCGAATTCCTTCTCCAGCCTGCCGAAGGCCGCGATCTCCGTGGGGCAGACGAAGGTGAAATCCTTCGGCCAGAAGAACACCACTTTCCACTTGTCGGGAAAGCTGTCCTGAGTGATCGGCCGGAAGGCGCCGTCGAGGTCGTTCGAGACCACGGCGGTGAGCGAGAAATCCGGAAAACGTTGACCAATGCCTAACATGTCGTCAGCTCCTGGTGAGTCGTGTGGAATCCCGTACCGGCATGCGAGCATCCTGGGTTCGCGGATCTAATTTATCCAATTGATTGACTTTATAATCTCGATAGACGCCATATATCGCCCATATGGCCGACATCAAGCTGAAAGACCTGCGTTACCTGATCGCCGTGGCCGACGCCCGCCATTTCGGGCGGGCGGCGGAGCGTTGTTTCGTGAGCCAGCCGACGCTCTCGGCGCAGTTGAAGAAGCTCGAGCAGTACCTCGGAGTGCAGCTCATCGAGCGGCAGCCGAACAACGTCTCCCTGACGGGCGCCGGGCAGGAGATCGTGGCGCGCGCACGCAGAATCCTCGAAGCGAGCGACGAGGTCGTGGCTCTGGCGCGTGCCCACCGCGATCCGCTCGCGGGCCGGCTGCGGGTGGCGCTGTTGCCGACCATCGCCCCGTACCTCCTCCCACGGGTGGCGTCGGCGATCCGCCGGGCAGCGCCGCGGCTCGAGCTCCATCTCTACGAGTACCAAACCGCCCCGATGCTGGAGAAGGTGAAAGCCGGAGATCTCGATCTGGGCATCCTGGCGCTGCCGGTGGAGCTGGACGGCCTCGAGGCGCGGGAGCTGTTCGCGGAGCCTTTCACCGTGGCGCTGCCGGAGCGGCACCGGCTGGCCGGGCGGGATCGAGTCCAGGCGACCGACCTGGAGGGTGAGAGGCTGCTCCTTCTCGAAGAAGGCCACTGTCTGCGCGACCAGGCGTTGGAGGTCTGCAGCCGCGTGGGGGCGGGTGAGAGCCAGGATTTCCGTGCGACCAGCCTCGAGACGCTGCGCCAGATGGTGGCGACGGGCGCGGGCATCACCCTGCTGCCCGAGCTTGCAACCAAGGGCGCCTATGGGGCGGCGCGCGGTGTGGTCGTGCTGCCGTTTGCGAAGCCGCCACCGGTGCGGCACATCGGTGCGGTCTGGCGCAAGACGACGGCCCGTCGAGCCGCGATCGAGGCCGTTTGTCGGGTGATCGCCGAGCGGGCGGGCTGAGAGCGCGGCTCTGGCATAATCGCTCTACGTGAGCCGCCCGGGTACAAGCGCACAGCACATCACCCCTTACGACCGGTTCGGCTGGAGCGACGTCGAGATCGAGCGGATGTTGACTACCGGCGAGCACCGGGACGAGCTCATCGCCTACTTCGGCGCCACGGAATATCAGCATCTCGCCCGGCTTGCGCACAAGGCCGCGCGCATCGAGCTCAAAGACTCGTTGCCGCACGTCATCGTGGTGCCGGGCATCCTCGGGTCACAGCTGGGTCTCGCGCGCCAGCACCCGTTGCCCAACGATGTGCTGTGGCTCGATCCGATCGACATCCAGGTGGGACGCCTGCGGCTCCTCGGTCTCGATGCCGGCGCGCCGATCATTGCGCTCGGGGTGGTGCTCTATTCGTACCTGAAATTGCGGCTTCGCCTGCGTGCGGCGGGGTTTGGCGTGACGCTGCACGATTATGACTGGCGACTCGGCATCGAGGAGTCGGGTGCCGCGCTGGCCGCGCGGCTGCGCGAGCTCGGCGCGCGACGGCTGGCGATCGTCTCGCACAGCATGGGAGGACTGGTCAGTCGCGCCGCGTTGGCATTGCCGGGCACACGCCCCATCGAACGCGTGATCATGCTGGGAACGCCGAACCACGGATCGTTCGCGCCCGTGCAGTCCTTGCGCGGGACCTACGCCGTGGTGCGGAAGATCATGCGCCTCGATGTTGCATCGACTGCCGAACGCCTCACCGAGGAGGTGTTCAACAGCTTTCCGAGCCTCTATCAGATGGTGCCGGTCGCGCGATCCGATGGCGCCGCCGACCTGCTCGACCCGGGAGAGTGGCCTGCTTCGGGGCCGGCATTGCGGGCGCCGCTCTTCGAGCGCGCCCGCCGGTTCCACGCCAGCCTGCCGGCTGCCGATCACCGCTTCGTGGCCATCGTCGGGGTGGGACAGGCGACGGTGACCGCGGCCTCGAGCACGCGCAAGGGCTTCGTCTACACGATCACCCGCCATGGGGATGGAACCGTGCCGGCCCGCAGCGCGGCACTCGACGGCGCGCATACCTATTTCACCACCGCCGCCCACAGCGATCTGACTCGAGATGCGCACGTCGCGGCGGCGATCGTCGATCTCCTGTGCGGCAAGACCACGCGGCGTCTTCCGAGCCGGTGGAGCAGCGACAGCCGCGCGCAAGCCCGCATCAGCGATCACGACCTGCGACGCACGCATGCCGGCAAGATCGACTGGGCCGACCTCACTGCCGCTCAGCGGCGGGAATTCCTGCAGAATCTCAACGAGCCGCTGAAGTTGCGACTGCGGGTACCGGCCGCGCTGCAGCGCCGCGCCGCGCACGCGCCGCGCGCGGCAGGGGGCCGACGTTGAACCTCAGAGGCCGCAGTCTGCCCGGGTGACCGACACCAGCACCAGGTCGCGTCCGTCACGATCGCGATATCGAAAACGAACCGTCGTTCCCGCGCGCAGGATGGGCGCCAACGCACCCGCACGGCAGACCGCCTGACGCACGTGCGCCGACAGCCGCTGTTGCAGCGTTGCGAGCGTCCCGGAGGACAGCCGACGCACGCTCATGTTGGTCAGGGTGTAGTCGTAGGTGAACAACGGACCCGGCCCGACGGATGCGCCATCGAGCCGGGTGATGTGGTCGATCATCCGCGGGCTGTTCGCGTTCACGCCGTTTGCGGCCCGTGTCAGCTCCTGCTGCAGAACGGGTGCGGGAGCGCTCGTGGCGGTGTATTTTGAGCGGTTGTGCTGCGCGTGCAGACCGAGGGCGAAAAACCCCGTGAGTGCGAGGAGATATATCCCGGCCGCGAGCCAGGTGCGCAGCTGCGCACCCGAGAGCGCGTACCCGCGTGAGCGGGAGAACCGATCCCAGATCACCCCCTCCTTCTTGGCGGCGCGGCCATAGCTCCACAGCAGGGTGACCAGACTGATCAGGGGCAGCCCGAGGGCGAGCCCGAACACGTAGATCCCGAAGTTCCTGCCGAGATATGCCGCCGCACTCAGCCGCCGGCGGCCGTGCACCTCGAGCACTTTGATGCCGGCGATCGCTTTGCCGGGTGTATTGCCGAGCGCCCAATACATCAGAGTATCCAGCAGCAATGCGGCTGGCAGCAGCATCAGCACGAGCATCCATTTCTGTCCCGCCATGGTGTTCAATCGCGCGATGAGACTCGGGCGCAGCGCGCTGATCAACACGGCCGCGAGGCATACGCTGACAGTGATGTCGAGGGAGCGCGCCCAGTACCGACGCCAGGGGGTTGCCGGTTCGTGTGCGACGGCGAGGGAGGCTTGCGGGCTGGGCGCGAGAGCGGCCGCGCCCCTCGGACCGAGGACGCCTGGAAGCTCGAGAGCCGCGGTCCAAGCCGGTAGTCCCGCCCGCCACAGCTGCGTATCGGCAGTAATTTGTCCCGTCCCGACGAGTGCCCGCAGAGCCTCTTCCCCCAGTGGCCCTACTTCGTGATCGGCGCGACGCACGTACCAGATCATCACCTCACCGCCTCAGCGAGCTTGCAAGGCGCGCACGAAAGCGGCCCCCGTATCCGGATTTTGGCTCACAACCGTGTCGTACATCAGCAGTAAGCGGTCGCAGCTGATCCTGGAGCCGACATCCGATGCCGCCGACCGCGCGCTCGGGAGTGACTGCAGGGTGGGCAGGTCGGCTACCACCGCGGCGGCGCGCGAAGTCGTCGGCGCATCGAGAAGGCCCGCGAGCGCCGGACTGATCGCCGACAACGCCGCGGCGGAGCGGATTGGCGCAGCCGCCGATGGCGGGCCGAGGATGGCCGCGCACTGGGCCGGATCCGAGAAGTGGAAGTCTCGTGCGGCAGCGCGCAGCGCTACCGCAAATCGAAGCGCGCTAGCGTCATCGACCTCGGCCAGCCGCTCGTGCTCGATGTGCATGGCCATGTCAGCGACGTGGCGATTGAGCTCGGCGACCGGTGCGCCGCGCCGCAACCCGAGCCTCACCGCCCGATCAAGCTGCTCGAAGCGTGACGGTTCCAGTTGGCGCAGCTCGCTGAGGAACGGATAACGCGCCTCGAAGCTCGACGCCCGCGATGCAAACCGGGCCAGCGATTCGCCGGATGGGCTGAAGCCGTCCGCGGAGACCCGGTCGATCAGATGGCCGATGAGGAGCTGCCGCGGATCGGGCATCCAAAGGTCGTTGGCCGGAGTGGACGTGGACCATGCGACCAGTGCCGGTGACACCCCGTACCGCAGCAACACGTGTTGGTAGAGCTTGTTCCCCAGTGTGGCGACCAGGGGGTCGGCATCGCCTCCCGAGGTCGAGTGCAAGCCGAGTCTGGCATCCGGGTTGAGGACGCGCGGCCTACCCGCCGCGAACGCCAGCACGCACGCGCTGTAGCAGCCGGTAGCGGTGTAAGTACCCAGTCGCCGCGCGTGAATGATGCGTGCGAGGCGCTCGCCTTCGGTGACCCAGCCGCCGGGACTGTTCAAGTGCACGAAGCGCACGCCACGGTGGGCCTCGAGCACTCTCTGCAGGCGCGCCGCGGTTCCTGCCGCCAGCGGGCCCCGAATTTCGACCTCCCGTCCGCCGGGCAGCAGTTGGATTTGAGGGCGACCCATCGGGTCGGCGCCGATCGCGATGAGCAGAAAAGGACGGGCGTTGAGGACGGTGCTGATCACGGTCACGGGCAGCGCAAGCGCGCAGAGCCCCGCCACAGCACGGATGCCCCCGCGCACCGGTCCGTTGCGACCGAGCAGGTCCGGTCGGGTGTGACGCCAGATGCCGGGAAGCCCAGCCAGGGCGAACAGCATCAGCAACAGCGGTCCGGCCGTGTTCAGCCGCGCGACGAGCACGCCGTCGACTACGCTCGGCCACAGCTCGAAGCGCTCGATGTAGAAAAGGACGGTAACGGCGATCCATGCGATTCCCGCCCCGAGCACGAGCGGATGGACGCGCCGCTCCCTCGAGCCGGCATCGGGCAAAAGCGGTGCGCGGGGGCGTGCCTGGAGGTTGGCAGGAGTCCCCTGGCGGATGAGTGGAGCGAGATCGGAAAGATCGCCTGCCCGGGACCAACCTGCGAGTCCCGTGCACCAGATGCGGTCCTCCGTGCCGAGGGCCCCGGCCTGCGCCAGCTCGACGATCACCGTCCAGGCAAACGGGCCCGCTCGGCGGCCCGACACCTCGAGATACCACCGCCGAGTGTCGGCGGCACTCTCAGCCCCTCTGGGATCTGCCGACATCAGCGCGGGTGAATCACCGCAGTCAGTCGCGGAAGTTGTTGAATTGCAGAGGCAGGTCGAGCTTCGAGCCGCGCAGCAGCTGGATGGCCGCCTGCAAGTCATCGCGCTGCTTGCCCGTCACTCGGACCTTCTCGCCCTGGATGCTGGCCTGGACCTTGAGCTTCGAGTCCTTGACGAGGCGCGCGAGCTTCTTGCCCGTCTCGGCGTCGATCCCGTGCTTGAGCAGAACCGGCTGGCGGGCGGCGGAGAGGGCGATCTCGGGCTCCTGGACATCGAGGCAGGAGAGATCGATGCCGCGCTTGCCGAGGCGCAACTTCAGGATCTCGAGCATCTGCTTGAGCTGAAAATCGACCTGCGCGTGCAGCGTCACGGTGAGCTCCTCGAGCTCGAACCGCGCGCCCGTGTCCTTGAAATCAAATCGCTGAGACAGCTCGCGGTTGGCCTGGTCGACTGCGTTGGCCACTTCGTGGGCGTTGAGCTCGGATACGACATCGAATGACGGCACGGCGATGATCCCTCGAGACGTCCCCTATTGTAGCCCAATGCCCCGCGGTGTTACGCTCCGAGCCATGTCCCGGCAGCACGGCCGTCCGCAGTGGTGGTGGCGCACTCCGCAATTGGAGTGGACCCCTGGACGTGGACGCGGCTGCTAGTCTCTCGACACCCTACCAAACACGCAACGTCAACAGGACCCACTCCGGTAAGCCCGGTGTGGGTTTTTTGTTATTCCGATGAAAATGCCATTCGACATCGCGGGAGATCTCGACACGCCGGTTTCGGCGTTCATGAAGCTCGCCGCATTCAAGCCGCGCTTCCTCCTCGAGAGCGTGGAGGGCGGAGAGCGCCTGGCGCGCTACTCCTTCATCGGCTTCGGGGAGGGACTCGAGGTGCGGCTCGACCGGGAAGGACTGCGGACCGGAGCCGAGCGGCGCCCCGTCCCCGCGACGGGCGCTGAGCTGCTGGCGGCCCTCCGGGCTGCGCTCGGCCGCGCGCCCAAACCAGGGCCGCGGATCGCCGGGGTTCCGCTCGCGGGCGGGCTCGTGGGTTATGCCTCCTACGACGTCGTGCGCCAGTTCGAGCGGCTGCCGATGCCCGTCGGACGCGAGAGCGGCGTGCCGGCCCTGCACTATGTGGCTCCGCGCTCGCTCCTGGTGTTCGATCACCTCACGCGTGGCATCGCGCTGTTGCACGACGGGTCGGAAGACGACCGGCGCGCGCTGCGGAACGACGTGATGCGCGCCTTGCGGGGGGGGCTGCCGAACGGCGCTCGCGCGGGGCGCTACGCCCGTCCCGAGACCGCCTTCAGCCGCGACGAATTTCTAACCGGGGTGAGACGGACGCAGGAATACATTGCCGCCGGGGATGTCTATCAGCTCGTGCTCTCGACCCGTTTCCACGGACGTCATGAGCTCGACCCGTTCCAGGCGTATCGGGCGTTGCGTCTGATCAACCCCTCTCCCTACATGTACTACTGCGCGCTCGGCGATGTGACGGTCGTGGGTTCCTCGCCCGAGGCGCTGGTTCGCCTCAAGGGTGGTGTGGCGCAGCTTCGCCCCATCGCGGGCACCCGTCCGCGCGCGGACGATGCGGCGGTCGATATGGCGCGCGAGGCTGAGCTGCGCGCGGACCCGAAGGAGAACGCCGAGCACGTCATGTTGGTCGACCTGGCGCGCAACGACCTCGGGCGCGTGGCACAGGCGGGCAGCGTCGCCGTGGATCCCTATCGCGCCATCGAGCGCTACAGCCACGTCATGCACATCGTCAGCGGCGTCAACGGGAGGCTGGCGCCGGGGCGGGATGCCTTCGACCTGTTTGCCGCGACGTTCCCGGCCGGTACGCTGGTCGGAGCGCCCAAGGTGCGCGCCATGCAGATCATCGATACGCTCGAGCCCGTCAGCCGCGGTCTCTACGGCGGCACGGTGGGCTACTTCGGTGCGAGCGGTGACATGGATCATGCGATCACCATTCGCACGCTGGTTTTCCACGGCGACGAGTACAGCTATCAGGCAGGCGCCGGGATCGTCGCCGACAGCGTGCCGGCCGCCGAACACGAGGAGGTTCTCGCCAAGAGTGCCGCCATGGCGCGCGCGCTCGAGCTGGCGGAGGCGGGAGTATGACAGGATCATCGAAACCGCGGCTGCTGCTGATCGACAACTACGATTCCTTCACCTACAACCTGGTGCAGGCGTTTCTCGTGTTGGGCGCGGAGGTGCTCGTGTACCGCAACGATGCGATCGCGGTGACGGAAGCGCGCGCGCTCGCCCCGACGCATCTGTGCATCTCCCCAGGTCCCGGCACGCCGTACGATGCCGGGGTGTCGATGGAGATGATCCGCGCCTTCGCCGGCCGCGCTCCGGTGCTCGGTGTGTGCCTCGGGCATCAGTCGATCGTCGAGGTGTTCGGCGGCAAAGTCGTGCGCGCCGGACGCCTCATGCACGGCAAGACTTCGCTCGTGCGCCATGACGGGATCGGGGTTTTCGCAGACCTGCCGCAGCCGTGCGAGGTCGGGCGCTACCACTCGTTGATTGCCGCGCCGGAGACGTTACCGCCGGAACTGTCGGTGAGCGCGCGCACCCCGGAGGGAGAGATCATGGGCGTACGCCACCGCCATCTCGCGGTGGAGGGTGTCCAGTTCCATCCCGAGAGCATTCTGACGCCGGAGGGACCGCGGCTGCTCGCCAATTTTCTGACGCAGCCGGTGCGGACGACGGCGGGAGCCGATGATGTCGTCCGCGCGTGACCTGCTCGATCGCCTGCTCGAGCGGCGCGACCTGACTCAGCCCGAGGCCGAGGAGCTGCTCGGCATCCTGACGGACCCCGCGACGTCGTCCGCCATGGCGGGTGCCATTTTGGCCGCCATGCGCTCGAAGGGCGCAGTCGCCGATGAGGTGCGTGGATTCGCCCAGGCGATGCGGCGCCTCGCGCGCCGGCCGTCGATTCCCGCCGGCTTGCCGGCGGTCGATGTCGTCGGCACCGGCGGTGACTGCTCGGGCAGTCTCAATATCTCGACCGGGACCGCGCTCCTCACCGCCGCCTGCGGCGTGCCGGTCGTCAAGCACGGCAACCGGTCGATCTCCAGCCGCGCCGGCAGCGCCGATGTGTTGGAAGCTTTGGGTCTCGCGCTGCCGCTCGATGAGGAGCGGGCCGGCCGATGCCTGGCGGCCTGCAATTTCACCTTTCTGTTCGCACCCCACTATCATCCGGCGACCAAGGCGGTCGCCGCGGTGCGCGCGGCGCTCGGTGTGCGCACGATATTCAACATCCTGGGACCTCTCACCAATCCCGCAGAGCCACCCTATCATCTGATCGGCGCGTTCAGCCTCGAGGTGGCCGAGCTCATCGCGCGCACGCTCGCGGGCATGCCGATGGAGCGGGCCTTCGTCGTCCACGGCGCGCAAGGGTGGGACGAGCCGACACCGGTGGGCCCGTTCACGCTCTTCGACGTGCGTCCCGGATCCATCGAGCGGCACACGCGCACGCCGGAGGATTATGGCCTCCGGCGCTGCGATCCGGCGGGACTTTCGGGCGGTGACGCCCAACACAACGCGCGCGCCTTGCGTGCGGTGCTCACCGGCGAGGATCGCGGGCCGCATCGCGACTGCCTGCTGTTGGGAGCGGCGCTCGCCCTGGAGGCGGCAGGAGGAGCCTCGCAGCCCCGCGAGGCCATCGAGCGCGCCGCGAGCGCGATCGACAGCGGCGCGGCGGCGCGCGTGCTGCGGACTCTGGCGACCCTGCCATGAGCGGGGATTTTCTCGCGCAGATGGCCGCCGCGAGCCGCGAGCGGGTCCACGCGGCCCGCGCCGCCTGCCCCCAAGGCGAGCTCCTGCGGCGGGCCCTCGATACGCCCTCGCCCCCGGTACTGCGCCTGCAGCAGGGCGGCTTCGATCTCATCGCGGAGCTGAAACTGCGCTCGCCCGCGAGCGGACCTCTGAAAGGGCCCGAGGAGGATGTGGCGGCACGCGTGACGGCATACGCCCGCGCCGGTGCCGCCGCGGTTTCGGTGCTCACCGAGCCCACGCGCTTCGATGGCAGTCTCGAGCACCTGCGCTTCGCGGCGCAGGCCCTCTCGCCTGCGGGCGTGCCGGCGATGCGCAAGGACTTTCTGGTCGATGCCTACCAGGTGATCGAGGCCCGTGCCGCCGGAGCCGGCGGTGTGCTCGCGATCGTGCGGATGCTGTCCGAGCCCGAGCTCGAGTCGCTCGTGGGACAGGCGCGGGGGCTCGGGCTTTTCGTGCTGCTCGAGGCCTTCGACGAGCGCGACCTCGAGCGGCTCCAGGGCGCGCTGCGGCGCTTGGGCCGCGAGGGCCTCCTCGCCGGCGTCAACTCGCGGGATCTCACGACCCTCCAGGTCGTCCCCAGCCGGCTCGAGGAGCTTGCGGACCTTCTGCCCGCCGGTATCCCACGGGTCGCCGAGAGCGGCGTGGCAACCGCCGCGGACGCGCGCCGGGTCGCCGAAGCCGGCTATGATTTGGCTCTCGTCGGCAGCGCGCTCATGAGCGGTGAGGACCCCGCGGCCTTGGCCAGCGCCATGCTGAGTGCCGCGCGGGCGACCCGCCGCGCTGTCATCAGGTGAGCGACAACATGTGGATCAAGATCTGTGGCGTGACGACTCCCGAGGCCATTGCGGCGGCTCTGGCGGCCTCCGTCGATGCGATCGGCTTCGTGTTTGCGGACTCGCCGCGACAGCTGACCCTGGAAGATGCGGTGGGGCTCGCGGCACCCGCGCGTGATCGGGTCCGCTGTGTCGCGGTGACTCGCCACCCGAGCCAGCGTTATGTCGATGACATTCTCGCCGTGTTCCACCCCGATGCGCTGCAAACCGATGCGGAGGACCTGCGCTCACTCAATCTGCCGAGCCCACTCGAGCTGCTGCCGGTGTTCCGGGGCTTCGATACGCCCCCGGGAACGTCCCGGGTCCAACCGGGCCTGCCGCCGCGGCTGCTGTTCGAAGGTCCCGTGAGCGGCAGCGGCACGCCCTGCGACTGGAGCACCGCGCAGCGCCTCGCGCGCCGGACGCAGCTCGTGCTCGCCGGCGGTCTCGATGCCGATAACGTCGGCACCGCCATCAGCGCGGTTCGCCCCTTCGGTGTCGACGTCTCGAGCGGGGTGGAGGAGCGTCCGGGCGTGAAGAGCCCGGCCGCGATCGTTCGGTTCGCCTCCGCGGCACGAAGCGCTTTCGAGATGATCCAACAGGAGCAACAGTCCGCGTGACCGTCGCTTCATCCAACGATCCGGTTGCGGATCTGATCGCCGGCCGCTTGCCCGATGCGCGTGGCCGTTTCGGGCCGTTCGGCGGCCGCTACGTGCCGGAGACGCTGATTCCGGCGCTCGAGCGGCTCGAGCAGGGCGTGCGGGAGCATCTGCCGACCGCGGCTTTCCAACAGGCGCTCGCGCGGGAGCTGTCGAGCTGGGTGGGGCGGCCCACCGCGTTGACCTTCGCCGGCCGGCTCGCGGAGCGCTGGGGCGCGCGCATCTGGCTGAAGCGCGAGGACCTCGCCCACACCGGCGCGCACAAGATCAACAATGCCATCGGCCAGGCGCTCCTGGCCCATCGTCTCGGTGCCCGACGGGTCGTCGCCGAGACCGGCGCCGGCCAGCACGGAGTCGCGAGCGCCGCGGCCTGTGCCCGTCTGGGGCTGCCCTGCACCGTCTATATGGGTGCGATCGACATGGAGCGACAGGCGCCCAACGTCGATCGCATGCGACTGCTCGGCGCGACCGTGGTGCCGGTGACGAGCGGCGACCGCACGCTCCGCGCGGCCATCGATGAGGCGTTGCGCGATTGGGTATCGGATCCGCTCGAGACCTACTATCTCTTAGGCTCCGCGCTCGGGCCGCACCCCTACCCCTACCTGGTGCGCGAGTTGCAGTCGGTCATCGGCCGCGAGGCGCGTGCGCAGATCCTCGAAAGCAGCGGCGCGCTGCCGGATGCGGTGATCGCCTGCGTGGGCGGAGGATCGAACTCCATCGGTGCCTTCCACCCCTTCCTCCCGGACCGCAACGTCGAGCTGATCGGCATCGAGGCGGGTGGCCGCGGTCCGGGTCTCGGCGAGAACTCCGCGACCTTGTCCTTCGGCCGGCCCGGGGTGTTGCACGGCACCTACTCCATGCTGCTGCAGGATGAGAACGGCCAGATCCAGGAGACTCATTCCGTATCCGCGGGGCTCGACTATCCGGGCGTAGGGCCCGAGCATGCGCTGCTCGCGGCGGCGGGACGCACGCGCTATGAGACCGCGAGCGACGCCGAGGCGCTCGAGGCGGTGCGCGCGCTCTGTGAATGCGAGGGCATTTTGCCGGCGCTCGAGAGCGCCCATGCGCTCGCCGGCGCACGACGCTGGGCCGCCAGCCACGCCGGCCGGACCGCGCTCATCTGCCTCTCGGGGCGCGGTGACAAGGACATGCCCACCCTACAACAGACGTTGCTCGCGCCGCGCAGCGCATGAAGAGCCACGAGAGCATCAGCGCCGCCATTCTCGCGGCGAAGGCGCGCGGCGAGCCGGCGCTCGTCGCCTATCTGACCGCGGGCTTCCCGAGCCGCGACAGCTTCAAAGCGCAGGTGCAGGCGATCGCCGCAGCCGCCGACGTGCTCGAGATCGGTGTGCCCTTCACCGATCCGATGGCCGACGGCATCACCATTCAGCGCGCGAGCCAGGCCGCGCTCGCCCAGGGTGTGAGCCTGCGCTGGATTTTGGCGCAGCTCGAGACGATGCCGCGCGCCAAAGCGCCGCTGCTCCTCATGAGCTATCTCAACCCGCTGCTCGCGTTCGGGCCGCAAGCCCTCGCCGCAGCCGCGGCTCGGGCCGGCGTCGCGGGCTTCATCGTCCCGGATCTGCCGTTCGACGAGAGCGCCGAGTTGCGGGCGGCGCTCGAGAGCCAAGGCCTCGCGCTCGTCCAGATGGTCACTCCGGTGACGCGCGCGGGCCGCCTCGAGCAGATCTGCGCGAGCAGCCAGGGCTTCGTGTATGCGGTCACGATGACGGGCACGACCGGCAAAAGCGTCGCGGTACCGCCGGAAGTGACACGTTATCTCGATGCCGTGCGCGCGCGTTCGCCCGTGCCCGTGTGCGCGGGCTTCGGAATCCGCGGCCGCGGGCAGCTCGAGCTGCTGCGCGATCACGTGGACGGTGTGGTGATCGGCTCCGCGCTGGTGGAGGTGTTGGAGCGGCGTGAGGACCCGGCGCGCTGGCTGCGCGAGCTACGAGGGCACTCATGAGCCCGCTGGTGATTGCCGGGCGCTTTCGCGGCCCGGAGGGCTCCGCCAACGGCGGGTATTTCGCCGGCTGCGTCGCGGCGCTCGCCGGCCACACGGTGACCGTGAGGCTGCTCAAGCCACCACCGCTCGACACTCCCTTCGAGGTGGTGGAGCTCGCCGACGGCAAGCTCGCGGTGATGTCGGGATCGGAGCGCATCGGTGAGGCGGCACCCACCAGCCTGGCGTTGGATATTCGAAAAGCGCCGAGTTATTTCGAGGCCGTGGAGGCCTCGCGCCACTACGCCGGCTTTGCGCACCACCGCTTCCCCACCTGCTTCGTGTGCGGCACGGGGCGGCCCCGAGGCGATGGCATGAGGATCTTCGCCGGCGCGATCGCCGGGCGCGGCCTGGTCGCCGCGCCCTGGGTGCCCGACGCATCGCTCGATCGGGGCGACGGCAAGGTGCGCGCGGAATTCGTGTCGGCGGCGCTCGACTGTCCCGGGTTTTATGCGGTGAGCCCCGATGACCGGATGATGCTCCTCGGCGAGATCACCGTGCACGTGGATCGCTTGGTGCACGTCGGCGAGCCCTGCACGGTGATCGGCTGGGCGCTCGAGACGAGCGGCCGCAAACACGCCGCCGGCACCGCGGTCTTCGCCGCGGACGGAGAGGTCTGCGGTCGCGCCCGGGCGGTCTGGATCGAGCGCAGTCAACAGCAAGTCAATGAGCCGGCGAAGGCCGCCCCTTCGCCGGCGGGACCGAGCTGAGTCACAGGGCTGGCCGCCGAAACGGCCGAAGGCCCGTTTCGGCCGATCCACGAACTGCGCTCTGGGTGTGCTGACCGCCCTTGCGCGCGATGTGATGCAGCGCCCAGCCGGCCTGCCCGGGCTCGTGATCGCGGGCGATGTCGCCGAGGGAGATGATGCCCGTCAGGCGCTTGTCGCGATTCAACACCGGGAGCCGGCGCACCTGTAGCTGCGCCATGTTCTCGGCGATCTGATCGACCTCATCATCCTCGAAGCAGTGATTCCGCGCGCCGCGTTTGCGGCGGGCTCATCCAGGCGCGGTGTCCACCGGCCGCCTCGCCGAGATACCGCCCGACCCAGATCGAGTTCACGGAGGCGTTGAGCGACTGCAGCACGTTGGCATAGAGGATGGGCAGGGCGAAATGCACCATCCCGCGGCTGATCGGGCCTTCCGTCAGCGAGCGCTGAGTCATCAAAAAAGCCGAAACACGATCAGCAGCCAGGCCGCCCCGAGCGCCGTCAGCGTCCACCCGGGCCATGCCGCGTGCCCGAGCGCGAGCCAGACGATGCCGCCGAGCAGGACCGAGGCTCCGAGGATGACCGCATCGCGGCGCCTGTGGCCACGGCGCAGCTCCGCGTGCAGCAGCTCGACCGCAGGCGTCTCGACCAGCATCCGCAGCATGCCGCCCTCGGCTCTCTGCAACGTGGTCTTGAGGACTCCGGGCAGCACGCGCGCCGCCTCGATCAACTCCGGCATCTGCAGGCGCAGACTATGCAGGATCTGGCGCAGGCTCATGCGCTCGCGCATCCACTCGCGCAGGATGGGCGCGGCGGTATGCCAGACGTCGAGCTGTGGATACAGCTCGCGGCCCAATCCCTCGACGTTGACCAGCGTCTTCTGCAGCAGGATGAGCTGCGGCTGCAGTTCCACGTTGAAGCGGCGCGAGATCTCGAACAGCCGCACCAGGAGAGTGGCGAAGGAGATGTCTTCGAGCGGCCGGTCCAATATCGGCTCGCACACGGTGCGCACCGCTGATTCGATCTCGTCCACCCGCGTGCCCGCGGGCACCCACCCCGATTCGACGTGCAGCTGCGCCACGCGGCGATAATCGCGATCGAACACGGCGAGGAAATTCGCGGCGAGATAGTGCTGATCGCGCGGATCGAGCGTGCCGACGATGCCGAAGTCGACCGCCGCGTACCGCGGTTGCGCCGGATCGTCGATGATTACGAAGATGTTGCCCGGATGCATGTCGGCGTGGAAGAAGTTGTGCCGGAAGACCTGGGTGAAGAAGATCCGTACACCGTTTTCCGCGAGCTGCTTGATGTCGGTGCCGGCGGCGCGCAGCCGCGCCATGTCGGAGATCGGGATGCCATGGATGCGCTCCATCACCATGACATCGAGACGGCAGTAATCCCAGTACACCTCCGGGACGTAAAGGAGGTCGGAGCCGGCGAAGTTGCGCTTCAGCTGGGAGGCGTTGGCGGCCTCGCGCATCAGGTCGAGCTCATCGATGACGGTCTTCTCGTACTCCGCCACGATTTCCCGTGGCCGCAGCCGCCGCCCCTCGCGCCAATAGTTTTGCGCAAGCTCCGCCAGGGCGTAGAGCACTTCAAGGTCCCGTTCTATCAATTCCCGCATGTCCGGGCGCAGGACCTTCACGACCACTTCCTTGCCGTCGGGCAGCCGCGCCGCGTGCACCTGGGCGATGGAGGCCGCAGCGAGCGGCGTCTCCTCGAATCGGGAGAACGCTTCCGATACCGGCCGGCCGTACGCGCTCTCGACGAGCGCGCGCGCGATCGCTCCGGGGAAGGGTGGCACACGATCCTGGAGTTTCGCGAGCTCGTCGGCGACGTCCTTCGGCAGAAGGTCGCGGCGCGTCGAGACCGCCTGGCCGAACTTCACGAAGATCGGCCCCAGCTCCTCGAGCGCGAGCCGCAGTCGCACGGCGGGGCTTGCGGTGCGGTGTGGATTCAGCCACGTGTCGGGCGAGAGATAGAAGAGAAACCGCAGCGGCGCATATAGATGTGTCGCGCGCACAAAATCGTGCAGACCGTATTTCAACAGCACCCGCTGGATCTGCAGGAGCCGCGCGAGGACGCGCAGCTTCACGGGCGGGGCACCGGCGTCACCTGGGGGAGAGCCGCTGCTTCAGCAGCTCGAGGCGCGCATCGACCCGATCGACATCCTCGCGCAGCGCGTCCACGCCGCGGAGAAACTGCTCACCTTCCTCGCGCGATACCAGATCTCCACGCTCGTGGCTGAGGTACTCGCCGACATCCCGTAGCAATGTCTCGGCCGCATTGCGGGTCCAATCCAACGCGCCCCGCGCCAACCTTCCGAGGCGATGTGCCGTCACGTCGCCGACCAGAATCGAGAGCTCCTCTTCCGGATCAGGCACCAGGAGCCGCGCCAGCTCGCGAAACTTTTGGGCGAGCTCCGCATCGCCGCGCACCTCGATCTCGCCGCGTGACAGCGGCGCATCCGACGCCCAGGCGCCCAACGCGAGCAGGCTCAACGGACCGCCCACGACCTCCGCATCCGCCGGCAGGCTCCCGCGGGTCACGCGCAGCGAGTTGCCGGTCGACTCCACCAGCAGGCGTGCGACCGCGGGCGCCTCGATGGCGATGCGCCGGCCGGCGAGCTCCGCGCACAGCTGCTGGGCGCGCGGTGAGCGGGGGAGCCCCCGGTTCAGGACGTTCTCGATCGTGGCGGTGAGCATGAGTCGGCCCGTTTCAGTATCAGTATTTGTAGCCGCGGTGGACCGCAACGATACCGCCCGAGAGGTTGTGATAGCGGCAGCCCTCGAGCCCGGCCTGCTGCATGAGCGCGAGCAGCGCCTCCTGCCCCGGGTGCATGCGGATCGACTCGGCGAGATACCGGTAGCTGGCCTCGTCGCGCGCCACGATCCTTCCGAGGAGCGGCAGCACACGGAAGGAGTACGCGTCGTAGAGCGGCCCGAGACCCGGGGCGACCGGATGGGAGAACTCGAGGACCAGAAGCTGTCCGCCCGGCTTCAACACCCGGCGCATGGCGGCCAGGGCGACGGTCTTGTCGGTGACGTTGCGCAGCCCGAACCCGATGGTGATGCAGTCGAAGGTGTCATCGCGCAAGGGCAGGCGCTCCGCATCGGCTTGGACGTACTGTACGTTGCCGAGCACACCGCGGTCTGTCAGGCGATCGCGGCCGCGATGCAGCATGGCGGAGTTGATGTCGCTCAACACGACGAGGCCTTTCTCGCCTACCTGTCGCGCTAGCCCCGCGGCGAGATCGCCCGTGCCGCCGGCCACATCGAGCGCGCGCTGCCCGGGGCGCAGGCCCGTCAACGATAAGGTGAAACGCTTCCAGAGCCGGTGCGCGCCCCCTGACATCAGGTCGTTCATCAGGTCGTAGTTGCCGGCGACCGAGTCGAAGACGCCACGGACCCGGCGCGCCTTGTCGCGCGAGGGCACACGCTCATAACCGAAATCGGCGGATGTGGGGTCGGTCATCGAATCGCCGGGTCGCGGGGAAGGCGCATTGTACTGTGCCTTGCTTTTTTCAGGACATGCTGCGCAGAATCCGGCCCCGATAAGGGGTCTTGAACCTAAAGGGCCGGGCGGTGTCGAAACCGCTCGGCCTTTTTCTTTGTTCCTTTGGTGCAAATCGCTCCCGGCGATTTGCGCGCGCGCGGCCCGGTGACCGCTTTTGATCTCGCGGTCCGAGGGGCGCTTCAGACCGCTTAATCATTTGCTTGCGGAGGGCGCCTGGGCTGCGCGACGGGCCAGGTATCGGGCCCACTTTTCCTGCCGGTCGCGGCCGAGCTCGTAGAGGTATTTCCAGGTGTAGAGACCGGTGTCGTGGCCGTCGTCGAAGACGAGCTTCACGGCGTACTGGCCGACCGGCTCGATCGCGCGGATGCCTACCGTCTCCTTCCCGAGCACCAGGGTCTCCTGACCGGGGCCATGGCCCTTGACCTCGGCCGAGGGGGAATAGACGCGCAGATACTCGAACGGCAGCTCGAAGCGGTTGCCGTCATTGAAAGTCACCTCGAGAAGGTGGGCGCCACGGCGGAGCTTGATCTCTAGCGGGGTTCCTGGAATCTCTGGCGGCACGGCGCGGGTCTCGCTGGGGGTCTGCCGGGGCACGGCGGCCAAGTATAGGTACCCGGGCGCAGGTTGCACTAATATGGACACTCCTGCTCCAGCAGCGGTACATCGTGGAAGCTACAGATACCTCCCACCCCGACTACTATCATCGCGTGGTCGATTGCCAGTGGGCCTGTCCGGCCCACACGGACGTGCCTGAATACATCCGGCTGATCGCCCAGGGACGCTTCACCGAGGCGTACCTCGTCAATCGGGATTCCAACGTCTTTCCGGGCATCCTCGGGCGGGTCTGCGACCGCCCCTGCGAGCCGGCGTGCCGGCGCGGACGGGTCGAGGCCAAACCGGTCGCCATCTGCCGCCTGAAGCGCGTGGCCGCGGATAACCGCGACGACATCACGGGGCGGCTGCCGCAGATCCCCAGGATCAAGAACGGCAAGCGCATCGCCTGCATCGGCGCCGGGTGCGCCTCGCTCACGGTCGCCAACGATCTCCTGCCGCTCGGCTACGAGGTCACGATCTTCGAGCAGTACGGCGAGCCTGGCGGCCTCATGCGTACCAACATCCCCTCCTTTCGCCTGCCGCAGGCGGTTCTCGGGGAGGAGATCCGGATGATTCTCGACATGGGCGTCGACCTCAGGCTCGGATCTCCGATCGGCAGCATGAAAGAGCTGCTCGCGACCGGTGGCTTCGACGCGGTGTTCGTCGGCTCCGGCGCTCCCAAGGGCAAAAACCTCGATCTGCCGGGCCGGGAGGCTGCGGCCGCCAACGTGCACATCGGCATCGCCTGGCTCGAGTCCGTGGCCTTCGGTCATATCGAGCGGATCGGCGAGCGCGTGCTCATCATCGGCGTCGGCAACACCGCCATGGACTGCTGCCGCACGAGCCTGAGGCTCGGCGCGAAACACGTGAAAGTGATGGCGCGCAAACCGCGCGGCTTCTTCAAGGCCTCCGCATGGGAGCTTGAGGACGCCGAGGAGGAAAGCGTCGAGATCGTGATCAACCGCTCGCCGAAGTCGTTGGTCATCGAAGGTGGACGCCTCACCGGCATGACCTTCGAGTGCATGGAGTACGAGCTCGATGCACGCGGGCGCATCACTGCCGAGCGGGTGACGGGCGAGGAGTTCATTCCCGCCGACGACGTGATTCTCGCGATCGGTCAGGAGAACGCCTTCCCATGGATCGAGGGCGATCTCGGCATTGAATTCGACAAGTGGCACGTACCCACGGTGGATCCGGTCACGTTCCAGTCGACACGGCCGGGCGTCTTCTTCGGCGGCGATGCCGCCTTCGGTCCGAAGAACATCATCTGGGCGGTCGAGCACGGCCATCAGGCCGCCATCTCCATCCACAAGCACTGCCAGGGCTTGTCCGTCACCGAGCGACTGGCGCCGGGTGTGAATCTGCAGAGCCGCAAGATGGGCATGCACGAGTGGTCGTACTCCAACGACTACGCGCCGGTGGAGCGGAGGCTCATGCCGCATGTCTCCCTGAAGGAGCGCTTCAAGAAACTCAACATCGAGGTGGAGCTCGGCTTCAGCGCGGAGCAGACCGACCAGGAAGTCCAACGCTGCCTCAACTGCGACGTGCAGACCGTCTTCAGCGCGAAGCTTTGCATCGAGTGCGACGCCTGCCTCGACATCTGTCCCGTCGATTGCCTCACCATCACCGGCAACGGCCCGGAGGCCGAGCTGCGCGCAAAACTCAAGGTTCCGGCGCGCAACCTTACTCAGCCGCTCTACGTGTCAGGACCGCTGCCGCAGACGGCGCGCGTGATGGTCAAGGACGAGGACCTGTGCGTGCACTGCGGCCTTTGCGCCGAGCGCTGCCCGACGGCGGCCTGGGACATGCAGAAATCGCACGTGCACTGGCCTCACGCCGAGGATGAGGCCCGGGCTTTCGAGGCCCGTAAGCCCAAGATCGCCTGAACCCGCGGGATGAGCGCAGGGCAAAGCGCTCGGACGTCATACAGTGACCACAAACCGAATCAACGATTTCACCATCAAGATCGCCACGGTGAACGGCACCGGCTCGGCGAGCGCCAACGCACTGCTCATGAAGTCGATCTTCAGGAGCGGCATCCCGGTCATGGGCAAGAACTATTTCCCCTCCAACATCCAGGGCCTGCCCACCTGGTACGAGATTCGCGTTTCGCGCGAGGGGTACCTCGCGCGCTCCGGCGCGGTCGATCTCATGGTGGCGATGAATGCCGAAACCTATTCGCGCGACATGAAGGAGGTCGCTGCCGGCGGGTACCTCGTCTACGACTCGACCTGGCCGCGCCCGGCGCTCCTCGGGCGCTCCGACATCACCGTGCTCGGAGCCCCGCTCGCCAGAATGTGCAACGAGAGCTTCAACGGCGTGCGTACTCGCATCCTGATGAAGAACATCTGCTACGCGGGCGTTCTGGCGGCGCTGCTCGATCTCGACCTCGAGCGCATCCGCGAGCTTCTGGCGGAGACCTACGCCAAGAAACCGCAGCTCGTCGAGGCCAACATGAAAGCCATCGGCCTGGGCTACGACTATGCGAGGCAGAATTTCACCTGCCCGTTGCCGCTCAAGGTCGAGAAGATGGACCGCACCGCCGGATACGTCATGATCGACGGCAACACCGCCGCGGCGCTCGGCTGCGTGTTTGCCGGCGCGACCGTCGCGGCCTGGTATCCGATTACTCCCTCGACTTCGCTCATGGATGCTTTCAAGGGGTTCTGCGATCGCACGCGCATCGACCCGGACACCGGGGCGAAACGCTTCGCCTTCATCCAGGCGGAAGACGAGCTGGCCGCCATCGGCATGGTGATCGGCGCTTCCTGGAACGGCTGCCGCGCCTTCACCGCGACCTCAGGTCCCGGCATCTCGCTGATGAACGAGTTCCTGGGCCTTGCCTACTACACCGAGGTGCCGGCGGTGGTGTTCGACATCCAACGGGTCGGGCCGTCCACCGGCATGCCGACGCGTACCCAGCAGGGGGACGTGATGGAGTGCGCCTACGCCTCCCACGGCGACACGCGCCAGGTGTGCCTCTATCCCGCGAGTCCTGAGGAATGCTTCTACATGGCCGCGCAGGCGTTCGATCTGGCCGAGCGGCTGCAGACGCCGGTGATGGTGTTGTCGGATCTCGATATCGGCATGAACGACTGGATGTGTCGGGAGCTGACGTGGGATGACGCCCACCGGCCCGACCGCGGCAAGATGTTGGAGAAGGCGCAGATCGAGAAGCTGGAGAAGTTTCAGCGCTACCTCGACAAGGACGGCGACGGCATCCCCTACCGGACTCTGCCCGGTGTGCATCCGAAGGGCGCCTGGTTTGCGCGCGGCTCGGGACACTCGCAGTACGGCACCTACACGGAGGACTCGACCGAATATCAGATCGTGCTCGATCGTCTGCTGCGCAAATGGGACACGGCGAAGAAGCTGGTCCCGCGCGCCATCATCGATGCCACCTCCGGGAGCGACATCGGAATCGTCTCCCTGGGAAGCTGCGACAGCGCGATTCACGAAGCGATGGCGATTCTCAAGGGACGTGGAGTCGGGGTGAATTACATGCGCGTGCGCTCCTTTCCCTTCAGCGAGGACGTGGAGCGATTCCTGGCCGCGCACCGGCTGCTGTTCGTCGTCGAGCAGAACCGTGACGCGCAGTTCCGTTCGCTCCTCACGCTGGAGACCGCGGTGGAGAAGTCAAAGCTGCGCTCGCTCCGACATTACAGCGGCCCGCCCATCTCCTCGAGCTTCATCGTCGAGGGCGTCCTCGCCGAAGTCCTCCCGAATCCCGTGCCGCAGCGGCAGGACGCCGCGCGCGCCTGACAGACAGCCGAACCCCAGTCATGACTTTCATCGCGAAACCCAAGGTCGTCCATCCCTCCCTGCCGCGCAACGCGCTCGGCCTGATACGTCGAGATTACGAAGGAGCCCTCTCGACGCTGTGCGCCGGTTGCGGCCATGACTCGATCACCGCCGCGATCGTCGAAGCGTGCTGGCGCCAGTCACTCGAGCCGCAGAACGTGGTCAAGCTCTCCGGCATCGGCTGCTCCTCGAAGACCACGGCGTACTTCGTGAGCGGCGGTCACGGCTTCAACTCCGTGCACGGCCGGATGCCCTCCATCGCGACCGGCGCGAACGCCGCTAACAGGCGGCTCACCTATGTCGGTGTTTCGGGCGACGGCGACACGCTCTCGATCGGCCTCGGTCAGTTCTGCCACGCGATCCGCCGCAATCTCGACATGCTCTACATCATCGAGAACAACGGCGTCTACGGCCTCACCAAGGGACAGTTCTCCGCCTCCGCCGACGTCGGCACGAAAGCCAAGAAGGGCGAGACCAACTTCCAGCCGCCCATCGACCCGGTGTTGCTCGCGATGACGCTCGGTGCCGCGTTTGTGGCGCGCAGTTTCTCCGGTGACAAGCAGCAGCTCGTGCCGCTCATCGAGGCCGGCCTCAGGCATCGCGGCTTCGCGCTCATCGACGTGCTCTCGCCCTGCGTCACCTTCAACGATCACGAGGGCTCGACCAAGAGCTACGCCTACACCCGCGAGCACTACGAGCCGGCGGTGCAGGCCGACTTCGTGCCCCCGGAGCGGGAGATCACGGCCGAATACGCTGCGGGCGAGGCGCTCGCCGTGACCATGCACGACGGCAGCCGCATCCTGCTGCGCAAGCTCGACGCCGACTACGACCCGACCGACCGAGGCGCTGCGCAGGCGAGAGTGCAGGAGCGCCTGAAGTTCGGCGAGTACCTGACGGGCTTGCTGTACCTCGATGCGCAGGCGGGTGCGGAGGGGGGCCGGCGGGAGTTCCACCAGATCAACGGCACTCCCGAGGAGCCGCTGAACAGCCTGCCCTACGAGCTCCTATCCCCGGGCTCCAAGGGTCTGCAGAAGATCCTGTCCCGCTACCGCTGATACCCCGCCCGCCTTGTTCCCGCCAATCTCATGCGGTATTGTGCGACCCTGGTCCGTGACACCTTTCCTTTCCTCCCGCCTGCCGCCCGCCTTGCACTCGGGACCGGCTTCCGAGTCTGAGAAAAGCCGAAGCGTTCCCGGCCAGATCATAATCTGTATTCTTGGAGTTTGATTGCATGACGAAGATCTACGTCGGAAACCTTCCGTTTTCGGCCACTGAGAGCGAGGTCCGGGAGCTGTTCGCGCAGCACGGCACCGTCGAGTCCGTAAGCCTCATCACCGATCGGGACACCGGCCGGCCCCGTGGCTTCGGGTTTGTGGAGATGTCGCACGCCGACGCTTCCCGCGCCATTCAGAACCTGAACGGCAAGGACCTCGGCGGACGTCCCCTGCGGGTCAACGAGGCGCAGGAGCGCACGGGTGGCGGCGGACGGGGCGGCGGCGCTCCGAAGCGCTGGTAAGCAGCCGATACCGAGGCCGGCCCGCTCACGGGGCCGGCCTTTTTTATTGGCGCAAAGCCGGCCCCGCCGCTTTGCGCCGCCAACCCTCTGACTTGCTTTCGCACGGGCACACCGTAGACTGCGCGCGAATTCCAAAGGCGCAACGAGGCAGTACATGGGCAAAGGTGACATGCGGTCCCGCCGGGGCAAGATCTATCGGGGCTCCTTCGGCAAGTCCCGGGTCAAGGATCCGGCCAAGAAGAGAAAGCGGGCCGCCGCCAAGAAATAGCCGGCGGTCGTTGCCCGGTCACCGGTGACACTGCCGGGCCTCAGGTGGAACGCGGCTTGCGACGCGCCTTTGTCTGGCGACTTCCTTTCAGAGGTGACCCTATGAATCGCAGCCTGTTGTTGCTAAGCGTCGTCGCACTCTCGCTGTCCGCGGCGGCCTGCGGGAGCAACTCGAACAAGGGGGGAGGAGCGTCGGCGAATCCTCCGTCCAGCGAGTCGACGAACCCGAACACGCCGCCCGCGAACGGGCAGACGACGCCGCCGGCGAATGCTCCGAGCACGCAGCCCGGCGGTGCGCCCGAGCAGAATCCGCCGCCACCGCCGCCGAGCACCAACCCCAACCCGAACGCACCGCCTCCGCCCAGCGGCACGACCCCGCCTCCGCCCCAGAATCAGAACGGCAATCCGCCGCCGGTCTGACCTCGACTGGCCGCCCGGCGCTCTCGCAGAGGCCGGGCTGCCACTGACCCGGCGCTTCCGCCTCGGCCGCACTGATGCGGAGCGCCGATTCGATGAGGAATGAAGATACGATAGCGCATGAAACCCCGCCCCGTCGCCCGGCTACGCCCGTTGGCGTCCCCACCCCTGGCATGGCCTCGACCCCGGCCCGGATTGTCCGCGAATCGTCAACGCCTTCATCGAGATCACGCCGTTCGACCTCATGAAGTATGAGGTGGACAAAACCACGGGCTATCTGCGGGTGGATCGTCCGCAGCGCACCTCATCCCATCCGCCGTCCCTGTACGGCTTCATCCCGCAGACCTATTGCGGAGATCGGGTGCGGCGGCTCGCGAGCGGGTGCGAGCGGGGCGATGGCGATCCGCTCGATATTGGTGTCATCAGTGAGCGGCCGATCACCCATTCGGAGATCCTGCTGTGCGCTCGCGTGGTGGGAGGTCTGAAGATCATCGATACGGCCATGAGGATGCCGCCCGGGTGGTGAGCGCCGCGATCGAGGACTACCGCGAGGTGATCGGTGGCGCGACCGAAGCAATGAACGGCTCGCCGAGCCGCTGACGGAGGGTGTGTTGGCAATGAAGCCCCGGGGCGGGTACCCGCCCATTTCGGATTACGCGCTCATCGGCGACTGTCACTCCGCGGCGCTCGTTTCGCGTCAGGGCTCGATCGACTGGTGCTGCCTGCCGCGATTCGATTCCGATAGCTGCTTCGGGCGGCTGCTCGACTGGCGCAACGGCGGCTATTTCCAGATCGCGCCCGCGGGGCGCTTCAGCTCCCGCCGCGAGTACCGGGAGAAGAGCCTGGTGCTGGCGACCACCTTCCGCTCGGCGAGCGGCGAGGCGCGGCTCATCGACTTCTTCGCCATGCGCAGCGGCGGACGGGAGCGGCCGCGGCGCGAGATCGTGCGCATCATCGAGGGGGTCAGCGGCACGATGCGGTTGAATGTCAGTTTCGTGCCACGACTCGACTTCGGCGAAGTCAAGCCCTGGATCCACCCATCCTCGACGGCGTCCTATGTGGCCGTGGGCAGCAATACGGCGCTTGCCGTCCTGGGCAATGTGCCGCTGCAGCCCGGTCGTGACCACGATCTCGAGGGAATTCTCGAGGTGCACGCGAAGTCGCGTCACCGCATTGCGGTGCAGTTCCTGCCGCCCGAGGAGTGCGAGGATTCCGAGCTCGGCGAGAAGCTCATCGACGCGCAGCTCGGTCAGCACTACGAGGAAACGCTGCGCTGGTGGCGGGACTGGTCCTCGAAGATCACCCATGACGACGGCAAAGGCGTGAGCGTCGTGCGCTCGGCCATCGTGCTGAAAGCGCTCTGCTACGCGCCAACGGGCGCCATCATCGCCGCGCCGACCACTTCTTTGCCGGAGGAGATGGGCGGCGAACGCAACTGGGATTACCGCTTCTGCTGGCTGCGGGACTCGATCTTCACCGTGCATGCGCTGAGCAACCTCGGGCTGCAGGCGGAGGCGGTCGGGATGCGGCGCTTCATCCAGCGAAGCGCGGCGGGCAATGCCGATGAGCTGCAGGTGCTGTATGCGGTCGACGGCAAGCGCCGGGTGCCGGAGATCGATCTGAAGAAGCTTGACGGCTGGCGCGGCTCGCGGCCGGTGCGCATCGGCAACGGCGCCGCCGAGCAGTTCCAGGCGGACATGTATGGGCTGGTGATGGAGCTGTCGTGGCGCTGGAGCGAGCGCGGCGAGCAGCCGGATGAGAACTACTGGGGCTTCCTCACCGCGATCGTGGAAGCGGCGATTACGCGTCGCCATCTGCCTGACCGGGGCATCTGGGAGGTACGCTCGCGCCCGCTGCATTTCGTGCAATCCAAGGTCATGTGTTGGGCGGCCGTCGACGGCGGCATCGCCCTCGCGGAGCGCTACTCCCTTCCGGCGCCCCTCGAGCGCTGGCGCGAGGAGCGGGACGGAATGCGCAAAGATATCGAGCGGCGGGGATATGACCGCAAGCGCGGCATTTTCGTCCGCAGCTACGGCAGCAACGAAGTCGATGCGGCGCTCCTGCTTCTGCCTGCCGTCGATTTCGTGGCTTGGGACGACGAGCGAATGATCCGCACGACCGATGCCATCCGCAAGGACCTGTCCCGTGGCGGCCTGGTGCTGCGCTACCGGGCGAGCGACGGCTTGCGGGGAAGTGAGGGCGTATTTGTCGCGTGCACGTTCTGGCTGGCGGAGTGTCTCGCGCACCAGCGTCGGCGGAAAGAGGCGCGGGACGCGTTCGAGCGAGCGTGCCATTGCGCCAACGATCTTGGGCTCTTCGCGGAGGAGTTTGAGCCCAAGTCCCACGAGATGTTGGGGAATTTCCCGCAGGGCTTGACGCACCTCGGCCACGTATCGGCTGCGCTGGCGCTCCAGGAGCTGGACCAACAACCGAGGGCGTGATTGACGCCGCGGCACCGGCTGTCCACAGCGGCCGGTCCGCCCACACGTCCATGCGCAGGCGCTCGTCCGGCACGCCGGTTGCGCGGTCATCGGTATGCTCAACATTCCGGCTTGGCCTGGCCTGTGCGCACGGGAAATCTGGGCCTTGATCAAAGACGCCGCCAATGGCTGGAGCGACCATCGCGCATCGCGCATCGGCGCTGCGCTTGCCTTCTATACGGTCTTCTCGCTCGGGCCGATTCTGCTGCTCGCGGTGGCAGTGGCCGGGTTTTTCTTTGGGCAGGGCGCCGCTCGGGGCGAAATCCATCAGCAGATCACTACCCTGATCGGCCCGCAGGCGGCGGCCGAGGTGCAGATGATCCTGGCGCGGGCCCACCGGCCGGCGGCCGGAGTCGTGGCGACCGCGATCAGCGTCGTGACTTTGATCCTCAGCGCGGACACCGCGCTCGTCGAGTTGAAGTCGGGGCTGGACGAAATCTGGAGTGTGCCGGCCGAGAGCCGGCATTGGTACTGGGCCTACCTGCGCACCAGGCTGATGTCGATCGCGCTTATCATGGCGCTTGGTATTCTCTTGCTGGGTTCGCTCCTCTTCAGCGCCGCACTCGGCGCGCTCGAGTCTCTGTCGCGGGGCATCATCGTCGTCGGCGTGATTCTGCGGTGGACGAACTCCCTCGTTTCATTCGGTCTGGCGGCGCTGCTCTTCGCCACGGTCTACAAGGTGTTGCCCAGCGTGAGGCTCGCCTGGCGGGATGTTGCGGCTGGAGCGCTGATCACCGCGGTGCTCTTCATCGTGGGCAAGTACGCGATCGGCCTCTATCTGGGCAGCAGCACCATCGCTTCGACCTACGGGGCGGCGGGCTCGGTAATCGTGGTGCTGCTCTGGGTGTACTACTCCGCACAGGTGTTCCTGCTCGGTGCGGAGTTCACCCGCGGGTATGCCTGCCGGTTCGGATCGCGGCGGGGGATGGCACCCCTGTGACCGGGATGAACCCGAATTCATTGGCGCGCCCGACTGGATTCGAACCAGCGACCTGCAGCTTCGGAGGCTGCCACTCTATCCAACTGAGCTACGGGCGCGTCGCCCGGTGGGGACCTGAAATGATACAGGGACCCGTGGACGGCCGCCATTTGCGGCCGAGATCGTAGCCCGCCATTACGAAGGCGCGAGCCGAACGGCTATACTGCGCGCCCTCTGTTCGCGAGATCCCGTGCGAGGCTTCGGTGAGCAAGCAGGACACTCATTTCATCAACATGTTCAGCCTGGTGATCGGCATCCTGGTCGCGATCGCCATCGTATTCTTCGTGGTCGCACGCGGGCTCGGTGCCGCCACGGAGGGTCGGGAGGTGCTCTCCGAGCCGGACTATCAAAAGGCCGTCCAGGCGCGCGTCGCCCCTTTCGAAGAGGAGGCGGTCGCTGGGCAGAACAACGCCGCCCTGGCGATCAAGCCCGTGGGCGCCACCACGGCCGAGGCCGGTGGCTCCTCGGGCGTCGCCATGCCGACCAGCGGCAAGGAGCTCTTCGAGCAGACCTGCAGCGCCTGCCACGGAGCGGGCATCGCCGGCGCACCGAAGGCGGGTGACAAGGCGGCCTGGGCGCACCATATCGCTAAGGGTTTGCCGACGCTCTACGACCACGCGCTGCACGGGTTTACCGGAACTACCGGCACGATGCCCGCCAAGGGCGGCCGCACCGATGCGCCGGATGCTCTGGTGGAGCAGGCGGTGAATTACATGGTCTCGCTCGTCAATCCAGGCATGGTCAAGGGCAAGAAGAAATAGCCCGCTCCCGGTCCAGACATCGCAGCATCACCGCCTCGCCGACGTGGATGTCGGCGATGGCTGCGGGGCCCTCGAGGTCGGCAATCGTTCGGGCGAGCTTGAGGATTCGCTGGCGTGTTCGTCCGGAGAAACGCAGCTGCCGCATCGTGCGATCGAGGAGCGCTCGGGCAGAGGACTGCAACACGCAGCAGCGCTCGACCTGACCGTCCGTGAGGCGCGCGTTGCAACGGCCCTGCCGGACGAGTTGGCGCGAGCGGGCGGCGGCGACGCGGGCGGCGAGCACCGCGCTCGACTCTCCTTCGGTGATCGCGGTCGCGAAATCACCGCTTTCGAGCCGCGGCACCTGCACGTGCATATCGAGCCGATCGAGGAGGGGGCCCGAGATCCGGGCGCGATACTGTTGCGCCTGCGCCGGGGTACAGCGGCATCTGCCGGTGGGATCCCCGAGGTGCCCGCAGGGACAGGGGTTCATCGCCGCTACCAGTTGAAACTGCGCCGGGTAGTCCGCCTGTGCGGCGGCGCGAGAGACTCTCACGATTCCGGCTTCGAGGGGCTCTCGCAGCGCCTCGAGCACCCGGCGATCGAACTCCGGCAGCTCATCGAGAAACAACACCCCGTTGTGGGCGAGGCTGATTTCCCCCGGTCGTGCGTGCGCGCCACCACCCACCAGCGACACGGCGGAGGCCGTGTGATGGGGCGACCGGAAGGGGCGGTGACCGAAGCCGTCCATGTTGAATCCGCTGGCGCTGATCGAGGCGATGCCCGCGCAGTCGAGCGCCTCGGCTTCGGTCAGCGGCGGCAGCAGTCCCGGCAGGCGCTGCGCCAACATGCTCTTGCCGCAGCCCGGCGGGCCGATCATGAGCAGGCTGTGGGATCCGGCCGCGGCGATGAGCAGCGCGCGTTTGGCCTGGAGCTGTCCCCTGACATCACTGAGGTCAGGGTCGGCGCCGAAGCTCGGCGCGGGCGGTCGGGTAGCGTGCGTGGGCGGTCGCGCGCCGTATGCCGGCGGCTGTGTACCGTGCGCCAGCAGTCCTGCACCGTACGCGCGCGTGTGCAAGCGCAGCGGCTCTTCGCCGGTGAAATGGCGACAGACTTTGCTCAGGTGTGATGCCGCACGGATGGCGGTAGTAGCCGCGATGAGCGCCTCATCCGCGTTTGCGGCGGGGACGATCAGCTCGTGCCCGTCGCGATTCGCGTGTGCCGCCGCGAGCAGGATGCCGCGCACCGATTTGACCTCCCCGCCGAGACCTAGCTCGCCGTAAAGCTCGAGCGCTCGCGCTTCGCCGGCGGGCGCCTGCCTGAGCTGTCCGGAGGCGATGAGGATGCCGAGCGCAATGGGCAGGTCGAACCGCCCGCCTCCCTTGGGGATTTCCGCGGGCGCCAGGTTGACGACGATCCGGCCGCTCGGGAATTCGTAGCCCGAGGAGTGCAGCGCCGCCTGCACTCGATCGCGGCTCTCCCGCACCAACGGTGGCTGGCAGGCCCACTAGGTGGAAGGCGGGAAGGCCGCTCGCCACGGTCGCTTCGATCTGCACGAGCGGCGCCTCGAGGCCCAACTGGGCCCGGCACAGGAGAGTGGCGACCTTGTTCACGGGTTCCGTCCCATCGGCAAAAGCGCGGCCTCTGCCGGGTTGGATCAGTTGGTTCCGGAGGGCTGACGGGAAGCGCCCGTGGGGGACGCGGGCGGGACGGTGCCCTCGAGCGCCTGCAGCTGCGCCTCGAGCTCCGCCAGTCGGGCCCGCGTACGCTCGAGCACTCGGGTCTGGGTGTCGAATTCGTCCCGGGTCACCAGGTCGAGCTTGCCCAGGCTCGAGCGCAGCACGGCCCGGAAGTTGGTTTCGAGATCCTTGCTCATGGTGCGGAACGCCGGCGGAAGGCTGTCGAGCAGCCGGCGCGCGATCTCATCGATCCTGAAGTTGTCCATCATCTGCTCCCCTCCAAGGGCGATGCCCCGCGGTGGGGCCAAGCCTCTGACGTGCGGCACCAAAACGGTGCGCGCGACCGGCGTGCAACAGCGCAAGCCACGGAAAGTGCTTTGAAAATTCCGATGGCATGGATTCTGCACCCCGACTGCCCGCTTCACTAGCTTACGCGCGCGAAGGCCGGTCGTGCAGCCGCCATTTGTGGCCCGATCGCCCGGAAACGCACCCAAAGACTCGAGAACCGTCCCGGGAGACCACATGCGCACCGCTCCGATTCTCTTCAAAGCGATCCGTCGAATGGCGGGCCTCGCGGCGCTCGCGACTCTCGTGCCAACGCTGGTGTGGGCGGCCGATGCGCCCGTGCCTACTCCCGACAAGGGTGACATGGCCTGGATGCTGACCTCCACCGCGCTCGTGCTGTTGATGTCGGTCCCGGCGCTCGGCCTTTTCTATGGCGGACTCGTTCGCACGAAGAACATGCTGTCGGTGTTGATGCAGGTGTTCGTCGGGTTCTCGCTGATCACCGTGCTCTGGTGCATCTACGGCTACTCCCTGGCGTTTACCGCCGGCAACGAGTTCATCGGCGGCCTGAGCCGGCTGTTCCTCGCCGGCACTTTCAATCCCTCGAGCGGCGCTTTCTCCACGATCGGGACCTTCGACAAAGGCGTCGTGTTGAATGAGCTGGTGTACGTGAGTTTCCAGGCCACTTTCGCCGCGATCACCTGCTGCCTGATCCTCGGCTCTTTGGTCGAGCGGGTGAAGTTCCCGGCGATCCTGCTGTTCCTCGCGTTCTGGTTCACGTTCTGCTATTGCCCGGTGGCGCACATGGTGTGGTACGTGCCGGGTCTCGACACCAACCCGGCCGACCATCCCGTGGGCGGCCTGTTGGCGAATTGGGGCGCGCTCGACTTCGCCGGCGGCACGGTGGTGCATATCAACTCGGGTGTGGCCGGACTCGTGGGCGCCATCGTGCTCGGTAAGCGCATCGGCCTCGGCAAGGAACCGATGCCGCCGCACAGCCTCACCATGACCATGATCGGGGCTTCACTCCTCTGGTTCGGCTGGTTCGGCTTCAACGCCGGCTCCGCCCTCGAGGCCAACGGCTCGGCGGCGCTCGCCTTCATGAACACCTACCTCGCTACCGCCTGCGCGGTGCTCGCCTGGATGGGTACGGAGTGGCTGATCAAGGGCAAGCCCTCGATGCTCGGCGCGGCCTCGGGCGCGGTGGCGGGTCTCGTGGCCATCACGCCGGCGGCCGGCAACGTGGGCATCCCGGGCGCGTTCGTTATCGGCTTCGGAGTCGGCCCGCTCTGCTTCTGGGGCGTCACCGGCCTGAAGAAGATGATCCGCACCGACGATGCCCTGGATGTGTTCGGCGTGCATGCGCTCGGAGGCATCTTCGGCGCACTGACCACCGGCATCTTCAACGATCCGGCCCTCGGTGGACCCGGCGGCAGCGCCTATCCCGGTGTCTGGGCTCAATTCCTCATTCAGGCCAAGGCCGTGGGGGTGGTGATCCTGTGGACCGCCGTCGTGGCCCTGATTGGCTTCCACCTGGTCAAGTGGACGCTCGGGCTTCGAGTCGGGGAGGACGAGGAGCGCGAGGGCCTGGACATCACCGTCCACGGAGAGCGAGCGTACGACATGTGACTCGATCGAGGGCTCGGGGCCCGGGCTGCTCGACGAGGCGGCCCGAGGCCTCCTTTCTCGGAATGGGGTACGCTTTCTGTGAGGGGCAGCCATTCCATGTGTGATGCAGTTCAAAGGACTGGCTGAGACCAGGGTAGACAATGGCCGTGCTCCGGGGAGAGTAAGGTCATGTCACGATCCATCGTCATCCTATTGGCAGCTTCGGCCGTTCTGCTCGGGGCGGTGGGTTCGGCGCGCGCCGACATCGTCTACGAGTGGACCGATGCGCATGGCCAGGTGCATTACACCGACCAGTGGAAACCCGGCGCCAAGCTCATCAGGGTCGAGACGGCCAATCAGCCGGCTAATTCGACCGCCATGCAGGGCATCCAGAGCGAGAGCAACGCTGCCTCGCGCGAGGTCAAGCAGCAGGAGGACGCCCAGGCCGTGCAGGAGGATGTGGCCAAGGCTCGCGCTACGCAATGCGCGCAGGACAAAGCGCGATACCAGCAGCTGATCCAGTCCCGCCGCATCTTCACGACCGATAAGAGCGGCGAGCGCCATTACGTCTCCGACGCCGATGCCGACGCCATGCGGCTCAAGGCCCGCCAGACCATGGACGCGGACTGCGGCACCAGCTCCCCCTGATAAGATTGGCTAAAACTGGCCTTCGGTCGTTTTAGCGGCCAACCGAGTTACTATTCCGATCTCGCGGACCTCTGAGACCCGCTCATGCGGGAGGAGGCGCTTCGGAGCAAGCTCCTTGCAATCTTCAACCATGAAAACGGGCTTTGTGGGTCTCGGAGCCATGGGCACTCACATGGCCCGCAACCTGAAGCGAGCCGGCCTGCTCACGGCGGTGTGGAACCGCACGGGGGAGAAGGCCCGCGCGCTCGCGGCGGAGCTCGGTGTGGAGGCGGCCGGTACGCCCGCGCAATTGGCCACTGGCGTCGATGCGATCGTCATCTGCGTTTCGGCCGATGCGGATGTACTCGAGGTCGTGCGCGCCCTGGCGCCCGGATTGGCTGCGGGCAGCCTGGTTCTCGACTGCTCTACCGTCGCGGCCGACACCGCGCGCAAGGCGGCGGAGCTGCTGGGCAAACAGGGCGTGGAGTTCCTCGATTGCCCGGTGAGCGGCGGCGTGGAAGGTGCGCGGGAGGGAACGCTCGCCGTCATGGTCGGCGGCACCACGCAGGCTTTCGCGCGTGCCCGCCCGGTGCTCGAGGCCATGGGCCGCACGATCACCCATTTCGGCCAGACCGGCAGCGGCCAGGCCGCGAAGGCCACCAATCAGATCATGTGCGCCGGCATCATCGAGGCGGTCTCCGAGGCGATGGCGTTCGCGCGCGCCCAGGGGCTGCCGCTCGAGAAACTGATCGATACGCTCGGCAAGGGCGCGGGCTCGAGCTGGTACTTCATCCATCGCGCACCCAACATGGCGCGCGGCAGTTATCCGGCCGGCTTTCGCGTGCGCCTGCACGCCAAAGACCTGACCATCTGCCGTGACATGGCGGCGCGCTTCGGTGTGGCGCTACCCGTGGTCGAGCGCATGCTGAGCGAATACGCCGAGCTCATCTCCCGTGGATACGGTGACGAGGACATCTCCGCCGCGTTCCGCCTGAAGGCGGAGCTCTTCGAGCCATCACGAGGACGCGCTCCATCCGCCTGACCCGCAGTGCGATCGTGCGGCAGGCGCTGCGCGGCGGCGCGGAGTCCCTCTACCTGCCCGATTTCTGCACCTCGCGCGCCACGCTCGCGATCGTGCTCATCGTGGAGCTGACCGCGATCGTGCTCGCGCTGGCGCGGCTGAGCGGAGATCACGTCCGCGCCGTCGATTTCTGGGCCGACCTCGCGCGCACCTCGTTTTTCCTCCTCTGGGTCGGCCTCGTCTGTGCCGCGCTCCTGTGCTCGATGCGCGGGCGACTCGAGCGGTTGACGGTGGCCCGCGGATCGGCCGCCGTCCTGGCGCTGCTCACGGCCGCCATCGCTGCGATCTCGGCTGCCGCCTACTTCATCGGGCGCAGCCGTCTCGCCATCGGCGCAGGCGCCGCCACGTTCTTCCCGGCGCAGGTGTGGCCGTTCGTGCTGCGCAACATGGCGATCGGCTTCGTGATCGTGGCGGTCGCGCTGCGGTACTTCTACGTGACGCACCAGTGGCGGCGTAACATCGAGATGCGCGCCGCCGCGCGCGTGCACGCGCTGCAGGCCAGAATCCGCCCGCATTTCCTTTTCAACAGCATGAACACCATCGCCTCGCTCACCCGCTCGGACCCGGTGCTCGCCGAGCAGGCGGTGCAGGATCTCGCGGATCTCTTTCGCGCCTCGTTGAGCGACCAGCGCCAGACCATCACGCTCGAGGAGGAGCTCGAGGTGGCGCGCACGTATCAGCGCATCGAGGAACTGCGCCTCGCAGGCAGGCTGCGCGTGAGCTGGGATATCGAGCGGCTCCCACGCGATGCGCGCGTCCCGGGGCTGCTGCTGCAGCCGCTGCTCGAGAACGCGATCTATCACGGCATCGAGCCGCGCCCGGAGGGGGGGACGGTCAGTATCGTGGGCGAGCTCACGGGCGATCTCATCACCATCGTGGTCCGCAATCCCGTGGATGAGCGCCAGAGCGAGCGCGAAGGCAATCGGCTGGCGCTCGCCAACACCCGCGAGCGGATGGCGCTGCTTTACGGCGAGCTCGCCCTCATCAAGGCGGGGCGCTTCGACGAGGAGTACATCGTGACCCTGCGCTTCCCGCACGTGAGTTCCCGCCAACAGCAAGTGAGCAAGCCGGCGAAGGCCTGAGCGCCCGTGCTGAAGGTACTGATCGTCGACGATGAGCCCCCGGCCCGCGAGCGGCTGCGAAGCCTGCTCGCGGAGATCGATGACACCGAAATCATCGGCGAAGCCGGGACCGGCGCCGAGGCGCTGAGCCAGGCCGCCGTCCGCGCGCCCGATGTCGTGCTGCTCGATGTGCGCATGCCGGGGATGGACGGCATCGAGGCGGCGAGGCACCTGAGCACTCTCGAGGAGCCGCCCGCGGTGATCTTCACCACCGCCTACGATCAGTATGCCGTCAATGCCTTCGAGACGCGGGCCGTCGGGTATCTCCTCAAGCCCATCCGCAGGGAGAAGCTGGCCGCCGCGCTCGAGCAGGCGGGACGTCTCACGCGGCCCCAGCTGCAACGCCTCGCGGCGGCCGCGCGAGCCGAGCGCCGCACGCACATCGCTGCGCGCCATCGCGAGGGGCTGCGCCTCATCCCCATCGAGGAGGTGCAGTATTTCTTCGCCGAGCAGAAGTACACGACCGTGCGTCACCTGCGGGGCGAGGATCTCATCGAGGACTCGCTGCGCTCGCTCGAGGAGGAGCTGGCTGACGAGTTCGTGCGCATCCATCGCAACGCGTTGGTTGCCGTCCGCCATCTCGATCGCATCGAGCGCAACGCCGACGGCCAGTACTTCGTGCGGCTGCGCGGCTGTGAGGCGCCGCTCGCGGTCAGCCGCCGGATGGCCGGGGAGCTGCGCGAGCGGTTTCGATTATGAGTTATGCTGCTTGCCCGTGATGCGCATCGAGTTCACCAAGATGCACGGGCTGGGTAACGACTTCGCGGTGTTCGAGGCGCCCGCCGCATCGGCGCTCGACGGCGCGCTCATCCGGCGTCTCGCGGACCGCCATACGGGGATCGGCTTCGATCAGGCGCTGCTGCTCGAGGTGCCGAGGCGCGGCGATAGCGCCGTGTTCTACCGCATCTTCAATGCCGATGGGGTCGAGGTGGAGCAATGCGGCAACGGCGCGCGGTGCATCGCGGCGCTGCTCGCGGCGCGCGGCCTCGCGCGCTCCGGCGTGGTCACGATGGATAGTCCCGCGGGCCTGATTGAGGCGCGCACGCTGCCCGAGGGGCTGGTCTCAGTGGACATGGGACCGGTGCGCTTCGATCCGCGCTCGCTCCCCTTCGATGCCGAGGTCGAGGCGGACCGTTATTGGCTCGATGCAGGCGCTGATCGGATCCAGATCGGCGCGGTGTCGATCGGCAATCCGCACGCCGTGCTCGCCGTCGAGTCGGTCGCGGTGGCCGACGTCGAGCGCCTGGGCCCGGCGATCGAGCGCCACCCGCGCTTCCCCCGGCGGGTGAACGCCGGCTTCATGCAGATCATCGACCGGGCACGCATCCACCTGCGGGTGTATGAGCGCGGCGCCGGCGAGACACTCGCCTGCGGCACGGGCGCGTGCGCCGCGGTCGCCATCGGCCGGCGCTGGGGCGAGCTCGAGCGGGAAGTGCAAGTGAGCGTGCGCGGCGGCGAGTTGCGCGTAAACTGGAATGGCCCGGGAGAGCACATCTGGCTGACGGGTCCCGCGGAGATATCCTTCGCGGGCTACGTAGAGGTTTGAAATGACGACACGAGACGCCCGAGGGTTGGCCGCCAAGGAAAACGAAGACGATGCGGTCGCCGCGTATCTGCAGCACAACCCGGATTTCTTCGAGCGCCACCAGGCGCTCCTCACGCGGTTGCGCATTCCGCACGCGCGTGGCGGCTCGACCATCTCGTTGGTGGAGCGGCAGATCGAGGTGCTGCGCGAGAAGCACGCGGCTCTCGAGGGCAAGCTCGCGGAGCTGGTGAGCGTGGCGCGCGCCAACGATGCGATCGCCGAGAAGTTGCATCGCTTCACGCGCAAGCTCCTGCGCGCTCGCTCGCGCGCCGACGCCGTGGTGCTGATCGAAGCCAGTCTGCGCGAGGATTTCGACGCCTTGCACAACGTGCTCGTGTTGGTGGGCGAGTACCCGGACCTTGCGCCGCAACGCTTCGTGCGCACCGTCGCGCAGGATGATGCCGGGCTCAAGTCGTTCGAGACGCTGTTTGCGAGCGGCAAGCCGCGATGCGGTCAGGCGCGCGACACGCAGCGCGAGTTTCTTTTCGGCCAGGATGCCAACGACATCGGCTCGGTGGCGCTGGTGCCGATCGGGGAAAAAAGCGGTCCGCTCGGCGTGCTCGCGCTCGGCAGCACCGATCGCGACCGGTTCCATCCGGGAATGAGCACCGAGTTCCTGGCGCGCATGGCGGATCTCATCTCCGACTCTCTGATCCCCGGCGCGGGGTCGTGAGATCCGCGGCGGCTCGGGCCGGAGCCGGTTGCTGGTCATGACTCCCGCCGCCCTCGCCTGGATCGAGCGCTTCCGCGGTTATCTCACCGCGGAGAGGCGCTGCTCGCCGCACACGGAGGCCGCCTACGCCCAAGACCTGCAGGCGCTCGTCTCGTACTGCGACCGTGCCGGGCTCGAGAGCTGGGCCGGTGTTGACAGCGGACACCTGCGATCCTTCGCCGCCAAGCTGCATGCCCGCGGCCTCGGACCGCGCAGCATCCAACGGCGGCTCTCGGCGGTGCGCAGCTTCTACGAGTTCCTGCAGCGCGAGGCGCACGTCTTGCGTACCCGCGCGCCTACCCGGGGTTCGAGCGGCGCCGCTGCGAGTCCGACCAAGGGTGCCGCCGGCGATCCGCGCGAGATCACGGACATTCGCGGCAATCCCGGCAAGGACGTGCGCGCGCCAAAGGCGGCGCGCCGCCTGCCCGAGACGTTGGATGCGGATCAGATGGCGCGACTCCTGGAAATCCCGCCCGGGGAGCCGTTCGCCATCCGCGACAGGGCCATCATGGAGTTGCTCTACTCCTCGGGGCTGCGTCTGGCGGAGATCGTCGCGCTCGATGTCGGAGATCTCGATGGTCGCGACCGCACCGTGCACGTGCTCGGCAAAGGATCCAAGGCACGCGTGGTCCCGGTGGGACGCGTGGCGTTGCGCGCCCTCGAGGAGTGGCTCCCGCAACGCGCGAGCCTGACTCGCTCAGGCGAGCAGGCACTTTTCCTCGGCCGCTCCGGGCGGCGGCTCGGCCGGCGCGCGGTCGAGCTGCGGGTTGCGTACTGGGCGCGCCGTCAGGGCATCGACACGCACGTCTATCCGCACCTCTTCCGGCACTCCTTCGCCTCGCATCTGCTCGAGTCCGGTGCCGGGCTGCGTGGGGTGCAGGAGCTCTTGGGTCACGCCGATATCGCCACGACCCAGATATACACTCACCTTGACTTCCAGCACCTAGCCCGCATCTACGACGCCACACACCCGCGGGCGCGGCGGGTCAAGACCCCTGCCAAATAGCCTCAGCTGACGAGGACTCGATGACCGGTTCGCAGCGATTCGATCCGCACGGCACGACCATCCTCGGCGTGCGACGCAACGGTGCCGTGGCGCTGGCCGGCGATGGCCAGGTGACGCTCGGCAACACGGTCATGAAGGGCAACGCGCGCAAGGTGCGCAAGCTCTACAACGACAAGGTGCTCGCGGGCTTCGCCGGCGGCACGGCGGATGCTTTCACGCTCTTCGAGCGCTTCGAGGGCAAGCTCGAGAAGTATGGCAACCTCACCCGTGCCGCCATCGAGCTCGCCAAGGACTGGCGCTCGGACCGCTACCTTAGGCGCCTCGAGGCGCTGCTGCTCGTCGGCGATCCGGGGAAGCTCCTGGTGATATCGGGCAACGGTGATGTCATCGAGCCGGATATCGATGCGGTGGCGATCGGCTCCGGCGGCCAATTCGCCCTCGCTGCCGCCCGGGCGCTGCTCGAGGCGACGCAGCTCGATGCGCGCAGCATCGCCGAGCGCTCGCTCAACATCGCCGCCGACATCTGCATCTACACCAACCGGAATCTCACCATTGAGGAGCTGGCTTCCTAACATCATGTCATCGCTCACCCCCCGAGAGATCGTCCAGGAGCTCGACAAGCACATCATCGGCCAGGACGCCGCGAAGCGCGCCGTCGCCATCGCGCTGCGCAACCGGTGGCGGCGCATGCAGGTGCCGGAGCCGCTACGGCAGGAGATCACCCCGAAGAACATCCTGCTGATAGGTCCCACCGGCGTCGGCAAGACCGAGATCGCCCGCCGCCTCGCGCGTCTCGCCAACGCGCCCTTCGTCAAGGTCGAGGCCACCAAATTCACCGAGGTGGGTTATGTCGGTCGTGACGTCGACTCGATCGTCAAGGAGCTGGTCGACGTCGCGGTGAAGATGACGCGCGAGCAGGAGATGCAGAAGGTGCGCGAGCGCGCCGCGGAAGCGGCGGAGGAGCGCGTGCTCGATGCGCTGCTGCCGAAGCCGCGCATGATGGGTTTCTCCACCGATGAGCCTTCACCGCCGCGCGATGCGGAGACTCGCCAGAAATTCCGCCGCATGCTGCGTGCCGGCGAGCTCGATGAGCGCGAGGTCGAAATCGAGGTACGCGCGATGCCGATGGGCGTCGAGATCATGGCGCCTCCGGGGATGGAGGAAATGCAGCAACAGCTGCAGGCCATGTTCCAGAACCTCGGCGGCAACCGCACCCGCAGCCGCAAGGTGAAAGTGCGCGAGGCGCAGGGCCTCCTCGTCGAGGAGGAAGCCGCGAAGCTCGTCAACGAGGAAGAGCTCAAGGTCAAGGCGCTCGCCAACGCGGAGCAGAACGGCATCGTCTTCATCGACGAGATCGATAAGGTGACTCGCCGTCAGGAGACGGTGGGCGCGGACGTGTCGCGCGAGGGCGTGCAGCGGGACCTCCTGCCGCTCGTCGAGGGCTCGACCGTGTCCACGAAGTATGGACCGGTCAAGACCGATCACGTGCTCTTCATCGCCTCCGGCGCCTTCAGCCTGTCGAAGCCCTCCGACCTCATTCCGGAGCTGCAGGGGCGGCTACCGATCCGGGTCGAGCTCGACTCGCTCGAGGTCGGCGATTTCGTGCGTATTCTGACCGAGCCCGACGCATCGCTGACCTCGCAGTATCGGGCGTTGATGGGAACGGAGGGCGTGTCAGTGCAGTTTGCCGAAGACGGCGTGCGACGCATCGCCGAGATCGCCTTCCAGGTGAACGAGCGCACCGAGAACATCGGCGCCCGGCGGCTGCACACGGTGATGGAGCGCCTCCTGGAGTCGGTGTCCTACGAGGCTTCGGAGAAGAGTGGCGCGCAGCTGACCATCGATGCGAAGTATGTCGATGAGCATCTCGGCAACCTCGCCAAGGACGAGGACCTCAGCCGCTACATTCTCTGATGGTCAGATCGCGCAGCGCCGCTTCCAACGCCCCGCTCAGGATGACGCCGGCTGAGGGGTTCTGAAGGCGACTGCGGGGGCTCGCCGCCGCACGACCCGCTCGCGCTCCGGCGAGGTTCGCAGCCAAACGTCAGAGGGAGCGTTGGATACAGGCGTACACTTATAGGGCTATGTCCTAGTAGCTTGGCTGCGCAGGAGATTGGGTGGCGAAAGAAGCGAGTACGGGAGCCCCGACCCGGACGAGACGCGTGCGGGCCAAGCGCGCCTCACTTCCGGCTCCGACTCAGGCCGTTTCGGACAAGCCGACCACCATCGTGGGCGTCGGCGCCTCGGCCGGGGGCCTCGAGGCGTTCACCGCGATGCTCAAGGCGCTGCCCGAAGACACCGGGCTCGCCTTCGTGTTCGTGCAGCACCTCGCGCCGACGCACCCCAGCATGCTGTCGGAGATCCTGCAGCGGGCCACGCGCATGCGGGTCTTTGAGGTCAAGGACGAGCCGCAGGTGGAACGCAACTGCGTGTATGTCATACCGCCGGCGCGTCTCATGACCATCCACGACGGCCGACTGGCGCTCGCGCCGCGAGACCAGGCACCGCATCATCCGATCGATCGATTCTTCGAGTCGCTGGCGGAGAGTCAGGGACACCGCGCCATCGGGGTCGTGCTGTCGGGCACCGCCAATGACGGCACCGCGGGCTTCGTGACCATCAAGGCGGCGGGCGGAATCACCATCGCCCAGGACTCTTCCGCGCTCTACGACGGCATGCCCAGAAGCGCGATTGCGGCGAACCGGGTGGATTTCGTGTTGCCCCCCGCCGGTATCGCCGGCGAGCTCGCGCGGATTGCGCGCCACCCGTACGTGCTCGAGGCCGGCGAGGCTGCCGCGCAAGCGGACCTCGAGCAGGTCGATCGGATACTGTCGGTGTTGCGGCACCGGAGCGGCGTCGATTTTTCGCAATACAAGTCCAACACCCTGCATCGACGAATCCGCCGCAGGATGGCGCTCCGCAAATTGACGGACGCCGGGGAGTACGCAAAATTCCTGAAGAGCGACCCGCGCGAGGCCGAAGCGCTGTATCAGGACATTCTCATCGGCGTAACGAACTTCTTCCGCAATCCAGAGTCATTCGAGGTGCTGAAGTCCAGGTTCTTCCCGCCGCTGCTGAAGGACCGTGCCCGCGAGGATACGATCAGGGGCTGGGTGCTCGGCTGCGCGACCGGAGAGGAAGCCTATTCGCTCGCGATCGTGCTCACGGAATACGCGTCCGAGAACAAGGTCATCGCGCCCATCACGGTGTATGCCACCGATCTCAACGGCGCTGCGATCGAGAGGGCGCGCGCCGGCCTCTATCCCAAGGCGATCGTCGGCGACCTGTCGCCCGAGCGGTTACGCCGCTTCTTCGTCGAGGTCGACGGCGGCTATCGTGTTGCCAAGATCATTCGCGACATCTGCATCTTCGCCCGCCACAACGTGCTCGCCGATCCGCCGTTCTCGCGGATGGATCTCATCAGCTGCCGCAACGTGATGATATACATTGACTCGGGGCCGCAGAAACGACTCCTGCCGCTGCTGCACTACGCGCTCAAGCCCACCGGGGTTCTCTTCCTCGGGCCCTCGGAGACCATTGGCGCAGGCCGCGAACTGTTCGAGCTCGAGGACGCCAAGGCGAAGATCTACTCCCGAAACCCCGCGGCGCCACGTCTCGAGTACGGCTTTCCGCTCGGAGCCTACACGCCGACCTCCGTGGCGGCGGGTCCGGAGTTGGTTCGCGATACGACGAGGGAGCATGGGATCGAGGTGCAGCGGGACGCCGACCGCGTCCTCCTCGCGCGCTATTTGCCCGCGGGGGTGCTCATCAACGAGAACCATGAGGTGTTGCAGTTCCGCGGCGATACCGGCCGCTACCTGGCTCCTGCGCCCGGCAAGGCGAGCCTGAACGTGCTCAAGATGGCCCGCGAGGGGCTGCTGGTCTCGCTGCGCTCGCTCGTGCAGCGCGCCCGCCGGGAGGATGCGGTCGTGCGCGAGGAGGGGGTGCGGATCAAGACCGACGGCGGCTATACCGATGTGACCCTGGCGGTGATCCCGCTCGGAAGGCCCAACACGGGCCAGCGAAGCTACTGGGTTGTCTTCGAGAATTCCGCGCCGGCCGCGACCGCCCGGCGCGCGGAAGGGCGAGCGAGCTCGAGGAGAAGGACACGCAGATCAGCCACCTGCTTCAGGAGCTGTCCGCCACCCGCGATTACCTGCAGTCGGTGATCGAGCAGCAGGAAGCGGCCAACGAGGAGCTGCAGTCGGCGAACGAGGAAGTGCAGTCGGCGAACGAGGAGCTGCAGAGCATCAACGAGGAGCTCGAGACCTCGCGCGAGGAGATCCAGTCGAGCAACGAGGAGCTGACCACCGTCAACGAGGAGCTGCAGAACCGCAACGACGAGCTGAACCGCGCGAACAACGACCTCAACAATCTGTTCGGCAGTCTGCAGATGGCCATCGTGATGGTCTGGCCGGATCTGCGCATCCGGCGCTTCACGCCGACGGCCGAGAAGCTCTTCAACCTGATCAGCGCCGACGTCGGTCGCCCGCTCGGCGACATCAAGCTCAATCTCACGGTCAGCGACCTGCCGAAGCTCCTTGCCGAGGTCATCGACCAGGTGAGTGCCCGCGATCTCGAGCTGCAGGACGGTACCGGCCGCTGGTACCTGCTGCGCCTGCGGCCCTATCGCACCATCGACAATCGGATCGACGGCGCGATCATCATGCTCTTCGACATCGACTCGCTGAAGCGTTCCGTCGAGGTGCTCGAGCGGCAGGCGAAGCTCCTCGAGCAAACGCATGACGCGGTATTCGTGCGCGATCTGAAGGGCACGATCGTCTTTTGGAACCGGGGAGCCGAGCTCCTCTACGGGTTCGGTAAAGAGGAGGCGGTGGGGCGCTTGAGCCACGAGCTGCTCGGCAAGAGCCCGGCGACATTCTCGCAGATCAACGAGGGCCTGAAGCGCGAGGGACGCTGGATGGGCGAGGTCGTCCACCGGACCAAGGACGGCCGGGAGCTCGTCGTCGAGAGTCTGGAGGTGTTGATCTCCGAGCCAGAGCAGCCGCTGGTCCTCGCCACCAACCGGGACGTCACCGAGCGCAAGCGGCTGGAGGACTCGCTCCGGGGGCGGGTGGATGAGCTCGCGGCCGCCGACCGGCACAAGAGCGAGTTCCTCGCGGTGCTGGCGCACGAGCTGCGTAATCCGCTCGCGCCGCTGCGCAATGGGATCGAGATCCTGAAATCCGTTCCCGCGGGCGACCCTCGAGGCGCGCGGGCCAAGGAATTGATCGAGCGGCAGGCGCGCACCCTCACCCGCCTGGTCGATGATCTCCTCGACACGGCGCGCATCAACCGCGGCCAGGTGCAGCTGCGACGCGAGCCGCTCGATTTGCGGCCGGTCGTTACTCATGCCACCGATACCTTGCGGGAGGCGATCGACTCACGACGCCACGCGCTGACCGTGAGCCTGCCGCCCGAGCCCGTCAACGTGGCCGGTGATGCCACACGGCTCGAGCAGGTGCTCGGCAATCTGCTGAACAACGCGGCCAAGTACACCCCGGAGGGCGGTCAGATTATGGTGAGCCTGGCGGAGACCGGGAACGGCTCGGGCTCCGAGGCGGTCGTGCGTGTCCGGGATACGGGCGTCGGCATTTCCGCGGAGATGCTGCCGCGGGTGTTTGATCTCTTCAGCCAGGCGGACCGCTCGCTCGCGCACTCCCAGGGAGGTCTCGGGATCGGGCTTTCGCTGGTGCGCAGCCTCATCGAGCTGCACGGCGGGCGGGTCGCTGCGAGCAGCGATGGGCTGGGGAAGGGGAGCGAGTTTGCCGTTTATCTGCCGCTGGCGGACAAAACCTGAAGAGGTTGCCGGTGGGCAGATGGAGCTCACTCCTGCCGGTGATCGTGCTCCCAGGCGGCGAGGAAGTTGATCAGTGAGATCAGCTTGTTCGGGTTGTCGTCGCCGCTCGCCTTGCCGACATCGGTGGCGAACTTCCCGTCCACCGCGATCAACGGCACACCCTGCACCTGGTATTCATCCGTGATCTGATCCGCCTGCTGCAGCTGTGTGTTGACGTAGAAGGAATTGTAGGCCTGAGCGAAGGCGTCGGCACCGATGCCGTTCTGCACCGCCCATGCCTGCTGCTGCTTGAAGGTGTCTTCCTTGCTGTTGGAGAAGAGGACTGCTTCGGTGCCGGTTTGATCTTCCTGGTTGTGCAGGTAGGCGAACGCCTTCTCCACCAGATCATCGCGGCCCAGCGCCTCGAGCGTGTAGAAAAGCCGCGCGTGCGCGCGATGCAGGGCATCCCACATCACTGGGACCCGCACGAAATCGACGTAAGCGGGCTTCGTCTTCAGCCACTGACGGATGTAGGGCTCGAGCGCGAAGCAGTGCGGGCAGCCGAGCCAGAACACCTCGAGCACTTCGACCTTGCCCGGGGCAACCGTGGTCGCTTGCGCCGGCGAGATCACGGTGTAGTTGACGCCGGGCTTCCACTCGCTGCTCGAGGGCAGGGCCCCGGCGGTGGAGAGGCCGGCGAGATGCTCGAGCGAGGGACCGCTCGCATCGGCCGCCTGGGCGCTGCTCACCGGGTCGCTCGGGGCAGGCGCGGTCTGCGCGCTCGGCGCGGCTTGCTGCTGAGCCGTATCGGCTGCGGTGGCGGGTTGCGGCGCGTGGGTGCGCCAGAACCAAACGCCGAGGGCGACGAGGACGGCGGCGGCGAGCGCAAACAGCGGGAGTTTTCGATTCATCGATGGTTATCCTGGTCTCATCGCTTGCCTCAGCGCAGACCCTGCACGTAGGAGGCGACATCGCGGATCTCCTCGGGCGTCAGGTTCTTGGCGATGTCGAACATGATGATGCTGTTGGGCGTTGCAGTCGTGGCGTCCGCTCCGCTGTAGCGGGTGCCGTTGGCGTAGCTCTGCAGCTGCGATACCACATAGACCGATTGCTGCGCCTCGAGTGCCGGATAGCCGGCCGCCGGGTTGCCGCGGCCGAGCGGCCCGTGGCAGGCGACGCATCCCGGCACGTCATGCGCCGCATCGCCATGCAGGTAGAGCGCCTGGCCGGCTTTCCAGTAGGAGGGATCGGCTTCGAGCCCGCCGGGCGTCTGCGCGGCGAAGAACACCGCCAGATTGTCGATGTCCTGATCGCTCAAGCCCGCGGCCATCGGCTGCATCACCGGATTCTTGCGGACACCGGCGCGGAAGAGGTGAAGCTGCTCCGCGATGTACACGGCGTTCTGGCCGGCGAGACGCGGCCAGACGGGATTCTGGCTGTTGCCATCCGGCCCGTGGCAGGAGAAGCAGACGGGGGCCTTGGTGGCGCCCGCCTGCACCGAGCCGTCCAGATACGGATCGGGGGTGACCGGCGGCGTTGCCGTCGTCGGGCTTCCGGTGGGGGTCGCGGGGCCGACGGCGGTCGGAGTGGTGCTCGCGGCCGCCGCGCCGGCAGTTCCGGCGGTCTGCGGTGCGGCCCATGCGGCGCCCCATATGATCGACAACAGTGCGGCGGAGGCGGTTGCCAGCGGTGCTCTTTTCGCCATCGTTTTCGCTCTTTCCCCGAGTATCGCCAGTGACGCGAAAGCGGCGGATTGTACACTACGGCTGTGCCTGCATTTCCCGATGCAAGATTTCTCGTGAGCGCCGCGGCGCCGGAGCAGTTTCCCGCCGACCGGGGAGCTGAAATCGCCTTCGCCGGGCGCTCGAACGCGGGCAAATCGAGCGCTATCAACGCGGTTCTCGGCCGCCAGGGACTCGCGCGGACCAGCAAGGCGCCCGGACGCACGCGGCTCATCAACTTCTTCGAGCTCTCACCGCTCGAGCGCCTGGTGGACCTGCCGGGGTACGGTTTCGCGAGCGCGCCGCAGAGCGAGCGGCGCGCCTGGCCGCGTCTCATCGAGGCGCTGCGGGCGCGCGCGGCGCTCAAGGGTCTGTTCGTCATCGTCGATGCGCGGCGTGGGATCGGCGCTGGCGATGAGGCGCTGCTCGAGTGGGCATTGCCCGCGCACCCTGTCCACGTTCTATTGTCGAAAGCGGACAAGTTGAGCCGGAGCGAGAGCCGGCAGGCGCTTGCGGCGGCCGCTGGGGCACTTGGCCAGCGCGCCACGGTCCAGCTCTTTTCCGCGCACGCGCGCACGGGCCTCGAGGAGGCGCAGCGGATGCTGGCGGGCTGGCTCGGGGCCCAATAAGCGGCGAAATAAAAAACCCCGATGACCTTTGACGAGGTCACCGGGGCAGACTAACCCGGCACAGGTCTCGTGTGAACCGGGTTGACCCGCTCAGGGAGGGAAGCGGGGAGTGCCTAAGCACTCAGGCAGTTCGACGGGAAAGGGTGGGGGAAGTTCCGCCGCGGAGGCGAGAAAAAACCCTTTTTGATCAGAGGACTGGCACCAGGCTGATCTGTATTTTCAGTCAGGCGAGCTAGTGCGCCTCATCCCAATTCGCCCCGGTGCCGATCTCGACGCGCAGCGGGACCCGAAGCTCTGCAGCACCCGTCATCCGGTCCTCGACTGCCGTGGCGACCCGCTCGATGCAGTCGCTGCGCACCTCGAGCACCAGCTCGTCATGGACCTGCATGATGAGGCGGGCCGGGATGTCTTCGCGGGCGCACCAGGCATCGACTGCGATCATGGCGCGCTTGATGATGTCGGCCGCGGTGCCCTGCATGGGCGCGTTGATCGCGCTGCGCTCGGCGTACTGTCGCGTCTGCGCGTTGCCGGAACGGATGTCCGGCAGGTAGAGCCGGCGGCCGTAGACGGTCTCGACGAAGCCGCGCTCGCGCGCCTGCCGCCGGGTCTCCTCCATGAAGCGTCGCACTCCGGGGTAGCGTTGGAAATAGCGCTCCACGTAAGTCTGCGCGGCGCCGCGATCGATGCCCAGGTTGCGCGCGAGCCCGAAGGCAGACATGCCGTAGATGAGGCCGAAGTTGATCGTCTTCGCGAGCCGCCGCTGATCGGCGCTGACATCCGCAAGCGGCAGGGCGAACACTTCCGCCGCGGTGGCTTGATGGACGTCTCGATCCTCGGCGAACGCTGCAAGCAGCCCCTCATCGCCCGAGAGATGCGCCATGATCCGCAGCTCGATCTGCGAGTAATCGGCGGCCATCAGCACGTGGCCCGGCGGCGCGATGAAGGCCTGGCGGATCCGCCGCCCCTCCGGCCGGCGGATCGGAATGTTCTGCAGGTTGGGATCGGAGGAGGAGAGCCTGCCGGTCTGCGCCACCGCCTGGTGATAGGAGGTGTGGATCCGGCCGGTGCGCGGGTTGATGAGCTCCGGGAGCTTGTCGGTGTAGGTGGATTTGAGCTTGGCGAGCATCCGATAGTCAAGCACGATGCGCGGCAGCGGAAAGGAAGCCGCGAGCTCTTCCAACACGTCCTCGGCCGTGGAGGGCTGCCCGGTCGGGGTCTTGCGCAGCACCGGCAGCGCCAGCTTTTCGAACAGCACCTGCTGCAGCTGCTTCGGTGAGTCGACGTTGATGTCGTAGCCGGCCTCGCGCCGCGCCTGCTGCAGCAACTCCTGCAGCTGCGTCGCGAATCTCGAGCTTTGCCCCCTGAGGAGTTCGCGATCGAGCAGTACGCCGCGGCGCTCCATGCGCGCGAGCACCGGCACGAGCGGCTGCTCGATCTCCTCGTACAGGCGCTCGAGAGCGGGCATGCTCTGGATCTTCGGCCAGAGCGTGCGATGCAGACACAGCGTCACGGCCGCATCCTCGGCCGCATACTCGCTAGCACGCTCCACCGGCACCTGACTGAAGGAGATCTGCTTCGCGCCCTTACCCGTCACATCCTCATACGTGAGGGTGCGGCGCCCGAGATAACAGAGTGCCGCCGAATCCATGTCATGTCGGCTGCCGACACTGTTCCAGACATAGGATTCGAGCATGGTGTCGTAGCGTATGCCCGCGAGGCGAATGCCGTGATTCTGCAGCACGTGGGCGTCGAACTTGAGGTGATGGCCGAGCTTTGGTTTCGCGGGATCCTCCAGGATGGGCTTGAGCGCCTCCAGCACCCGCGCACGCTCGAGTTGCGGCGGCGCGCCCGCATAGTCGTGAGCGAGCGGCAGGTAGGCCGCGGCGCCGGCCTCGACGCAGAAGGAGATCCCAACGACCTCGGCGCTCATGTAATCGAGGCTGGTGGTCTCGGTATCGAGGGCGATGAGCTGCGCATCGCGCAGCTTCGTCAACCAGCGCTCGAGGCCGTCCCAGTCGACGAGCGTCTCATAATTCCTTGCCACGGCGGGCTGCTCCTCCGGAGCCCGCTCACCCGCGGGGCCGCCCACGGCCGTCGGCCCGGCGGCCAGGGGCGCCCGTGCAGGCGTGACCTCCGGAGCCGGCGGCCGGCGGCCGCCGGACGGGTCCACCGCGTCCCCGCCCTCCAGTTGGCGCAGGAGCGCCCGCAGCTCATATCGCGTGTAAAGCTCGCGCAGCCGCCCGACATCCGGTTCCGACGGCGCGAGCTCTTCCACCGTGACCGGCAGCTCGAGGTCGCTGTGGATGGTCGCGAGCTTGCGTGACAGCTCGAGGGTCTGCAGCCCGGCGCGCAGATTCTCCCCGACCTTGCCGCTGACCTCCTCCACATGGCCAATCAGGTTGTCGAGCGTCCCATACTGGTTGAGAAGCTTTGCGGCAGTTTTGGGGCCGACCTTCTCGATGCCCGGAATGTTGTCGGAGCTGTCGCCCACCAGCGCGAGATAGCCGATGATCTGCTCGGGAAAGACATCGAACTTGGCCTTGACGCCGGCACGGTCGAGCACGGTGTTGCTCATCGTGTTGACGAGCGTGATCGAGCCGTCGACGAGCTGGGCCATGTCCTTGTCGCCGGTCGAGATGAGCACGCTCTGTCCGAGGCGCGCCGCCCGACAGGCGAGCGTGCCGATGACATCGTCGGCCTCGACTCCCTCGATGCGCAGCAGCGGCAGCCCCTGCGCCCGCAGGATGGCGAGCAGCGGCTCGACCTGCGCGCGCAGATCATCCGACATCGGCGTGCGATGGGCCTTGTACTCGGCGAAGAGATCGTCACGGAAGGTCCTGCCGGGCGCATCGAACACCAGGGCGATGCGCTTCGGCCGGCATTCCCTGAGGAACTTGGCGAGCATGTTCAGCACGCCGAGAACGGCGCCGGTCGGCTCGCCGCGGGAGTTGCTCAGGCCCGGTAGCGCGTGAAAGGCGCGATAAAGATAGGACGACGCGTCGACGAGGACGAGATCGGGGGAATCGGGGACGGGCATAACGCGAGTATATCGGGCCGGGTCAACCGGAGACGGGCGCCGTGCGCTATGGGGCTCATGGACAAGGGGTTGACCTCGGCCATTGCGGCCAATCGGTTCGGGCTCGGCGCCCGGCCGGGTGAACTCGCCGCCATCGGCGCCGCCGGGCCCGAGTGGCTCAAAGCGCAGCTTCGCGGTCCGGCGCCCGAAATCACCGACGAGGGACTCCAGAGCTCGGCGAGCATCCTCGCGCAGATCTACGATCTGCGCCGCACGATCCGCGCCGAGCGCCAGAGTGTCGCGGGCGCGGGCGCGGGCGCGGGCACAGGCACGGGCACAGGGACGGACGGAGCCGCCGCTGCGAGCGGCGCCTTCAAGAAGCTCAAACAGCTCATCAGGCCCGTCTATCTCGCCGAGGCGGGTGCGCGCCTCCGTCAGTCGGTCGCGACCGACCGGCCATTCATCGAGCGATTGACTCATTTCTGGGCGAATCACTTCGCCGTCTCCGTCGACAAGAGCGTGTTGGCGGCCCTCGCGGGCAGCTATGAGCGCGAAGCCATCCGTCCCTACGTGCTCGGCAACTTCACCGACATGCTGCTCGCGACCGAGCGGCATCCGGCGATGCTGCTCTACCTCGACAATCAGTTGTCGATGGGACCGGGCTCGCGTGCGGCGCGCAACATCGCGCGCCGCAACCCGCAGCGCAAGATCGGAATCAACGAGAACCTGGCGCGCGAGACCCTGGAGCTGCACACGGTGGGCGTCGACGGTGCCTACACGCAGACCGACGTCACCGCGTTCTCCGAGGTGTTGACCGGCTGGTCGATCGTGGGGCGGCAGGGCGGATGGGCCGGGGCGCAGCCCGGCTCCTTCCTTTTCCGTGCTGCGATGCACGAGCCGGGATCGCAGGTCGTGATGGGCAGGAGTTATCCTGACACCGGATATGACCAGGGCGCGGCGGTGCTGCGCGATCTCGCGCGCCGACCGGCCACCGCTCGGTTCATTGCCACCAAACTGGCCCGACACTTCATCGCGGATGACCCGCCGGCGCCGGCGGTCGTGCGCGTGGCCGCGGCGTTCTCGCAAAGCGGCGGCGATCTGCCGACCGTCTACCGGGCGCTTATCGACTCGCCCGAGGCCTGGGAGCAGCCGGTGGCGAAATACAAGGCAGCGGCGGATTTCATCGTGTCGGCGTACCGTGGACTGGAGTTGCCCGTGAGGGCGGATAAGGCCCCCGTGGGGCTCTTCCAACTCCTCGGACAGAGGATCTGGGGACCGGAATCGCCCGCGGGGTGGCCGGATCGAAGCGCGGATTGGGACGGCGCCTCGGAACTGCTGAAGCGGATCGAGTGGGCGGATGCGGTGGGGCAGAGGGTCGGCCCCAGGCGCGATGCCAGGGAGCTCGCGCCGCAGATGTTGGGTGGGGTGTTGAGCGGCGCGACTCGCGAGGCGATCGCGCACGCGGAAAGCGCGGCGCAGGCCCTCGTGTTGCTCCTGGCCGCTCCCGAGTTCATGAGGCGTTAGGTCATGAAGCGACGTGAATTTCTGACGACCGGAGCGCTGGCCGCGGGTGGTGCCTTGCTGAGCTCGCGGGTGACCTTCGCCGGGGTCGCCGACGGCAATAAGCCGCGCCTCGTGTTCGTCATCCTGCGTGGCGCGTTGGATGGTCTCGCGGCCGTGCCGGCCTGCGGTGATCCGGGATACGCCGCGCTGCGCGGTGATCTCGCGCTGGGGCGGCCGGGCGCGGCGGGCGGGGCGCTGGCGCTCGATGGCTTCTTCGGCCTGCATCCGTCGCTCGCCTTCATGCAGCAGTCATATGCCGCGCGTGAGCTCATCGTGTTTCACGCGGTGGCGAGCCCTTACCGAGATCGCTCGCACTTCGATGGGCAGAACGTGCTCGAGACGGGCTATCCCGAGCCGCATGCGGTACAGACCGGATGGCTGAATCGCGCGCTGGCGGCCATGCCCGCCGGACTGGCGCCGCAGAAGGAGCGGGGGATCAGCCTCGCGCCGACGGCGCCGCTCGTGATGCGTGGACCCGCGGCCGTGACCTCCTGGTCACCGTCGCACCTCGCCCCGCTCGGTGACGACACGCTGCAGCGGATAACGGATCTCTATTCGCACGATGCGCTGCTGCGGCAGAAACTGGCTGAAGCGCTGGCTGCCGAAGCAATCGTCGAGGAGAGCGTTGCCAAGCCGACGAAGGCGATGCGCGCAGGCGATGACATGCGTGCGCGGCCGCTGCTGGTCCGGCGCGGTAAGCCCGGCGCGCAGTACGCGGAGATCGTCAAGGCGGCGGCGAGATTCCTTCGGCAGGAGAACGGGCCGCAGGTGGCGGTGTTCGATACGACCGGGTGGGATACCCACTTCAATGAAGGCGGCGCGAAAGGGCAGCTGGCGGTACGGCTCGCCGCGCTCGATGGAGCGCTGAGTGCGCTCAAGACCGGCTTGGGCCCGGTGTGGAACGCCACGGCGGTGCTGCTCGCGACTGAATTCGGCCGCACCGTGGCGGAGAACGGCACGCGCGGCACCGACCATGGCACCGCGACGGCGGCATACCTGCTGGGAGGCGCCGTCAATGGCGGGCGAGTGGTGGCGGACTGGCCGGGACTCTCGCCCCGCAAGCTCTATCAGGATCGGGATCTCAGGCCGACGCTCGACCTGCGCTCGGTGATGAAGGGATTGTTGGCCGAGCATCTCGGCGCACCCCCGCGGGCGCTCGAGAGCGCGGTATTTCCGGAAAGCAGACAGGCCCGACCGCTCACGGGACTCGTACGGGCCTGAGACTGTGGCCCTGAGGCGGGCCTGACAGTACGCTAGATCGGAGGCGGAGGCGACGGCGACGGCGACGGCGACGCCGGCGGCGACGCCGGCGGCGCGGGCGCGGGCGGTGGGGATTTATCTTTTTGCTTGGCGGTGGGTGACTGCGCCTGACCCTGGGGCGCTGCCCCCTGCGCCCCTTGCGCCGCGGGAGCGGGGTGGGTGACCACCGTGGCGTTGCGCTCCGGAAGATAAAGCGGCCCCTTGAAGCCGCAGCCCCCGCAGGCCAATACCGCAGCGGCGGCCGCGACCCAGCCTGACGCTCTCGGGGTCCTTCTGGGAGTCCTCATGAGGCCGCGTCCCGGCGCTGCACGATGGCCATGGTCAGACGCGAGACGCAGACGAGCCTGCCGCCTTCATCGCGAATCTCGATACCCCAGACGTGACTGCGGCTGCCGATGTGCAAGGGCCGCGCGGTGGCGGTGATGACACCCGAGGTCACGGCGCGCAGGTGGTTCGCGTTGATCTCCTGGCCGAAGCACTGGAGCCGCTCCCCGTCGATGCACAGGTTCGCGGCGACGCTACCGACCGTCTCCGCCAAGGCGACTGAGGCGCCTCCGTGCAGCACTCCGTAGGGCTGATGGACGGCCGGCGTGACCGGCAGCGTGGCGCGCAGGTAGTCGGGGCCGACCTCGCTGATGCGGATGCCCATACGGTCGGCGAAAGTGCCGCGCGAGAGTCGCTCGAGCTGCTCGGGGGTGACGTCGGTGCGCCAGATGCTCATCGCGCTATTCTAGTCGGCATGAAGCTCTACACCTATTTCCGCAGCTCCGCGGCGTATCGCGTGCGGATCGCGCTGAACCTCAAGGGGATCGACTACGAGGCGGTGCCGGTCGATCTGCGCCCGGGCGCGCACCGCCAGCCCGACTATCTCGCCCGAAATCCGCAGGGGCTCATCCCGGCGCTCGAGGACGGGGGCCGGGTCATCAGCCAATCGTTGGCCATCATCGAGTACCTGGAGGAAACCCACCCGCAGCCCGCCCTGCTGCCGCGTTCGGCGCCCGATCGGGCCCGGGTGCGCTCGATGGCGCTCGCCATCGCCTGCGACATTCACCCGCTCAACAACCTGCGTGTGTTGAACTACCTGCGCTCGCCGCTCGGACACGACGAGGCGGCCGTGGATACCTGGTACCGGCATTGGATTGCCGAGGGCCTGCGCGCTCTGGAGGAGGAGGCCAAGCGTTCGAGCGGCGACGGCCACCACCTGTTCGGCACCGAAGTGACGCTCGCGGATGTCTGCCTCGTGCCGCAGATGTTCAACGCCCGCCGCTTCCGGTGCAACGTGGACTCCTTCCCCACCTTGCGGGCGATCGGTGCGCATCTCGAGGCATTGGCGCCTTTCGCGCGTGCCGCTCCGGATGCACAGCCGGACGCGCGTCGGTGATCGCTTGGCGCGACACCTCAAACGCCGGCTTACCGCGAATCCTTCAACCGCGCCGCGACCCGACGGTAGGCTTCGCGAAACGGGATGCCTTCCTTCACGACCAGCCGGTTCGCTTCCTCGGCGGCGTCGATCGCGGGATCGAGTCGGATGCGCTCAGGTAGGAAGCGCATCGCCGCGAGAGCCGCGGGCAGGATGTCGAGCGTCTGCTGGGCGAGGTCGATGCCGCGGAAGAGCGGGAACTTCAGCAGCTGCAGGTCGCGTTGGTAGCCGGATGGGAGCTTGGCGCAGAGGCCGAGCGCTTCGCTGAGGCAGGCCTGGGCGGTGGCCGTGCGACCCCGGATGAGCTCGAACACGTCGGGGTTGCGCTTCTGCGGCATGATGGAGGAGCCGGTGGTGAATGCATCGGGCAGCTCGAGAAAGCCGAATTCGCGGGTATAGAAGAGCAGCACGTCGGCGGCGAGGCGCCCGAGGTCCTGCATGAGGAGCGCGATCTCGAACAGCAGCTGCGCCTCCGCCTTGCCGCGCGAGAGCTGCACCGCGGTCACCGGCTCATGCACGCTGCCGAACGCGAGCTCGTGCCGGGTCGACTCCCGGTCTACGGCCAAGCCCGGCGTGCCGTAGCCGGCGGCCGATCCCAACGGGGATTTGCCGAGGCGGCGTTGCACACCCTCCAGTCCCTGCGCGTCATCGCGAATTTCTGCGGCAAACCCGCCCGCCCAGAGCGCCACCGAGCTCGGCATCGCCTGCTGCATGTGAGTGTAGCCGGGAAGCGCCGTGCTCTTCTCGCGCGCCGCCAGGTGCTCGAGCGCCTCGGCGACTCCGACGGCGCCCGCGCCGAGCTGCTCCACGGCGTGCCGCATGTAGAGGCGCAGTGCCGTCAGCACCTGATCATTGCGCGAGCGCCCGAGGTGCACGCGTGCGCCGGCGGGCCCGATACGCTCGGTGAGCCGCCGCTCGAGGGCCGTTTGACCGTCCTCATCGGCGAGCTCGACCCGCCACAGGCCGCGCGCATGCTCATCGGCAAGCGCCTCGAGCCCTGAGCGGATCGTCTCGAAATCCGCGGGCGAGAGGAGCTTCTGCGCCTGCAGCATCCGCGCGTGAGCGATCGATGCGCGCACGTCGTAGCGAACCAACCGCTCATCGAGAGCGTGATCCTCGCCGGCGGTGTAGCTCATCACCCTGTCATCGAGCGGCGCACCCTTGTCCCACAAGCGAGTCATGGGGCCAACATCAGGTTTGCGAGCCCAGTTGCTCGGCCGCGGTGAGCGCGTTGATGTCCGCCACGATGAGCGTGCCCGTGCCCTCGTTGGTGAACACCTCGCCGAGGATTCCCTCCGGGGCCTGATGGGACACCACGTGCACGCGGCGCACGCCGCCGCGGAGCGCCTCCTCGACGGCCTTCGCCTTGGGCAGCATGCCATCGGCGATGCGGCCCTCCTCGCGCAGGCGCTCGAGACCGCGCAGGTCGATGTAGGAAATGAGCGATCCCGGGTCGGTCACACTGCCGAGTATCCCCGGGGCGCCGGTGCAGAGGATCAGCTTCTCGGCGCCGAGGGCGGCGCCGAGGGCGGCCGCCACCGTGTCGGCGTTGATGTTGAGCAGCACTCCGCGGTCATCCGCCGAGAGCGGGCTCACGACCGGCATGAGTCCGTTGTCGAGGAGCTTGCGCACCGCGGTCGGGTCCACGGCATCGATGTCGCCGACGAATCCGTAGTCGACGAGCTCGCCGCTCGAGTCGACCCGGACCGGCGGACGCTTGTGCGCGCGCACCAGGCCCGCATCGACGCCGCTGATGCCCACCGCCTCGATGTCGAGATCGCGGCAGATCCCGAGGATGCGGGTGTTGATGAGGCCGTTCAGCACCATCGCCGTCACATCGATCGACTTCTGGTCGGTGATGCGCCTTCCCTCCACCATGCGGGTGGGGATCCCCAGTGCGGTGGAGAGCTCGGTGAGCTGCGGCCCGCCGCCGTGCACGAGCACCACCCGCACGCCGAAATAGTGGAGGATCGCGATCTGCTCGATGAGGACCCGGGTGGAGGCGATATCGGCAAACACCCCGCCGCCGGCTTTCACCACGAAGGTCTTGCCCTTGTACATGCGGATGTAGGGCGCGGCGTTCTTGAGTGCGCGGATCGCCAGGGCTTGATCGCCAGGATGCAGGATCATTGAGTGTTGTCCCTCAGCTACTCTTCAACATGCGATGGAGAACCGCCATCTGCGCGGTGAGGCGGTTGTAGGCCTCCCGCTGCACGATGCTGCGCGGGCCGTCGAGCACCTCATCGGCGACGGCGACGTTGCGCCTCACGGGCAGGCAGTGCATCAGACGGCAGTCCGCGGCCGCGCGCGCGAACCAGTCGTCGCGAACGCACCAGTCCTTGAGCGAGCTGCGCAGCCGCGCATCCGCCGCCGCATCGCCATAGCAGGAGGTGGCGCCCCATTCCTTGGCGTAAACGATCTGCGCGCCCGTCAGCGCCTGGTTGCGGTCCGCGGTCTCGGTGACGGAACCGCCGGAAGCGGCCGCCGCGCGCCGCGCCTTCTCCATGATCGGCGGCGGTAGTGCGAACCCTTCCGGTCGCAGCACGATGACTTCCATGCCGCGAAGAGCCGCCATGTGGACCGCGGTGGCGGGCACGGCGAGCGGCAGCGCGCGCGGATGATAAGCCCAGGACAGCACGAACCGGCCGCTTCGCGGTACGCCGAGATCGTCCATGGTCTTCCAGTCGGCGAGCGCCTGGCAGGGGTGGCGGATCGCCGACTCGAGGTTGATGAGCGGCTTGTCGATGAGACTCGTCATCGAGTTGAAGACCTCATCGGCGAGATCCGCCGCGAGATCCTTGCCGTCCGCGAACGCCCGCACACCGAGTGCATCGCAGTAGGAGGCGAGCACGGGAACGCCCTCGCGAACGTGCTCCGCCGCCGCGCCGCTCATGACCGCGCCGAGGCGTGTCTCGAGTTGCCACGTGCCCTGGCCCGGTGAAATGACGAACGAGGTGCCGCCGAGCCGCGCCATGCCCGCCTGGAAGGAGGCCAGGGTGCGCAGCGAAGGATTGAGGAACAGCAGCCCGAGGATCCTGCCCGCGAGCGCGTGCGGCTCAGGGCGCGTCTCGAGGCGGCGTGCGAGCTCGAGCAGCTCCAACACCTGCTCGCGCTCGAGCTCCGCCAGATCGAGAAAACGCTTCATGACTCGAGGCTCGCGAGCGCATCCCGCAGCATGTCGACGTGCTCCTCCTCGAGCGTGTAGGGCGGCAGCAGCCGCAGGATGTGGCTATCGCTCGCCGTGCCCGCCAGAATGCCGCCTTCCAACAGCTCGGCATGGATCTGCTTCGCGGGCCGGCTGGTGCGCAGGCCGAGGAGAAAGCCCTCGCCCTGGCTCGCCCGCACGGGACCCACGATGCAGGTGCGGCGGATGTATTCCGAAACGCGCCGCACGTTCTCGAGCAGCTTCTCGGATTCTATGGCCTCGATCACCGCCTCGATCGCCGCGCAGGCCATCGGGCCGCCACCGTACGTGGTGCCGAGAAGCCCTACCCCTAAGCTCGCCGACACCCTGGCGGAAGTCAGAAGCGCCGCGCACGGGAAGCCGTTCCCGAGCGCCTTCGCCACCGTGATCATGTCGGGCATGATCTCGTAGAGGTTGGCGGCGAACGGATGCCCCACGCGGCCCAGGCCGCACTGCACCTCATCGAAGATGAGGTGCGCGCCGACCTCGTCACAGCGGCGGCGCAGGGCCGTGAGATACGGTTTGCCGAGGTCGATCGCGCCCGCAAGACCCTGTACCGGCTCGACGATCACCGCCGCCGTGCGCTCGGTGACGTGAGCCGCGATGGCGCCGAGGTCGCCGCGCGGCATGAAGCTGACATCGAACGGTTTGCGGGGAAACCCGTACCACCGGTCGGAGCCCCAGGTCACCGCCCCGGCCGCCGCCGTGCGGCCGTGGAAGCCACCCTCGACCGCGGCGACGTGCGGGCGGGAGGTCAGGCGAAAGGCGAGCCGCAGCGCGTTCTCGTTGGCCTCCGCGCCGCTGTTGACGAAGAACACACTGGTGAAATCGAGCTGGGAGAAACGCACCAGCCGCTCGGCGGCGCGCGCGCGGATCTGCATCGGGATCGCGTTCGTCTGGAAGTTGCACGAGCGCGCCTGCGCGGTGAGTGCCTCGGTCCACCCTGGATGAGCGTACCCGAGTGCGGCCACGGCATGTCCGCCGTAAAGATCGAGCACCCGCTCGCCGCGGGCGTTCAGCAGCCATACGCCGCGGGCGGAGGCGACCTCGAACGGGTATTGAGAGAACACCGGCGCGAGGAAGTCTCGCGTCGGCAGGTGGTCGGGTTTCGCGGCAGTATCGCGCGGCATTCGCACTTGCATGGGGGGATCTCGAGCTTTCAGGTCCAGCCGGGCGCGCAGGCCGTGAGTCCCACGGTCTCCGGCAGGCCCAACATCCGGTTCATCCACTGCACGGCGCCTCCGGCCGCGCCCTTGTTGAGATTGTCGATGGCACACATCACCGCCACGGTACGGCCGTTCGCGACGGCGGAGAGATGCGCGTAGTTGGTGGTCGCGACTTCCTTGACTCGCGGGGCGGAGTCGCTCACCCGCACGAAGGGCGACCCGGCATAGAACTCGCGCAGCGCCGCCAGCGTCTTTGGCGTGTCGATGGCGATCTTCAGGGGAGCTTGCACGGTGAGGTGAATGCCGCGGGCGTACGGTCCCGAGTGCGGTACGAAAGCGAACTCCGCCTCGATGCCGGTCGCGGCGCGCGCGCAGGCCGCGACTTCCGGCGCATGTCTATGCGTCAGCGCGTTGTAGGAATAGAGATCGCCGTGTCTGAGCGGATGGTGAGTCCCTTCGACGGGCTTGCGCCCGGCGCCGGTGCTCCCGGTGATGCCCGTCACGAAGAGCACGGGCGGCGTAAGCCCCAGGGCGAGGAGCGGCACGCTCGCGAGCAGCGTCGCCGTGGCGAAGCAGCCGGGATGCGCGACGTGCGGGGTCTCGAGCTTGCGCAGGTGCTCCGGCACCGCGCAGGTGAATTCCGCCAGCCGTGCCGGAGCATCGTGCGCGTGCTTGTAGACGGCCTCGTACTCGGCCGCGGAGCGGAAGCGGAAATCGGCCGAGATGTCGACCACCCGCGGTCGCGTCCCGGCCCGTGACGCGGCTTTCAACAGCGAGTCGAGGAGACCGGCGGAGACGCCGTGCGGCGCCGCGGAAAACACCGCGCACGCCGGCGTGCCGGTCACGAGCGCCTGCACTTCGGCTTGCGATGCGAAACGCGTGTCGCCGAACGTCGTCGCGAGATGGGGGAATGCGGTCGCGACCGGCTCACCGGCGTGGCTCTCGGACATCACGGCGGCGAGCTCAAGATGCGGATGTGCCGCGATGAGGCGCAACAGCTCGCCCGCGACGTAGCCCGTGCCACCGAGCACGATGGTCGGGATGGGTCCGCTCATGCGGCCGAATCCCGCACGAGACCCAAGGCCTCCATGACGCGGTCGCCGAGTGCTGCGCCCGTGCTCATCGCATTGAAGGCGGGCACGCCCATCTGCGTGGTGATGATCTCCACGCCGACCTGGTTGTCGGTGGAGGGGCCGGTGACGGCGCAGGGCTCGATTCCGAACCGTTCGCGCAGCAGCTTCACCCCGCCCCAGGCGGCGACCGGGTCATTGGCCGAGAGCACGACGCCGCTCAGCGCCGTGCGGATGTCGGGACACTCCAGGATGGCGTCGACGCCGTAAGTGCCGAGAATACCGTCGCCGAGCTCGAACACGATCACATCGGGCTTGCCGGCCGAGAGCTCGGTCAGCATGGTGCGGGTGAGCGCCGGGCCATTGGTCCGGGTCGTGGTGACGACGCCGAGGTCGGTGAAGATTGCGGATCGGCGCGCACCGGCATCCTCCATCGCGAGGACATCGCGGCGCAACGAAACCCCGGTCGCCTTGAAGGCGTCGATGGTAAGTCCGCGATGGCGCATCCGGCTGATGATGGCGCAGGCGGCGGAAGTCTTGCCCGCTTCCATGCAGGTGCCCGCCAGGGCGACGACCGGCACCTGCCGCGACTCGAGCTTCGCCTCGAGATCGAGCCGGCGGAGTCCGACCCGCGCGGGCACACCGATGCGCTCACCGAGATACGGAAAATGCAACGCCACGCCGAGCACCCGGCAGTCGAAGGGCTTGCCCTTGTCGGGATTGATGGAGTCGCAGATTCCGAGCACGCCGCCGATATTGAGCATCTGGATGACATCGCCCGCCTGCACCGAGGGTGGCACATGCCCGGAGTAGCCGAACAACGCCTTGCGGTGGCCGAGGGCGCCCACCACGATATCGCCCTTGCCCACCTTGGCCATACGGCCGCTGGTGAGCTCCAACGTGTTGTAAGTCGACTTGTTGGTCAGGATTTCGACGACCAACACCACGCCTTCCTCGGCGGGAATGTCGGTCGAGATGCGCACCTCGTGCGAGAGGCCGCAGGCCTGCGCCACGGAGGCGATCTTGTCGACGACGACGCTTCTCATGCTGACCATGTTAGAGCTCCTCGCCCGCGCGCCGGTGAAATACACCGGTGAGGGCGACGATCTTCGAGAAGCCGAGCGCATCGGCCGGAGTCCACTCGCCCGCCGCCTCGCCGTAGACGCCCTTGGAGGCGGCCATGAGCGAGTAGGGCGACTCGACGCCTTCGATGAAGAGATTGCCGGGGCGAAGCTGCAGGCGCACCTGACCGGTCACCCGCTCCTGCGAGGAGAGCAGCAGCGCCTCGATGTCGCGGCAGACCGGATCGAGGAGCTGACCTTCATGCACCAGATCGCCATAGGGCTGCGCGACCGTCTCCTTGATGCGCTGCTGGCGGCCCGTGAGCACGAGCTTCTCGAGCTCGCGGTGGGCCGTGAGCAGCACCTCGGCGGCCGGCGCCTCGAAAGCGACGCGGCCCTTGGTGCCGATGATAGTGTCACCCAGGTGAATGCCCCGACCGATGCCAAAAGGCGCGGCCAGCACCTCGAGCGCCTCGATGAGCGCCACGGGCGCGAGCGGGCGACCGTCGAGCCCCACCGGCCGGCCGCGCTCAAACCCGACGGCATGAGACTCGGGCTCCCGCGCGCGGGCAAACGCATCGCGCGTCAGCACCCAGGCGTGGTCCGGAATGCCGCCGGAGGAGGTCAGCGTCTCCTTGCCGCCGATCGTGACACCCCAAAGGCCGCGGTTGACCGAATAGGCGGCCCCGAAGGGCGGCACCGGAAGCCCGCGGCTTTGCAGGTACTCGAGCTCCTCCTGGCGCTTGAATGCGCGGTCCCGCACCGGCGCGAGCACTTCGAGCTCGGGCGCGAGCGTGCGCATCGCGACCTCGAAGCGGACCTGGTCATTGCCTGCCGCCGTGCAGCCGTGCGCGATCATGCGGGTGCCGAGCCGACGCGCCATGTGCGCGATGGTCTGCGCCTGCATGACACGCTCCGCGCCGACGCAGAGCGGATACATCTGGCCGCGTTTCACGTTGCCCATGATGAGAAAGCGCAGCACCTGCTCGAAGTACTCGGCACGCGCATCAATCTGATGGTGCTCCACAGCGCCGAGTGCGCGCGCGCGCTCGGCCAGGGTGCGCGCCGCCGCCGCATCGATGCCGCCGGTATCGACCGTTACGGTGATGATGGGCCGGCCGTAATTCTCCTTCAGCCACGGCACGAGAAACGAAGTGTCGAGACCGCCGGAGTAAGCCAGGACGATGGGCTGCTCGCCCCTGTTGGAAATGGGATTGGGCATGCTCAGACTCGAAAGATCGCCTGCAGCCGGGCGACGAGGGCATCCTGCGCGCGAGCATTGGCGGTTGCGATGAAGATAGTGTCGTCGCCGGAAATGGTGCCGGCGACCTCGGGCCACTCCGCCCGGTCGACGGCGACGGCGACGCTCTGCGCCGCACCGATCGTGGTCCTGACCACCGTGAGGGAGGGGCCGGCGCGCTTGAGCCCACGCACGAACTGCGCGAGCATGGCGAAATCGCCGTTGGTTCGCGATACCTCGTCGGGGGGCAGCAGGTACCGGCCGCTCGCCTTGAGCACGCCGAGATCGCGCAGATCGCGGCTCACGGACGACTGCGTCACCTCGAATCCCTCGGTCTTCAGCAGGCGCGCGAGATCCTGCTGCCGGCGAACGCGTCCGTCGCGCAGGATCCGCACGATCACCTGCCGTCGCTCGAGCTGTTGGGCGTCCATCGGTGGATCAGAAAGTAAGATGCGTGTGCATAAAATCTCGACAATTATGCATATTCATGCGCAAGCGTCAAGGGTGTCCGATTGCTATTTCTCGACGCTGAACACCAGATCCGCCCCCCTGATCTGGCCCGCCTCGGTGCGGATCGTCCAGTGATCGCCCAGGCTGTAGCGCAGCCGGATCGCATTCAACGCCTGCGTGAGTCCGACGCCGTAGCTCACGTAAAGCCGCGGCGAGAGGTACTTGCCGAGGACCAGAGAGGTCTCGTTGTTGATGTCGGTTTCCAGGCTGATGTCGGGCAGGCCGATCCGCGAGCCCAGCTGCTGCGCGAGAATGGCGCCCCCCTGGGTCAGCAGCTCGTTGGCGGCGGTCGCCTGTTGGGCCTGCGTCGTTGACGCCGCCTGCATCATCTGGAACGCGCTGCCGCCTCCGCCGCCCGAGAGGATCAGCGAGACGATCTGCGACTGCGGCAGCGAGGGATCGGAGAAGAAGGATATTTGCGGCTGCTGCAGGGTGCCGCGCACCGTGATTCCGGCGGTGACGTCGGGATAGCGCTTGACGGCTCGGATCTCGATACCCGGATCGTCGATCGGACCGCCCGTGAAGATGAGGCGGCCGCGCTGGATCTCGAGCTTGCGGGCGTAGGCCGCGTACTCGCCCTTCTGCACCGAGAGCTCGCCGGTGGCGCGGGTGATCGCACCGTAGCCGCTGCGCACGGTGATGCTGCCCACGAGCTGACCGGTCAGGCCCATCGTGTCGATGTTGACGTTGGGGCCGAGCGTCAGGGTGATCTGGGTCTTCACCTTGAAGCGGTCGGCGGGATTCTGCGATTCCTGCCCGACGATGACCTCGTCCGAGGAGGAGGTCACCGCGCCCGTCAGGTCGGTCGGGACGATCTTCGCGTAAGGCACGGCCACCGTGCCGGTGATGTCGATTTCCCGCGCGGCCACCTTGAAGTCGAGATTCGGCGAGGCGTCGATCTGAGCTTCCGGGATGTCCACCACCCGCAGGTTCTCGCCATCGAGGTGCAGTTGCCCATAAGGCAGCGCATCACGCCAATGGAGTCCGCCCTTGGCATGCACCCGCCCCTTGCCCGCCTGCGCGCTGCCATCGAACACCAGGCCGTCGTCCGTCAGGCGCGCCGTCAGGCCGATATGACGCAGGCGCAGGTTGGTCTGATAGAGATCGACCTCGCCGTCGGCGACGCTGAGCGTGCCGCTGAGGCGCGGATCGCCCACGGTGCCCGCGATCCTCGCATCCGCCGTCAGTTGCCCCGCCGTCCGATCGATGTCCGGGACGTAGAGCGAGAGCAGGTCGAGCTTCGAGGTCTGCGCATAGACCTCGCCCTCGACGGGCATATCCTGCCAGTGAGCAGCGCCTCGATTGACTTTGAGGCTCCCGTCCATGGTGCCGATCTGGCTGGATGTGAGAGACGCTTTCGCCTCGATCGAGCCTGCCGTAGCCGTCGCGGTGAGCAAGCCCGATCCCAGGGGGGTGTGCTCCATGCGCCCACTCACCAGTTTTCGCGACAGCGTGGCATCGCTCAGCTCCACGCGCAGCGTTCCCTGTGTTGGATTCGCGCCGCCGCCGAAAAGCCGCGCGGCAACGTTGATGGCGCCCTGGTATTCGACGGCCGGGGTGAGCCCCGCGGTCAGGGTGCCCAGGGGCAGCCGGCTCGCGGTCAGCATCGTGGACCAGGCCATGGGTGACCAACTCGCCTGCGCGCAGAGATTGCCGGGCGTGCCGATCAGACAGAGCCGATCGATGCTGCTCGCTGAAGGGGATAATGTCAGTGACGCCGCCCGCTCGAGGTGCAGCCGCAGGGGTTCATCGCCCGAGAGGGTGAGCGCATCCAGCCGGCCGGCGAACGCGCCGTGATCGAAAGCGCCGCCGGCGGTCGCCGCGAGATGCAGCCCCGTCGCCTCGGCGTCGAGATGGGCGACGGCCGCGGACGCCGGACCGTCAAGCGTGACGTCGATGCTGCGCACGGTGCGCCGCCTGAAGCGCAGCTGACGCAAGTGCGCCGCGATCGACGAGCGTCGGCGCGAGCTCGGATCGAAATCCACTCGCGCATCGAAACCCGCGAGCGACACGCCGTCGTAGAGGATATCCGCGCCCTTCGCGGTGGCGAGAATATCGGGACTGTCGAGCGGTCCGCGGATCGTCCCGTTCGCCTGCAGGCGGCCGCGGCTGCCCGCCGAGAGGAGACTGAGATCCTCGGCCGTCACCGCGAATCTCAGGTCGGCGTTGCGAGCGATCCGGCCATCGAGCGCGAGGTGCGTGCGGCCGAGGCCCACACGAACCTGTTGGAACGTCCACGTATCGCCGGCATGAGTGAGTGCGCCGCCGCCGCTGGCCGCGACGCCCCGCAGCCGCCCACTGAGCCCGTCCAAACTCAAGCTCACCGGATCGCCTGAGTTGAATCCGCGGCCTGAGAGCGTCACGCCGAAGTTGAGGCTGCCGGGCAGATCGGATCGTATTTCAGCCGGATCGATCCCGGTCGCGCGGCCGCTCACGACCCAGCGCTGCACGGGGGCCCAGGTCACTTCGCCGTGCAGGTCGGCGTGACCGTGAAGGAGATCGACTTGCGCGCGGCTGAAGCTGACACCGTCGTCGCCCAACTTGCCGGTGACGTCGGCGGGAACCGCGGGAAGCTCTTCGATCTGCGCCAACCCCTTCGTCTTGAAGTCGTACGGGCGCAGGCCCGAGAGCTCGAAGGTTCCTGCGCCGCTGCGAAACGGTACGCTCGCTCCGGCGAGCGGCCAGCGAAAGTTGCGCCAGCTACCCTGCAGATCCAGACGCGGGCCGCCGGCGACGATACCGATGGTGCCGAAGGCGATCGTGCGCGCCCCCGAGGCAGGATGGGTGATGTCGATCCGGGATGCGGCGAGAACGTCTTTCGAATATGACCCATCGAACTGCACATCGAATGAGCCGACCTTGAGCCCCGCCGGAACCAACGTGCCGCGCGCGGTGAATGCCTTCCCGGCGCCACTCAGGGCGAGCTTGCCGCTGATGGCGCCGAGCGCGCCGGTGAGATGCCAGGCGCGCAGATCGAAGTCCTGCACCACGGCCTCACCCCGCCAGTGCCAGTCGTGAGTCAGATCGAGCATCTCGCCGCTGAGATCGCTCTGGAAGGGCGTGAGAATCCTGCCGCTGATCGGCAGCGTGTCGAGGTCGCCGGCGGTATTGGCGGCCATTCTCCATACGGGCTGCCCGTGCGGCTGCCAGGTGATCTCACCATTGGCCGAAAGCCGCAGCGGGTCGCTGGCGTGGAGCGACCCGGCGGCGTCGAAATGGACTTCACCCATCTGCAGGTGCGCCTCGTAGAAGCGGATATCCCGGTGGCGTAGCAGCGCGGACCCGGAGATGTCGCTGCCCGTGAGGCGCGTGCCGTCCGGGACCACCAGCACTGCCTTGGCGACTCTCGCGTGTCCGATTCGAATGGTCAGCCAGCGGGGCAGGAAGGGTGGCGCATGCGGAGGCCCGGTTGACGGGCCCGGCGGGCGCTTGACCTCGATATAGACGCTCTCGACCGTGGTATCGGGCGTGCGCAGCGTCTGCCACAGGAGCGGCTCCAGCAGCACGCGGGTGTAGATGCCGCGAATCTCCAGATGCACCCGCTCCTGGTCGATCTCGACCAGTCCGGCGCGGGCGCCGCTCGCGATCGTGCCGCTCACATTCTCGATCCGAACTCCGACATGGCCGAATCGCTGCGGCAGATGGCTCACGACGAATCGCAGCCCGCTCTGCGTGAAGAGCACGGAGTAAAGCGCGATGGACGGCAGGGCGATCGCGATCAGAACGAAGAGAACGGCGGCGAGCAGCAGCAAACGGCGCATGGGCGGCTACCGCGCTCTCAAAGCTTCGGCGAGAAGTTGATGTAGAGCCGCGGACCACCCGACTGCGACAGCGGCTGTGCGAGGTCGATGCCGAGGGTCAGGACCGGCAGGCGGAAGCGGAAGCCAACGCCGGCGCCGTATTGCAGCAGCGGCTCCCTGATCAGCTGGATTTGTCCCTGAGCAGTGATGATAGCTTGTCGTTGCGGTCCGAGATGATTGAAGGCATTGCCATAGTCGAAGAACACGGCAATGCCGAGCTTCCGTGGCAGGTCGCGATCGAATTCCACCGAACCGGTGAACAGGTCCTTGCCGCCGGCCTTCTGATCGAGAACACACTCCTGCCGCGAGCTGCCATTGGAGGGGACCGTCTCGCAGAAGTTCTGGGTGGGAGAGAGGTCGTTGTAGGCGAAGCCCCGCACGCTGCCCTCGCCGCCCGCGAAGAAGCGCATCACGGATGGCATCTCGTCGAAATGCGAAGCAACGGTCGCGCCGACTTCGTCGCGCAGTAACAGGTACCACTTCGGCGACAGTTTGAACACCCGCTCGAGCTGGACGTGGAGCTGCAGGAAGTTCGCCTTCGAGCCGAAGGCGCCCTGCGAGCCGCGGATCTCGGCGAAGAACCCGTGCTCGAACATCGGCTCGCCGAGATACCCTTTGGGCACCGAGGCGATGTCCACCCCGGGCACCAGCAGGTCGTTGGTCGCCGTGCCTGCCGTGATGGTAGAGATCGGCTGTCCCGCCGGCGTCTCGCACTGAACATATGCGCTGATCCCGTTCGCCGTGACAGGGCACTCCGGAGCGCCTTGCACCGTTCCGGTGGCGTGCACGCCGTTCACGAACCACACCGTCTGCCAGCGTCCCGTCACCCGGGTCAGGCTCGGCCCGACGGAGTCGGTGCGCGCGTCGACGTCCGCGAGCTGCTGCTGCTCGACGGTGCCGGCCAAAGTCAGATTTTCGACCGCGGGGTCGCCGATTGGAATGACGTAGCGGCTCTGCAGACTGTACTTCGTTACCTGGGCGGCCTCCAGATCGACGCTCATCTTGTGGCCATAGGAGTTGAGCCTCCGGTCCTCCCAGCTGAGGATGCCGCGCGCCCCCGTGTCGGTCTCATATCCGCCCGCGAAGGAGTAAACGTTCGGCCGGCTGGGATCGGCACGTATGCTGATCGGAATCGTGTGCTGAGCCCGATCCGGCGCTCCCGTCAACACTGCGAGATCGCTGAAGTACTCCGAGTCATCGAGCGCAAACTGGGTGCGCAGGACCTCCGTCAGGTCGAAGGGATCGCCCTGCCGGTAGCGCAAGTACCGGCGTACCAGCTTCTCCCTCACCGCGTGCTGCTCGATGGTGGTCGCACCGAAGTGATAGCGCACGCCGGTCGCGAGCTCGAGGGCGATGCTGGCCGTGTGCTTCGCGGGATCGACCAACAGCTCATGACGGGTCAGCGTCGCATCGAGGAAGCCGTACGTCGCCGCCGTGCGCAGCAGGTCGCTCTTGACGCCGTCGTACTCGGCCTGATTGAGCGGCTCGCCGGCGTGAAAGGGCAGCTTGGAGGTGATGCGGGTGAAGAGCGGGCTCGAGGCTCCGGGCCCGACCACGCGAACGTCGACCTTCGTGAGGATCACCGGCTGACCGGGGTCGATGGTGATCCTCACCTGCCACTTGCCGGGTTTGGAGGCCGTCACGGTCGAGCGCACCTTCGGCTCGAAGTACCCGAATGGGCGCAGGGCCGATTGCACCTCCCGCCCGATGCGGCTCTGCAGCCTCTCGACGGTGTCGGAGGTCAAGTCCTTGCTGCGCCGGTAGCGGGCGAAGCTCAAGTATGCGAGCACGTTGTTGCGCAGCGGGTCGCTCACGCCGCGGATCGTGATGGTGACGTCGGCCGACGCCGGCGGCATGGCGAACAGCCCTGCGAGGAGCAATGCGAGGAGGCCGGAGGCTCGCCATGGCGGCCGAGCCCCGTATAACGAATTGCATTGCGCCATTGATGCGTGCGAACAACCCGGCGGACGAATCAGGGATTGTAGACGTGACCGTTTCCTGGGGTGCTGGTTCCTTGCACTGGCGGGTCTCAGGGGAGAGAACCGGCGCAGGTTCTGGCGGCCTAAGGGATAGGAACGGTGCAGGCGCTGAACCGCTTACTCAGGCCATTCGCCGGGTGCCAGCCGGTATGCCGACTCGCCGCTGCAGGCGCCGCTCGCATCGAAGCGCCGTTCGGCGAGGTAACAGCGGCCGGTGGGCTCGATGGCGACGATGGTGGAGCAGCGGGTGCCGTAGCTTTCGTGCAGGACGAAGGGGGAGGACAGGGTCCGCTCCCACTCCGGTGAGAGCCCGGTGTTCGGCAGGCCGTCAGCGGCAGGCTCGCGGTCGCCGAGCAGTGCGAAGAGCTCGCCGCTCTCTGCATCAGAGCGGCACCCGAGCCAGTTCTCGAAGCGGCGCCGCACTCGGCGCAACTTCGGCCAAGGCGTATCGAGCCGCTCGTTCGACAGGCCATGCACGCCCGCGGACAGGGCCCGCGCGAACGGCGAGCCGCGATTCGAGCCATAGCAGAGAGATGTGTCATCGGCCAACAGGAGGTTGAATCCGCCGTAGCCCGCGGCCTCATGCTCCAGCGCACCGAGATATTCACCCGGACCGGCCGCGCCCGCGAGATACCGCGGAATGAGACTGCCACGCGAGGCGGCTCCGGGTGGCGCTCGGACGAGATCGCGGAAATTGGTGACCACGCCGAAGCGGCGGCGCCGATCGATTCCTAACCAGGTACCGCCCGCGCGCAGATCGCGGCCGGCCAGAATGTCATCTGGAGCAGGCCAGCGGCTGAGTGCCGCCGCCGGGCGGTCGTGGTACTCGTCGCGATTCGCGGCGATCAGCAGGCGATATCGCGGATGCGCTTGCCAAGCGAGCACGAGCAGGCACATGCGGAGTCATTGCCCCTCTAGCCAGGCGCTGATCAGACGGCGGGAGATCGAGTGTCCGGGCGGCAGCAGGGCGGCGCCGGCGTGGATCTCATCACGAGTGAACCAGCGGGCGTCCTCGAGCTCGCCGCTCGCGCGGACGGGCCGGCTGTCGGGGGGCGCCCAGGCGCGAAAGCCGATCATCAGCGAGGCGGGAAATGGCCAGGGCTGAGAGGAATCGTAGCGGGCGCCAGCCACCGGCACGCCGGTCTCCTCCATCACCTCCCGGGCGACGGCATCCTCGAGGCTCTCTCCCGGCTCGACGAAGCCGGCGATGGTGGAGTAGCGGCCCGCGGGCCAGGTTGCCTGCCGGCCGAGGAGCGCGCGCTTTCCATCAGTGACCAGCACGATGATGGCCGGGTCGAGACGGGGAAAAAACTCCTGTGCGCAGGCCTCATTCGAGCAGCGCATACAGTGCCCCGCGCGCTGGGGAACCGTGGCGGCGCCACACGCACCGCAGTACTGCTGGCGCGCGCGCCAGACCGAGAGCGCGCGCGCGTAGGCGAGGAGGCCGGCCTCGTCCCCGGCAAGAAGCGGTGACAGTGGACGGAGCTCCTCGAACGAAGCGCCGTGCGGCAGCGCCATGACGCCATCCGGGCCGACCTCGACCAGCACGCAGCGTCGGTTCCTGAACCAGCCGAGCAGCACGAGGCGGCTCGAATCGGTGGCGGCGGCCACGCGCCCGCCCTCGAGGAAGGCAATGCGCGGCTCCGGCTGGGTGTAGACGAGATGCCGCGTGCCGCTGCCCAGCAGATAGAGGGTCCCGGGGTCCTCGAACGCGACCCGCGCCCAGTCCGCGCCCTCGCGCTGCTCGCTGCGACGGTCGACGTAGGGACCGGAAAAGAAGTTCGGCGGATCGGAGTCCATCGGCCGATTTTATCAGCCCCGCCGCCCGGTCAGCCTCGTTGCGCGGCGATGGCGCAATGATGGCAACGCTTCTCCCGGATGGGAAAGCGCTCGACCACGATGATGCCCCCGCAGTCGCAGCACCTGCCGAGCCGAAGCTGATCGCCGCGCGCCAGGCACTGGGCGAGGAAGACCGCGTACTCGAATGAGATCGAGGCGGTCGGGATCAGGGTGGCGTAGGACTCGAACGCGGCGCAGAGCGAATTGCCCCGGGGAATGTCCGGAAGTGCCGTGGCCGCGGCCGGGGAGGGCTCCCCCGGCACCAGCCCGGCAAGCGCGAAAAAGCTCGCCAGGACGGCAGCTTCCTGTTGGATCCTCAGCGAGCGCGTGAAGTAGGCGGCCTGGTGGGGCGATTTACCCCGATGGCGCGGAACATAACAGGCGGCGCGGCTGAGGTAGGACCGATAGAGCTTGCGGATGCGATCGTCGGTCAGTCCCGTCCAGGCGCGGATCGTCTGGGTTCGCGCCTCGTGAGTCAGGAAGCGCAACGCCAGCTCGAGGCGCTGCCGATCGCGATCGTAACGGTCTTCAGAGATGCGCATGACCGGTTCCCTACAGTGTGTGATCCGCCGGGATGAGACCCTCATTCATTATTGGGAATTTTTTCCCAAAATTCAATCAGGCCATTTTGGGCAAAAATTCCCAATTTCAGCTGTTGCCTCCGGTGCGCTGCGCGGTACTATGGCGGGAACCGGCTGGGAGAGGTCGTCGTCATGTTGCACAACGAGATGCTTGTGGCGTTGGATATGCGTGTGGTCGGTCGCGCCGCCTGCTGGCTACGGCGGGAGATGCTCGCATCCCTGGCCGAGGTCAACCATCACTGTTTGGGGTTGCTTGCCGAGCAGTCGCTGGCGCTCGGGCCTCAGGCCCAGCCGGCGCTGCGACAGGTGGGAGAGCTCTGGCGGGCGCTCGATGAGCGCGCCCGCTGGCAGGCCGCGGCATGTCCCTATCTGATGGTCGACGCCTGTTTCGGCGAGCCGCAACGTTGGCAGTGGCTGAGCGGCCCACGGGTCGGCGATGCCCCAGGCATTCCCTACGCCCCCTTTTTCACCGTGCCGCAGACCGTCGCCGTGGCCCGCATGGTGTTCGTATACGCCTGGTCATTGGTGGCGGGTCATGCGGCCGGCGCACGGCTCGTTCTCGGTATCCACCCGCATTGCGCGGGCCTCCTCGGCGCCTGCACGGTGGCGCAGGTTCACGAGCTCGCCGAGCGCTACTCCGGTTGGTTGCGGCCCCGATGGCTGAAGCGGGTAAGACTCTGGCGGCAACTGCTGGTGGCTGCCGCCGAGGATGATGCGGTGACTCTCGAGCGCTCGCGAATGCAGGGACTGCAGATGCTGGCGGCGGAGGCCTGGGATGCCGCCCGGCAGGAAGTGCACGCCGCCGCGCGAACGCGTAGCGTTTTGCTGCAGCTTCAGTGAAGGCAGTCGATCAGCGTACGCAGCGTATCGGGCGCGACCGGCTTGACCAGATGATGGTCGATTCCCGCTCGTCGGGAGCGGCGGCGATCGTCCTCCTGACCGTAGCCGGTAATCGCGATCAGAATGGCCTGCTTGCCCTGCGGCAGCGAACGGAGGCGCTCGGCCACCTGGTAGCCATCCATTCCTGGCAGTCCGATGTCGAGGATCACCGCCTCAGGCTGCCACTGCTGCGCGGTCTCGAGCGCGCTCGGGCCGTCATAGGCGTACGCGACCTCGTGGCCCCACATCTCGAGCAGCATCGACATGCTCTCCGCCGCGTCCTTATTGTCGTCGATGACCAGCAGCCGGCGCCTGGGAGCAGGTCCGCTGGCGCCCTCCGGTGTGAGTGCCATATGTCATCCTCGGTAAATGTCGATCTGTCTGAGACCGCTCGAGTCCCGGGCCCCGCGAAACATGCCTTCGGTGGTGAACTCCGTGACGATCCTTCCGCCGCGGTCGATTGCGATTACCCCACCGCTTCCGCCCAGCTCCCGGAGCCTGCCAAGCAGCAACTCCCGTACCGCCTCCGGCAGGGCGAGACCCCGCAGCTCCACGGCCGCGCAGATGTGGTACGCGGCGACCGTACGGATGAAATATTCGCCATGACCGGTGGCAGAGACCGCACAAACTCCGTTCTTCGCATAGGTCCCGGCACCGATGATCGGCGAATCGCCAACGCGTCCTTGGCGCTTGTGGGTCATGCCGCCGGTGGAGGTCGCGGCGGCAAGATCGCCCGCGACATCGAGCGCGACGGCTCCCACCGTTCCCTGCGATGACGGCATGAGGTCCGAGACCGAGCGACCGCCGCGCTCGCTTTCGAGCTGAGCCCGGCGCTCCTCGGTGCGAAAATAGTCATTCGGCACCAGGCTCAGGCCCTCCTCGAGCGCGAACTCCTCTGCCCCGGCGCCGACCAGGAGCACGTGCCGGGATTTCTCCATCACCCTGCGCGCGAGCTCGATCGGATTTCTCACATGACGCACGGCCGCCACGGCACCCGCTCGCTGCTGGCGGCCGTCCATGATCGCGGCGTCGAGCTCCGCGGCTCCCTCGCGGGTCAGCGCCGCGCCGCGCCCGGCATTGAAGAGCTCGTTATCCTCGAGCGTCCGCACGGCGGCGGTGACGGCATCGAGACTCGAGCCGCCCTTCTCGAGGATGGCGTATCCGAGGTCGAGAGCGGCTGCGAGGCCATCGCGGTAGCGACGTTCCCTTTCATCCGACAGAGCCTGTCGCGGCATCGCGCCGGCGCCGCCGTGGACGGCGATCGCATGCATGAGAGATCCTCCGAGATCCGATTGCGCGGGCCGACTTCTCCAGGAAACCCGCTATGATCAGTGGGATTTTACAGACGAAAGCTGTCATGCCGCAGCGAATTCGAAGCATTCTGGTCGCCAACCGTGGAGAGATCGCCATCCGTGTCATGCGGGCCGCGAGCGAGCTTGGCCTGCGGACCGTGGCCATCTACTCGCAGGAGGACCGTTTCTCGCTGCATCGCACCAAGGCGGATGAAAGCTATCTCGTCGGCCGCGGCAAGGGGCCGATCGAAGCGTACCTCGATATCGGGGACATCCTGCGCATTGCGCATGAAGCCCGGGTCGAGGCCATTCATCCGGGCTACGGATTTCTCTCCGAGAATCCCGAGTTCGCGCAGGCCTGCGCGGCGGCCGGGATCCTGTTCGTCGGCCCGAGGCCCGAGACGATGCGCATACTGGGCAACAAGGTGGCGGCGCGCAAGCTGGCGACCTCCGCCGGGGTACCGGTCATGCCCGCCACCCCTGCGCTGCCGGCGGAGCTCGAGGATTGCCGGCGGCTCGCGCAGGAGATCGGCTACCCGGTCATGCTCAAGGCGAGCTGGGGAGGCGGGGGTCGGGGCATGCGCCTCGTCGAGAGCGACGCGCAGCTCGCGGAGCTTTTGCCCGTGGCCCGGCGGGAGGCGAAGGCGGCATTCGGGAACGACGAGGTCTATCTCGAGAAGCTGGTGCGTCGCGCGCGCCACGTGGAGGTGCAGATCCTGGGCGATGTAAATGGGGGACTGGTACACCTGTACGAGCGCGACTGCACGGTTCAGCGCCGCAATCAGAAGGTCGTCGAGCGCGCACCTGCGGTGTTTCTGAGCGATGCGCAGCGCTCCGAGCTATGCAGAGCCGCGCTCGCCATCGGCCGCGCCGCGAGCTATCTCAACGCGGGCACGGTGGAGTTCCTGCAGGACGCCGATTCCGGCAGTTTCTACTTCATCGAGGTCAATCCCCGGATTCAGGTCGAGCATACCGTCACCGAGTGCGTGACCGGCATCGACCTCGTCAAGGCGCAGATCCGCATCGCCGAGGGCGCACGGCTCGGCACCGCGCAGAGCGGTGTGCCGCCGCAGGAGGAGATCCGCATCGGCGCTCACGCGCTGCAGTGCCGGATCACCACCGAGGATCCGGAAAACAACTTCATCCCGGACTACGGCAAGATCACCGCCTACCGCAGCCCCGCGGGCTTCGGCATCCGTCTGGATGCGGGCACCGCCTACACCGGGGCGATCATCACCCGCTCCTACGATTCGCTCCTGGTCAAGGTGACGGCGTGGGCGCCGACTCCCGAGGAAACCATCGCGCGCATGCACCGCGCGCTGTGGGAGTTCCGCATTCGCGGCGTGGTTACCAACCTGCGTTTCCTCGATCAGGCGATCACGCACCCGCGCTTTGCGCACGGCGAGTACACCACCCGCTTCATCGATGAGACACCGGAGCTCTTCCGCTGGCCACCGAAGCGCGACCGCGCCACACGCATCCTGACCTACATCGCCGACACCATCGTCAACGGCAATCCCGAGACCCGTGGTCGCCCGCGCCCCGCGCGACTCGAGACGCCGAAGCTGCCGCCGGCGACGCTCACCGATCCGCCGGCGGGCGCCCGGCAGAGACTCGAGGAGCTCGGGCCCGAGCGCTTCGCGAAATGGATGCTCACTCAGGAGCGGGTGCTGCTCACCGACACCACGCTCCGCGATGCGCATCAGTCGCTGCTCGCGACGCGCATGCGCACCATCGACATGATCGCCATCGCGCCCTACTACGCGAGCCTGCTGCCGCAGCTCTTTTCGTTGGAATGCTGGGGCGGTGCAACCTTCGATGTGGCGATGCGCTTTCTCAAGGAGGACCCGTGGGAGCGGCTGACGATGCTGCGCGAGCGGGTGCCGAATCTGCTGCTGCAGATGCTGCTGCGGTCGGCGAACGCCGTCGGTTACGCCAACTATCCCGACAACGTGGTGCGATTCTTCATCGCGCGCGCCGCGGAGCGCGGTATTGATCTGTTTCGCATCTTCGACTCGCTCAACTGGGTCGAGAACATGCGCATGCCGATCGAGGCGGTGCTCGAGTCGGGCAAGCTCTGCGAGGCCGCGATCTGCTACACCGGGAACCTGAGCGACCCGCACGAGAAGAAGTACACCCTCGATTATTACCTGAAGCTCGCGCGCGAGCTCAAGGCGGCCGGCACGCACGTGCTCGGCATCAAGGACATGGCGGGACTCTGCCGTCCGCGGGCCGCCCACGCGCTGGTCAAAGCGTTGAAGGAGGAAGTTGGGCTGCCGGTGCACTTCCACACCCACGACACGAGCGGCATCGCCGCGGCGAGCGTGTTGGCCGCGGTCGAGGCGGGCGCGGATGCCATCGACGGCGCCATCGATGCGATGAGCGGTCTGACGTCGCAGCCGAACCTCGGCTCCGTCGTCGAGGCGCTGCGCCACGGACCGCGTGACCCCGGTATCGATCCGGCGAAGCTTCGCCGGGTGTCCTCCTACTTCGAGCAGGTGCGCCGGCTCTACGTCGCTTTCGAGAGCGATATCCGCTCCGGCGCATCCGAGGTCTACGTGCACGGCATGCCCGGTGGGCAGTACACCAATCTGCGCGAGCAGGCTCGCTCGCTCGGGATCGACAATGCGCACTGGCCCGACGTCGCGCAGGCGTACGCCGACGTCAACGCCATGTTCGGCGACATCGTCAAGGTGACCCCGACCTCGAAGGTGGTCGGCGATCTGGCGCTGCTCATGGTGACGAGCGGCCTGACACCGCAGCAGGTGCTCGACCCGCAGGTGGATGTGCCGTTCCCCGAGTCGGTGGTGCAGCTCTTCCACGGCGACCTCGGCCAGCCCTACGGCGGGTTTCCGCAGGCCCTGCAACGCAAAGTGCTGAAAGGAGCGACGCCGCTCGAGAGGCGCCCGGGCGCGCAGCTGCCGTCGGTCGATCTCACCGCCGAGCGCGCCAGGATCCAACAGAAGCTGGCTCGGCCCGTGACCGACGAGGACCTCGCCTCATATCTCATGTATCCGCGTGTCTGGCTCGACTATGTCGCCGAGCGTGCGCAGTACGGCGATGTCGGCATTCTGCCGAGCGCGGTCTTCTTCTATGGAATGGAGCCGGGTCAGGAAGTGAGCATGGAGCTCGAGCGCGGCAAGACACTCATCGTGCGCTACGTGGCCGCGAGCGAGATCCACGAGGACGGCACCCGCACCGTGTTCTTCGAGCTCAACGGTCAGCCACGCTCGGTGCGTGTGCCCGATCGCAGTCAGGTCGCCAAGCGCCCGCCGCAGCGCAAGGCCGAGCCCGGCAATCCCAGGCAGGTGGGCGCCCCCATGCCCGGAACCATCGCGACCCTAGCGGTCGCCGCCGGCCGTAAGGTCGCGCGCGGTGACATGCTGGCGACGCTCGAGGCGATGAAGATGGAGACCGCGGTGCGCGCGGAGCTCGACGGCGAGGTGGCGGAAGTGCTGGTGAGTCCGGGACAGCAGGTGGATGCGAAGGATCTGCTGGTGGTCCTGAACTGAGACGCCCCGATCGCGCCTGGCCGCAGAGTTGCCGGGCCGCTGATCGGCCACCCGGACCCAGCCCCGTCACGCAGCGGTCCTAAGCTCCGAGGAACATGCGATACGCCGGGTTGTCCGTCTCCTCCGCGTAGGCGTAGTGCAGCTCGTTGAGGTGCTGGAGGAACTCGGCCCGCTCGCCGGCGGGGACCTGGATTCCGGCGAGCACGCGTCCGTAGTCCGAGCCGTGATTGCGGTAGTGAAAGAGGCTGATGCTCCATCGCCCGGCCACCGCCTGCAGAAACTTCAGCAGCGCGCCCGGGCGCTCCGGAAACTCGAAACGATAGAGCAGCTCATCGCGGATGCCGCGCGCGCGACCGCCGATCATGTAGCGCACGTGAAGCTTGGCGAGCTCGTTGTCGGTCATGTCGGTGACCGCGTAGTGGGCGTCGCGCAGCGCGCGAACGACCGCATCCTTCTCCATCCGTCCGCGGGAGAGCCCGAAGCTGACGAAGATCTGCGCCGCCTGCTCGCTTTCGTAGCGGTAGTTGAATTCCGTGACGCTGCGGTGACCGAGCTGCTCGCAGAAGCTCAGGAAGCTGCCCGGCCGTTCCGGGATCGTGACCGCGAGCAGCGCTTCGCGCTCGGCGCCGAGGTCGGCACGCTCGGCGACGTGCCGCAGGCGGTCGAAGTTGATGTTGGCTCCACTGTTGATCGCGACGAGCCGCCGGTCGCGCCACCCCTCGCGGGCAATGTACTTCTTCAGGCCCGCCACCGCCAGCGCGCCAGCCGGTTCGACGATGGAGCGCGTGTCCTCGAACACGTCCTGGATGGCGGCGCAGATCTCGTCCGTGTCGAGCAGCACGATCTCATCCACGTGTCCGCGGCAGAGCGCGAACGTCTCCTCGCCCACGCGCTTCACCGCGACGCCGTCGGCGAAGATTCCGACCCTGTCGAGGGTAATGCGCCGTCCGGCCTTCAGCGACTCGTACATGCTGGCCGCGTCTTCGGGCTCCACCCCGATGATGCGGATGTTGGGATAGAGGTACTTGACGTAGACCGCGATGCCGGCGATCAGCCCGCCGCCACCCACCGGCACGAAGATCGCATCGAGGTTGCCGCCCGTCTGCCGCAACAGCTCCACCGCAATGGTGCCCTGGCCGGCGATCACATCCGGATCATCGAACGGGTGAACGAAGATGAGATTGCGCTCGCGCGCGAGCTCGAGCGCCCGTTCGAGCGCCGTGTCATAGTCATCGCCGTGCAGCACGACCTCGCCGCCCAGGTCGATGACCGCCTGCACTTTGATCTGCGGCGTCGTGTGCGGCATGACGATCGCCGCCGGAATCCCGCGGCGGCGCGCCGCGAGCGCCACTCCCTGCGCATGGTTGCCCGCCGAAGCGCACACTACGCCGCGCTTGGCCGTCGCGTCCGAAAGATGCGCGATGCGGTTGTAGGCGCCCCGCAGCTTGAAGGAGAACACCGGCTGCAAGTCCTCGCGCTTCAGCAGCACGTGATTGCCGAGACGCCGTGATAGCCGAGGGGCCTCCTCCAGAGGGGACTCGATCGCAACGTCGTAGACGCGAGCTTTGAGAATCCGCTCGATGTAAGGGCTGGCCATGGCGCCAGCTTAGCGAAATTCCGCTCTCAGTGATGATCCGGCTTCGAGGGCCGCTCGACGATGGGCGGTTGCTTGCTGCCCGCGTTTTGCCACGCATTCGACAGCGCCGCCGCCGTCTCCGAGGGCGCCGCCGCCGGCAGCTCCACCACGCGAAACGGCGGCCGATCGGGATACTTCTGCAGCAGGAGCGGCATGGCGACGTTGTAGACCGGGATGCCCGTGCTGGTGCGGCCTTCGGGCGTGCCGTGGTGGGCGTGCCCGTGGAAGACGACATCGACCGGGTGGCGGTTGAGCGGCTCCTCGAGCCGGCTCGTGCCGAGGTAGGGGAGGATATCCTGCGGCTCTCCCTCCACCGTGCCACGTACGGGCGAATAATGCAGCAACGCGATTCGCTGTTGGGTGCGCAGCCGGGCCAGCGCCCCTTCGAGCTTCAGCGCCTCGTCGATCGCCTCCTGCACGAAGCGCTTGGTCGCCGGCTCGCCCCAGGCGCCGAGCGTCGCGCGTCCGAATCCGCCCGCGAAGCCCTTGGCGCCGGCGATACCCACGCCCCCGATCTCACACGCCTCGCCATCGAGAATTCTGACGCCGGCTTCGGTGAGTATCCGACAGACGTCCTCCTGTTGGCCGGACTCGAAGTCGTGATTGCCGAGCACCGCGATGATCGGGATCCGTACGACGGCGTTGAGCTCCTTCGCGAGAATCACCGCTTCCTCGCGCAGGCCGTAGTCGGTGAGGTCACCGCAGAGCAGCAGCACATCCGCATGATCGTTGACCGGCGCGAGCAGCGGTTGCAGCGCCCCTTGGGAGGTCTTCTTCACGTGCAGATCTGCGGCTGCCGCCAGGCGCATCGCTTGCTCAAGCTCCTCAGTAGTTCTGCCACGGAGCAATCCGCATGCCGCCGAGTGATGAGCGTCAGGGAGAGCTCGACGAGCGCACCCGCGGTTTCTATCTGCGGAACCTCGAGCTGCTCGTCGATGCCGGCATACCATTCCTCGTGGGCGGCGCGTACGCCCTGAACCGTTACACCGGCATCGAGCGGCACACGAAGGACTTGGACGTGTTCGTGCGTCGCGAGCATTATGGCGATGTCATGGGCGTGCTGAGCGAGGCGGGGATAGAGACGGAGCTGACATTTCCCCACTGGCTCGGCAAGGCGAGCTGCGAGCACGGTTGCATCGATGTCATCTTCAGCTCCGGCAACGGGCTGGCGCAGGTGGACGGCGAGTGGTTCACCCATGCCGAGGCCGGCTCGGTGCTCGGCGTCGAAGTGCGCCTCTGTCCACCGGAGGAGATGATCTGGTCGAAAGCCTTCATCGCCGAGCGGGAGCGCTATGACGGCGCCGACATCATGCATCTGCTGCTCGCGTGCGCCGAGCGGCTCGACTGGCGGCGGCTGTGCGCGCGGTTCGACGCGCACTGGCGCGTGCTGCTCACATACCTCAACCTGTTCGGTTTCGTATATCCGTCCGAGCGCACCCGCATTCCCGCCGGGGTGATGACCGACCTCATCGAGCGCCTCGAGCTTGAATTGCACGCGCCCGCTCCGGCGCGACGGGTCTGTCAGGGAACGCTGCTCTCGCGCGAGCAGTACCTGACCGATGTTGGTATGTGGGGATTCGAGGATGCCAGAGTGACCGTGGCGGGCTCGATGACCGTGGACGAAGTCGCGCACTGGACTCGCGCGATCGAGGACAGACCAAAAGCAAGTGAGTAAGCAGACGAGGTCATCGGCACCCAAAGAAGTGCCGTCCGAAAGCAAGTGATAAAGCGGCTCGGGGCCGCTCCGTTTCCTGGGGCAGTAGCTCTCGCGTGAGCGGGTCGCAGAGGAGCCGCGGGATCAAATTGGGTCACATGGCCGCGCTCGGGCATAGCGCCGCAGGCGTCTTTGCGCCAATCGATTAGCGCAGGAACGCTTCCAGGGCCTGTGCGGCGGTCTCCGGCGCCGTCTGGAAGACCGAGCCGCCGTGTTCGGGCAGCTCGATGAGTCTGGCTCTCGCCGGCACTTCGCGCGCGCTTTCCGCTTCACTCCCGAGGCGCAACACGAGAAGCGGAACGGAGAGCTGTGCCAGGCGGGCGCGCAGTGGATAATCGCGCTCCGCCGCGGCGGCGCCCGCGGCCTGAGCCGAGTTGCGCAGCCGCTCCGCGACCGCAGTGCTCACGATGTCGGGTGTGGCACCGGCTCCGCAATATGCCACCGCTCGCCCCCATTCCTCGAGCAGGTGGCTGCCGTCCGCGGCCGGCGGCCTTCGCGACGGGGCTGCTTCAGAAGACGCCCCGGGTGGGACACGCGGGCCGCCCTCCCGCGAGGGTGGCGGTGACACCAGAACGATGCGCCGGATCTGATCGGGACGTGCGCTCGCCAGCTCGACGGCGACGAGTGCGCCGAAGCCATGGCCCAGCAGATCGACCCGTCGCAGGCGCATGGTGTCGAGGAAATCGCCGATTGCGGCGGCGTGCTCCGCGAGGCCGGCATCCTGTGGTGGCGGGTCCGAGTCACCGAAGCCCGGCAGATCGGGGGCGAAAATTGAGCGATCCGCGCCGGCCACGGCCAGGAAGCGCTCGAAGACCCGTCCGGAGAGTGGACTCGGATGCAGGCACAGAAGAGGGGTGCCCTCCTCGAACCCGCCGCCCGCCGGGATGGCATTGTGGACATGCAGCTGGCCGTAGCGGCACTCGAAATAGCCGCGCCGGACGCGGGCGTTGCCCTGGGCGCCCGCACCGGCGAGCGCGCTTTTTGAGGCTCGGCCCGCCGACGGCCGGTGCGAGGGGGGTTCTTTGAGCATAGTGGCAGCGCGGATTGTGCCGCAGCGGCCGTTCGGGTTTAAGCTATTCGGATGGTACGCACCCTCGCCGGCTCTTTGGCTCTGCTCGCGATCCTGCTGCTGGGAGGCTGCGGCCTCGCGGAAACCGGGGTCACCGCCGCAGCCGGGGGCGCCTCGGAGGCGCAGCAGGCAAAACAAGCGAAAGCGACCGAGGCGAAGATGCAGCAGCAGATCAATGCCGCGTATCAGCAGGATGCCGCGCGGCGGAAAGCGGCAGAGGCCCAAACTCAATAGTGAGGGTCGGCGCGATGCGGAACCTCGAAGTCACAATCAGGCGAACGCCCACGACGACGGGGATTTCGAGGTACTGCCGGGCGAAGTGCCTCGGCTCACCAACGGCGGAATACTCTGCCGCGCGCGTTGGCTGGCGGTCGATCCATTCGTTTGCGTGCCCGTGGGCGCACGCCCGCAGCCCGGTCCGCAGCCCGGTGATGTGGTGCCGGCATTAGGTGTTTGTCAGGTGCTCGAGTCGCGGCACGATGTCTTCGCCGTCGGCCAACATGTCGTTCTCGAGTGTGGCATGCGCGAGCTCTGCGTCTCCGATGGCCAGCATGTCTGCGCGCTGCATCCCTGCCAGGGGCCGGCCTCGAGGGCGCTCGGCCTGCTCGGTCCCTGGTATCGGCCGCGGCCAATGCGGCGGGCGCGATGGCCGCCAGGTGGCGAGGATCAACGGCGCGCGGGCGATCGGGATCGGCGGCTCGCGCGAGAAGTGCGACCGGGCGATGCGGCACGCGCGCTTCTCGGCGTGTGTCGACCAACACGCTGAAAACCCGGGGATCCGGCTGCGACAGCTTGCGCCGAACGGGTTCGACGTCTACTTCGATAACTCCGGCGGCGAGCTCCTCGAGCCCGTGCTCTCGGGCCGCCATCTCGCTTCGGGCCGCCGGGAGAGGTACGCGTGCTGCGGTTGAACGCGGCGGATTACGAGCATCGCCGCGGCGAGTTTCTGAAGGATGCCATCGCCTGGTACGGCGCGGATCGGCTGGTGTGCCGGGAAGATGTGGCCGACGGGCTGGAGAATGCGCCCGCGCACCTCATCAAGCCGATGCGCGGGGAAACCTTCGGTCGGCCGCTGATTAGACTTGGCTAAAAGTCGCCTGCGGCGCCTTTAGCGGCCAGCGCTTGACTCTTTCACCTCGCTTGGTTACTTGCTTTCGAACGGTGCCTATCGCCAGCGCTGGCGTGAAGCTACTTGCCTCGTCGGGCTGATTTTTTCGCGGGGCGCCGCGCCGGTTTCTTCTTGGCGCTCTTGCGACGGGGGGTCCGCTTCGGGGCTGCCTTCTTCCTGAGCGACTTTCCGGCCGACCGCTTGGACGCTGCCGGGCGCTTCTTCGCCTTCGCGGCCGCGCGCTTGACCGGCCGGGAGGCGGCCTTTCGAGCCGCCGGCCGCTTGGCGGCAGCCTTGCTCTGGGCAGTGATGGTGGCCGGCTTTGCGGCGCTTGCAGTCGCCGCCGGCTTGGCGAGCTCGTGCACCGCGAATGCGCCGCCCTGAGGATCGAGGATCTGCGCGATGCGGCTACCGCCGGGAACCTCCATCGGTCCTTGCGTGACCTGACCGCCGGCCGCCTTCGCGGCGGCAGCCGCGCGATCGGCGCTCGCAACCCGGATATAGGTGAGCCAGTGTGGTGGCTTCGATGCGTCCATCAGCTTGAAGACGCCACCGATCTGCGCGCCGCCGTGCTCGATGAGTTGGTAGATGCCGCCCGGGCCCATGTCATGGGCAGGCCCGCGGCTCCAGCCGAAGAGCTCAGAGTAGAACGCCAGTGCGCCCTGCGGGTCGCTCGTCGCCAGCTCGTGCCAGGAGAAATCGGTCGCGGGAGCTCCGCCCGTGGGCGACCCACCTGGCGTGAAGACCGCAAATGCGGCGCCCTGGGGGTCCGAGAGCACCGCGAAGCGCCCAACGGTGGGAATGTCGGCGGGCGGTCTCAGCACCTTGCCGCCGAGCCGCTGCGCGGCGGCCGCGGTCGCATCCACATCGGGCGTGCCGATGTAAATGAGCCAGCTCGGCGGGGCACCGGACTGGCGAGCGGATTCCGGCTGGGCCATGAGGCCCCCGGTCTGCGTTTTGCCAGCTACCCACAGGGTGTAGTCGGGCATCCCGGAAGCCTGGGTCTTCCACGGGAGGACTTTGGAATAGAAGGTGGCCGCGGCTTGCGGATCGGTCGTCATCAGCTCGTGCCAGACGAATCGCCCCCGAATCTCAGCGTTGCTCATGTGAGGTTGCCTCTTCTTGACGAGCGGCGTCGTTTCCAACTCCCTGCATTCTGCACCGTTTCCCGGTGCACTTTCCATCCTCGCGCACGCGATTGTGGCGATCCGCCGCTCACGCTGGGCGCAGCGCCACGAACTCACCCTCGAAGCCGGCCATGCGCTCTGCCTGATACACGAGATGGGCGGTGAGCCTGAGGCGAGCCCGGCCGCGACGCACGAGAGTGATCCGGAACCGCTCCCAGGCGAGCTCGTCGGAGAATCGGCAGACCGCCTCGAAATCCCCCGCGATGGGTCGCTCGTATTCCATATCGCTGCGTTGGATGACGAGCCGCGCCCGCAGGCCCGCGCGCTCGATTCTCAGGTGCAGCAGCGCCCAGGCCGAGAGAATGGCGAGCGCCGCGGCGCTGCCCCCGAAGACGGTCTCATGGTGATTGACGTTCGGGGCGAGAGGGGCCCAGAGCCGCACCTGCTCGACGGTGGCCATCTCGACCCGCAAGGCCATGGCGGCCGAGAGCGGAATCTGCTCGCGCAGATAGCGCTCGAGGAGCTTCTCCGGCGCATCGGACGGCATCGTGCTCAGTCCCGCGCGCGCACGGGATCTACCGCGCCTACCAGGTTCCGGTGTTCGGCATTGAGGCCCACGGCTCCGCGGGCGCAAGCGGCGCTCCACGCTGCAGCAGCTCGATCGAGATCTGATCGGGCGAGCGAACGAACGCCATGCGCCCGTCCCGCGGCGGCCGGTTGATGGGGACGCCGTGATCCCTGAGGCGCTGGCAGGTGGCATAGATATCATCGACCGCGTACGCCAGATGGCCAAAGTTGCGGCCACCGGCATAGGTCCCGGGATCCCAGTTGAAGGTCAGCTCGACCTGTGCCGACTCATCGCCGGGCGCGGCGAGGAACAGCAGCGTGTAGCGGCCTTGAGGGTAGTCGCTGCGCTTGAGCTCCACGAGCCCGAGCGCGTCGCGGTAAAAGCGCAGCGAGGCATCGAGATCGGTCACCCGGACCATGGTATGCAGGTATTTCATGTTGCTCTCAGAACATTTCCGAGGGATCCGGCGGCTTGATATCCACCTTGTGGCGCGAGGCGATGTGCTCGCCGGTGATCATCTCCTCGTAGCCCTGGCCCGGGCCCACCATCGGATAAACACCCGCGTCCGGGTCGATCATGACCTCGAGGAACGCTGGCCCCTCGAAGCGGATGAATTCCTCGATGACACGCGGCACATCCGCCTTGCAGTCGAGCCGCACGGCGTAGCGAAACCCGTCCGCCTGCGCCGTACGGACGAAGTCCTTCTTGTGCAGCGACCGGTCGCTCGCCGACAGCCGCCCTTTGAAGAAGAGCTTCTGCCATTGCTTGACCATGCCGTCACCGAAATTGTTGAGCACGACGATCTTGACGGGCAGGTCGTAGGTGGTCACGGTCTCGAGCTCGCCGATGTTCATGCGGATGCTCGAGTCGCCGTCAATGTCCACCACCAGGCGGCGCGGATGCGCGAGCTGAGCGCCGATCGCCGCCGGCAGGCCGAAGCCCATGGTGCCCATGCTGCCGGAGGTGAGCCAGAGCCGGGGTCGGCGGAAATCGCAGTACTGCGCCGCCCACATCTGGTGCTGGCCCACGCCCGTGGTGATGATCGCCTCACCGCGGGTGTGTCTGTTGATCTCCTCGAGCACGTAATACGGCTGGATGAGCGGGCTCTCGCGGTCGTAGCCCATCGCGTGCACGCGCCTGAGATCCGCCAGCGCCGTGCGCCACTCGCCATAATCGCGTTGGAAACCGGTGCGCCGCCCATGTTCGGTGAGCGCAGTCAGCGCCTCGGCGAGCAGACCGACGTGACTCCACTGCACGCGCTTCACCTTGTTGATTTCGGCGCGGTCGATGTCGAGATGGGCGATACGGCGGGCCCGGCGCGCGAACTTCGCCGGCACTCCGGCCACCCGATCGTCGAATCTCGCGCCGGCGGCGATGAGGAAGTCGCAGTCTTCGACGGCGTAGTTGGCGAATGCGGCGCCGTGCATGCCGAGCATCCGCATCGACAGCGCGTGGGTGGTGTCGATGGAGCCGATGCCCATCAGCGTCGTCACCACCGGAATGCCGAAGGCGGCAGTGAATTCCGCGAGCGCTTCCGCCGCGTTGGCATTGATGACGCCGCCGCCCGCGTAAATCAGCGGACGTTGCGATTCGCCCAGCATCTCGAAGAAGCACTCGGCCTCGCCGGTCTCGATGACCTGATCGGTGAGTTCCTTCATCCGGCGGCGATAGCCGGGCAGGGGCAGCGTGCCGGCGCCGTGGAACACGCCTTCCCAGTTCTGCACGTCCTTCGGCACATCGATCACGACGGGCCCCGGCCGACCGGTGCGCGCGAGCTCGAACGCGGAGCGGAGCGTGGCCTCGAGCCGCGTTGGATCGGTGACGAGGAATACGTGCTTGGCGACGGATCCCATCAGGGCCGCAACCGGTGCCTCCTGGAAGGCATCCGTTCCGATGGAGGCGCGGGCGACCTGCCCGCAGATCACCACGATCGGTACCGAGTCGGCCATGCAATCGCGAATGGGAGTCACGGTATTGGTGGCACCCGGCCCGGAGGTCACCAGACACACGCCGACGCGGCCCGTGGCGCGCGCGAACCCCGCCGCCATGAAGCCCGCCCCCTGCTCGTTGGCCGGCACGATCAGCGGGATCTGCTCACCGCCGCGCTGCCTCTGCTCCTCGTTGAAGAGGAATACGGCATCATATGTCGGCAGAATTGCGCCGCCGCTGTAGCCGAAGATGGCTCCCACACCCTCATCCGCCAGCACCTGCACGATCATCCTCGCTCCGGACAAGGTCTGGCCCGCGAGCGGGTGTCCGGCAGGACGGGGCTGGATGACGGTGTCGCTCATGCGGAGCTCTCGGCCCGAGACGCGCGGGCGGTGGTCTTGAAAGACTAGCAGGTCGATCTACGGCACGAAAGTCGCCCGGAATGGCCGCTCGGCGCCTGATCCTTTATTCTGCCGTCTGTGCTTGCCCATACTGGCCCATCTGGGCCCCTCCGAGCGCGCATGCGTCATATCATCGCCATTCTGCTGCAGAACGAGGCCGGCGCCCTGAGCCGTGTGGCCGGGCTTTTCTCGACGCGCGGTTACAACATCGAGTCGCTCTCGGTTGCACCCACCGACGATCCGACGGTCTCTCGGCTCACGCTGGTCACCACCGGTTCGGATGCAGTCATCCAACAGATCGTGAACCAGCTGAACAAGCTGGTGGACGTGGTGAGCATCGAGGATATGACGACGGGCGAGCACCTCGAGCGCGAGCTCATCCTGCTGAAGCTCCGGGTCCGGCCGGCTGAGACCGACGCGCTCCGAGGCTATGTCGTGCGTACCGGCGGCCGCGTGCTCGATCCGGCGCCGGACGGGTTCATCGTCGAGCTCACCGCGAGCGAAGCGGAAATAAACAGCTTCACCGCCGATCTCGTCCGCGGCGCGGAGCTTCTCGAGGTGGTGCGCAGCGGTGCCCTAGGGATCGGACGCAATGCTCGTCCCCTGCGGGTCGTGCGCTGACGATGCAAGGGGCCCCCTCTGCTTCGCGTGCGCGGATCCTGATTGTCGATGACCTGCCCGAGAAGCGCCTGGTCTATGGCGCCATACTCGAGGGGCTCGAGGCCGATATGGTCATGGCCGCCTCCGGAGAGGAAGCTCTGAAGCGGGTGCTCGAGGGGGAGTTCGCGGTCATTCTGCTCGATGTCAACATGCCGGGCATGGACGGCCTCGAGACTGCCGCGCTCCTGCGCCAACACCGCAACGCGCGCCATACGCCCATCATTCTGGTGACCGCGCAGGCCGATGACGTACAGAGCGCGCGCGGCTACGAGCTGGGGGTCGTTGATTACATCCAGGTACCCATCGTCGCGCCCGTCATGCGCGCCAAGGTGGGAGTGTTCCTGGATCTTTTCCTGACGCGGGCGGCGCTCGCCCGCGCGAATCAGGATCTCGAGTCGCGGGTCGAGGAGCGCACCGCCGAGCTGTTGCGGAGCAACGAGCGGCTGCAGGCGGAGATCGAAGAGCGCCTGCGCGCCGAGAACGAGCGGGAGGAGTTACTCGTGCGCGAGCGGCAGCTGCGCGGACAGGCCGAGGAGCTCAGCCGCCTGAAGGATGAGTTCCTGGCCACCATGTCGCACGAGCTGCGCACGCCACTCAATGCGATCTTCGGCTGGATCACTCTGCTGCGCACCCGCCGTCTCGATGAGGCGACGCAGGCGCGGGCGCTCGAGACCATCGAGCGCAACGCCCGGGCGCAGAGACGCCTGATCGAGGACCTGCTCGATGTCGCGCGTGTCGTGACCGGCAAGATCACTCTCGAGCTCGGTGACGTCGAGCCCCTGCGGGTGGTCGAGAGTGCAATCGCCACCATGCAGCCGGCGGCGCAGACCAAGGAGGTGAGAGTCGCATCATCGCTGGAGCGGACGCCTCCGGTGCGGGGCGATTCCGCGCGACTGCAGCAGGTCGTCTGCAACCTGCTCTCGAACGCGATCAAGTTCACCCCGGCGGGCGGCAGGGTCGATGTGGAGCTCGCGATGCGCGAGGGTCAGGTGGAGATCAGCGTCAGGGATACCGGGCAGGGCATCAAGCCGGAATTTCTGCCGCACGTCTTCGAGCGGTTCCGGCAGGAGGATGGCTCGATCAGCCGTCGCCACGGCGGCCTCGGGCTGGGACTGGCGATCGTGCGCCACCTGGTGGACCTGCATTCGGGCGGGGTTGAGGCCCAAAGCGACGGCGAAGGCCTCGGGTCGCGTTTCATCGTACGGCTGCCTTTGCGGTAGCGGCCGGCGCGGCGGCCACCACGGGCACTTACGGAATCAACACCGTCGAACCGGTCGTGCGGCGCGCCTCGAGATCCTGATGTGCCTGGGCGGCGTCCCTGAGCGGGTAGCGCTGTCCGATCCTGATGCGTACGGCGCGGCTCTTGACCGCCGCGAAGAGCTCCCGCGCCGCGGCATCCAGTGCCGCCCGCGTGGCAATGTAGTTGAAGAGCGTGGGGCGGGTCAGGAAGAGCGAGCCGCGCTTGCTGAGCTCGAGCGGACTCACCGCTGGAGGTGGTCCGGAGGCGTTCCCGTAGGTGACCATCATGCCGAGCGGACGCAGGCAATCGAGCGAGTCCATGAAAGTGTCCTTGCCGACCGAATCGTAGACGACCGCCACCCCTTCGTTCTTGGTGAGCCTCCTCACCTCCGCCACCAGATCGTCGCGGCCGAGGATCAACACGTGCTTGCAGCCGTGGCGGCGCGCCAACTCCGCCTTCGCATCGCTCCCCACCACCCCGATCACCCTCGCGCCGAGTGCCTTGGCCCACTGACAGAGGAGGAGCCCGACCCCACCGGCCGCCGCATGCACGAGAACGGTCTCGCCGCGCGCCACGCGGTAGGTGCGCCGCAACAGGTAGTGCGCGGTGAGGCCTTTCAACATCAGCGCGGCGGCCTGCTCGTCGGAGATGCCGCGGGGCACCTTCACCAGGCGCTCCGCCGGGACGTTGCGGACCTCGCAATACGCGCCTGGCCGCGAGTTCACGTAGGCGACTCGGTCGCCTACCTTGAAGCCGCGAACCCTGCGCCCGAGCGCCGTGATGACACCCGCCGCCTCGCGCCCCAGGCCGCTCGGCAGCTCACCCGGATAGAGCCCGGTCCGGTCATAGACATCGATGTAGTTGAGCCCGATGGCGGTATGGCGCACCTGCGCCTCCCCGGGCTGCGGCTGACCGGGCTCGAGATCCTCGATCCGCAGAACCTCGGGGCCGCCGTGCGCGTGAAATCGAATCGCAAGTGCCATGCCAGTGAATTACTCGGGCGCCGTCACTCAGTCAAGCGCGGCACCGTGCAAAAACCGGGCGCCGTACGAAAGCAAATGATGAAGCGGCCCGAGGCCGCCCTCGGGCCGCGAGATCAAAGTCAGTGAATGGGCTGGCTGCCCGAAGCGCCGCAGGCGACTTCGGGCCGGTCTACAACGCAGCATCGTCGGTTTCACCCGTGCGGATGCGGATGACACGCTGAATGTCGGTGATGAAGATCTTGCCGTCGCCCACCTTGCCGGTCTTGGCCGACTTCAGGACGGCTTCGACGACCTGATCGACCAGATCGGCGCGCACGGCCACCTCGATCCGTGTCTTCGGCACGAAGTCCACCACGTATTCCGCGCCGCGATACAACTCCGTATGCCCGCGCTGGCGCCCGAAGCCCTTGACCTCGGTTACCGTCATTCCCGAGACGCCGATGTCGGAGAGCGCCGTGCGCACGTCGTCGAGCTTGAATGGTTTGATGATGGCGGTGACCAGTTTCATGTGCGACTCCGTCGGGTGTCTGTGCTTTCTCTTACGAGGCAGGCTGCCGAGTGCGCGGCAGGCGCGATTTTGCAGCTTTCATGCCACGCGAGGGAATACTGTAAATGCCTGAGTTACGCCAACGCTCCGCCCGGCCGGGAGCCCTGTGCACCATTATGGCGCAATTGTCTCGCACTCGCGCTCACGGCTGGTGCAGCGCCGTCAGCCCATACGCTAAGCTCCGGCCGTGTACGAGCGAATAGCCATCGCGGGCGCCGGGCAGGCAGCCATCCAGGCCATCGATACGCTCCGGCGCAAGGGCTTCACGGGCCAGATCGTCCTCATCGGCGATGAGCCGTGGCTGCCTTATCAGCGCCCGCCGCTCTCCAAGAAATACCTGGCCGGTGCACTGGAGCGCGAACGGTTGCTCCTGAGGCCACCGCGGTTCTACGAGTCACATTCAATCGAGACCCGACTCGGACGGCGCGTCGAGGAGATCTCGCGTCGCGAGCAACGTCTGCGGCTCGATGACGACTCAACCATCGCCTATGACGCTCTTCTGATCGCCACCGGCAGCCGTCCGCGGCCGCTCGCCGCACCCGGGATCGAGCTCGACGGCGTGCACTTTCTGCGGACCATCGCCGACGTCGATCGTATCCGCGCCGGATGGGCTTCGGGCGGGCGCCTGGTCATCGTGGGCGGTGGCTACATCGGGCTCGAGGTGGCGGCCATCGCGCGGGAGTGTGGCCTGAAGGTGACGGTGCTGGAGATGACAGACCGCGTCATGAGCCGGGTCGTCTGCCCGCAGATCTCGGCATTTTATGAGGCCGAGCATGCCCGGCACGGAGTGCGGATCCTTTGCAATTCGAGAGTGCGCGCGCTGACCGCGGGCCCGCGCTCGAGCCGGGTGCGGGCAGTCCTGACCGACGATGGGGAGGAGCACGCCGCGGACTCTGTGGTCGTGGGCTGCGGGGTGCTTCCGGCCGATGAGATTGCCGCCGCTTCCGGGCTGGCGTGCGACAACGGTCTGGTGGTGGACGAACACTGCCGCACTTCCGACCCGGTGATCTATGCCGCGGGGGACTGCACCAACCACCCGAGCCTGCGCTACGGCAGGCGGCTCCGGCTCGAGTCGGTCGACAATGCTTTCGAGCAGGGCGCGAGCGCGGCTCTCGCCATGCTCGGCTTCGAGACCGTGCACGACAAGGTGCCATGGTTCTGGTCGGATCAGTACGACCTCAAGCTGATCATCATCGGCGTGGGCCAGGGGTATGACACCGTCGTGATGCGCGGTGACCCCGCGAGCCACATATTCAGCGCGTGTTATCTGCGCGGCGGGGAATTGATCGCGGTCGATACCGTGAACAGTCCCAAGGACCAGATGGCGGCGCGCAAGCTGATCGCCGCTCGCGCGCGGCCGAATCCCGGCAGACTGGCCGATGCCGCGGTGCCCTTGAAGGATACGGTGTAGAGGCTATTGCTCGGCCACGCGGATTACTGCACCAGCCGCAGCGTGAACCGGTGCCGGTACCGCTGCCCTTCGGACGCGCGGATTGCGGCGAAGATGGTGCCGATCAGCCAGATGATGCCCAGCGCCAAGCCGAGCAGCACGCCGATCCCGACGATGAACAGGATCCCGCAGACGATGGCCGCCAGGAACACGGTGAGATTGAAATTGAGGGCTTCCAGCGCCTGATCCGCCACGAACGCCGATTTCTCGCGCTGCGTGAGCCACATGATGAGCGGCGCGACCACGTTGCCACCGAACGGAAAAATAAGCCCGATAAACGCCGATAGGTGCGCAAACATCGCGAGATTGCGCTCGTCTTTGCTTACGGCGCCATCATAGCTCCCCTGCTGTCCTGACTCATTCACCTGCGCCTCCCGCGGGTCGCGCCCGCATTTTTGGAGTCATTATGGCCCTGCGCGCGACACTTTACCCGGCTCCTGTATGGATGTAAGGGGTATCTGCCTAGCTCCACTCCTGGCAAAATGCGCTCCATGGCCACGACCGAGCGCATGCCGATCGCCGGGGAGGATTATCCCCGAACGTGGAGTGAGTTCATGGACCGGTTTGCGAGC